>NZ_JBIARD010000006.1:0-50575 GCF_042889585.1 Streptomyces sp. NPDC002566 | reverse complement strand
CCCGTGACCGTGGCGCCGGCCGCTCCTTCGAGCGCCGTGACGACCGCGGTGGTTTCAACCGCGACCGTGACCGTGACCGTGGCGCCGGCCGTTCCTTCGAGCGCCGCGACGACCGGGGCGGCTTCCGTGGGCGTGACGAGCGCGGCGGGCACCGTGGCAGCGACCGTCCGTTCAACCGCGACCGCCGCGACGACCGCCCGGGCTTCCGCACCGGCGGCCACGACCGCCCGTACGGCCGCCGTGACGACCACCGCGGCGGCGGCTCCTTCGGCCGCCGCGAGGACAAGCCGCGCTGGAAGCGCAACGGCTGAGTCCCTCTGAAGTGACGAAGGGCCCCGTGACACGCGATGTCACGGGGCCCTTCCACATTCACCACGCGCGAAAACGCCGTCCGAAGCGCCCGTTTCCTTCCCCTTCCCGACCACTGACAGGGCCGTGTCCCCGATACCCGATCGGAGACACGGCCACGTCCCGCTATGCTCGGGGAGGCAACATCGCCTGGGCCCTTAGCTCAATTGGCAGAGCAGTGGACTTTTAATCCATTGGTTGTGGGTTCGAGTCCCACAGGGCCTACGGCTGGTAGGCGGGGGATATGGCCCCTGACCTGCTACGCAGCGCCTGAGTCGGCTTCGGTCGGCTCGGGCGCTGCTTCGTTTTCAGGCCCGTGCGTGAGCGATGCGTGAGCGGATGTGCCCGTGACCTGCGGAACGTGCTTGGGCCCGGCGGCGGTGGATACCCCGTAGGTATGGGGTCAAGCAGAGTGCCCCACGAGTGGGCCGTCTGCCGCGGATGTCTCCATGGACCCGTTCGGCAGGCGGTGTGCTCGGCTCGGATGAGTCTGTCCGGCGCCAGATTTCCGGTTGCCGGCGACGTACGGTGAAAGTACCGAGGGCGTCACGCACTCCGACTCTCCTGTCGGGTCGTCCTCGGCGAGAGACGAAAACCCGGGCCGCCCGAGCGGACGGTGCGGAGACGGGTCGGCATCATGGCCACCGCGATCACAGCAACTCCGCGACCCTCCCTGGTTATCGCGTTTCCCTGCCGAGGGGCGGCGTGACGGTCGTGCAGCGGCTGGACATCCACCGGCGTGACCGGGGAGAGCGGGCCCTCGTCACGCTCGTCGGCGCGATCGGACCCGCCACGGCTCCCCTGTTGCGGGCCGCGCTGGAGCAGTGCCTGCGCGACGGCGTGACCGGCATCGACGTCGATCTCACCACCGTCGGCTTCTGTGACTCCCAGGGCCTGGACGTCTTCCTGACGGCGTCGCAACACGCGGACCGGGCGCATGCTTTCGTGCGGCTGCACCATCCGTGCGCCCAGATCACCCGACTTCTCGCCGTCACCGGCTCCGCCTCCCTGCTCAGTGAGGTGCCGGGTGCGTCTCCGTCGGCCGACGAGCAGCAGGGCGGCGGCGGCCTGGTCGGTGCACCTGTAGTGAAGGACGGGATCCGTCTCCGCCGCCTGACCCGCTGGCAGGCGGAGGACCTGAGCGAGGACATCGCCGACCTGGCCGTGGAACCCGTCGCGGGCTTGTCAGCGAGCACGGACCGGGAGCGGGGCGACTTCTTGGGGCGGCTTGTCATCAGCGCCCGACGGCCCGGCTTTGCGTTGCTGGTCGCCGAAACGACGGTGCTGGTGGGGTGTGCCTTCGGATTCCCGGTGGGTCCCGGTGCCCGCTCGGAGCGGGGGTTGCAGGAGAGCGTCCAGCGGCTCACCGGCTGTGCCCGGTTCCTGCTCCTCACCCAGGTCGTTGCGCATCATCACGCCCAGCGCCGAGACATCGGTCGCCGTCTGCAACAGCGTCTGCTGGCCGACCGGCGCACCGCGCTCGGAGTCGCCCTGATCCGTCCGGCAGACCAGGCCGGCCAGGCCGCCTTCGAGTCCTGGGGCTGGCGAAATTGCGGAGAGATGGTGGGGTTGCCCGGTCTGGGCGCACCCTGCGTGCTGGTCCTCTTCCAGGAGAACGCGCCTGTACCGGCGCCTCCGGCCTTGGGCCCGGGCCGGGCGTAGCCTGGGAGACACCGAGAGCATGTCGGGCGCACGATCTGGCGGCGCCGTTCCCGGCGAGTGACGAACGAGGGCAGCGCCTTCACTGCCCGGGACGGGATCGCACGATGGACTCCCTCACACCGCCCGCCGAAGGTATGCCAACGGATGACGAGCACACGTACCGGATGCCGCTGGCGCGGTTGAGCCTCACCCCGGAGTCCAGCCACGGCCCGCTCGACGGAGCATGGTGGCCGCGCTGTGACGTCCTGGAGCTGGAGTTGCCCGCCCTCGTGGGCTCGTTGGACCCCGGCCACGGTACGGTCACCCGCGTCACGGTGGGGACTGCCGCGTGGCCCGACGCCCCGGGAACGGTGCCGGCGCCCGACCACGTGATCGAGGTCCTCCTGAGCGAGGCCGCCGACGAAGCGCATGCCATCACCCTGGAGTGCGGCACCGTGGGGCGCTGGGAGCTGCTGGTCATCCCGCCCGACGAGCCGACGGGAACGGCCGGTCGGCTGCTGACGGCCGCCGCCGATCCCTGGAACACGCAGTCGGCTCAGTGCATCCTGGCCCGCGTCGAGGACGGCCACGGCCAGGAGAGCGCCAGGCAGCGGAACGGCCCATGATGGACTGATGGGACAGGCAGCTCTTTCGTCGGCCACCGCCGCCGCCCGCGTCCGCGTGGATCACGTTGGGTGAGCGGATGACGGCCGAACCGCGCGCGGACCGCTCCGAGAGCTTCGGGGAAGCGCTCCTGGGGACGGTTCTCGATCGCGCGCATGAGCTTCCGCCCCACCTCGTCGGCCCACTGGTCGCCGACATGATGGAGCGGCTGGGGGGCCGCCGTCCGCAGATCCTGCTGCAGGACTACGGCCAGCTGCTGCTCGTCCCCTTGCCCGGCGAGGGCCTCACGGACGGGGGCCCGCAGGTGATTGACGATTCCGCCGCGGGCCGCTGCTTTCTCGGTGCGCTGCCCGTCGAGCTGCCCGAGGGTGACGGCGTACGCGTCCACCTGCCGCTGCTCGACGGCGGCGACCAGGTGGGCGTCATGGCCGTGACGCTGGACCGGGTCGACGACGACGACCGCCGCATGCTGCGCCGGCTCTCCGCTCTGGTGGCCGACCTGCTGGTGACCAAGCACGGATATTCCGACCTGTCCTTCCGTACCCGACGCCGTGAACCGATGAGCGTGGCCGCCGAGATCCAGTGGGCGCTGCTGCCGCCCCTGGCCATGATCATGCCGCGCGTCGCCCTGGCCGGAGTCCTGGAGCCCGCGTACGACGTGGCGGGGGACAGCTTCGACTACGCGCTCAACGGCGACGTCCTCCACCTGGCCATGATCGACGCGATGGGGCACGGCCTCGGCGCGGCCACGATGGCCACCGTGGCCATCGGCGCGTACCGCTACGCCCGCCGCCTGAGCACCGGCCTGACGGAGATCTACGCCTTCATGGACGACGCCGTGGCGAAGCAGTTCGGCGCCGACCACTTCGTCACCGCGCAGATGATGCGGCTGGACACGACGACGGGCCACCTGCAGTGGGTCAACGCCGGACACCCCGCACCGATACTCGTCCGCGACCACCGTGTCACGCGCCGACTGGTCGGCCCGACGACTCTCCCCGTGGGCCTTGGCGGTGCGGAGCCGGAGGTAAGTGCGCTGCGGTTGGAACGGGGAGACCGCGTCCTGTGCTTCACCGACGGGCTGATCGAGGAGCACGCGACGGGCGAGGAGCAGTTCGGGGAGGAGCAGTTGATCGACTGGGTGAACGGGCTGGAGAGAACCGGCCGCGGGGTCCGGGCGGTGGCGCGTGCCCTGTCGCACACACTCAAGCGGGCACGGGGCGGCCAGACCACGGACGATGCGACGCTGCTCCTGGTGGAGTGGCGCGGCTGACCGCACCGCCGAGTCTGCCCCGCCTGCGGCGACTCATCAGCCCGACGCCGTCTGCCCGCCTCCTGTGTCGATGAGGATCTGCTCCGCAGAGCTGACGTTGCCGGCCAGGACGGCCTGCGCCATCGCCGCGTGAGCGGCCTCGGGCGTCGCCTCCGGGGGGATGACCAGCAGCGAGAAGTGGTCCCTGTCGCCCCGGGTGATCAAGATGGTGCCATCACCCACTGGGAAGGTCCACGTGCACCACGCGGTCGTCGATGACGATCCGCGTCGGGAGCCCCTCCCAAGCTGTGGCGTCCAGCCCGACCCGGCTCAGAGGGCCCAAGTGCTCGGCGAGGGCGCTCAGCAGCGCGGGCAACTCGGCTCCGATGTCCCGCGACCGTGGCCACCATGCACCGTCGAGGACGCCTTCGCGTGATGCCGTCGTCTCCAGCCGGAGCAATGCGCTCCCCGGTCGCACGGCATGGTGTACACCACTTGGCAGATGCCGGGAAGCATGGGATATGTCGGAGTCGGCCATGAGCGGACCACCCGTTCGGGATGCGTTGCGAACACGGGAATCGCCTCGCGCTCACCACGCTACTCCAGGTACCGCCCGGCGCCGGTACTTGCGAGATCGCTGTGGTGGAGAGACCTGCTTTGACACCAAGCGTGAGCGGGCGGGCAGAGGCTTCGCTCAGGCGACGGTCTCGTCGCCTGCCGGACGGGACCGGGGAATCAGCTTCGCCGCCTTCTCGGCGATCTCACGGTCCAGCTCGGGGAGCAGGCTCGTGTACGTGTCCGAGGTCAGCGTGATGGTGGAGTGCCGGAGCGTCTCCTTAACGGTGTGGATGTCGCCACCGCCTCCGTGCGTGAGCGTCGCGGCCACGTGGCGCAGGTCCCGCAGGGTGATGGGCGGCAGGTCGGTCGTGGCGAGGATGCGGCGGAAGGTCTCCGAGACCGTCTCCGGGTGGAGCCAGGAGCCGTCCTCCTTCGTGAAGACCTTGCCCGTGTCCTGCCAAGCTGCGCCCCACTTGGCCCGCTCCTTGTCCTGGCGGGCCTTGTGGTCGCGCAGGACGGCGATGTTCATGCTGTCGAGCGCGATCGTGTTCGCGCTGCCGTCCGTCTTCGGCTCGGACTCGTAGGGGTCCCAGCCGTCCACCACGATCTCCTTGGCAGGGGTGATGAGGCCGGCGTCGAGATCGATCTCGTGCCAGTCCTGGCCGACCGCCTCACCGCGCCGGAGGCCACGGGTGCCCATCAGGTGGAAGGCCGCGTACAGACGGTCGCCCTCTGCGGCGTCGAGGAAGGTGCCGAACTGCTGCGGGGTCCACACCATGACCGTGCCGGGGATCTCGCCCGTCTCGCGCCAGCGCCGGACCCGCTCCGCGGTCCAGAGGAGGGGCTTGGGGCGCCTACCGGACTCCAGCTCGACGTGGGAGGCCGGGTTGAAGGTGATGAGCTGCTGGGCGATCGCGGAGTTCAGCGCCGCGCGCAGGGTGCGGCGGATCGCCTGCCGGGTGGCCGGGCCGGTGATCTTCCGGAACGGCTTCATCTCCGCCAGCTTGGCCCGTTCGACCGCGAGGAGCTTCCGCTCGGCTCCCACGGGACGTCCGGGCTTGCTCGGCTTGCAGCGGGCGATCTGCTCGCGGCGGGCCTCGTTCTCGGCCGCGATCACCTCGTTCTCATCGGCGATCGTGTCGAACATCTCCACGAGGTGGCCGACGTTGAGCCGGTCGAGGCGTACATGGCCGATGTGCGGCTTCAGGTGAACGCGGATGTGGGAGGCGTAGCCGTTGAGCGTGGTCTTGCGGCGCTTCTTCGCGGCGAACCACTGGTCGAGCCACTCGCCGACGGTGAGGCTGCCACGGAGGGCCAGGCCCGCCCTGAGGCGGCGTTGGGTCTCCTCGATGGCCGGCAGCGGGGCTTTCTCGGCTGCGACCTCCTCCAGCATGGTGACGAGGCGCTGGAGGCTGTCAGGGTCGTCCTTGTCCGCCAGGGCGAGCAAGGAGCGCACGTGGTCGAGGTCGGCCTGAGCGTCCTTCAGGGACTCATAGCCGGCGCGGCTGAAGGAGCGGCGGGTGCCGTTCTCGCGGGGTGGCAACTCCTGGCGTATGGAGTAGTAACCGTGCTTGCGGCCCTTGCGCTTGGGGCACGAGGCGCCGAGTTCCTTGCCGGTCCTCGGGTCGCGGCAGGAGCAACGGCGGTAGGTGGAGCCCTTCAAAGGCGTTCCTCCGGGGTGGTTTCGGTATCGTGTTCGGGCGGGTCGACATCGCCCAGTGCGGGTGGCAGATCAGGTGGGGTGGCCCCCTCCTCGCGGAGGTCGCGGCGGAGGTAGCGGAGCCTGTACTTGGCCGAGACGGCCTGATCGGCGTACTTGGCCTGCTGGCGCTCGGCTTCTTCCTTCTCGGCGCGGCTGGTGGCCGTCTTGGCCGCGAACCGGGCCTGTTCTTCCTCTTCGAGCGCGGCGAGAGCGGTGCGGACGAGACTGGCGTGAAGCTCGAAGTCGGGGACCAGGCCCGCGTCGTAGCCGGGCACGTCCTCTTCCCCGGTGAAGCGCCGTAGGGCGTCCCAGGTGGGCACGAGGTGCTGGAAGGGGAGTTCCTGGGTCTTTTCGACGTAGCCGACCGGGAAGATCAGGCAGACCGGGTACGTCTCCAGGGCGGCGGCCAGGACCATGACGTCCGCGAGGGGGAGGTTGGCCCGGCGGCCGGACTCCATGTTGGCGATCACGTTGCGCGGGATGGGATGTCCGAGCTGTTCGCACCGGTCCGCCAGGTCCTGTGCGCTCCACCCCATCTCCTTCCTTCTGCGCCGGACTTCGCCGGCGACGTTGGCCTTGATCCGGTCCGCCCACTCGGGGACGTCGTCCTCGTCACTTCCATCATCGAAACCACGTTGTGTCATAAAGACACATTAGCTTGGCCATCCTGGTTGGTAGACGCCTGGAGCCGGACGTGATGACTGCGTTCGCCGAGGGCTGCATGGAAAGGGGCGCACTGCATGCGCGACGACGCGATGGCCGGAGACTCGAAGGGCTCGAAGGGGATGAGTCGGGAGGAGGTACTCGCCCTCCCGGTGGCGGTTGACCTGGACACGAGCAATCGAGCGCTGGGGCTCGGCCGGAGCAAGGGCTATGAGCTGGCGAAGCGAGGCACCTACCCGTGCAAGGTGCTGCGCCTGGGCAACGCCTACCGGGTGGTGACTGCGGACTTGTGGGAACTGCTGGGTCTGGCGGCGTGAAGGGGCGGCAGCGTAGCAGACGGTTCTGCGCTGAGCTGACACAGAATCGCTGGACTGTTGCCGGGGGTGGACGTACTGTCCGTGTTCCCTCGGGGCGCCGAGCGAGTGTCCCGACTCGGGACACAGGGCGTGTTCAGTCTCTGAACGCAGCGAGCCTCCGGCGCGGCAACGCCGGAGGCTCGGGAATCCCCGTCGCCCGTCTCCAACGAACGATCCGCGCCGCTGGGCCTGCATGCCCGGCGGCGCAGAAGAGGAGCCACCTGGTGCAACCTGAGAACCCTGCGCCCTATTCCACCCCCGTATCCCCTGCCACCGCATGGCCGTCGGTCGCGGTGCCGGGCAAGCCCGACCAGGGCGAACCCGAGCACGCTGCGTCGGTCGCGGCGGCCGAGACCCGGGCGCCGGATCCGGAGCCGACCGTCGGCTCGGCGCTGCTGGACGAACTGCGTGAGCAGACAGCGAAGTTCGTGATCCTGCCCTCGCCGGAGGCGCTGGATGCGGTGACGCTGTGGGTGGCGGCGACGCATCTGCAGCCGGCCTGGCAGCACGCGCCGCGTCTGGCGGTGGTGGGGCCGGCGAAGCGGTGCGGCAAGTCGCGGCTGCTGGACGTACTGACCGAGACGGTCCACGAGCCGATGCTCACCATCAACACCACACCGGCTGCGGTGTTCCGGTCGATCACCGAGGAGCCGCCCACGCTCCTGGTGGACGAGGCGGACACCATCTTCGGCACGCCGAAGATGGCGGAGAAGAACGAGGAGATGCGCGGCCTGCTCAACGCCGGCCACCAACGCAACCGCTACGTCACGCGGGTGGTTGGCAACGACCACACCCCGCACCGGTTCGCCACCTTCGCCATGGCGGCCCTCGCGGGGATCGGTGACCTGCCCGACACGATCATGGACCGGGCTGTGGTGATCCGTATGCGCCGCCGGGCGGAGGGCGAGCGCGTCAAGCCCTTCCGCTCCCGACGCGACATCCCCGCTCTGCACGACCTGCGCGACCGGATCGCTGCATGGGCAAGGCCGCTGCTGGATGAGGCAGCGGACCTGGAGCCGGACATGCCGGTGGAGGACCGGGCCGCCGACACCTGGGAGCCGTTGGTCATCATCGCGGACCTGGCCGCCGGATCCTGGCCCCGTCGCGCCCGAGAGGCGTGCGCACGGATGGTCGCCGCAGAGGTCGAGGCAGAGGAGGACCGGCCCGGCGGAGCCCGAATCCTCGCTGACATCCGCAGGGTGTTCGTAGCCCAGCGCGAGCCCGACAGCCTTACCACGGACGAACTACTCCACCAGCTCCGGCAGGATGCCGAGAGCCCCTGGGCGGAGTGGGGACGCAACGGGCTGAACGCCAAGGACCTGGCAGCGATGCTCCGGGAGTTCGACATCAGGCCCGGCAACGTTCGCCTCCCCGATGGAACCCAGCGCAAGGGCTACATGCGCAACAAGTTCCTCGACCCCTGGCGGCGCTACTGCCCCACTGCCCACCCAGTGGACACCAAGCCTGCCACCCCCAGCGCAGACTGACCCCCGCATCCCCCGGTGGGCGTCCCTGCCGTACCTGCCGTGATCCCGCAGGTCAAAAGGCTGCAGGCAAGACGGCAACCGGCGACAAGACGGCAACACGATCATGGTGAACCGCTGCCGCCGGGAGGACGCAGCCCGGATCCGTCTTGCGCCGTCCCACGCGTCCTCGCCGTATCACCGCAGGTCACAGCCTCGCCGAGCGGGACGGCACAACGTGGCAGTGCCGTCCCGCCCGGCCGGGGACACGACGAGACGCCGCCGGCAGGCCGCCCGCCGTCAGGCCGCGCCGCACACGCCGGACGACGCCCGAACGCCGCCGGTACGGCACATCCACGCCCTGCCGTACCGGCCCTGACCTGCGCTTGCAACGGCCAAGACGGCAAGACGGATCACACCGCCAAACCCCAGGAGCACCCCGCTTGACCCTCCCTACCCCCACACCCAGCCCCACCTACCGGGGGCACCGTCCCGACGAAGGACGGCTGTCGATGACCAAGCAGGACATCGAGCGGTACACGCTCGGTGCGGCCGGAGTCGTCATCGTCGCCCTCACCATCAGCGGATTCTGGCTGTCGTACGCACACCTCGCCGAGGTCGCCGGACAGCACGGGCTGCGCAGCTCTCCCATCCGCCGCTGGGCCTGGCCGGCGACCCTGGACGCGTTCATCGTCGCGGGCGAACTGCTCATGCTCCGCGCGGGCCTGCGCAGGGTGACCGACAGGTGGGCGATCGCCCTGACGGCCACCGGATCGGTCGGCTCCATCGCGCTCAACGTGGCCGGAGTCAACGGCACCGGCAGCGCGGGCACCGTGCCACTGCTCGACTACGTGGTCGCCGCAGTCCCCCCGACCGCCGCACTGCTGGCCTTCGGCGTCCTGATGCGGCAGATCCACCAACTCGTCGACCAGCCCGCGGGGCATCCGGAACTCGCGCCGGTCCAGGCGCCGGAACCACCGGTCACCGCACCCGCCACGCTCGCCGAGGCACCGGCCGAGCCCGCCCAGCCCGTGCCGCCGACCGCCGTGTCGTGCCAGCCGACGAACCCACCGTCCGAGATTGCGGAGAGCAGGCCGCGCGGTGGCCGCCCGCCCGGCGCCACGCTTGAGGAACTCGTGGAGATCGGCCGGATCGCCCTCGCCGAGCACGGCACGCTCACCCGGTCACTGCTCCGGAATGCCGTCAAGGCCAAGGGGCTGACGATCAGCAGTGAGCGGCAGACCGATGTGATGACCACCCTCCGGTCCGAAATCGAAGCCGCCGCCGAGACCGGTCCGGACAGCGGCTGACCAGAATCTCCACGGGGTGACCGGAACCCTTCCGGTCACCCCGGCCAGTCGGCGACCGGTCTCACTCGCCGCCCGCTTATCCACATCTGTGGACGAGGCGGTGACTGTCCCCACTCCGCCGCCCCCTCCTGCGGAACTGCCCGCCTTGCCCACCCCTCCTGGAGCACCGCCCGTGACGCACAACCCGCACCACCCTCAAGACACCCCAGACGAGCCGATACCGCTGACGAAGTCCTCTACGCTGATGAACCGTCTGCGGCGTGCGTTCGGACGGGGTGCCCCTGGCGGAGCCAGTAGTACCCCGAGTCCGACTCAAGGCCGGTCTTCGGGGGTCTCCGCCCCGGGGGTGGCGGAGACGGCCCAGCGCCAGGGGGTGCAGGACCAGGGGCTCGGGGCCGAGGGCAGCGCCGACCCGGAGACGCTCCACACCGTCCAGCGCCAGATCCTCCACCCCGCACCCGCCACCGTGCCAGCCGCCGAGGAACGAGCCGTGCAGAGCGTCCAGCCGGCGATCCGCCGTTTCACCGGCACCAAGCGGACCGTACGCGTCGGCCCCCTGCGCTTCACCGGCGACGAGCACGTCCTGCTCCAGGAGGCTGCCACCGAGCACGGCTACAAGGGCGAGTCCGGTTTCGCCGCCGACATCGTCCTCGCATTCATCAGCGGCCGGTTCACCGCCAACCTGCCCCTGTCCGAGGACCGCCGCCGCACGCACATCTTCCGCGCCCAGGTCCTGCGCCAGCTCAACCGGATCGGCGTCAACGTCAACCAGATTGCCCGAGCCCTCAACAGCGACCTCACCCCACCCGAGATCCGTCGGCACCTTGCAGAACTCCAGGACCTGCTGGAGCTGATCGCCGAAGCCCTGCGCGAGCCCGCCGACCTGGAAACGGAGGCGCCCGCGTGATCGCCGCCATCAAACCGGCCGGGTCCAACACCCGCGGCCTGCTCGCCTACCTCTACGGCCCCGGCCGCCACGACGAACACCTCGACCCGCACATCGTGGCCGGATTCGCCATGCTCGGCATGCCCGACCCCGGCCGTGACGAGAACGCCACGCTCACCGAACTTGCCCGCCACCTCGACGCGCCCGTACGCCTGCGCAACAGCGAGTTCGGAAGGAAGGTCACCGACCACGTCTGGCACTGCCCCGCCGCGCCGCGCCCGAGGACCGCTACCTCTCCGACGCCGAGTGGGCCGAGATCGCCCAGCGCATCGTCCAGGCCGCCGGCATCGCCCCCGCCGACGACGACCTGGCCTGCCGCTGGATCGCCGTACGTCACGCCGACGACCACATCCACATCCTCGCCACCACCGTCCGCGAAGACGGCCGCCGCCCCAAACTCCACGACAGCGGCCTGCGCATCGGCGACGCCTGCCGCGAGATCGAGAAGGACTACGGGCTTAGGCAGTTGAAGAAGGGCGACCGCACCGGCGCCCGTCGCCCCACCCAGGCCGAGATGCACAAGGCCGAACGCCTCGGCTGGGACAAGACCAGCCCCGAATGGCTCCAGAACCGCATCCGCGCCGCCATTCCCCACGTGACCAACGCCGAGGAATTCATCGCCTACCTCGCAGCCGACGGCATCGAGGTCAAGGCCCGGCGGGGCCCGTCAGGAGACCTCCTCGGTTACGCCGTCGGCCGTCCCGGCGACCTCAACGAGAACGGCCAGCAGATCTTCCACTCCGGAGGCAAGATCGCTCCCGACCTCTCCCTGCCCAAAATCAAGGCCCGCCTCGAATCCAGCTGGCCCGAAGAGCACCCCACCGCCCGCCGCAACCGCCCCAGCACCCCCTGGCACCAGGCCACCGACGCACTCGACACCCTCCACACCGACCTGGTCGACGACACCCACGCCCAGGCCCACATCGCAGCCCTCGGCGAACTGATCGAAGCCACCGCCCAGAAAGCACCCGGCAACCTGCGCGCCGAACTCCAAGCCGCCTCCGCGGCGTTCGCCCGAGCCCAGCGCTCCCAGATTCGCGCCGAAGACCGCGCCGCCCACGCCGTGCGAAGCGCGGCGCGCGACATCGTCTACACGGCCACCGGCCCTGACGGCAGCGCGCTGGCTGCCCTGCTCGCAGCCCTCGTCTGGGCCGCCGTCGTCGCTGGGCGCTGGCACGAGGCGAAGGACCATGCTCACCAGGCCGATGCCGCCCGCCAGGCCGTCCAACACCTTCAGGCAGCCGCAGACCGTGCCCTCGCCCCGACGCTCGCCGAACTCACAGTCCGACCGCCCAGGAAGGAAGCCCGTCGCGTTGTCGCGAACGACGTGCGAGCTGCTGTCCCCGACCACGCGGAACGGGTCCTCGCCGCCCCGGCCTGGCCTGCGCTCGCCACCGTCCTCGCCGACGCCGAAGCCCGTGGCCACCGGCCCGAGCAGCTCCTAAAGGAGGCCGCCAGCCAGCGTGAGCTGACCACCGCTCGCCAGCCCGCCCGCGTGTTGATCACCCGCATCCAGCACACCGGACGAAACCCGGCACCCAACCGCCGCGCCGAGGCAGCCCGCCGCCGCACCACCATCGCCGACGCCTCGGTCGCCGGCCAGCAGATCGGACATCTGCCCGCAGGCACGGGGCCCAGCCAGTCCATGGGCGGCCAACAGGTGGTGCGATCGCGCCGCTAGCGAGGCCGAGGCGTCGAGCTTGCCAGGCAGCCCGAGGAACGGGCCTGCCTGGCAACCCGGGTCACACGCCCTGAGACTTGAATCGCCATACCGCGTGCTCCAGTCCCCCTGGTTCGTGCCCGAGAACGGCTGCTGCTTCCTCGTATGCGGCTCGGAGCTCGTTGTAACGAAGTTCCATGACACCGGCGTCCGCAGCGAAAGCCCGCAGATGTACGTCTACGGCGACCTGCGATCGGCCGACAAGGTTGCCGATGTAGTCGACGCTCTTCGGCCCCACTCCCTTCACCTTGCGCAGAGCGGCCCGATTGTCCTGGTGGTCAAGCCATGCACAAAGGTCGGCACGAGTATCGACACCACTGGAAGCCAGCAGGTCAGTGAGGTCGTGGGCCGTCGCGACCTTCCTGGGACTCTTGAAGTTCATCGCCACGGCAAGATCCTCCGTCGCGAGTCGTTCTCGGAAGCCGCGGACCGTGGAAGCGTCAGGCCACGCCGATTGGAGACGAAGAAGCCTCGGCCGAAGTGTCAGTTCATATTTACAGCGCGCGTGGAAGCTGGCGTCGCAGATGACAGCGCCCATGTGGGTCCACCCACCTGGCGGGTGGAACGGGCCGTCGCCGAGGACAGACCGAACGTGTGCAGCGAGCCGCTGAGCGGGGCTGAGCAGGGCCATGGGCCTATGTTGGCTCGTCGGTCCGAGAATCGGGGCGGGAACAAACACGAATGTTCCGGGGTAGGGCATGGCGGCGCTGGTGGCGAACGTCGCCTCCTTGGCACCATGCATCGCGGATCGTAAGTTCGAGTCGGCTCCCAGGAGCCTCCCCGGTGGAGCTGGCCGCCGCTTACACGCTGGGGTACCACTGGAATCCCGCCCTGGCCACCGGGCTCGTGCCGCGGGGGAACGGCAGGCTCTTCCGAGACCAGGGCGGGGGCTCAACTGCGTCGCAGGAACCTGCTCTGGCCGCGGTGCCTGCCGGTACGTCGGGCCGAGGGCGGTCCCGCGACCGTGGCTGCGGGAGAGGGATCAGAGGAAGCCGGTTCGTCCCTGCTGATCAGCGACTCCCAGACGCGCGCTTGGAGTTCGCGGATGCAGGGCCCGCACGCGTACATGGGAGCCTGAGCGCCGGCGACGCTCGCGGGGCCGATCCACAGCACGCGTGTCCAGCGTCGGCCGCAGTAGAGCCAGCAGAAACCGTCGACCCATTCGTTGCCGTCGTCCGTGGCTGCTGGGGCGGGTAGCCCGCCCCGGGCGAATTCCGCGATCCCGGGTATCACCCTGTGCTGTAAGGCGATTTCCGTCAGCATGGTTCGTCGGCTTCCTCGATCAGGATCCCTGGGTCACCGCGGAAGCACTCTCCTGCTTCTCGCCGTCGGAGAACAGCAGGGTGGGCTCGGCGAGGATGTCGCGGCCGGCCTCGCTCTTGTAGATCTCGTCGACGCTGCCGAACCGGGCCTGGGAGTAGTCGAGTCCCAGAAGATCGGCGGCCTGGCGAACGGACGCCTCGTCGGGCCCCTCGATCTCCAGGAACGTGGGGAGGTCGGGCCAGGTGTCGAAGTCGAAGGCGACCTCTCCCAGGCGCCACTCCTCGCGGTAGTTCTCCTGGTAGCGGACCTCGGTGAGGCCGACCCGGCGGAGGATGTCGGCCATGGCGTGCAGGTCGGCGACCTCGGTCTCGATCTCCTTGGTGCCGTCGATCGTCGTGGCGTCGGTGACCTGCTTGAGCGTGAGCGTTGAGCGGGTGCCCTCGTCCCGCAGACGGAGCCACGCCCCGCCGTCGAGGGAGTCGTTCTCGAAGATCTTGCGGGTGAGGAGAGTGCGGGGAAGCGCCTGGACGGCGCCGAGGGCAGCCAGCTTGGCCTGCAGGCCGGCGACGTCGACGGCCAGGAACTTCGCCTCGTACTCGTGCTTCATGGATCCTTCTCTCAGAGACGGTCGGTGAGGGTGGACGAACGGGCCGCCAGGAGCAGGCCCATGCGATGGATGTGGTCGTGTGGCTGGCCGATGTGAGGCCGCTCGGTGAACTCGTTCGTGCGCAAGGTGAGCAGCACGTCCCAGTCCCCGAGGAAGTGACGGTGCAGGCGCTCCGGAGAGGTGTAGTGCTCCACCAAGTGATGGCGCCTTTCCACGGGCATCATGAACTCCGCACCGAACACACCGCCCGGGCGGACCAGGCGCTGCATGCGGTCGACGAACTCGGCGAGAGGGCGGTGGTGGTTGGCACTGTAGTGCCACGAGCAGCTCGTCCAGACCGCCTCGCACGGCACGTCCAAAGGTTTCCCCGCGAGGAAGTCCTCTTCGATCACCTGCACACGGTCGTGGAGTTCCTCCAGCTTGAGCCGGTCGATCAACCCCATGGCGTGCACCTGGCTGTCACCCGGGAGGCGTACCTCACCTCCATGCACGGCGAGCGCGTCGCGTTCGATGGCCACTACGCGGTACCCGGCGGCGGCCAGGGGCAGGACGAACTTGCCGTCGCTCGCACCGACGACGACGACGGTGGAGTCAGGAGCAACACGTTCCCGCAGGGTCGCGAGGAACTGAGGGAAGAAGGTGAGGGTGTGCTCCCACAAGCTCTGTGTCTGCATGGGAGGGCGCTCCTTGCGTATCGGTGGCGGTGATCACGCGGAGGACTTGTTCGGGGGTGAGCCCTGTGGTGTCGATGCGTCGCATCGGGAACGAGGCGTAGGCATCCGCCACTTGGTCCGTGACGGTCTCCGCCAGCGCGTCCCATCGCGATATCGGCTTGTCCCGGGCTGCGAGGCGGCGCCGGCGTTCGTCCTCAGCGCAGACGAGGTAGTACGTGACGGGAGTCGGCAGCCAGGCCGGCAGAGTGACGCCGAGCCGGGCGCCCAAGGCTCGGTGGCTGGTTAGGCACCGGGCGAAATAGCTCTCCACGACAACCGGAACGCCGCTTCTGAGGAGCCGCTGGATCTCTTCGGCTGCTGTGAACAGTGCGGAGAGGTAGAGGCACATCCGAGCCTCGACGTTCGTCCGCCTGTCCACCTCGCGCCTGAGGGGCTGGTAGAAGGCTGGCACGGTGGGCACAAGGACGGCTTGACGGGCAACGGCGAGCATCGGAGCGATCGTCGACTTCCCAGTGCCCCGTAAGCCTTCCAGGCTCTCGAATCTCGGCTGGTCAGGCACGGGCGTACACCACGTCCGGTACGGAGAGCGTGAGCTCGTCGGTGGCGGAGGGCCTGTGAACGATGCGGTTCGCGGCCTTCTCGTACCAGAACGCGTGAGAGTCCTTGCCCACCGCCTTGCAGGACATGGTGAGCGCACCGCGCGGGTCGGCCTCGATCCGGTCGATCTCACGAGGACCGCCGGGCGGAGCGCAGACCTCCGGAGCACCGTGCTCGGAGAGGTCCTCGTCGACGATCACCTCAAGCGGCAGCCTGGTCTGCGCGAGCTCTTCGCGGAGCCGGCCGTAGGCAGCCGTGTCCGTGACCAGCAGCTCGGGGTGGTCGGCTGCATTGCCTACCGGCCGCAGGTGGTGGAGCTTCAGTTGCCGGACTCCGAGCTGCCCGAGGATGCTGGCGAGAGGGAGGACCTCGCCGATGTTGTGAGAGGTCACGGTCATGGTCGCGCCCGTCGGGACACCGAGGTCCCGTGCGAGGCTGAGTGAGCTGAGGGCGCTCTGGTAGCTGCCGCGCTTGCGGATGCCGTCGTTGGTCGAGCCAACGCCCTCCAAAGAGACCCGGAGCAGGTCCAGGTGTGGAGCGATCTCGGTCAGGCGGCGCTCGATCCGGTATCCGTTGGTGCAGATCTCGACGCGCTGGCCCAGTTCCTCCTTGGCGTGCCGGACGACCTGCGGGAGCTCCCGGTGGACGAACGGTTCCCCGCCAAGGAGGGTGACGGCCTCCGTGCCGTATTCGTCTCGCATCAGGGTGAGGAGTCTGACGGCTTCCTCGGCGGTGAAGGCGTCGGCGTACTGAAGTCGCTTGCCGTGGAAGCAGTGCAGGCACGTGAAGTTGCAGCGGTACAGAAGCTGCAGGTACAGCATCCGGATCTTCCTGATCCCGGTGACTTCCCCGATCACATGGGCTCCTTCGGCTGACTGCCTGGTGGGAACCCCGATGGTGGCGGTCTGCCAGGGGACCTCGTCACCGCGTTCGGGGACGGTCCGAGGACGTCCTGGGACGTTTTACGCGCCCGC
Organism: Streptomyces sp. NPDC002566; assembly: GCF_042889585.1. Taxonomy (NCBI): domain Bacteria; kingdom Bacillati; phylum Actinomycetota; class Actinomycetes; order Kitasatosporales; family Streptomycetaceae; genus Streptomyces; species Streptomyces sp. NPDC002566. The sequence continues at coordinate 33,877 of NZ_JBIARD010000006.1, read as the reverse complement.
GAAGGACTCCAGGATGCCGAGAACCCGCCTGGTGTCCGACAGGTCGGGGAGGATGTCGTAGGCGCCGGCAGCGGCCAGTTCCTCGGCACTGTGGACACCAGAGGCGACCGCAAGGATCGCGGAACCAGTGGCGAGGGCGGCTTCCACGTCGCGGGGGGTGTCTCCCACCAGGACGACGGGCACATCGGCCGGAACGCCACGGCGCTGCTGTATGCGTTCACGCGCGACCGCGACAAGTTCGGGGCGGAGCTCGGCGTCCGCTCCGTAGGCGCCGGCAGGCAAATCCAACAGCGAGTCGAGGCCGAAAGCGGAAAGCTTCACGTGAGCGTTGGCGGCGATGTTGCCGGTCAGGACAGAGGAGACCCAACCACTTCGTGCGGCAGCGGCCTTGAGCACCTCGTGAACCCCGGGCAAAGCCGTCCCGCGCAGGCGCAGATCATCAAGGCGGTCATGCCCAGCTTGCGCGAGGGTGGCCTCGATGACGGACCACTCGGGTACAGGTAGCCCGTCACGAAGGAACATATCCCGCATGATGAGTCGATCCGTGCGCCCCTCGGTACGCGCCGGCTCCGACGGTTCGCGTCCCGCGAGTGATGAGAAAGCGGCAGCGTAGATCTCCTTGCTGACCCCCGCGTTCTCGATGAGGGTGTGGTCGATGTCCCACAGGACGATGAGCTCCATGGCGCCAGGGTAGGCAGTCCCTTCGGAGCTCTGCTTCCGTGACAACGTCCCATAACGTCCTTGCGCGATCATGCATGGGGCCGCTTCCATGGCTCCTGTGAACGACCGACTGCACTCTGTGCTCGCGCAGCGCGGCGTCTCGCCCGAATCGCTCGCGGAAGTCTGCGAGGTGGACCCCAAGACGGTGAGCCGGTGGCTGGGAGGGCGTGTTCCACACGCACGGCATCGCTTCCGCGTCGCCCGCCACCTGCGCGTGGAAGAGACCTTCCTTTGGCCGACGCCGCCTCGACGGTCCGGCCGAGCGCGTGACGGGTTAGGCACCGAACTGGTCGGCACTTATCAGAACCGGGCCAGCGTGCCGCGTGACGTCTGGCTCTCGCTGCTGCGCGAGGCCCAGCACGAGATCAGTGTCCTCGTCTTCTCCGGCACGTTCTTCGCGCAGTCCAATCCGCACGTAGCCAAGATGCTCTCCGAGCGCGCGGCGGAGGGGGTCCGGGTGCGCCTGTGCTTCGGTGACCCGGACGGCCAGGCCGTCGCGATCCGAGGCCGCGAAGAGGGAATCGGCGACACTCTTGCCGCCAAGATCCGAGCATCACTGACGTACTACCGACCCCTGCTGGGCGAGGCCGGGTGTGCCGTACGCCTCCACGACACCACGCTCTACACGTCCATGTTCCGCTACGACGACAACCTCCTGGTCAACCCCCACATCTGGGGGCAGCCGGCCAGCGCCAACCCCCTGCTCCACCTCAAGAGGACTGAAGGCACTGGGTGGTTCGACAGTTACGCTCAGAGCTTCGATGCCGTCTGGGCCGCCGCGCGGTCGTGGACACCCGACCACGAGAGGACCACCGCCCATGGGCAGGACTGAGTACTACAACGACCCGGCCGCCCCGAAGGCAAACACGCTTATCCCGGCCAGCAACCTGCTCGTCGTCGACGAGACCGGGGCCATCCTTCTCCAGCGCCGCCGTGACACCGGCCAGTGGGCGCTTCCCGGAGGCGCGCAGGACATCGGCGAGACCGCGGCAGAGTGTGCGGTACGCGAGTGCCTGGAAGAGACCGGGATCATCGCCGAGATCACCGGCTTCCTCGGCGTCTACACCAACCCGAACCACATCGTCGCCTACAGCGACGGAGAGATCCGCCAGCAGTACGAGAACACGTACATCGGCCGCCCCATCGGCGGAGCTCCCACGATCAACGACGAGGCTGACGGGGTGCGCTTCGTCCAGCCGGCCGACCTCGACCAGTACGACATCCACCCGAGCATGCGCCAGCAGATCGGGGACTACCTGGCCGGCACCTATCCCTACCTCGGCTGAGCCGCCAGCGCCGCCTCGATCCTCTGCACAGAAGAGAGGATCTCCGGCGCCGCGCGGCGGATGAACCGGCCGACCACACTGTCCGCGCCATACCGACTGTTGATCTCCGCGATCCGCTCCGGCGCACTGGTCCGGGCGCCGTCGGGCGTCGTCGTCATGTCGCAGTAGACGAGAGCGTCCACCAGTAACGGCTCCTCCAGCAACGGAAACTCCGACGCCAACTCGTCCCGCAGCCCGCGCTCCTCAGCCTCCAGCAGGGCAAAAGAGTGGTTCGCGACCAGCCGCACCAGCCGCTCGTCGGCCCCATGCTCGTCACGGAGGAACCTGGCCCCGTCCAGCGGGTGGAACCCGGTCACGGCCAGCCGAGGTGCGTACCCGATGTCGTGCAGGGTGGCGGCAGCGACGAGAAGAGCGCTGTGCTCCCCGAGAAGCCCCCGGACTTCGGTGGCGCGCTCGGCCACTCCTTGCGTATGGGCCCACCTCCGGGGAAGCTCAGCGGCGAGCTCGGATTCGGCTACCTCCGTCGCCCACTTCGTGATCAGATCGGCCATGTCTGGCTTGATGCCCCCAAGGTCTCTCGAACACACCACGGCGCCCCCACCAAGCAGCACCAAACTAGGTCGAGTCGGCAGCGAGTGTCAGCGCTCCACGCCAGGATCCTCCTATGCACATCGACTTGGAGCGCATAGCCGCGATCCAGCGGTCGGTCATCGGAGCTGTGTTACTCGTTGCCATAGTGATGGTGACGTACCGATCGCTTGCCTGGGTCGCGCGTCGGATCCGCCGGATACAAGAGTGGTGGTCGGCCTGGAACGCGAGGGTTGCCGATCGGGACATAGCGCCGACAGCTCAGGCGCTCCAACGGCTTGGTTTGGCAGACCTGCCGATCCATGATCTCCGTGAGGCTGGCCGGAAAACCGCCGGATCCGTAAAACTCCGCTATCAACTGCTCACCTTCGCGGTCAGCATGGGGGCCTTCGACCTGTTGATCGCCGTGATCAAAACCATCGACACTCAGCGGGTGCAACCGGACCTGAGGCCACCGGCGCTGATGCTCGCTGGTGTGACGTTGCCCCTCCTGATGTGGGCCGCCCGGCGTGGCAAGGCCATCGTGGGTTACAGATTCCTGCTCTCGATCATGGCTGCCATCGAGGCGTGTGAGGCTGTGGCCAGCGCGGATACGAGCGCCAGGCATCAGGCGCTTCGGCATCTGGATGACACGTGCTCCATCGTTCGGCGGTCGCTTCTGCGGGTTCACCGGATCTCGAACAGCGTCAGGCGTGGATCTCCCCGGCAGCGCAGCACAAAGCGTCACGCCGCCCTCGTAGTGGCAAAACTGCAGCTTGCCGAGGCGCAGGTTGACACCAAGGGCATTGGTGGGCTCCGCAGTCTGGCCGCGCTGCTCGCCAAGATCGGCAACAGCTACGCTGCCGGAAACGCTGGCAGGCTTCTGCCAGAGCAGAGGCTTCGAGGCACGGTTCCGGTGGCCAACCGAGAAGGGCTTCGGCTGGTTGCCGTGGTCTCCGCTCCAGTAGCAGCGGTTTGCCTGGCCGTTCTGACGGGGCTTCCCTCAGGAGTCGAGACCGTCTTGGCGGCCGCTGTAGCTGTGGTGGCTGCTGCGGCCGCATACGGGCCGCGGGTCGCAATCGCCAAAGCGGCCGAGATCATGAGCATTTTGAAGCAGTAGTACTGCGCTCATTGGTACTGAACGCGCTGCTCAGCAGGTTCTTTTTGCGTGAGCGATGCGTGAGCGGACGATGCGGCACGAGCTGTCACGAGCCACACCGCCCGTCACGGCGCACATGCCCTGACCAGGTGGTTCCGGACCCCGAAGCACGGCCCGGAACCACCCGGCAAGCCTTGGCCAGGACTTTTAATCCATTGGTTGTGGGTTCGAGTCCCACAGGGCCTACAGAATCGCCCCCAGCTCAGAGGCACTTCGAGCTGGGGGCGAGTCCGTTTCACGTCCTCTTTCTGATCGCGGGCTGGCTCGCCGCCGACCCGCAGGGGAAACCGGGCGGCCACGCCTGCGAGCTGCCTCCTGGCTCCGGCTCGGCGCCTTCCAGGGTCATCGTCCACGCGCGGTGCCATCGCACCACGCTGAGAAGACGCCCTACCGCGAGGCATCAACTCTCGGCCACTCTTTGCCACGGCTGTCATGAGAGCTACCGTTCTTATATGACTGATATAGCCAAAGAAGTCCGATTGGTCCTCAGTGGTCGCATCGCGTTCGAACAGGACATAAGTGTGGCCCAAGGCGCCCAGGTGATCGGCCTACTGCAGGCTCCGCCGGAGCCGGGGCGTCCAGAGCATGCCCCCGAGCGTCCTGCTCTTCACCCGGCGCTTGCCCTCGAGGCTGAAGAGGCTCGCCTAGAACTCCCCGCGCGGGACAAGGAACGCCCTCGGCCGTCCGTCGAGGGTCCGCGCCAAGCGCTGGAGTTCTCGGGTGCGAGAACCAACCCGGAGAAGATGACCGCCTTTGCCTCGTATCTGACGCAAGTGGAAGGCCATGACGCCTTTACGCAGAGTGATGTACGGAGACTCTTCCAGCGGGCGCGTGAGCGCATCCCGGCACACTTCACCCGTGACTTTGACAGAGCCGTGCAGGTGGGCTGGATTCATGAGGGGGAGGTCAAGGGTGAGTTCTACCTGTCGCAGGCAGCCCAGAACGTGATCGAGGACGGCTTCGGCGGCCTTCGCGTCAGGCGTGGCGGCAAGTCCGCTGGCGCGGGTTTCGCGTCGCGAGGGGGTGCGGCCAGGCAGAGGCCGCGCTCTGTCCCCGTACCGGAGGCGTTCGCCGGCCTCGACCAGATTCCCACGACGCTCGATGGGGTGATTCCCTACCACCGGGTCAAGCTGAAGCGGGACAAGCTCCTCTGGGCCCTCAAGTTGGCGAAGCACCTCGGTGTCGAAGCCCTCCAGAACACGGAGGCTGCTTGGCTCACCGACAAGCTCGGAGACGCGATACCCAACCGGGACATGACCGGTCACTTCACGGGCCTGCATCGTCAGGGATTTGCCAACCGCTCGATGAGTGACAATGCCATGCGGATCACGGAAAAAGGCGAGGAGTACCTCGGCTTGCTCTCTGCGTGAGCAGATGGTGCGGCGCACAGGTTCGGCGAACTCGTGAAACCCCGAATCCTTGGCTTCCACCACCCTGGTCGGCCCCCGTTCATGGGGAACCTCCCAGCGGTCGGCCTACCTCTCGCGGGTGAATCAAGGGCGGGCTCCCGTGGTCGATGCGGGGTTCGGGGTGGCTGGGTGCGGTGTTGTGTCCGGGCCGGAAACGCGGTCTGGCCTCGGGTGGGGTGGTGTCGGCTTCGGGGTGGGAGGGCCGCTCATGCATCGTTTTCGGGCGCATGTTCTGGAATGTGCGGCATGTACTGTTCGGCGCCTGATCAAGGACGGGTGGACATGACGCATGAACACGGGGGACCGACGATGAAGAGGACGTTGCTGACCACGGGACTGGTCTCGGTGCTGGTCATGGGGTACGTCACGCCGAGCGTGGCCATCTCCGACTCCGCCTCGACGGCTCTGCCCGGCACCGGCGCCAAGCTCGAGGTGAACGCCTGGCAGTGCAGCGCCTACGCCGACAAGTGCTCCTTCAAGACCTCCACCAAGGCCAAGAAGGGCGGCGTGAAGTACAACGTCAGCAAGATCACCAACATGGCCACCGTCAAGGCGAACGGCTGGCAGGCCACCCTCGCGTTGAGTCCCAGCGGGACGCAGGTGAGTGAGAACACCCGGCAGGTCAGCTGGACCAACGAGAACACCTGGATCGCTGACATCAACGGCATCGCCGATCCGGGCGGCTCGTTGAACACGAGCATCACCACCTGCTCCGACGGCGGCGCCTTCAAGTCCGGGGTCAAGGCGTTCGCTTCCGCCTGTGCCAACGACTGAGCGACGAGTTGAAGCGGAGCGGCCGCGTGAGGAGCAGTCTTCTTCCGGGCGGGGCGCGCCGTCCGAGCCGTCGTCATGCGCTCGCCGCGGGAGTGATGGCGGTGGCCGCCGGGGCGCTCGCCGTCTCGATGGCCGGCGGCGGAGTCGTCGAACGCCCTGAACCTCCGGGAAGCCGCCTGGCCGAGCAGCTCGACGCCCTGCGTGGCGCCAACGACCTGGTGCGCGCGGGCCGTACCGACGTCGGGCGGGACCCGGCCCTGTATCCGACCGCGTTCGGACGGCTGGAGGCGGCTCTCGCCGGTCGTCAGGTCCCGGCGCTCGACCGCCAGGCGCTGGCGGACCTCGTCCGCACCGACATGCTGGACACTCCCGCCTGGCAAGCGCACTACGTGTGCCTGGCGATGGCGGATTCGAGCAACCCGGACGCGGGGGAGGTTCTGGAGCGGGCCGGGCTCCGGCGCCGGGCGGTGAGCGAGGCGCTCGCCTACCTGCGCGCACCGGACCGCGGCGACGACGCCCTGACCTCGCTCGCTACGCGTGCCGCCTTCCTCCGTACGGCGACCTGTCTGGGCGCCGACGACGAGGTGCCCCGCACGACGCTCGACCGCCTCGCGGCCGACACCGCTCGGGCCGGGCAGCCGGCGCCTGCGCTCTATGCCGTCGAGGCTCTGCGGGATGTGGGAGTGACGGCTCGTGCCACGCGTGCACTGAGGGACGCCGACACCGCGGCGACGGCCGACTGCACGGCCGTGGACCCCGTTCAGCGAGCGGCGTGGGCTCTGCTGCGCCGGCAGCTGACGCGGCAGACGCAGACCTGTCTGCTGCCCGCCCTGCGCGACCCGGACCCGCAGACCCGGTGGCTGGCCAGGCGTGCGCTCCTGCTGGCGGCCGACCGCCCGGCGTCGTCGCTGCCCACCGCTGTCGGCGGCGTCCGTCCAGACGGCCTCGTCGCCAAGGCGCCGACGCAGCTCGGCACCCTCACCGCCACCTACGAAGCCGCCCGCGCCCTCACCGCCAGCGCCCGGCAGGCGCACACCCCACAGTGGCTCAGGAAGCGGCTCCGGCAGTTGGGTTCCGATCCCGCACTCGAGGCCTCGGACCGCATTCTCCTTGCGATGACGTGTCACCGCCTGTCCCTGGCCTGCGGACCACAGGCGGACAAGGGCGTGAAGGAGGCCGCCGCGCTGGTGGTGCCCGCCCGCCTGACCGAGGCGAACCAGCGGAGTTGGTACGGAACCATGGCGGCGCGAGCGGAGTTCGGGCTGGGATGCCCGCGCACCGCCGTCGACCTGCCCGCGGGTGAGGACACCGTGCTGTCCGACACCTCGCTGCGCATCGTGGTCGTCCTCGCCGACGCGGGCTGCACGAACCGGGCACGACAACTCACCGCGCACGCCGATCTCATGGGGCAGGCACAGCAGGCGCTGCGCGACGGGAAGTTGGCGACCGCCTCCGATGCGGTGCAGGCGGCACTCGCCTCCGACCGGAGCATCCCGCAAGCGTGGTGGGACGGACTGCCCCGTCTGCTCGACCGCTACCGCGACGCGAAGTTCCCCGACCTGTACGCCGACGCGCCGGGCGGCGCCGCGTCCGCCGAGGCGACCCGGGCCGCGTACTACCTCCTCGCCTGACGCCGAACTCCGGTCCCTCGCCCGGGATCCCTCTCGAAAGGACGCTTCCCTCATGTGCACCGACTCAGCGCCACCCGTCCTGGCCGAAGGCCTCGCCTTCCGGTACGGCGGGTCGGGCGGTGGTCTCGTATCCGCGGATCTACGGCTCGACGCGGGGGTCATGGCAGCCGTCGAGGGGCCCTCGGGTTCGGGGAAGAGCACGCTGCTGGCCCTGCTAGGGCTGATCCTCTCGCCGGACGCCGGTGTCCTGCGCATCGCCGGGACGGACACCGCGCGCCTTGCCGGGGCCGAACGGGACCTGCTGCGGCGGCGTTCGATCGGCATCGTTCTCCAGGATCTCGGGCTGCTCGGTTTCCTCAACGCGTGGGAGAACGTCGCCGCAGCCTTCGGACCCCGGCTGGGCCGGCACCGGGCCGTGGCCCGAGAGCTGCTCGGGGACCTGGGGATGGGGGAGTTGGCCGACGCACCGGTGGCCGAGCTGTCCGGGGGGCAGCGGCAGCGGGTCGCCGTCGCGCGCGCCGCCGTGAAGAAGCCGGCGCTCGTGCTGGCCGACGAGCCGACCTCCGGCCTGGATCCCGACAACGCGGACTCCGTGATGCGTGCCTTGCGCGCCTGCGCCGAGCGGGGCGCCGCCGTGCTGCTCGTCACGCACGCGAGTGCCGTCGCGCAGGCGTGCGAAGAGCGGTATGTGCTCGACGCCGGTGTGCTGTACAAGGCCGGAACCGGTGCCGGTGCGCACGAGACAGCGGACGAAGGGGCTCTGGGATGAGTCGGTGGTGTCTGTACACATGGGTGCGTGAGCCGTGTTCCCTGCGTCGGGGGCTCCCCGCCCTCGCCGTTCTCGCCGCCCTCCTGGCCACGGCCGCCGGTGTGGCCGGCGGCGCCGCCGGGGCCGTGGAGCGGGACGTGCTGGGGTCGGGCGGTCTGACCCAGATCGAGCTGTCGGCGTTCGAGGGGGATGCGTCGGTACGGCCCCTGACCGCCTCCGCCCTGCGCGAGGCAGACGGCGTGTCCGGCGTCCGTGAGGTCGTCGCCGACTACGTCTCCGTGCTGTACGCCGAGGAGGACGGCACCTACGACCTGCCCAGTCACACGCTGACGCCGGGCGATGATCTGCCCTACGTCGAGGGGGCGGCGCCCTCCGGACGGCTCTCGGAGGGAGAGGTGGTCCTGCCCGCCTCCGCGCAGGGGACCGACTTCCGGCCGTTCCTGGGACGGTCCCTCGCCTTCGGGTACACCAGGGCGACCGGGAGCGCCTCCGGTGGGACGGAGGTGCTGCGGCTGAAGGTCGTCGGGCTGTACGACCCCGGCTGGCAGGTCGACGGGCCGGGGACGGCCTATCTCGCCGAGGGGACGGCGGTGTACCTGGCGGCCGCGCGGGCAGGGCAGACGGCGGAGGTCTTCCGGGACAAGGAAGGGGCGCGGTCCGCCGTGGTCGTGGTGCGTCACCAGCGGGACGTGGCGTCCGTCGTCACCGCCCTGCGGCGGGACGGGTTCTCGGCGTCTCCCGTGTCCGACAGGGTGCGGCACCTGCCGGGGCTGTTCGGGGCAGCGGACCTCGCCATGCGCGCGGGCGTGCTGGTTCTCGCGGTGGGCGCCGTGGTGCTGGGCGCGGTACGGGCCGGAGACAGCGTCCGGGGGCGGATCGGACAGTTCGCGGTTCTGCGGATCCTCGGATCCGGGCGCGGCGAGCTGCGGCGGATCCTCCTCGACGAGGCCGTGCTGACCGGCGGAGCGGCAGGCCTCGCCGGTGTGCTCGTCGGGGCCGGGACGTCGGCGGCGCTGGCGCGTCCGCTCAGCGGCCTGCTGGGGCTCCCCATCGCCCCGCTCGACGCGCTGCCGGGGCTCGGCTGGGCCGCGTCCACTCTGGTGTTGCCCGCCCTCGGGCTCGCGCTCGGCACTCTGCTCGGCAGTCGGGAGGCGCTGAGGCGTGATCCCTATCTGGTGGCGCGGGCGCACGGTGTGTAGGCGTCATGCGGTGGTGTGATCGTCGGGGTGGGGACCATCATGCTGCTTCGGTGGTCGCGTTCGGTGGGCTGCCGGCCGGCGCAGGTGGGGTCCGCTGACGAGGCCCGGCCGCTGAGCCGGACCCCTACGGGTGGAGGAGACGACGATGTGGCCACGGGTGGACGGCATGCGGGCGTTGGAGCTCGGCAGCCCGGACGAGATGCGGGCGCGGCTCAACTCCCTTGTGCTCGACGGGTCGAAGAGGGCCACGACCGGGCTGCTCGCGGAGTACGTGGAGGAGACCGAGGGGCTGGAGTACGTCGGTGAGCGCCTCGCGCTGGTCGACGTCGACGGTGTGCGTGTCGCGACCGTCGAGGTCACCGGCGTCGAGCGGACCGTCTTCGCCGAGGTGACCTGGGCGCACGCGGCGGCCGAGGGGGAAGGCGACGCCGACCTGGAGGAGTGGCGGGCGGGACACCGCCGATTCTGGGACTCCGAGGGCGCGCCGGTGGAGGAGGACACGCCCGTGGTGTGCCTGGCGTTCCGGGTCGTGGAGACGGTGTAGTCCCGCAGTACTACGGGGTTCAGCCGACGCTGAGTCCAGTGAGGCTCGCCAGTGGCAGGGTGTGCTGGGTCTGGAGGACCTTCGCCCGCAGGTAGCGGACGTTGTGCTCGGTGGTGAAGACGCCCGTCGGCACCCGGTCCAGGACGTCGATCCCCAGCGCCCGCAACTGGCCTGCCTTGTCAGGGTTGTTGGAGAGCAGGTCGAGCCCGGAGATGCCCAAGGCGCGCAGCATCTGGGCGGCGGCCGTGTAGTCGCGGTCGTCCTCCGGCAGGCCGAGCGCGGCGTTCGCCTCGTAGGTGTCCAGGCCCTGGTCCTGGAGGGCGTACGCGTCGAGCTTGTTGTAGAGGCCGATGCCGCGGCCTTCCTGGCGCAGGTAGAGCAGCACGCCGCCGCGGTCGGCGATGCGTTCGACCGCCTCGCGCAGCTGGGGGCCGCAGTCGCAGCGTGCGGAGCCGAAGACGTCGCCGGTCAGGCACTCGGAGTGCAGCCGGACCAGGGGGACGGGGCCGGGGTCGCCGAGGACCACGGCGACGTGCTCCTGGCCGTCGGCCAGGCCGTGGAAGGTGACCAGTTCGGCGTCGACGGAGTATCCGTCACCGAAGCGCAGCGGCACCCGGACTCGGGCTCGCGGGGTGGCGGCAGGGGTGTCGGGCATGCGGGTCCTCCCGGTCCGGGAAACGGATGCTTCAGATTTGAAGCAGATCGACCGAGCCTGACGCTATCCCATGCTTTAACTTTGAAGCAACCGGGACCGGTTGTGACGTGGGCCATGCGGGGCACGGGTGCGAGCGGCCGGCGTCACTCGTGCCCGGTCGGCCTCACTCGGTCCCGGTCGGTCTCACGCGGTCCCGGCCGGTCTCACTCGTTCCCGGAGCACGGCGACGACCGGCGGCGCCACGGGAGGTCCTCCGGCGCGCCCTCCTCGCCGTCGCCCTGGAGTCCCCGCGTGACCTGCGTGAAGATCTCCTCCAGTTGCCCCACCTGCTCCGGCGTGAGCCGGTCGAACAGGAAGGCCCGGACCGTGTCGACATGGCCGGGCGCCGTGTTCTCCAGGACCGTCATGCCCTCGTCGGTCAGGACCGCGACGCTTCCCCGCCTGTCCCAGCGGCAGTCCTCGCGCCGCAGCAGCCCGTCCTTCTCCAGCCGGGTGACCGCGTACGTCAGCCGGCTGCGGGTGATCTTCAGCCGTTCGGCGAGGTCCGTCATCCGCAGCCGGCGTTCCGGCGACTCGGAGAGGTTCGCGAGGATGGAGTAGTAGAGATGGGGCATGCCGGCCTCCTGCTGGAGCTGCCGGTCGATGGCGTCCTCCAGGAGGAGGTAGCCGGCGACGTAAGCGCGCCAGGCGCGCTGCTCCTCGGGGGTGAGCCAGCGGGTCGTCATGCCACCAGTGTAAGTTTGCTTCAAACTTGAACCAAGGGAGAGGTCGCGCGATGCCGTACCCGTACGTCCTGCTGTCCGCCGCCGTCTCCCTCGACGGCTACCTGGACGACACCGGCCCCGATCGCCTGCTGCTCTCCAGTCCCGCCGACTTCGACCGGGTCGACGAGGTGCGCGCCTCGGTGGACGCCATCCTGGTCGGCGCCGGCACCATCCGCGCGGACAACCCCCGGCTCCTGGTCAACTCCCCGGACCGCAGGGCTGCCCGGGTCGCTTCGGGCCGCCCTGAGTACCCGCTCAAGGTCACGGTCAGCGGCTCCGGCGAGCTGGACCCGGCGGCGAACTTCTGGCGCACGGGCGGCGAGAAGGTCGTCTACACCACCGACGAGGGAGCCGGGCGCGCCCGCTCGCTCGGCATCGCCGCCGACGTCGTCCCGCTCGGCCCCGCCCTGGACTGGCGCCGGCTCCTCGAACACCTGCATGACGTCCGGGGCGTGCGGCGCCTCATGGTCGAGGGCGGCGGGACGATCCACACCCAGCTCCTCCAGCAGGGCCTCGCCGACGAGATCCAGCTCGTCCTGGCTCCCCTCTTCGTGGGCGACGCGGGCGCGCCCCGGCTCTTCGGGCCCGGCGGCTACCAGGGCGGACGGCTGCGGCTGGTCGAGACGCGGCGCATCGAGGACGTCGTCCTCACCCGCTACGAGCCCACCGCGCCCGGCACCGGACCGCTGCCCGTCGCCGCCGACCGGCACTGGCTGGCCCTCGCCTGTGAGCTGGCGGCCGCCTGCCCGCCGTCGCGGACCGCGTTCAGCGTGGGCGCGGTGGTGGTGGCCGCCGACGGGACGGAGCTGGCGCGCGGTCACTCGCGGGAGGCCGGCGACCCGGTCGTCCACGCGGAGGAGGCGGCCCTCGCGAAGATCGACCCCGCGGACCCCCGGCTGGCGACGGCGACCGTGTACAGCAGCCTGGAGCCCTGCGCGCAGCGCTCCTCCCGGCCGGCCCCCTGCGCCCGTCTGATCCTGGACGCGGGCGTCCGCCGTGTGGCGACGGCCTGGCGGGAGCCGGACACCTTCGTCCGCGAGGCCGACGGCAGCGGGCTGCTGGCTTCCGCGGGAGTGGAAGTGCTGGTGCTGCCCGAGTACGAGGAGCGTGCCAGAGTTCCCAACAGCCACCTGACGGCACCCTGAGCGCGCCCCGGTTTCCGGCCCGCCCGGGCCCTGAGCGCCCCTGATCCGGGCGGTGGTCATTCGGGGTCCCGCGCATGGTCTACACTGGTGTCATACCGACGCGGGGTGGAGCAGCTCGGTAGCTCGCTGGGCTCATAACCCAGAGGTCGCAGGTTCAAATCCTGTCCCCGCTACTGAAGGCCGAGGGCCGGAACCCATTGGGTTCCGGCCCTCGGTGCGTCTCCCTCCGGAGGGCTACCCCGTGTACCGCCCGGGAGGGATGACTCCCTTGATCGCCGTCACATAGTGTGACCGCATGAGCGCCCTGCGCATGGCGTCCGGGCGCCCGTCACTTGTGGTGTCCGGTTCAGGAGTGACCCGTAGGGGTGGAGGGGCGGTCAACTCGCCCGTTTTTCACCGCTCATGGGGAGAACGTCCAGGCCAGAAATGTTGTTGATCAAGAAGAACGGCTTGGAAACATGCCCCTGCGTCTATTAACGTTCGATAACGCAGCGCGGTCGTCCCAGCCGACACAAGAGTCGGCTCCGTGCGCACGCGCCGAATCCCGCAAGGGAACCGGGGAACCACCACCATGGGGTGAATCACGCGAAGCCGCCGTATGACAACGGCCGGTTTACGCGCGTAGGAGACCTTCCCGCTCCGAACCCGTCAGCTAACCCGGTAGGCGACGGAAGGAAAGGAGTACGCCCGCGTGGCGTCCAACCGGCCTGCCGCAGAAGCCCCCTCCGTGCCCAGCCAGACGTTCGGCTATGGCAGCTACCGCACCGACGAGGGCCCCTGGGAGGAATGGAACCCCACCGCGGAGTCCGTTCGCCCGGTTCGCGGCCGGCATCGTGTCGCCAAGCAGCGCGGCGGACTCGCCCGTAGCTCCACGGTTCTCGGCGTCGGCGTCATAGCCGCAGTCGGCGGCGCCGGCATGGCCAGCGCCAACACCGGCAAGCCGCCGGTCTCCATCTCCATGCCGGACCTCCCCTCCGTGGGTTCCCTCATCTCCGACGATGACACCCCCCAGGAGAGCGCACCGGCCCTCGCCGCCTTCGGCAGCGTCACCGCCGAGCCGGTGGCCACCGCGACCGCGGACCAGACCGTCGCCGAGAGCACCGCCGACGCCGGCGAGGTGCTCCGCAGCCGGATCATGGCGCAGGCCGAGTCGCAGCAGACCCAGATCGAGGCCAAGGCGGCCGAGGCCGCCAAGGCGGCCGCCGTCAAGGCCCAGGCTGACGCCGCCGCGAAGGCCAAGGAGGAGGCGGAGGCCAAGGCCGCCGCCGCGAAGCAGAAGGCCGCCGAGGAAGCCGCGGAGAAGGCCGAGGCCGCACGCCTGGCCAAGCTCGCCGGCCAGTACACGCTGCCGACCTCCTCGTACACCCTCACCTCGACGTTCGGCGAGGCCGGCGCCTACTGGTCCTCCGGGCACCACACCGGGCTCGACTTCGCCGCCCCCACCGGCACCCTGATCAAGGCCGTGCACAGCGGCACGATCACCTCGGCCGGCTGGGACGGGTCGTACGGGTACAAGACCGAGCTGACCCTGGACGACGGCACCGAGATCTGGTTCGCCCACCAGTCCTCCATCAGCGTCAGCGTCGGCCAGAAGGTCACCACCGGCGAGGTCATCGGCCGCGTCGGCGCCACCGGCAACGTCACCGGCGCCCACCTCCACCTCGAGGTGCACCCCGGCGGCGGCAGCTCCGGCATCGACCCGGCGGCCTGGCTGCGGGACAAGGGACTCAACCCCTGAGGTTGTCCTGACGTTTGCGAACTCTTGGCCGGAGGTGCGGAATGCGCACCTCCGGCCTTCGCGTTGAAGTGAGGCATGACTTCTCTGCGCAAGCTAGGTTCCTCCGACCTCGAGGTCTTCCCGCTGGCCCTCGGGGGCAACGTCTTCGGCTGGACCGCCGACGAGGCGGCCACCTTCGCCGTCCTGGACGCCTACACGGCCGCAGGCGGCAACTTCCTCGACACCGCCGACTCCTACTCCGCCTGGGTCGAGGGCAACAGCGGCGGTGAGTCCGAGACGCTCATCGGCAAGTGGCTCCGTGCGCGCGGCAACCGCGACGACGTCGTCGTCGCGACGAAGGTCAGCCAGCACCCCGACTACCAGGGGCTGACCGCCGCCAACATCAAGGCCGCCGCCGACGCCTCCCTCCGCCGCCTCGGCACCGACCACATCGACCTCTACTACACCCACTTCGACAAGCCCGAGGTCCCCGTCGAGGAGATCGTCGGCGCGCTCGACGAGCTGGTGAAAGCGGGCAAGGTGCGGCACATCGCCGCCTCCAACATCTCGCCCGAGCGACTGCGCGCCTCCCTTGAGTTCTCCGACCGCGAGGGACTCGCCCGGTACGTGGCCCTCCAGCCCCACTACAACCTGGTCTCCCGCGACACCTACGAGGGCGCGCTGCAGGAGACCGCCGCCGAGGCCGGTCTCGCCGCCGTCCCCTACTTCTCGCTCGCCTCCGGCTTCCTCACCGGCAAGTACCGGCCCGGCGCGACGGTCGACAGCGCGCGGGCCGAGGGCGCCGCCAAGCACCTCGAGACCGAGCGGGGCCGGCGGGTCCTGGTCGCTCTGGACGAGATCGCCCGGGCGCACGACGCCGAGGTCGCCACGGTGGCCCTGGCCTGGCTCGCCGCCCAGCCGACGGTGGCCGCGCCGATCGCCTCCGCGCGGACGGTGGACCAGCTGCCGGCACTGCTCGCGGTGGGCGGACTGAAACTGACGGAGGCGGAGGTCGCGCGGCTGACGGAGGCTTCTGCGTGAGCGGTGCCGGAATGGCGTGAGCCGTGGCGGAGCGTCACCCCGTCTGAGGCGGGTGCCGTTCCTCGGGGCTCACCCGTAGGGAGTGTGGCCCGGGTGGGTCGGAAGCCCCGTGTGTCCTGGGGAGCCCGCGTGTCCTGAGGGCGCGGGGTGCCCCGGAGGGGCAGGCGCGGGGGGTCCGGCGTATCCGGGCCCGCCCACGGGTGCGGGCTGTCCCATGTGACCGGGCTGTCCGGCGTACCCGTGCTGTCCCGCGGGGCCGGCGGCGTGCGGGTGTTGGCCCCCGTACGACCCGTAGGCGCCGGGTGCTCCGTGCGTCCCGGGGCCGCCGGGCGCCCCGTGAGACCCGTACGACCCGGATCCGCCGGCTGCCCCGTAACCCGCGGGCGACCCGTAGCCCCCGTACGGCCCGGGTCGTACGGGTCCGGGGTGCGGGTACGGTCCCGGCACCGGGTGCCCGTACATCCCGTGGACCGGCCAGGGCGGCACGGTCACCGGTACCGGAGGGGCCGTCATACGGGCCGCGTGCTCCAGCGCGGGCCGGGCCACGTCCTTGCGTCGCCACAGCTCGTTCAGCAGCTCCCGTTCCCGGGAGACGAAGTCGGCGCCGGCCCGGCCGAGCCGCCCCCGGTGCCGCAGGAATGCCAGCGACGTCGCGTAGGCCTCGTACTGTGCGACCGTCCGCCCGGCGGGCTTGCCGAGGTGCTGCCGGGCGTACTTGCGGGCCAGCAGGCGCGCCCGCATCGAACCGAGCGCGTACGGCTCCGCCGGCGTGATCCAGCCGGCCGCCGCGTACGCGGGCAGCTCCTCGCGGACCGTGCCCAGCTCGCGCTGCCGCGTCCACACCACCAGCCAGGTCAGCACGCCGAACGCGGGCACCATGAACGCCCCGTACACCGCGAAGAAGCCCCACGCGCCGAGGACCGACGAGCCGTTCCAGAGGGCGTGCATGCCCATCGCGAGCAGCAACCCGCCCAGCGGGAGGAGGACCCTGCGCACCCGCCGCCCTTCCCCGGACAGCGCCGCGATGCCGAAGCCGATGCCGGTCAGGACGGTGAACAGGGGATGCGCGAACGGCGACATGATGACGCGTACGAAGAAGGTCGCCGCGGTCACGGAGGCGATGCCGCTGTCGCCGCTGAGCTGGTCGGTGCCGAACGCGGTGCCCAGGTAGAGGATGTTCTCGGTGAACGCGAAGCCGGTCGCGGTGACGCCGGCGATCACCACGCCGTCCACGAGCCCGGTGAAGTCCCGTCTGCGGAACAGGAAGACGAGGAGCACGGCCGCCGCCTTCGCGGACTCCTC
Organism: Streptomyces sp. NPDC002566; assembly: GCF_042889585.1. Classification (NCBI taxonomy): domain Bacteria; kingdom Bacillati; phylum Actinomycetota; class Actinomycetes; order Kitasatosporales; family Streptomycetaceae; genus Streptomyces; species Streptomyces sp. NPDC002566. The sequence goes on along the minus strand of NZ_JBIARD010000006.1, from coordinate 17,195 downwards.
CACGACCGGGGCTATCACCGTCGCGCCGAGGGTGTCCGCGCTGGAGGGGTCGGCGGTCGAGGTCGCGATCCACCTCGTCGCGAAACTGTTGGCGACGATCGCTATCAGCGCCGCCGCGCACGCCCCCCACGCGAACGCGAAGATCAGGTTCCGCCAGGGGCCGGGCTCGACCCGGTCCAGCCAGCGGAACGCGGCTATGAGCAGCGGTACGGGCAGGATCGCGAGCCCCAGGCCCACGAGGAAGCCCTGCGTGCCGGTCTGTTCGCGGACGAGGGCCAGGATGACCAGTCCGGACAGCGCGAGCAGGGTGATCAGGGCGCCGTAGCGGACCCACTTGTGCTGCCACCAGTGCGCGTGCCGGAGCCCACTGCCCTCGGCTGCTGTGCCGGGGTCCGGCGGGTACGGCGGAAACGGCGGACTGATGGCCACGGCATCGACCCTAACGAGCGAGAGGACGGCGGTGTAGGGGATTTCGGCCGGTCAGTGATCCCCGCGCTCCCCGTGCTGTACGCGGCGGAAGAGCAGATCGTTCACCACATGACCCTTGTCCAGCCCCTGTCCCTCGAAACGGGTGAGCGGACGGAAGGCGGGACGTGGCGCGAAACCGCCGTCCGGGCTGGTGTTCTCGAACTCGGGGTGCGCGGTGAGGACCTCGAGCATCTGCTCCGCGTACGGCTCCCAGTCGGTCGCGCAGTGCACGAGCGCGCCCGGCCTCAGTCGCGTCGCGGCGAGGTCGAGGAACTCCGGCTGGATGAGGCGCCGCTTGTGGTGCCGCTTCTTGGGCCACGGGTCGGGGAAGTACACGCGCAGTCCGGCCAGGGAGTCCGGGGTGAGCATCTCGCGCAGCAGGATGATCGCGTCGCCGTTGCCGACGCGCACGTTGGCCAGGCCGTTGCGGTCGGCGAGGGCGAGCAGGTTCCCCTGGCCCGGGGTGTGCACGTCCACCGCGAGGATGTTGGTGCCCGGGTCGGCGGCGGCCATCTGCGCGGTGGCCTCGCCCATCCCGAAGCCGATCTCCAGGACGACGGGGCGGTCGTCGCCGAACAGCTCGGCCAGGTCGAGGGGCCGGCCGTCGATGTCGAGGCCCCACTTGGGCCACAGCCGCTGCAGCGCGTCGGCCTGACCGGCGGTCACCCTGCTCCGCCGGGGCTGGAAGCTGCGGATCCGCCGCTCGAAGTGCGAACCGGCGGGATCGGCCTTGGGCCCGTCGGGGAAACGGGGCTCGCCCTTGGCCCGCGTGTACCGGACGGACTCACCCGGGGCATGACCTTGGGCGGAGGACTCGGAGCTCAGGAAATCAGACACAGTGGGTCGATTTTACGTGCCCCTACGAGGCACGCGGGATCCGAGGCAACCGGGCTTGCGCCACCCACGAGGGCACGGCACCGGCGCCCCGCGACAGGCGGGGGGCGCGGCCCGCTCTCAGACGGGAGCCGGGCCGACGCACGGGATTCTCCAGCCGGCCGACTGACAGGGCCGCAGCCGGCCGACTTCCCGGGGCGGCAGCGGCCGGCCCCTCGGGGCCGCGGGGACGTCAGCGCAGATCGGCTCAGCAGCCCGGACTCATGGAGCCGGGAGCAGGTCCGATCCCGCATGCGCAGGACGCCGGCTCACCGGGGCCGCAGCTTGCTGGCTCGCCGGGGCGCGACTGGCTCGCTTACGGGGCCGCAGTCCGGGCCGCAGCGCACCGGCGTGCAGGGCGGCAGTCGGTCGGCTCCCCGGGCCCGCAGCCGGTCGGGGCACCGGGCCCCGTAGTCGACCTGCTGCCCGCTGGCCCAGCAGGCCCGGCACCCGCAGTCGTCGACTCACCGGGGCCGCAGCTTGCTGGCTCGCCGGGGCGCGACTGGCTCGCTTACAGGGCCGCAGTCCGAGCCGCAGCGCACCGGCGTGCAGGGCGGCAGTCGGTCGGCCCGCCGGGGCCCGCGTCGGCCCGTTGCCCGGCGCCTAAGCAGACCCGCCGAGCCCCAGCGGACCCCGTCACAGCGTCCCCAGTGCGTCGAGGGCTCTGCGGGCTACCTCTCGGCCGATCGGGAGGGAGGCTGTTGCTGCGGGGGAGGGGGCGTTCAGTACGTGGATCGTGCGGGGGGTCTCGCGGATCAGGAAGTCGTCGACCAGGGTGCCGTCCCGCAGCACCGCCTGGGCGCGGACGCCGGCCGGCGCGGGCACCAGGTCCGCTTCCTCCACCGCCGGCAGGAGCCGCCGTACCGCGTCGACGAACGCGCCCTTGGACAGCGACCGCCGCAGCTCGCCCACCCCGTACCGCCAGTGCCGCCGGCCCATCCGCCACACTCCCGGCCAGGCCGCCGTGGCCGCCGCCTCCCGGGGGCGCACGACACCCCAGTCGTACCCCTCCCGGGCCAGCGCGGGCACCGCGTTGGGGCCGACGTGCACCTCGCCGTCGATCCCGCGCGTGAGGTGCACGCCGAGGAACGGGAACGCCGGATCCGGCACCGGGTAGACCAGCCCCCGCACCAGAGAGGGCCGCGCCAGCTCGTAGTACTCCCCCCGGAACGGCACGATCCGCACCTCGGGCTCGTCCCCGGCGAGCCGGGCGACCTCGTCGCAGTACAGGCCGGCGCAGTTCACCAGCACCCGCCCACGGACGACGTCCCCGCGCGAGGTGAGCACGGCGACACCCCGATCCGGACGACGGTCGACCCGCACCACCCGCGCGCCGTAGCGGATCTCCGCCTCCGAGGCCTCGCCCAGTTGCCGGGCGACCGCGGTGTAGTCGCAGACGCCGGTCGTGCGCACCTGGATGGCGGCGAGCCCGCGCACCTCCGGCTCGTACTCCGTGATCTGGGCGGGGCCCAGCTCGCGCACCGGGATGCCGTTCTCCCGGCCGCGCTGCACGAGCGCGTGGAGCCGGGGCAGCTCGGCCCGGTCGGTGGCGACGATCAGCTTGCCGGTGACGGCGTGCGGAATGCCGTACTCCGCGCAGAACTTGATCATCTCGGCCGCGCCGCGCACCGCGTACCGCGCCTTGAGCGAGCCGGGCCGGTAGTAGATCCCGCTGTGGATGACCCCGCTGTTGCGCCCCGTCTGGTGCCGGGCCGGCCCGGGCTCCTTCTCCAGCACCGTCACCCGTGTCCCCGGCGCGGCCCGCGTGATCGCGTGCGCCGTCGACAGCCCGACGATGCCGCCCCCGACGACGAGCACATCACAGTCGTACGCCACCACCTGCACCACCTCCGCCTCCGATAGTGCCCTGCGCCACTGACAGTCACTTCAAACGCCGAGAGGTACAGCGCCTCGGGCCACGCTCGACGGAGCGCTACGCCGGAGTCATCAGCAGCGGCCGGGCCCTCTCCCGCAGCTCCACCACGCGCGGCTCGTCGCCGTACGGCTCCAGGCGGTGCAGGAGGTCCTTGACGTACTCGGTGGTGCGCGCCGAGGAGATCCGCCCGGCCACCTCCACCGCGCGCACCCCCTGCTCGCAGGCGGCGTCGAGGTTGCCGGACTCCAGCTCGGCGACGGCCGAGACGACGAGCCTGAGCCCGTGCGAGCGCACGAACTCCTCCGTCGGCTTCGACAGCGCCTGCTCGGTGAAGCGGCGCACCTGGCGCGGCGCCTTCAGGTCGCGGTAGCACTCGGCGGCGTCGGCGGCGAAGCGGTCGTAGGAGTAGAAGCCGAGCCACGACGGGTCCTGGTCGCCGTCGCGGGCGCGCTCCAGCCAGCTCTCGGCGGCCTTGAGGGCCGCGCCGGCGGCCGGGGCGTCCCCCGCGCGCGCGTGGGCGCGTGCCTCGACCAGGCGGAAGAAGCTCATCGTGCGGGCCGTGGCCAGTCCCCGGTTGCGCTCCAGGGCGGCCTGCGCGAGGTCGACGCCCTCGTCGCCGAAGCCGCGGTAGGTCGCCTGCAGGGACATGGACGCCAGGACGTAGCCCCCGAGGGGGACGTCGGCGGCGGCACGCGCGAGGCGCAGCGCCTGGATGTAGTAGCGCTGGGCGGCTTCCTGCTGGCCGGTGTCGAAGGCCATCCAGCCGGCGAGGCGCGTGAGTTCGGCGGAGGCGCCGAAGAGGGCCCGGCCGACCTCGTCGGAGTAGGAGCCGAGCAGCAGCGGGGCCGCCTCCACGCGCAGGCACTCCGGCACCATCGACGAACGCCAGTCGCCGCCGCCGTACTTGGAGTCCCAGCGGCGGGCGTCCTCGGCGGCCTCGCGCAGTTTCTGCACGTCGCTGTGGCCGACCTTGAGCGGTGCGCCGGAGCCGTCGCCGGAGTTCGCCTCGCGCGCCACCGAACTGTCGGCCGGGGTTATCAGCCATCGTGAGGCGGGCGTTGCGTACGCGCTTACTGCGAACGAACCGGCCAGCGACTGCCAGATGCCCCCGGCGCCGGCGCGCCGGCCGGCGAGGTCGAGGCGGTACAGATCGGTCGCCGAGCGCACCGCCTGGCCGACGTCTCTGGGGAAGGCGAGGCCGACTTCGGGCGCGGGGTCCGCGTCCGCGAGGCCGATCTCGTGCAGCGGCACCGGGCGGCCGAGCTTCTGCCCGATCGCGGCCGCGATGAGGTGCGGCGCGGCGCCCTGCGGCACCATGCCCTTCGACACCCAGCGCGCGACGGACGTCTTGTCGTACCGGAGCGTCAACCCGCGTTGGGCTCCGAGATCGTTGACGCGTCGGGCGAGTCCGGCGTTGCTGATTCCCGCGAGGGCGAGAACGGCGCCGAGCTTTTCGTTCGGCCCGCGTTGCTCCCTGGACATTGCGCCACCCCTCGACACAGACGGCTGCCGCGCTGGCATAACCACGCGGCATTCGTAAACCCAGCGTAGTTCGCCGCATCCCAAGCGTTAAGGGGCATTCTTCCGGTTGGCGGGATTGTGGTCCGTACGCGAGTGCGGGTGTCGGCACGGACGGTTGCGGCGTGCTCCCGCCATGTGGCCGTGCGCCCGCCCGTGCGCTCTTCTGCGGCCCGGGGGAGAGCGGTTCCATGGTCGTGCGTGGGTCGGCCCGCTGTACTGGATCCAGTGGGCTGGGGGATGCCGCCGCCACAATCCCCGCGGGCGGCGGAGCGGTCCGGGGGGCGTTCTCCGCCCTCCGGATCGGCGCGCCCGGCCGAGGGCGCGGTTGTGTACGGAGCGTGTGCGAGGCTGCGTCAACAGCCTGCGCGCGTGCCGGATTTGGCCGAAAATCGACCCTGTGTTCCGCTGGCGTTCGCGCCCCTCACCATGGAAATCGACGGCGCACGCGGCGGTTTGAGGGAGCGTACAGGGGGCGCATTCATGTCGCGCACGCCGGGGCGTGTGCGACTGCCGGCGCTCCCCGCGCGGGAGTTCGCGCAACGCTCCCGGTCGGCGCGGGGGCGCGCCAGGGGCGCACTTCCGGGGATCACAAGCGGCGTCACCTCCTTCTGCGGCGCGCTCTTCGTGGCAGCATGTGAACCGTTCGTACGGTGCACTGGTTGTCCACAGCCTGTGGAGGCGTCGATGCGGTGGTTGGTGGGATGGAGCAGCGCCGCCACGGGAGCCACCGGCCCCGGCGCCCCCGGGACGGGGAGCGTCGGCGGCCACGGCGGCCCCGGAACGGGACGCCATGACGGCTACGGCGGCCCCGAGGTCTACGCCGGCGAGGACGGCGGACGGATCGGCCACGACGGCGAGACCCTCCACCCCGTGGGCTCCCGGCTCCTGTGGGGCGACCCCGACCCGCTGTGGGCGGTCGGCGACTGGCGCCCCGACGAGGTCCGCGTCGTCCGCGCCGACGCCCAGACCCGCGTCGCCGTCCTCGGCACCTGCGGCGCCACCGACGAACAGCTGCGCGTGGGCCTCTTCGCCGCGCGCGGAGGGGCACTTCGGCATCTGACGGCCTGGCCGGGCAGCTACACCGCGGTCGTCCAGGTCGGACGCCGCATCACCGTCTGCGGCGATCTGGCGGGCGCGCGCCCGGTGTTCCACACCCCCTGGGCCGGCGGCACCGCCTACGCGACGGCCGCCCTGCCGCTGGCCGACCTCATCGAGGCCAACCTCGACTTCGGCCACCTGGCAGCCCTGCTCGCCGCCCCCGACGTCCCGGCCGCGGTCCACGACTCCACCCCCTACGACGGCGTACGACGGATTCCGCCGGGGCACGCGCTCATCCTGCGCGCCGGGGCGCGCGAGATCGCCGGGTACGAGCAGGTCGCCTCGCTCGCCGTGGCCGCCGCCCCCGTCGACCCCGACAGCGCGGTGGACGCCGTACGCGACGCGCTCGTAGAAGCGGTACGCGCGCGTCTGTCCGCGCCGCGCCACGTCCCCGACATCGATCCCGGGCCGGTGCCCGGAATGGGGCCCGCCGAGCGACGCGCCGCGCGCGGGATGCCCGTGCCGGGCATCGGCGCCGACCTCTCCGGCGGCCCCGCCTCCACCACCCTCGCGCTGCTCGCCGCCGGCCTGCCCGGCATGCCGGGCACCGTCCTGGGCCACGGCACGGGCGCCGGTGAGCGTCTGCTGGCCGTCACCTTCAACGACCTGGCCGTCGGCGGCCACGAAGCGGAACTGGAGCGCGCCGGCGCCCTCGCGGCCGGCCCGCGCCTGCACCACGTCGTCGTCCCCGGCGGCGAGGAGACCCTGCCGTACGCCGATCTCGACGGGCCGCTGACCGACGAGCCCGGCGCGAGCCTGGTGACCGCCGCCCGGCACCGCGCGCGCCTCGCCGCGGGCAGCGCCGACCACTTCACCGGGTACGGGGCCCGGCAGGTCCTCGACGCCCACCCGGCGCGGCTGGCCGACCTGCTGATGGACCGCAAGAGACGCCACCTCGTACGCCCCGTCGCCGCCCTCACCAAGGCGGACGGCTCCGTGCTCGTCCCCGCGCGCGTGTACGGCGCCGCCCGAAGACTCGCCCGCACGCCCTACCGGGCGGGCGTGGAGAACCTCGCCGACCGGCTCCTGCACCGCCGTTTCGACGATCCCGGGGACGCGGCGGGAGCCGTCGGGGCCTCGCTCGCGGCCCTCGCCTGGGGCGGACCGGGGCCCGCCGCCCGCTGGCTGACCGGCGAGGCGCTCGCTGAAGTATCGGTTCGTCTCCAGAGCACGGCCCACCGGGCCGGGGTGGGGCCCGGCCAGCGCCCCGGCGACTACCGGGCGCGTGCGGCGCTGGCCCGCTACGCGGCGGACCTGCGCATCCTGGAGCAGGCCGCCGAGCTGCGCTCCCAGCGGCTGCACGCGCCGTTCCTCGACAACCAGGTCGTCCGCGCCTGCCGGGCCCTGCCCGAGACCCTTCGCGTGCAGCCGGGGGCGCGGGCCGCGATCCTGCGCACCGTGCTGAAGGGGGCCGGCGTCGCCGAACTGCCGAGCGGCTGGGGCGCGCCCTCCCAGGCCTCCACCGCCGCGGCGGCCCGAGCGGGCCTGCGCATGGCCACGGACCCGCTGCTCGCCCTCTTCGACGCGCCCCTACTCGCCGAGGCCGGCCTGGTGGAGGCCCGCGTCGTCCGCAAGGCGCTGCGCGGGGCGGCCGCGGGCGAGCCCCTTCCGCTGGACGGCCTCGCCGACCTCGTCTCCCTCGAACTGTGGCTGCGCCGCCTCCTCGCCCGCAGGGGCACCTGCTGGACGGGCACCCCGGCCCGCTCCCGCGCGGTCCCGGCGGGGATCGCTCCGCAGCGGCGGGCGGTGTCCTCCGGCGGGTGACCCTCAGGAACAGGTGAACCGCGACTCCGCCCAGTCGGCCAGGACCACGGTGCCGAGGCCGCCGCGCGGCTCGACCTCCAGCCGGACGGTCCTGCGGCCGGCGAGGTCCACATGGACGGGTACGGCGGGGTCGCCGTCCTCCAGCGCACCGGACGTCCACAGCGGGACTCCGTCGGCGTGGACGGCGAAGGAGACGCCGCCGAGGCGCCGCGTGAGGTCGTCCACGCCCACCAGGGCGTCGAACGCCGTGCAGGCGCGGTTCAGCTCGACGGTGACCGAGGAGTCGCCGTGCACGGTCACGCCCGAGTCGCGCTGCCACACCCAGCTGCTCCGGGCGAGCCGGATCTCGGGGCGGGAACCGTCGCCCACGACGTCGAAGTCGAGCTCGCCGAACCGGAAGACGGAGGACGCCGGGGCGGGCGGGGGCGGTGTGGGGGTGGGCGTCGGTGTCGGGGTCGGTTCGGGTGCAGGGGACGGTGGCGGGGCCGCCGAAGGCTCGGGGACGGTCGGCGTGGGCGTGGGCTCGACCGCGTGGACGGGAAGGATCTCCGCCGGTCCGGAAAGGGCTTCTTCCCGCGCCACCGACGGGCGGCCGGACGTCGGCGACGGCGTGAGCGGCGGCTGTGCCGGGCTGGGCGTCACCTCCTCAGGCAGGACGACTGGCGCGGAGACGGAGGGCGTCGCCTCGGGCCGCTCACCGGGACCGTCGTCACCGACGAGCGCGAGAACGACCACCGCGACGGCGGCCACGGCCACCACCCCGGCGGCGACACCGGCCTTGACGGCCCCACCGGCCCCCACGCCGCCGTTCGCGAACGGCCCAGCGGAGCCGGCTCCGGTGCCGCCGTGGGCGAACGGCCCGGTGGCGGCCCCGAAGCCGCCGTTCGTGAGGGCCCCTGCGGCCCCGGCCGACGCTCCGCTTCCCCCGACACCCGCCGCCGAAGAGCCCCCACCCCCTACGGCGGCCCCGCCGACGCCGCTGCTGAAGCCGCTGCCTGTTGTGATGCCTGCGCCTGCGCCTGCAGCACCGCCGGCGCCGCCGAGGCTGCCGACTGCGCTGCCTGTCGTGACGCCCGCACCTGTGGCACCGCCGACGCCGGCACCTGCCGCGCCGACGACACCGGTGCCTGCCGTGAGGCCCGCACTTGCCGCTCCTGCCGTGCCGGTGCCTGCCGCGCCGGCGGTTCCCGTCGCCCCGCCAGCGGTTGCGAGGCCCGCGCCTGTCGCGCCGGCCGCGCCCCCAGCGGCTCCCGTTGTCCCGGTGCCTGCCGCGATGCCGGCCCCCGTGGCGCCGGCAGCCCCGCCGCCTGCTGTGGCCCCCGCCGCCATGCCGCCCGCTGCCGCGCCCCCTGCCGCGGCAGCTCCAGTCCCCCCGCCGCCTACCGCCCCGGTGGCCCCCGTCGCCGTACCGCCTGCGGCCGCACCCGCGCCGCCAGTTGCAGCCCCGCCCGCTGCCGCGCCCGCCCCGCTTGCCGCGCCCCCCGCCAGGATTGCCGCCGTCTTGGCGTAGCCCGATGCGCCGAGCCAGCCGAGTACGGCCAGCGGGACGACCGCGGGGATCGTGCCGGCGACCTCCTCGAGTTGCAGGGCCGCCAGCCGGCACCTCGCGCACTCGTCCAGGTGCCTGCGCAGGCCCCGTTCGGCGCGGGTGCGCAGGCGGCGGCGGGCGTAGGCGCCGAGCTGGTCGGCGTAGCGGGCGCACTCCTCGTCGCTCATGAGGGTGGCGTTCACGTGGGCCTGGAGATACGCCTGCTTGAGGCCCTCGCGGGCCCGACTGGCGAGGACGCGCGTGCCGTTGGCGTCGAGGCCGAAAAGCGTGGCGACCTCGCTCGGCGACTCGTCCTCGACCTCGGTGTGCCACAGCACGGCCTGCCAGCGCTCCGGCAGCGAGCGGAAGGCCCGCATCGCCATGGACCGCTCCGCCTCAAGCATCGCGCTCACGTCGGCGCCCTCGTCGAGCGTGTCGTGCCCGGCGGTCTCGGCGGAGCGGGCCGCCCGCTCCGCGAACACCGCGAAGTCGTCGACGAGTTGCTCCCGCCTGGCCGACCGCGTCCACCCCGCGGCGACGCGCCGGACGCAGGTCAGCAGATAGGCGCGTACGGCGTGCCGGGGGCCCGAACCGCCGCGCACCGCCTGGAGCATCCGCGCGAAGACCTCGGCGGTGAGGTCGTCGGCGGTGTGGGCGTCGCGGCAGCACGTGCGCGCGTAACGGCGTACGGCGTCGGCGTGACGGCGGTACAGCTCCTCGTACGCCGTGTCGTCGCCCGCGCGCATCCGGGCGACCAGGTCGCCGTCGGCCGGCAGGGCCTCCCGCGGCGGCGGGATGTCGCCGTCGCGCCGCTCGCGCTGGGGCGGGACACCGCCCGCGGAGAAGGACCCCGCGCGTCCGTCCCGGCCGGGCACCCGCGGTGAGATCCGCCCCCCGGCCCGTACGTCACCGTCGTCCTGTGAGGCGTCCCGCCCGCCAACGCTCATCGCGCAAAGCCCCCGCCGCCCGCACAACCGGTCCCGATCACGGCGTCAGAGTGCCACACCGGAGTCGGCCCGCCGGCCGCGCGAAAACACGAAAGTGCGGGTCGGGGCGGGAACGCCGAAACGTCCCCGCCCCACAATCACCCGATCGGAGCAACCCGTCAGGAAGAGGGCCGCGACCGCAGCCCCTCCAGCAGGATGTCCAGCAGGCGTGCCGAAGCCGCCGCCTGCTGCGCCGCGTCCGGCAGCGAGGGCGCTGCTGTTGCGATCACCAGCAGCACGTCCGACACCGACACGTCCGGCCGCAGCTCGCCCGCCGCCCGGGCCCGCTCCACGAGCTGGCCCACCACGTCGAGCAGCGCCGCCGCCCCGGCGTCGTCCAGGACGGAAGACGAGCTCGCCTCGGACACCAGCCGCAGCTCACCCGCGGCCGACTGGGACCGCTGCTGCGGCACCCGCGCCAGATCCGCCGCGGGCGCGTCGTCGCCGTCCTCGGCGACTCCGACCCGCAGCACCTGCGGCGGCAGCAGCCGCCCGGCGCCCGACGCCACCGACGTCCGCAGGAAGCGCGACAGCGCCGACCACGGCTCGTCCTCCTGCCCCAGCGCCGCCCGCGCCTGGTCCGTCAGCCGGGAGGTCTCCTCCTCGGCTATCCGCCGGACCAGCACGTCCTTGCTGGGGAAGCGCCGGTACACCGTGCCGACGCCGACGCGCGCGCGGCGCGCCACGTCCTCCATCGGCGCGCCGTAGCCCAGCTCGCCGAACACCTCACGAGCCGCGCGCAGCACGTGCTCGAGATTGCGCTGTGCGTCCACGCGCAGCGGCGTGGTCCGCGGGCCGTCCCCGCGTCCGTTGCCCACCGCCGCGCTCACCGCGCCGCCGGGTGCAAGGGCGGACGCGGACGACCAATGCGTGTCCTGAATGTGCATGAATGATCCCCCGGTAATGACGTCTCCCCCCGGAGACACTCCCCGCCATCGAAAGCCGGGGTGCGCGAAGAGGGGACCGCGACCGGCGGACCCGCTCGCCGCGGACCCGACGAGCGCTTCCCCCTGACACCCCGTCGACATACGAACATAGTTGAGAGGCAGTCAATTCAGAAGGGGCAGGTTCCGCACGGAGCGCCCCCCGATCGGAGCACGGGCCGTATACGTCCCGATTGCGCCCCTTCCCGCCCCCCAGCGCACCCACGCTGACCTGCACATCTGTCAGGGACGCCGGTGTTTCGGCCAACCCGGTGCGGGCCACGGAACCGGTCACACAAATTGCCGGGCCTGTGGACAAACTCCGGCGACGGGTGCGTCATGGGATGGTGAAGGAACGTGCGCGCATTCTCGTTGTCGGCGGCGGCTACGTCGGGATGTACACGGCCCTGCGGCTCCAGCAGAAGCTGAAACGGGAACTCGGCCGCGGCGAGGCCGAGATCACCGTCGTCACGCCCGACCCGTACATGACCTACCAGCCGTTCCTGCCCGAGGCCGCCGCCGGCGCCGTCTCCCCCCGCCATGTCGTCGTCCCGCTGCGCCGCGTCCTGCCGCACTGCCGGATCATCGTCGGCGAGGCCACCGCCGTCGACCACGCCGCGCGCACCGCCACCGTGCGCACCCTCGCGAGCGAGGAGGACAGCACCGGCGCGCTGCGGCTGACGTACGACGAGCTCGTCCTCGCGCCCGGATCCGTCTCCCGCACGCTCCCCGTCCCCGGGCTCGCCGACCACGCCATCGGCTTCAAGACCGTCGAAGAGGCCATCGGCCTGCGCAACCACGTCATCGAACAGATGGACATCGCCTCCTCCACCCGCGACCACGCGATCCGCGACGCCGCCCTCACCTTCGTCTTCGTCGGCGGCGGTTACGCCGGCGTCGAGGCGCTCGCCGAACTGGAGGACATGGCCCGCTACACCACGCGCTACTACCACAACGTCACGCCCGAGGACATGAGGTGGATCCTCGTCGAGGCCTCCGACCGGATCCTGCCGGAGGTCGGCGAGGACATGGGCCGCTACACGGTCAGCGAACTGCGCCGCCGCAACATCGACGTCCGTCTCGGCACCCGGCTGGAATCCTGCGCCGACCGCGTCGCCGTCCTCAGCGACGGCGCCCGTTTCCCCACCCGCACCGTCGTGTGGACGGCCGGCGTCAAACCCGCCCCGCTCCTCGCCGCCACCGACCTCCCCCTGACCGCGCAGGGCCGCCTCAAGTGCACCCCCGAGCTGACGATCGACGGCGTCACGCACGCGTGGGCCGCGGGAGACGCCGCCGCCGTCCCCGACGTCACCGCCGAACCCGGCAAGGTCACCGCCCCCAACGCCCAGCACGCCCTGCGGCAGGCCAAGCTCCTCGGCGACAACATCGCGCGCTCCCTGCGAGGCGAGCCCCTGCGCACGTACGCCCACAAGTACGTCGGCTCGGTCGCCTCACTGGGCCTGCACAAGGGCGTCGCACACGTCTACGGACGCAAACTCAAGGGCTACCCCGCCTGGTTCATGCACCGCGCCTACCACCTCAGCCGCGTCCCCACCTTCAACCGCAAGGCACGCGTGCTCGCCGAGTGGACGCTGGCGGGACTCTTCAAGAGGGAGATCGTCTCCCTCGGCTCACTCGAACACCCGCGCGCAGAGTTCGAACTGGCTGCCGGAGGAAAGCCCTCCGACGAGTCATCCGGCGACCCGAAGGGGTCGTCCTGAGCCCGATCAGGAACTCCACCGACCGCCCCCACGTCTGACGAATGCCGGTCCGGACGGCGGCCGCACTGCCAGACTGCATCCCGCTTCCCGAGCCCCGGCGGACCACCGCCCATCCCCCGACCACCAGGCCGTCCTCTCTGCTGCAACACCCGGGTGCTGCGACGACGTGCACCGCCGCGCGGCCCCGGAACCGGCCGCCGACGACTACGCGAGGCAAGGATTCGTGAACTTCACGCGCTGGAGCGCCCGCCTCCCCGGAACGCAGCGCCGCGCCGCCGCGCGAGCCGAGCACACGGTCACCACCCCGGACCGCCGGGGCGAGGGCTCCGTGCCCGCGGCCCGCGCCGAACGACTCACCGACGAACCGCCCCCGGCCCCCGCCGTCGACGAACTCCCGGTCCGTGAGGTCCTCGACCGCGTCCCGGCCCTCGTCGCCCTCGTCCACGGCCCCGAACACCGCCTCGCCTACGTCAACGACGCCTACGCGGCGGCCTTCGGCACCCGCCACCCCGGCGCACCGGCCGCCGAAGCCCTCCCCGAACTGCGCGACCTCGGCCTCATGCCCCTCCTCGACCAGGCCCTGCGCAGCGGCAGACCCCGCACCCTGAAGTCCCGCAAAGCCCCCGACGGGCGCAACTACACCTTCACCTGCACCCCCGTCACCGAGGACGGCGGCAAGTCCGCCGTGCTCGTCTTCGCCACCGACGTCACCGACCACGCCGAAGCCGCCGACCGTCTCAGAGCCAGCGAACGCCGCCAGCGCGAGACCGCCGTCACCCTCCAGCGCTCCCTCCTCCCCCAGGAACTCGAACAACCGGACGACCTGCGCATCGCCGCCACCTACCACCCCGGCGGCACCGAGGCAGCCGTCGGCGGCGACTGGTACGACGTCATCACCCTCGGCGGCGGCCGCACCGCACTCGTCATCGGCGACGTCATGGGCCGGGGAGTGCGCGCCGCGGCCGTCATGGGCCAGCTCCGCACCGCCGTCCGCGCCTACGCCCGCCTCGACCTCCCCCCGCACGAGGTCCTCCAGCTCCTCGACGGCCTCGCCATGGAGATCGACGCCAACCAGATCGCCACCTGCGTCTACGCCGTCCACGACCCGAACGAGGGACGGCTGCTCTACGCCTCCGCCGGCCACCTGCCCATCCTGGTCCGCGACGAGAACGGCGCCGTCCGGCGCGCCGACGAGCCCACCGGCCCCCCGCTCGGCACCGGCGGCTGGATGCACGCCTCCGGCACCGTCCCCCTCGGACCCGGCTCCACCGCCGTCCTCTACACCGACGGCCTGGTCGAACGGCGCGACGAGGACCTGGACGACGGCATCGCCGCCTTGGAGCGCGCCCTGGCCGGCCCCACCGGCACCCCCCAGGTGGTCTGCGACCGCCTGGTCCGCTCCGCGGGCGTCACCGCCGACCACGACGACGACGTCGCCGTCCTGGTCCTCCAGCACCCCCACCGCACCGGCGCCGACGGCGAACTCTTCCGCAACGCGGCCCTGGAACTCCTCGGCGGCGTCGAAGCGGCCCCCCGCGCGCGTGCCTTCGCCTCCGGCGTCCTCACCAGCTGGCGCTTCCCCACCGAACTGCACGACCTCGGCGTCCTCGCCGCCAGCGAACTGGTCGCCAACTCCCTCCAGCACGGCACCCCGCCGATGCGCCTGCGCCTGCGCCGCACCGACCGCCGCCTGATCATCGAGGTCACCGACGGAGACGACCACCTCCCGCTCCGCCGCCTCGCCGAGCCCGGCGACGAGTCGGGCCGGGGCATCGCGATCGTCGCGACCATCGCCTCCCACTGGGGCAGCAGACGCACCCCCGGCGGCGGCAAGGCGGTGTGGTGCGAGTTCCTGCTGCCCAAAGCCGCCGACTGACGAAAAAAGGGGCGGCCGTCGCCCATGACGACGGCCGCCCCTGCCAGGCTGCTGCCCTGCCTCACGCCTCGGCGGCCACCGGCTCCGCTGCGGCCCCGCCCCGGGCGACCACCCGGTTGCGCGCCTGCCACGGCTGGTCCTGCGCCACGGTGAGCCGCCGCCCCAGCCGCAGCGCCAGCACGCTGATCCCCAGCGAGAACAGCAGGAACGTCACGACGTACGGCGCGTGCAGCGAGGCGCCCATCGGCCCGCCCACGGCCGGCCCCACCGCCAGCGCCAGCTGCTTCACCAGGGCGAACGCCGAGTTGTACTGACCCGCCATCCCGGACGGCGCCAGATCGGCGACCAGCGGCGCGACGGTCGGCGACAGCATCGCCTCACCCAGCCCGAACAGCGCGTACGTCGACACGAACGCGGCCGTCGCCATCTCCTGGCTGCCGTGCCCGAGCCCGGCGAACCCGGCGGCGACCCACGCCACGGCCCAGATCAGCCCCACCGCCGCGATCACCCGCGACCGCCTGCGCCGCTCGACGAACTTCAGCACGGCGAACTGCGCGACCACGATCATCGCCGTGTTGGCGGCCAGCGCCGTCCCCAGCGCGGACGTCGAGATCCCGGCGGCCTCCACGCCGTACGCGCTCAGCCCCGACTCGAACTGCCCGTAGCAGGCGAAGAACAGCACGAACCCCAGCACGCACAGCTGCACCATGGCCCGGTTCCCGAGCAGCTGCTTCCAGCTCCCCTTCGCCGATCCCCGCGGAGCGTCCTCGACCCGCGGCGCGCGCGGCATCCGCACCGTCACCATCACCACGACCAGCAGCAGGAACATCGCGGCCTCGATCGAGAACAGCAGCGTGAACGACGACACCCGCGTGGCGTCCACGAGATGCCCGCCGATGAGCCCGCCGACGCCCAGTCCGAGGTTCTGCAGGAAGAACTGCATGGCGAACGCCCGCGACCGGGTCTCCGCGCTGGAACAGTCCACGATCATCGTGGCCAGCGCCGGCTGCATCACGGCCTGCCCCGCCCCGAGCGCGCCCGCGGCGGCCAGGACGGCGGCGGCGTCACCCGCGAGCCCCAGACTCAGCGCGCCCACGGCGGCGGTGACCAGGGCGGCGATCAGCACCGGCAGCGGGCCGCGCCGCACGATCGCCCGACCGGCGAACGGCAGCACGATCAGCGCGGCCACGGCGAACACGGCGAGCACCAGCCCCGCCGTCATGGCCCCCAGGCCCCGCACCTGCGCCACATAGACGTACAGGTACGGGACCGTGAAGCCGAGCCCGAACGCGCTGAGTGCGTTGCCCACGTGGATCCGGCGCATCGCTGCGCCCATCGCCCTGGTCACGTTCACCTCTCTCAAGACAGGGGCCAGCCGGTAGATGGCCGACCCAAGGACTTACAACCGAAGACTTCGAAGATAAATTTCGAAGCTAAACAGTACAGCCTCAAGAACTTCGACGCGAACGAGCCCCGTGCGATACTGGCGGCCATGGGCGACACCCCCGACGACACCGCAGGCCTCGACGGCGAACCGACGCTCGAGGAGCAGATCGCCGCCTACCAGCGCGAGTTCCAGGACCTCGACCCCCAGGTCGAGAAGATCGTGTCGGCGCTGTCCCGCCTGAACCGCCGCATGAACGTCGCCTACAGCCGCCAGACCGCCGCGCTCGGCATGAGCAACACGGACTGGGAGGTCCTCAAGGCCCTCGTCCTCTCCGGCGCCCCGTACCGCCTCGGCCCCAGCGACCTCGCCAAGCGACTCGGTCTGACGCCGGCCGCGATGACCCACCGGATCGACCGCATGGTCTCCGAAGGACTGGTGACCCGGGAGCGGGACGAGACCAACCGGGTCCGCGTGATCGTGGAGCTGACGCAGGAGGGCCGGGAGAAGTGGCTGGAGGCGATGAGATCGGCGACGGTCTTCGAGGAGGACCTGCTCCAGGACCTCACCGCGGCGGACCGCACCGCCCTGGGCGAGGTGCTGACCAGGCTCCTGCGCCGGGTGGAGCACGCCCAGCCCGACGCCGGCGGGCGTCTCAGCGACCTCGACTGACCTCGCCGAAAAGACCTTGACAGGGGTGCTTGACATCCCCCGGGACGATCCGTAAGGTTCTTCGGGTTGCCACGGAGCCGTAACGGTTCTCCGGCAGCACCTCCGCCGCAGAAGCGGCACCTCACACCACAGCAAGATCTCCCAACGGGATCGAATTCGGCGCGCCCGAATTCCATTCGATGGGGCATTCGGCAGGCTGATCGCTCTCGATCCTTTCGATCGACTCGATTAGCACTCGCCGGGGCGGATCCGCTAAGGTTTGAGACGTCGGAACGGCCCAACAGCCGGGAAGGCAACCCCCTCTGACTGGGAATCAGGGCCGAAAGGATCTGATAGAGTCGGAAACGCCGGAAGGGAAACCGCGAGAGCGGGGAACCGGAAAGCACCGAGGAAATCGGATCGAGAAAAGATCTGATAGAGTCGGAAACGCAAGACCGAAGGGAAGCGCCCGGAGGAAAGCCTGAGAGAGTCTCTCGGGTGAGTACAAAGGAAGCGTCCGTTCCTT
>NZ_JBIARD010000005.1:412432-575808 GCF_042889585.1 Streptomyces sp. NPDC002566 | reverse complement strand
AGACTCTCTCAGGCTTTCCTCCGGGCGCTTCCCTTCGGTCTTGCGTTTCCGACTCTATCAGATCTTTTCTCGATCCGATTTCCTCGGTGCTTTCCAGGTTCCCGCTTTTGTTTCGCGGTTTCCTTTCCGGCGGTTCCGACTTTATCAGAAGTTTTCAGCCGGTCAGACCGGCCGTTGTTTCCGATTCATCGGGGAGTGGCTTCTGTGGAATCGAAGTTCCGTGAGGCCTTGTAGATACTAACTGGTTACCGACCGGACCATGTCCAGTCCAGGCAACTGTTCGAATCTACCTCCCCACGCGCTCCGTGTCAACGGTTTTTGTGGGGCGAAGAGGAGACTAGCAGTTCGGCGGAGGCCCACGCACATCAGGCGGCTGTCGGCACCACGGCGCTGCGCTCGGCCGCCGCCAGGTCGCCGGTGTCCCCGGCGCGCGCGGCACGGCCGCCGAGGACGTAGACGTAGGCCAGGAAGGCCACCTCGGCGGTGATGCCGATGGTGATGCGGGCCCAGGTGGGCAGGCCAGAGGGGGTGACGAAGCCTTCGATGGCGCCCGAGACGAACAGGACGAGGGCGAGGCCGATCGCCATGCCGACGGCGGCGCGCCCTTCCTCGGCGAGGGCGGTGCGGCGGGATCGCGGGCCGGGGTCGATGACGGTCCAGCCGAGTCGCAGGCCGGCGCCGGCGGCGACGAAGACCGCGGTCAGCTCGAGGAGGCCGTGCGGGAGGACCAGGCCGAGGAAGGTGTCGAGGCGACCGGCGGAGGACATGAGGCCGATACCGACACCGAGGTTGAGCATGTTCTGGAAGAGGATCCAGAGGACGGGCAGCCCCAGGAAGACGCCGAGGACCAGACACATGGCGGCGGCTTGGGCGTTGTTCGTCCAGACCTGGGCGGCGAACGAGGCGGCCGGGTGGCTCGAGTAGTACGTCTCGTACTGGCCTCCGGGGCGGGTGAGCGCGCGCAGCTCGTCCGGGGCCGCCAGGGAGGCCTGGACTTCGGGGTGGGTGCCGATCCACCAGCCGAGCAGGGCCGCTGCGGCGGTGGAGACGAGTGCGGTGGGTATCCACCAGTGCCGCGCGCGGTAGACGGCGGCGGGGAAGCCCAGGGTGAGGAAGCGGGCGGCGTCGTGCCATGAGGCGCGTCGGGTGCCGGTGACCGTACTGCGCGCGCGTGCCACGAGCCGGCTGAGCCGTCCGGTGAGTTGCGGGTCGGGGGCACTGGACTGGATGAGGGACAGGTGGGTCGCCGTGCGCTGGTAGAGGGTGACGAGTTCGTCGGCTTCCGCGCCGGTGAGGCGGCGCCGGCGCAGGAGGGCGTCCAGGCGGTCCCATTCGGCGCGGTGGGCGGAGACGAAGACGTCGAGGTCCATCGGGGTGTCTGCTCCTCGGCTTCTCGTCGGCGACCGGTGGTGATGTCAGGTTGTCCTACGGAGGCGCGATGCGCGGTCAGCTTGGCAGACTGGCCGTCGTCGGGGCGGGTCGGGGAAGGGGCGGTGGTCGTGGGCGATCTGGTGACGGGTGAGGCGGTGGCGTTGGAGCTGCGTCCCGCCAGGCTGCCGAGCAGGGCTCTGGCCGTGCTGCTCGATCTGCTCGTCGTCCTCGCGGGTTATGTCGTCGTCAGCGTCGCCTTGCTGGCGGCCACGGCGTCGCTGGACGAGGCGGCGCGAACGGCGGTGGCGATCGCCTCGTTCCTGTTGCTGCTGGTGGGAGTGCCGATCGCGGTGGAGACGCTCAGTCATGGGCGTTCGCTCGGGAAGCTGGCCTGCGGGCTGCGGGTGGTGCGGGACGACGGGGGGCCGATCCGGTTCCGGCACGCGCTGGTGCGGGGTGCACTGGGGGTGGTGGAGATCCTGCTGACCGCGGGGGTGGTGGCGTGCGTGGCCTCGCTGGTGTCGGCGCGGGGGCGGCGGCTCGGGGACGTCTTCGCCGGGACGCTGGTGGTGCGGGAGCGGGTGCCCGTGGCGCGGATCGGTTTTCTGCCGCCTCCTCCGCCGTGGCTGGCGGGGCGGTTCTCGGGACTCGATCTGTCCGGGGTGCCGGACGGTCTGTGGCTGGAGATCAGGCAGTACCTGGGGCGGATGGACCAGTTGGATCCGCAGGTGGGCCGGACGATCGCGGAGCGGCTGGCCGGTGATCTCGCGGCCCGGACGGGGGCTCCGGTGCCGCCGGGGGTGCCTGCGGCCGCGTTCCTGGCGGCGGTGGTGCACGAGCGGCGGGACCGGGAGGCGCGGCGGGCCTTCGGGGCGGGGGGCGGTCCGGGGGCTGATGCTCACGGTCCGTCGGCCCCGCCTTCCTACGGTGCGCCCGCTCCCCCTTTCTACGGTGACCACAGTCCGCCCGGCGCGCCCTCCCCCGGTGCGCCTGTCTCATCTTCTCCCGCCGTTCCGCAGGTGCCGCCTGTGTCCGGTCCGGCGAAGGACGAGGGCACGGCCACCGGGTTCGTGCCGCCCGCGTAGCCGCTCGCCCCTCCGGACCGCCTCAGTCGGTGAACGTCGACGGGGGTGATTCGAGGTCTTCGAGCTCGATGCCGGGGGCTGCGAGGACGACGTCGCCGGCGATGTGCACGGTGTGCTGTTCGCCGGTGTCCAGGGCTGTGACCTGGTATTCGTCCACGGTCAGAGGGCCGTTGTCAGTGGCGTGTGCTTCTCTTTTCACCAGGGCCCAGGACTGGTCGAGGGTGCGCGGTGCGAGGACCGGATCGGTGAAGGCGACGAGGCGGACGCGGGTCGCGGACGGGGAGGGAGCGAGACGCAGGAGACGGGTGGTGGCGACGAGGAAGGCGGGCGAGGTGCCGGTGAAGGCGTGGGCGGGGACGTTGCCTTCCGTGGCCTCGGCGCCGGTGGGGTCGGTGCGGACCCAGGTGACGCCGTCGAGGGCGGCGCCGCGCACCTGCCAGCCGGCGGCGTGGAGTTCGAGTCGGAGGGGGCGGCCGAGGTCGTCGAGGGTGAGGTCGACGGAGCCGGTGTGCTCGCCGGTGGGGGTGGTCAGCTGGGAGACGTAGCGCCAGCCGGAGGGGCCGGGGGCGCAGTGGAAGTGCTCGTGGGCGAGAGGGGTGTGATCGTGCGGATCGTGGAGCGAATACCGGCCGCGGGGCATGGGGGTCCTGGGGTGTGACGGGCTGGTCCGGTCACCTCGGCGAGCCGGCCCGGTGCTGGTGAGTCGAAGAAGGGCCGGGTCGGTCGTGGGCCGACGGGACAGGCCCCCGACACGGGGGTGCGGGGGCCTGTCTCGGAGGGCCTGCCGGTGCCGGGGAACGCGTCAGTGCACGGACGGGTTCCCCGGTGGGCCGGGCTGCGGCTCAGTAGCGGTAGTGGTCCGGCTTGTAGGGGCCGTCGACCTCGACGCCGATGTAGGAGGCCTGCTCGGGGCGGAGCGTGGTCAGCTTCACGCCGAGCGCGTCCAGGTGGAGGCGGGCGACCTTCTCGTCGAGGTGCTTGGGGAGCACGTAGACGCCGGTCGGGTACTCCTCGGGCTTGGTGAACAGCTCGATCTGGGCCAGGGTCTGGTCCGCGAAGGAGTTGGACATCACGAACGACGGGTGGCCGGTCGCGTTGCCGAGGTTCAGCAGGCGGCCCTCGGAGAGGACGATGATGACCTTGCCGTCGGGGAAGGTCCAGGTGTGGACCTGCGGCTTGACCTCGTCCTTGACGATGCCGGGGATCTGGGCGAGGCCGGCCATGTCGATCTCGTTGTCGAAGTGGCCGATGTTGCCGACGATGGCCTGGTGCTTCATCTTGGCCATGTCGGCGGCCATGATGATGTCCTTGTTGCCGGTCGTGGTGATGAAGATGTCGGCCTTGTCGACGACCTCGTCGAGGGTCGTGACCTGGTAGCCGTCCATCGCGGCCTGGAGGGCGCAGATGGGGTCGATCTCGGTGACGATGACGCGGGCGCCCTGGCCGCGCAGGGACTCGGCGCAGCCCTTGCCGACGTCGCCGTAGCCGAAGACGACGGCGGTCTTGCCGCCGATGAGGACGTCGGTGGCGCGGTTGATGCCGTCGATGAGGGAGTGGCGGCAGCCGTACTTGTTGTCGAACTTCGACTTGGTGACGGCGTCGTTGACGTTGATGGCCGGGAAGAGGAGCTGGCCGTCGCGCTGCATCTCGTACAGGCGGTGGACGCCGGTGGTGGTCTCCTCGGTGACGCCGCGGATCTCCGAGGCGAGCTGGGTCCACTTCTGGGAGCCCTCGGTGATGGTGCGGTTGAGGAGTTCGAGGATGACGCGGTGTTCCTCGTTCTCGGCGGTGTCGACCGAGGGGACCTTGCCGTCCTTCTCGTACTCGACGCCCTTGTGGACGAGGAGGGTCGCGTCGCCGCCGTCGTCGAGGATCATGTTGGGGCCGCCGGTGGGCGTGTTCGGCCAGGTCAGCGCCTGCTCCGTGCACCACCAGTACTCCTCCAGGGTCTCGCCCTTCCAGGCGAAGACCGGGACGCCCTGCGGGTTGTCGGGCGTGCCGTTCGGGCCGACGGCGATGGCGGCGGCCGCGTGGTCCTGGGTGGAGAAGATGTTGCACGAGGCCCAGCGGACCTGGGCGCCGAGGGCGACCAGGGTCTCGATGAGGACGGCGGTCTGGACGGTCATGTGCAGGGAGCCGGTGACGCGGGCGCCGGCGAGGGGCTGGGCGTCGGCGTACTCCTTGCGGATCGCCATCAGGCCCGGCATCTCGTGCTCGGCGAGCGTGATCTCCTTGCGGCCGAACTCGGCCAGGGAGAGGTCGGCGACCTTGAAGTCCTGTCGGTTTTCGACAGTCGTCATGCGAGCTGCTCCTCGGGGTTTGGGACGAGGTCTGGATACGGCTGACTGCGCGGCGGCGGACAAGGGTGCTCGAAGGGGACCCGTGCATGCCCGCGTACGCGCAGCGCAGTCCGTCGGAGGCCCTCTCTCCCTCGGTCGGTCCGTCGGTGGACCGCCCGACCGCCATCAGCAGCGACGTCTGGCTCCGCTCCAAGCTACACCGCTGACGCGGGGCGGCCCCAGTCCGGCTCAGAACAGATCAGGACCATCACCGTGAGTGAGGCTTTGGGGAAGGGGAGGGTCAGTGGTCGGCCGCGGGGTGGGCGGGGCCGCCAGGGGTGGCTTCGCGGTCGGGGCCCTTGGCGGCTTCGGCCTCGCTGTAGATGTCCGGCTCGAGGTAGATGACGCGGGCGATCGGGACGGCCTGGCGGATGCGGGCCTCGGCTGCGTTGATGGCGTTCGCGATCTCGGTGGCGGTGTCGTCGTGCCGCACGGCGATCTTGGCGGCGACGAGGAGTTCCTCGGGGCCGAGGTGGAGGGTGCGCATGTGGATGACGCGGGTGACGGTGGCGCCGTCGACGAGGGCGGCCTCGATCTTGCGGGTCTCCTCCGGGCCGGCGGCCTCGCCGAGGAGGAGGGACTTGGTCTCGGCGGCCAGGACGAGGGCGATCAGGACGAGCAGGACGCCGATGCAGATGGTGCCGATGCCGTCCCAGACGCCGTCGCCGGTGACGATGGCGAGGCCGACGCCGGCGAGGGCGAGGACGAGGCCGACGAGGGCGCCGAAGTCCTCCAGGAGGACGACGGGGAGCTCGGGGGCCTTGGCGCGGCGCACGAACTCCTTCCAGGAGTGCTCGCCCCGCAGGGGGTCGGACTCCTTGATGGCCGTCCGGAAGGAGAACGACTCGGCGATGATCGCGAAGACCAGGACGCCGACGGGCCAGTACCAGTGGTCGATCTCGTGCGGGTGCTGGAGCTTCTCGTAGCCCTCGTAGATGGCGAACATGCCGCCGACGGAGAAGAGGACGATGGAGACGAGGAAGGCGTAGATGTAGCGTTCGCGGCCGTAGCCGAAGGGATGCTGCGGGGTGGCCTCGCGCTGGGCCTTCTTGCCGCCGACCAGGAGGAGTGCCTGGTTGCCGGAGTCGGCGAGCGAGTGGACGCCCTCTGCGAGCATCGACGAGGAGCCGCTGAAGGCGAACGCGACGAACTTCGATGCCGCGATCGCGAGGTTGGCGCCCAGTGCCGCCACGATCGCCTTGGTGCCGCCTGACGCGCTCATTGTTCGCGTGGTCCCTTCGTCCTCGGGTCGTCCTCGGGGCGCTCGTGCCGTCGTCGGCTTTGCCCGTCCTTTGCGATGGGCCATTGTTGCAGCACGGGCCGAGGTGCGT
Source organism: Streptomyces sp. NPDC002566 (assembly GCF_042889585.1). Classification (NCBI taxonomy): domain Bacteria; kingdom Bacillati; phylum Actinomycetota; class Actinomycetes; order Kitasatosporales; family Streptomycetaceae; genus Streptomyces; species Streptomyces sp. NPDC002566. The sequence goes on along the minus strand of NZ_JBIARD010000005.1, from coordinate 569,682 downwards.
GTGCCCGGCGGGTGGTGGGCGATGCCTCAGACGACGACGGTGGCGCGGAAGAGCGTGCCCGCTCCGGACACTTCGGCCTTTTCGCCCGCGGGCACGAAGACGGAGTGACCGGGTGTCAGCCGGTGCTCGCCGGCGTCGACGGCGCCGGCGGTGCAGAGCAGGATCTGCGGGGTGGGGAGGGTGAGGTCGCGGGCGGCGGCGCCCTCCGGCAGGACGTGGCGGGAGAGGCGGAACTCGTCGACGGGGGTGTCGTAGACCTCTTCGCCGTCGGGGGCGGCCTCGGGGCGCAGGACGGCGGGGTCGCCGGGCTCGAAGCGGACGATGCGCAGGAGTTCGGGGACGTCGACGTGCTTGGGGGTGAGGCCGCAGCGCAGGACGTTGTCGGAGTTGGCCATGATCTCGACGCCGAGGCCGCTGAGGTAGGCGTGCGGGACGCCGGCGCCGAGGAAGAGGGCCTCGCCGGGCTGGAGCCGGACGTGGTTGAGGAGCATGGCGGCGATGACGCCGGGGTCGCCGGGGTGGTGGTGGGCGATGCCGGCGTAGGGGGCCCAGGCGCCGCCGAGGCGGTCGCAGGCGGCCGCGGCCTCGGCGACGGTGTGGGCCATGTCGTCGCGGTCGGCGGTGAGGAGCGCGGTGAGGACCTCGCGGAGGGCGGCTTCCTCGGGCCGGGCGTGCAGGAGGTCGACGTAGGGCTTGAGCGTGTCGACGCCCAGGCCGTCGAGGAGGGCGGCGGCGCGGGCCGGTTCACGGAAGCCGCAGAGGCCTTCGAACTCGGTGAGGGCGCAGATGAGTTCGGGCTTGTGGTTGGCGTCCTTGTAGTTGCGGTGGGGGGCGTCGACGGGGATGCCGCGGCGCTCCTCGTCCTCGTGGCCTGCCCGGGCTTGCCGCAGGTCGGGGTGGACCTGGAGGGAGAGGGGGGCGCCGGCGGCGAGGAGTTTGAGGAGGAAGGGCAGGCGGGGGCCGAACTTGGCGGTCGTCGCGGCGCCCAGTTCGCGTTCCGGGTCGGCTTCGATGACCTCGACGAGGGTGCCCCGGGCGGTGCGGGAGGGGGCGCCGGGGTGGGCGCCCATCCACATCTCCGCCTGCGGTTCGCCGGTGGGTTCGACGCCGAGGAGGGCGGGGATGGCGGTGGGCGAACCCCAGGCGTAGGGGCGGACGGTGTTGTCGAGGCGGTCCATGGGGTGTCTCTGCCTGTCTGTCTGACGGTCCGTGTGTCTGCGTGGCGGTCGTGGGTCGGCCTTGGAGGGCCCGGTCGGCTGTCGCCTGCCGGGGCACTGGGTGGGTCAGGCTCCCGAGGCGAGCGCCAGGTAGACGGCGGCGAAGTCGGTGACGGCGATCAGTTCGGCGAGGGTGACGAGTTCGTCGCCGGGCTCCGGTTCGAGTTCGCTGATCGGGGTGTCGTGGCTGAGGGCGAGGTCGCGGGCGGCGGGGGCGGCGGTGAGTCCGCCGATGGGGCGGTCGCGCAGCAGCACCACGCGCGCGTGGAGGGCGGGGGGCTCCTCGACGCGGTCGCGGAAGAAGTCGTCCGGGTCGGCGCTGGCGGCGAGCGGGCCGGCGAGCAGCGCGCTGTGGGAGGCGAGGGCCTCGGGGAGTTCGGCGACGAGGGCGGGGCGGCCGGAGAGTTCGGCGAGCGCGGCGGCGAAGCGGCGGCCGGCCGGGCCGGCGGAGACGCCCTCGGTCCAGACGACGGGGAGGGCGTCGGCGAGTTCGGCGGCCAGGGTCTTGGCGGGGTTGCTGTAGGTCGCGATGGCGGGGCCGCAGCGTTCGGCGATGTGGTCGAGGCGGTCGGCGACCTGTTCGAGCGCCTCGGGCGGGGCGGAGATCAGGGCGATGCGGTCGAGGAGCGCGAGGAGCGGGGTGAGCAGGGCCCACAGCACGCCGGGGGCGGACGCGGCGACGGGCGGCTGTTCGTCGTGCTCGTAGGGGGCGGTGGCGAGCGGGATGAACATGCCGTGCGCGGCGCTGACGGCCTCGGTGAGCGGGGAGCCGGCGGGGGCTACGGCGACGACGGTGCAGCCGCGGCGGTACGCCTGCTCGGCGAGGAGGGAGAGCCCGGGTTCGGTGCCGTCGGGGGTGGTGATGAGGAGGAGGTCGATGGAGCCGACCCAGCCGGGGAGTTCCCAGCGCAGGGCGCCCGCGGCGGGGGCGACGCCGGCGGGGGCGAGGCGGGTGACGGGGCAGGCGGCGCCGGCGAGGGTGCCGAGGAGGTCGGCGACGCAGATGGCGGCCGCGCCGGGGCCGGCGATGAGGACGGCGCGTGGGCGGCCGTCCGGTTGGAGCCGGTGGACGCCGGCCTCGGTGGCGTGCCGGGCGGCGGTGCGGACGCGGGCGCCTGCCTCGGCCGCTCCGCGCAGGAGGGCGCGGTGGTCTGCCTCGGCCAGGGCCTCCGGCGTGTCGAGCAGCGATTCGTCGAGCATGGCGTCAGGTCTCCGATCGCCGGGTTCGTCGCGGGTCGTCGGGGCGCCGTCACCCGCGCCGATGGCGCCTGGGGCGGCGGGCGGGGGTGTTCGCGTCGGGGTGCGGCCGGTCGGGCGTCACGCGGGGCGGCGGGCCTCGTCGACGAGGAGGACGGGGATGCCGTCGCGTACGGGGTAGGCGAGGCCGCAGTCCTGGCCGGTGCAGATCAGCTCGGTGTCCTGCTCCTGGAGGGAGGCGTGGCAGACGGGGCAGGCGAGGATCTCCAGGAGGCCGGCTTCGAGCGGCATGGGGTGTCCCTTCGGGTGGGTGTCGGGTCGCGCGGCCGGGTGGTGCGGGGCGCGTGGATGTGCCTGGTCAGGGTACCGCCGGTGCGGCGGGGGCGTGGGGTGTCCGGCGCACCGGGGGCGCCCGCCGTCCGTGGTGCGGTCCGCCCCGGAGGGTCAGGCGCGGATCAGTGCCAGGACCTCGTCGCGGAGTTTGCGCATGGTCGGCTCGTCCCTGGCTTCGGCGTTGAGGCGGAGGAGGGGTTCGGTGTTGGAGGGGCGGACGTTGAACCACCAGTCGGCGGCGGAGACGGTGAGGCCGTCGAGGTCGTCGAGGGTGGTGTCGGGGCGGTCGGCGTAGGCGGCGCGGACGGCCGCGATGCGGGCTGTCTGGTCGACGACGGTGGAGTTGATCTCTCCGGAGCCGCTGTAGCGGTCGTAGCGGTCGACGAGGGAGGAGAGCGGGGCCGGTTGTCCGCCGAGGGCGGCCAGGACGTGGAGGGCGGCCAGCATTCCGGTGTCGGCGTTCCAGAAGTCCTTGAAGTAGTAGTGGGCGGAGTGTTCGCCGCCGAAGATGGCGCCGGTGCGGGCCATTTCGGCCTTGATGAAGGAGTGTCCGACGCGGGTGCGGACGGGGGTGCCGCCGTTCTCCCGGACGACCTCGGGGACCGTCCAGGAGGTGATCAGGTTGTGGATGACGGTGCCTCGGCCGCCGTGGCGGGCGAGTTCGCGGACGGCGACGAGGGCGGTGATGGCCGACGGGGAGACCGGTTCGCCCTGTTCGTCGATGACGAAGCAGCGGTCGGCGTCGCCGTCGAAGGCGAGGCCGAGGTCGGCGCCCTCCGCGCGGACGCGCTTTTGGAGGTCGACGAGGTTGGCCGGGTCGAGGGGGTTGGCCTCGTGGTTGGGGAAGGTGCCGTCGAGTTCGAAGTACATCGGGACGACGGTGAGGGGCAGGCCGGCGAGGACGGTGGGGACGGTGTGGCCTCCCATGCCGTTGCCCGCGTCGACGACGACCTTCAGGGGGCGGATGGAGGTCAGGTCGACGAGTGAGCGCAGGTGCGCGGCGTAGTCGTCCAGCGTGTCGGTGCGGCTGAGGGTTCCCCGCTCGGCGGCCGGTTCGGGGGCGGCCGACGCGGTCCATTTCTCGACGAGTTCGCGGATCTCGGTCAGGCCGCTGTCCTGGCCCACCGGCGCGGCGCCCGCGCGGCACAGTTTGATCCCGTTGTAGCGGGCCGGGTTGTGCGAGGCGGTGAACATCGCGCCGGGCAGGTTCAGGGCGCCGGAGGCGTAGTACAGCTGGTCGGTGGAGCACAGGCCGATCTGGGTGACGTGCGCGCCGCGGGCCGCCGCGCCGCGCGCGAAGGCGGCGGACAGGCCGGGCGAGGAGGGGCGCATGTCGTGGCCGACGACGATCGCTTCGGCGTCGGTCACCTGGACGAAGGCCGCGCCGAACAGTTCGGCGAGGGACTCGTCCCACTGGTCCGGGACCACCCCGCGCACGTCGTACGCCTTCACGATCTGCGACAGATCAGCAGCCACGGCCAACCCTTCCTGGAAGTTCTGCGAGTCACCACAAACTACCCGGAGCGGCGGACGGCCCTCTGCGGCCGCGTGCGCGTGCCGCACGGCTCACCTGGGCGGCAGCGGCTGGGGCGTGTCGCGAAAGTGTCGCCTGCCCCGAGACGCAACACGCCCCAGGGCGTGTTGCGAAAGTAGCGTCGTCCGCCCGAAGGGCGGGCCCGGCGGCGTCTGGTGCGTGCGATCGCAAGGCGGAGGGTCGCCCCGATACTGGATGTATCGGGGCGATCCCGACAACGCGGCTGGGGGCACCCCCACGCCCTTCAGGCAGTGGGGGAGTGCGTGCCAGGCGTCGCCGGGCAGGCGGAACTTTCGCAACACGCCCTAGTTGTCGGGTGAGCGCAGCACGCGCAGGTGGCCGCGGCGTGCGACCTCCATCGGGTCCGCCCCGCGGCCCGTGCCGCCGGCTCCGGCGGAGCGTTCCTGCGGGCGGGCGGCCTCGCGGACCGCGTTGGCAAGCGCTTCCAGGTCGTCGCCGCTGGGGCGCGCGGGAGCGGAGCCGTCGAGGAGCCGGACGACCTCCCAGCCGCGGGGGGCGGTGAGGCGTTCGGAGTGCTCGGCGCACAGGTCGTAGCAGTGGGGTTCGGCGTAGGTGGCGAGCGGGCCGAGGACCGCGGTCGAGTCGGCGTAGACGTACGTCAGCGTCGCGACGGCGGGTCGGCCGCAGGCGGTGCGCGAACAGCGACGTACAGGGCTCACGACGTTGGACGGTACCGCACTCTTGAGCGGGCCGCGACGACTCTCCACCAGGTCACTCCACCGTGTCGGGTTGTGAAACGCCCCACAGACGACTCCAGTCATACCCCGCTGACCTGCGGGAACGCCAGCCCTCCAGGCAAGCTGAGGCGTCGGATGCGGTCATCGGCGGGGACAAACACCATCAATTGCCGTGAGATCCACGGTCTCGGAGAGATACGGAATCGAGCCCAACCTTGGCTGGAATGGTCATTCGCCGACGTGCGGTGCTCGGCGGCCGGTGCGGGGCGGGGCGCCGCGTGGGGTCCGGCGGCGGGTCCCGCCGGGGAATACGCTTCAGTGGTGATGGACAACCCCGTACCGCCCCGTAGCGCAGCCCCCGGGCCCCGTCGTCGTGATCGTCACGGACGGGGCATGCGGGGGCCGATCGCGCCCCCTCAGGTGCCGTTGGCGGCGAGCCGTGCCGAGGTGTTCGCGGATCTGGTGCAGGACTCGGTGGAGCGGCTGGAGCGGCGCTGGCCGCAGCTCGCCGACATCGACTTCATGGTGCTGGAGGTGCCGCGGCTGGACGGCGCGGGCGGGCCGTGGAACGACGAGGCGGTGCCGTTGGGCGGGACGATCCCCGCGCGGGAGGGCCGGCGGGCGCGGGTGGTCGTCTACCGGCGGCCGGTGGAGATCCGCACCAAGGGGCGCGAGGAGCGGGCCGCGTTGGTGCACGAGGTGGTGGTGGAGCAGGTGGCGGAGCTGCTGGGGCTCACCCCGGAGACGGTGGATCCCCGCTACGGGGAGGACTGAGCGGGGGTTCGCCCGTCTCCTGCGGCGGCCCTGCCGCGGCCGGTCACTTCTGCAGCACCGTCATGTCCTGTTCCGTCTGGGGCACCGCGACTGTTCCGCGGTCGGTCGGGAGGGTCTGGATGGTGAAGCCGGGGAGGCCGTCGATCGAGGCCGCCAGGGTGCGGGAGGCGTAGACGGGGGTGGCGGTGAGGGGTTCCACGGTGAGGGCGTAGGTGCCCTTCAGGCCCGCTGGGGCGGGGAGTTGTACGTCCTGGGTGGTGCCCGCCTTGATCGTGTACGTCTGGGAGGCGGCCGTTCCGCCCTCGCTGCCGGCGGAGGCGGTGACCTTGACCTTGGCCGTGCCGGTGGGGGCGGTCAGGGAGAGGGTGGTGCCCTTGGCGGTGTTGGCGACGGCGGACGCGCGCGTGCCGACCGGGCTGGTGGCGGGGAGGTACGCGGACTCCTGTTTGTCGCCCTTGCCGCGCACCACCCGGACCGCGGCGACGACCGGAACGGACTGGTCGGTGGGGGTCAGGACGAGGGAGCCGGCTTCCCCGCGGGTGACGTCGCCGAGGTCGAGGGCGGTCGTCGTGCCCGCCTTGACGTGCAGTGTCTCCTTGCCGGCCGGGGTGATCAGGCCGGACGGGGAGGCGAGTTGGACCTTCAGGTCGGCGTCGGAGTCGGCCGGGGTGAAGGCGACGAGGCGGACGGCGGTGGCGTCCTTGGGGATGCCGGGGACGACGAGGCTGCCCGCCGGGTCGGTGGACGCGGCCAGCCAGTCGCCGCCGAGTTTGTCGTCCAGGGCCTGGACGGCGGCGCCGACGCGGCCGCTGCGGACGTTGACGTGGACGGTGAGGTCGTCCTGCTTCTCGCCGGTGAGCGTGGACAGCAGGATCGGCTCGCCGGCCCCGGCGGGGATGGTGAAGTCGTCGCCGGCGGTGGTCGCGACGGGGCCGTCCTTGTCGTAGAGCTCGATGTCGGCGACGGCGGCGGAGTCGTCCGGGTTGGTGAGGTGGAGGTAGTCGGTGCGGTCGGCGGCGGTGCTGACGCCAGGGAACCAGAAGTCGGTGTCGGGGGCGGTGCAGTTGACGCCGAGGAGGCCGCGGCCGGTGCCTGCGGCGACCTCGGTGGTCTCCTGGAGGGTCCAGCCGGGCGCGAACTTGCCCTCGGCGGTGCCGATCAGCGCGGGCGACGCGCCGCCGGAGGTGTCGCCGGCGGCGGGCGTGCCGGGCGCCTTGGGCGTGAGGACGGGCTTGGCCGGGGTCTTCTTCTTGCCTTCGCCCGCGGCGGTCTTCCCGGCGGCGGGCAGCAGTTCCGTCGTGCCGCCGCTCTTGGTGCCCTTGGTGACGGGCGTGAAGGACGTGTACGTCGTCTCGGCGAGGTCGGAGGTGCTGGGCGCCGGGCAGAGCAGGCCGGCGCGTTCCACGGGCAGGACGGCGGCCGCCTTGGCGGCGGCGCCGGCGCCGGAGTCGGTCGGCTGGGTGAGCGCGGCGAACCCGGTGACGGCGGCGAGCGCGGTCGTGCCGGCGATCAGGGACAGGGTGGTGCGCTTCACTGCTGGCTCCCGTCGGGGCGCTCGCTGCCGGTGCCGTGGGGGTCGTTCTGGTCGTAGCGGGGGTCGTGGACGGCCCTGTCGTACGCCGAGGGGTCGTAACCCTGCTGCTGGTAGGGCTGGTCGTAGGGGCCCGTCTGCGGGGTCTGCCCCTCGTGGGCGTAAGGGTCGTAGGGGTCGTAGGGGGCGGCCTGGTAGGGGGCGTAGGACTGCTGGTCGTAGCCGCCCGGCGGGTACTGCTGGGGGGCGGCCTGGTACTGCTCGCCGCCGTGGGCGGGGTGGGGGGCGGCGCCCGCGTAGCCGGGTGCGTCCCAGTCGGCGTAGGAGGTCTGCTGGGGGACGGCGGCCGGGGTCTCCTGCGGCGGGGGCGGGAAGTCCTCGGCTTCGGCCCGGGTGGTGGCCTCCTCCCCTTCGGCCCGGGCGGCTTCCTCCGCTTCGGCCTGGGCGCGCAGACGGCGGGCGCGGCGGCCTTCGCCGTCGGCGGCCGCCTCGGGCCGGGCTTCCTCCTCGGGGAGGTCGTCGTCGACGTCGCGGCGGCGGCCGGGGAGGGCGAGGACGACGAGGACGAGGGCGAGAGCGCCCTGGGCCCACAGCCAGGCGGTGTGGGTGAACGGGTCGTCGTAGGTGACGTCCAGCTCGCCGCCGCCGGCGGGGAGTTCGAAGCCCTGGGCCCAGCCGTCGACGGTGGTGCGGGTGAGCGGCTTGCCGTCGAGGGTGGCGGTCCAGCCGTCGGCGGCGGCGTCGGCCAGGCGCAGGATCCGGCCGTCGTCGCCGTCGGGGATCTCGGTGTGGATGTCCACGGGGCCGGCGGCGACGGGGACCGGCGTGCCCTTGCCGGACGCGGTGACGACGGCGGCGCGGGATACTTCCTGGTCGACGCGCCACAGGGCGCCGCCGGCCTGCTGGCTGAGCCGGGACATCCCGGGCGTGGCGTCCAGGACGCGGGTGATCTCGCGGGGCGCGCCCTTGTGGACGAGGACGTAGCGCACGGCGAACTTGCCGAGCTGGTCGCTCTGGTCGGCGCCGGAGCCGGCGACGAGGTTGGCGACGACCTTGTTCAGGGCGTCGTTCTCGCCGTCGGCGGCGGCGAGTTCGGCGTCGCCGAGGCGGGTGCCGGAGCCGCGGACCAGCATGTAGCCGACGTGGGCGGTGGAGTCCCCGGCGAGGACGAGGGTGCGGGCCTGGTCGCGGGTGTTGCTGTCCTCGGCGACGAACGCGGGCACCTGGACGGGGTCGCGGCGCTCCAGCGGGCCGTCGGCGCCGCCGAGCATCCAGCCGGCGGCGACGAGCAGCGGGCCGGCGGCCGAGGCGAAGGCGATGAGGGCGGCGACCGGCTGGCGCCAGCCGAAGCTCTGTTCGGCGACGCGCCCGCGTGCGCCGTCGGCGCCGAGGAGGGCGGCGGCGAGCAGGGCGATGCCGTAGACGAGGGTGGCGGGGCCGGCCCAGGCGGACTGGTTGGACAGGACGGCGAAGACGAGGCCGACCAGGGCGACGGTCCACGCCGTGCGGATGCCCGCCTGGCGCTCGGAGCGCAGGAGGGCGGCGAGGGCGGCCAGGACGACGCCGATGAGCATCAGGCCGTCGACGGTGCCGGGGCCGCCGGGGCTGGCGCCGAGCAGGTCGGCGGCGGTGGCCGTGGAGGGGCCGTAGGGCAGGCCGGCCTCGGTGAGGAAGCCGGACGGGATCAGGGTCAGCGACCAGGGCGCGAGGATCAGCAGCGGGGTGCCGAGCTGGGCCAGGAAACGCGGGCCGTAGGCGAGGAGTTCGGTGCGGCGCACGGCCAGCACGGCGAGGCCGAGGACCAGGGCGACGGGCCAGACGATCGGGGTGAACGCGGTGGTGATCGTCAGCAGCAGCGCGTACGCCCAGGTCGCCCGCCAGCTGCCGCGTGCCCCGGAGGAGTTGGCGAGGCCGGCGGCGGTGATGCCGGCGCGTGCGATGAGCGGCAGCAGGACGGCCAGGACGGCGGTGCCGATGCGGCCGCCGGCGAGGGCGCCGGTGGCGGCGGGCAGGAAGGCGTAGACGACGGCGGCCCACGCGCGCAGCAGGCGGGAGGGGACGAGGGGCCGGGAGGCGAAGTAGGCGGTGAGGCCGGCCAGCGGCACGGAGCAGACCAGCAGGACGGTGACGGCGAGGCCGGTCGACCCGAACAGCAGGGAGGCCAGCAGGGCGACGATCGCGAGGTAGGGGGGCGCGGCCGGGGTGCCGCCCGCGCCCACGGGGTGCCAGGCGTCCAGGTAGCGCGACCAGAGGTCGGAGGCGTCGGCCGGGGCGGGCAGCAGGGCGCCGCCGGCGAGCGCGCCGCCGCCCAGGAGGCTGCGGCAGGCGACCAGGGAGACGAGGAGCAGTACCAGGAAGAGCACCGGACCTGGTTTGCGGGCGATGCGCTTGACGCGGGCGAACTGCTCGATCTCCAGGAAGTCGGCGTCGTCGCCGCCGGGTCCGGATTCGATGGCGCCGCCGTGCCGTCCGGCGCCGCCGGGGGTCTCGGGGTCGGAGGCGCCGAAGAGGTTGCCGGCGATCTGCTCGACGGCGGCCCGGACGGTCGCTCCTGGCGGCGGGAACAGCGCCCGCAGTTCGCCCTTGTCGATCTGCGGCTTGGCGCGGTCACGCCGCGCGGCGATGATCCGCTCGGGGCGCAGCAGGGTGCCCAGCAGGCCGCGGATCTCGTCGACGGCCTGTCCGGGGACCTTGCCGACGAGGTAGACGACGGTCCGCAGCAGGGTGCCGAGGACGAGGCGCACCAGGATCCAGGGGAGTTGGGCGGTGCGGCTGTTGACGAGGAGGGTGTAGGCGGCGCCGGCCTTGTCCACCTTGTGGGGGGAGGCCGTGGTGCGGCCCGCGCAGTCGACCGCGCGGCGCTCGCGGGAGGCGGCCTCGGCGTGCCGTACGACGGCGTCGGGGGCGACGAGGACGCGGTGGCCGGCGGCGGTGGCGCGCCAGCACAGGTCGACGTCGTCGCGCATGAGGGGCAGGCGGCGGTCGAAGCCGCCGAGTTCCTCGAAGACGTCGCGGCGGACGAGCATGCCGGCGGTGGACACCGACAGCACGGGGCGGACGTGGTCGTGCTGGCCCTGGTCCTGTTCGCGGCGGTCCAGGCCGGTCCAGCGGCGGCCGGAGCGGGCGATGGTGACGCCGACTTCGAGGAGCTGGCGGCGGTCGTACCAGCCGCGCAGTTTGGGTCCGACGACGGCCACGTCATCGCGGCCGAGTTCGAGTTCGTTGTCGACGACGCGCAGGAGTTCGGCGAGGGCGCCGGGTTCGGGGGCGCAGTCGTCGTGCAGCAGCCACAGCCACTGGACGGGCTCTCCGTGCGGGAGCTCGGGGAGGTCGTAGGCGTCGTCGCGCCATGTGCGCGTGACGGGGTCCCAGCCGCTGGGGCGCTTGAGGTAGGGCAGTTCCTCGGGGGTGAGGACGGGGGCGGCGCGGCCGGCCTCCTCGACGGCCTGGCCGAAGCCGGTGCGCCGGGCGAGGTGCAGTACGCGGTCGGGGCCGAGCGCGTCGGTGACCAGTTGGGCCGATTCGTCGGCGCTGCCGGTGTCGGCGGCCATGACGGCCTGGACGGGGCGCTCCTGGCCGAGCAGCCCGGCGAGCGCGTCGGGGAGCCAGCGGGCGCCGTCGTGGGAGACGAGGACCGCGGTCACCACATGGCGCGGGAACTGCGGTGTGGCAGCGTCGTGTTGGGCTGCCGTGTGGCTGTGCACGGACATCGAGGTACGGGCCCCGGTTCGATGGACTGCGGTGGACGCCCGTGCCGTGTGGGGGCGGCGGGGCGTTCGGACGAGCGACCACACTATCGGCAGAACCAAAAGGGGCGACGCGAAGCGTCTCGTTGAGGGGCGACGGGCGGACGCGAACGGCCCGCCGCCTGTGGATGAGCCACCGGCGACGGGCCGTTCACGATCTTCCCGCTGGGGGAGGCGGGCCGTCCGCTCAGACGGCCGCCTTCTTCAGTCTGCGGCGTTCCCGCTCGGACAGGCCGCCCCAGATGCCGAAGCGTTCGTCGTTGGCGAGGGCGTACTCGAGGCATTCGGAGCGGACCTCGCACGCGAGGCAGACCTTCTTCGCCTCCCGGGTCGAACCGCCCTTCTCGGGGAAGAAGGACTCGGGGTCGGTCTGGGCGCACAGTGCGCGCTCCTGCCAGCCGAGTTCCTCGCCCGCGTCGTCGACCAGCAGTTGCTGCACCAGCTCGGTCATGTGCGCCCCTCGCTCTGTCTTTCGCGTCCCCGTGACGTGGCCGTTACCGATGGCGGCTGAACGACACGAGTGAAATTACAAGTGTGCCGCTCCGGGAGAGTCAAGCCGAGATCTGCTATTGAGCCCCTTATTCACTCTGCGGAACCAAGGCCGTGCGGTAAGTGTTCAAATCGCCATAAACCTTGACACGCAGCCGAGGGCCCGGCGGACACCTCGCCCGCACAACGCCTGCACGAAGGAGGACGCCCAGTGGATCGATCCCGTTCCGACACGCGCGCGAAGGCGAACCTGATCACACTCGGATCACGAGGTCACCGCGAGGCTTGCGTGCCCGGCATGTGCGCCATGTGTCCCGGCAACGGCATGCACAAACCTTTCACCTCGCGGTTGAACCTGATGAGGTGAAAGGGCCCCGCGCGGGGGTGGCCGAGTTGACAGCGGGAGTGTGAACCGGTGTCCTAGTGGGCATGCTCGCGAACTCGGCACTCACCAAGACCCGCACCGCCGGGTCCCACGGTGCTGCCCGCGCTCGCTGTAGCTGTTGTCGTTCCTGCGGCTGTTGAGCCTCACGCGCTCCGGCTCCCTCCCGGTCCACCGCGACCGAACCGCTCGGTTCCACGCCCGCACCCGGGCTTCCCCGCCGCCCGTGACCCGGGCGCACGGCACGTGCACCCAGCCCCCACTCCTTCCGCCGAGGAACCCCCGGATCCCATGAACAGCGACAGCGACCTCCAGATCGCCGGCGACATCCTCGAAGTCCCGCACCTCCTCCAGGCTCCCCGCGAACACCCCTCCACCGTCGCGGAGTTCGTCGGCCTGGCCCGCTCCATCGCCGCCGACCGCTCCCAGTGGGAGCACCTCGTCCGCTACGACGCCACGACCCGCTGGTACCACCGGCTGCGCACCGGGCCCGGCTACGAGGTGTGGCTGCTGTCCTGGGTGCCCGGACAGGGCAGCGGGGCGCACGACCACGGCCGCTCCTCGGGTGTGCTGACCGTCCTGGACGGCGCGCTGACCGAGCACACGGCGCGCGGCACGCGCGTGCTGGACGCGGGAGCGCAGCGCGTCTTCGCGCCGGGGTACGCGCACGAGGTCGTCAACGACGCGCTGGAACCGGCGGTCAGCCTGCACGTCTACTTCCCCGGCCTGACCGAGATGCCCATGCACACGGCGCCCCACTGCGAGGGGCGCGGCGAGGACCGCAGCGAGGCCGGCGCCCTGACCGCCTGAGGAAGGACGGCCGGCCGCGCCGGACCGGCCGCGCGCCGCGTTGTCGTACCCGCCTGCGAGACTTGCGCCATGCGCATTGTGGTTCTGGCAGGCGGCATCGGCGGTGCCCGGTTCCTGCGCGGTCTGAAGCGGGCCGTGCCGGACGCGGACATCACGGTCATCGGCAACACCGGGGACGACATCCACCTCTTCGGGCTGAAGGTCTGCCCGGACCTCGACACGGTGATGTACACGCTCGGCGGCGGCATCAACGAGGAGCAGGGCTGGGGGCGAGCCGAGGAGACCTTCCATCTGAAGGAGGAGCTCGCGGCGTACGGCGTGGGCCCCGAGTGGTTCGGGCTGGGCGACCGGGACTTCGCCACGCACATCGTGCGGACGCAGATGCTCGGCGCCGGCTACCCGCTGAGCGCGGTGACCGAGGCGCTGTGCGACCGGTGGAAGCCGGGCGTGCGGCTGATCCCGATGACCGACGACCGGGTCGAGACCCATGTCGCCGTCGAGGTCGACGGGGAGCGCAAGGCGGTCCACTTCCAGGAGTACTGGGTGCGGCTGCGGGCGTCCGTGCCGGCCGAGGCGATCGTGCCGGTGGGCGCCGAGCAGGCGAAGCCCGCCCCTGGGGTCCTGGAGGCGATCGCGGAGGCGGACGTCGTCCTCTTCCCGCCGTCGAACCCGGTCGTCTCCGTCGGCACGATCCTCGCCGTGCCCGGCGTGCGCGAGGCGATCGCGGAGGCGGGGGTCCCGGTGGTCGGCCTCTCCCCCATCGTCGGGGACGCGCCCGTGCGCGGCATGGCCGACAAGGTGCTCGCGGCGGTCCGCGTGGAGTCGACGGCCGCGGCGGTCGCCGAGCACTACGGCTCGGGCCTCCTCGACGGCTGGCTCGTGGACACCGTCGACGCGGGCGTCGTCGACCGGGTCGAGGCCGCCGGGATCCGCTGCCGGGCCGTGCCGCTGATGATGACCGACGTCGAGGCGACCGCGGCGATGGCCCGCGAGGCGCTGGCCCTGGCGGAGGAGGTGCGGGGAGCTTGAGCGTCGAGAGCACGAGAGCGGACACGGAGAGCGGTTACCGGGTCTGGGCGGTGCCCGGGCTGCCCGAGGTGCGCCCCGGGGACGACCTCGCCAAGCTGATCGCCGCCGCCGAGCCCGCGCTCGTCGACGGGGACGTGCTCCTGGTGACGTCGAAGATCGTGTCCAAGGCGGAGGGGCGGATCGTCCGGGCCGAGGACCGCGAGGCCGCCGTCGACGCCGAGACCGTCCGGGTCGTGGCCCGGCGCGGTCCGCTGCGGATCGTGGAGAACCGGCAGGGCCTGGTGATGGCCGCGGCCGGCGTCGACGCCTCCAACACCCCCGCCGGCACGGTGCTGTTGCTGCCCGAGGACCCGGACGCCTCCGCGCGCGCGATCCGCGACGGGCTGCGCGACGCCCTCGGCGTGAGCGTCGGCGTCGTCGTCACCGACACCTTCGGGCGGCCCTGGCGCGCGGGTCTCACCGACGTCGCCATCGGCGCCGCCGGTGTGCGCGTGCTCGACGACCTGCGCGGGGGCACGGACGCGCACGGCAACCCGCTGAGCGCGACCGTCGTCGCGACGGCCGACGAACTGGCCTCCGCGGGCGACCTGGTGAAGGGCAAGGCCGCCGGACTGCCGGTGGCGGTCGTGCGCGGTCTGGGTCATGTGGTCGCCGACGATGACGCGGAGGGCGCGCGGGCCATGGTGCGCGGCGCACGCGACGACATGTTCCGGCTCGGCACCTCAGAGGCGGTGCGGCTGGCGGTCACCCAGCGGCGGACCGTGCGCGCCTTCACCGACGAGCCCGTCGACCCCGGGGCGGTACGGCGGGCCGTGGCGGCGGCCGTCACGGCGCCCGCGCCGCACCACACGACGCCGTGGCGGTTCGTGCTGCTGGAGTCGCCGGCGTCCCGCCTGCGGCTGCTGGACGCGATGCGGGACGCGTGGATCGCGGACCTGCGGCGGGACGGCAAGTCCGAGGAGTCGATCGCCAAGCGGGTGCGGCGCGGGGACGTGCTGCGCAACGCGCCCTACCTGGTCGTCCCGTGTCTGGTCATGGACGGGTCGCACACGTACGGCGATCCGCGGCGGGACGGGGCCGAGCGGGAGATGTTCGTCGTGGCGACCGGGGCGGGCGTGCAGAACTTCCTGGTCGCGCTGGCCGGGGAGCGGCTGGGGTCCGCGTGGGTGTCGTCGACGATGTTCTGCCGGGACGTCGTGCGGGAGGCGCTGGAGCTGCCGCCGGAGTGGGACCCGATGGGCGCGGTGGCGGTCGGGCATCCGGCCGAGGAGCCGAGGGCACGGGCGGAGCGGGACGCGGGGTCCTTCATCGAGGTCCGGTGAGTTTCGCAGGGGTGCCTGCGTTGTCGGCGCTGCCTTTACTCTCGTAGAGCCCCTTCCGTAGGACCCCTCCCCCAGAACCTCTTCCGTTTTTCCCCGGGAACCTCTCCGTGTCTGGACGATTCGATCCCCGGCCCACGCGTACGACCGTGCGCGGCGGGCATGTCGGTGTGCCCGGCGGGGTGCCCCGGCAGGCCGGGGGCGAGGCTGACGGCGGGGCCGGGGCGGCGCGGGTGCGGACGTGGGTGCCGGAGGGGGCGCTGGACCTGGGGCTGGTGCTGGGGCCGCTGCGCCGCGGGCCCGGCGATCCGACGTTCCGGGCCTTGCCGGACGGGTCGGTGTGGCGGACCGCTCTGACGCCCGCAGGACCGGGGACCCTACGGGTCTGCGCGGCTCCCGGCGGCGGCGCGGTGCGCGGGCAGGCGTGGGGGCCCGGGGCTCGGTGGCTGCTGGAGCGGATGCCGGACCTGCTCGGCGCGTCGGACGACCCGGACGCGTTCACGCCCCGGCACCGGGTGGTGGCGACGGCGCGGCATCGGCGGCCGGGGCTGCGGCTGACGCGGACCGGGCTGGTGCTGGAGTCGCTGATCCCGTCGGTCCTGGAGCAGAAGGTCACGGCCGACGAGGCGTACCGGGCGTGGCGGAGGCTGGTGCGCAAGTTCGGGGAGCCCGCGCCGGGGCCGGGGCCGGCGGGCGGGCCGATGTTCGTGATGCCGTCGCCGCGGACGTGGGCGCTGATCCCGTCGTGGGAGTGGCACCGGGCCGGGGTGGACGACAAGAGGGCGTCGACGATCCTGCGGGCGGTGCGGGTCGCCGCCCGGCTGGAGGAGACGGTGCGGATGGAGCCTTCGGCCGCGCGGGAGCGGCTGGAGGTCGTGCCGGGGATCGGGCCGTGGACGTCTGCGGAGACGGTGCAGCGCAGTCACGGGGCGGCGGACGAGGTGACCGTGGGGGATCTGCATCTGCCGGGGATCGTCGGGTTCGCGCTGGCAGGGGACCGGGAGGCGGACGACGCGGTGATGCTGGAGCTGCTGGAGCCGTACGCGGGGCAGCGGCATCGGGCGGCGCGGCTGATTCTGCTGAGCGGCCGGGTGCCGGCGCGGCGGGCGCCGAAGATGCGGAAGACGGACATCGGGTTGTGGTGAAGGCGGGGGTCCGGCGGGGGTGTTCTCCGCCCCGCCGCCCATGCCCTTCCCGTGCCTGGGGGGCCGCCGCCCCCGGAGTTCATTGATCCGAGGAGAACCGGACCGCCCCTGCCGGGATCTCGGCGTTGCACCAGATCCTCGCGCCGTCGCGGAGTTCGTTGTCCGCGCCGATGACCGCGTTGTCGCCGATGACCGTGCCGGTCAGGACGGAGCGTTCGCCGACGCGGGCCCGGGTGCCGATCAGGGAGTCGGTGATGACCGCGCCGGGCTCGATGACGGCGCCGGGCAGGATCGTCGAGCCGAAGACGCGCGCGCCCTCCGCGACGAAGGCGCCCTCGCCGACCACCGTGCCGCCGGTCAGCTTGGCGTCGGGGGCGACCGTGGCCGTCGGCAGGATGAGGCGGTCGCCGCAGCGGCCGGGCAGTGCCGGGGACGGGGCCCGGCCGAGGACGAGGTCGGCGGAGCCGCGGACGAAGGCCGCGGGCGTGCCGAGGTCCAGCCAGTACGTCGAGTCGACCATGCCCTGGAGGTGGGCGCCGGCTTCGAGGAGGTCGGGGAACGTCTCGCGCTCCACCGACACCGGCCGGCCGTGCGGGATGGTGTCGATGACCGAGCGGCGGAAGACGTACGCGCCCGCGTTGATCTGGTCGGTGACGATCTCCTCGGGCGTCTGGGGCTTCTCCAGGAAGGCCAGCACCCTGCCCGAGTCGTCGGTGGGGACCAGTCCGTAGGCGCGCGGGTCGCTCACCTTGGTGAGGTGCAGGGAGACGTCCGCGCCGGTCGTCTCGTGGGTGGAGACGAGCCTGCGGATGTCGAGGCCGGTGAGGATGTCGCCGTTGAAGACGAGCACCGGGTCGTCGGGGCCCGAGTGCAGCCGGGAGGCGACGTTGCGGATCGCGCCGCCCGTGCCGAGGGGCTCCTCCTCGGTGACGTACTCGATGTGCAGGCCCATCGACGCGCCGTCGCCGAAGTACGGCTCGAAGACCTCCGCCAGGTAGCTCGTCGCGAGGACGATGTGCTCCACGCCCGCCGCTCTCGCCCGCGCCAGTTGGTGCGTCAGGAACGGCACCCCCGCTGCCCTGACCATCGGTTTGGGCGTGTGCACCGTGAGCGGGCGCAGCCGGGTGCCCTTGCCGCCGACCAGGAGGATCGCTTCTGTCACCTTCGTCTCTGCTTCCTGCCGGGACCGGCCGAACTTTCTTTCGGCCGGCCAGTGTATGCAGACCTCGTGCGGCAACTTCGACGGATGCGGGTCCGCATGGGTCCGCCCGGGCCGGGACCCGGTGGAGGGCCCCGGCCCGGGCGTCCCGGGCCGACCTCAGCGCCCCTGGTAGCGCGCCGCCGTCGTGCGGGCCGAGGCGAGCTTGCCGTAGAGCTGCCGTCCTGGGCATTCCGTGGCGAAGCCGTCCCGGTGACCGGAGATCACGTTCAGTCGTACGTTCTTACCTTTTGCGTAGAGATTGCCACCGCCTGACTTCAGGTATGTCTTTCCGTTCGGATTGCCCCCGAACAGACCCAGCTTCCACGCCGTCAGACTGGCGATGGCCTTCACGGTCGCGGCGGACGGCTTGGTGCTGGTGTAGGTGCCGATGGCGGCGATGCCCATGCTGTTGCTGTTGAAGCCGAGGGTGTGGGCGCCCATGACCGCCTTCGTCACTCCCCCGGCGCGGCCCTCGTACAGGGTTCCGCACTTGTCGACGAGGAAGTTGTAGCCGATGTCCCGCCAGCCCAGGCTCTTGACGTGGTAGCGGTAGATGCCGCGGATGACGGACGGGGCCTGCGCGCACGTGTAGTTGTTGCCGGAGGCGGTGTGGTGCACGAAGGCCGCCTTGACCGTCGTCGTGTAGCGGAAGCCGCTCTCCCGCAGCGACTCGTCGGCGCCCCAGCCGCGGCGGGTGACGATGTTCGGGCGCGGGCCGATGTACGGCTTCGCCGCCCGCTGACCCGGCGACAGCGGGGCGCCGGGCTGGGCGAGGAGCTCGCGTTCGGTGGCCTCGCGGTTCAGGGCGGGGATCTCGGTGGCCGCGGACGCCCCAGAGGCGGCGGCCCGGGTCGTCAGCATCCGGGTGGCGGGGGCGGGGGCCGGTGCGGCGGTGCCCGGGTCGACGAGTTCGAGGCTCAGGCCCGCGGGGAGCGGGGCGGTCGACGCCGCGGTGCGGACGCCGCGCGCGGTGTCCTCCGTACGGTGGCCCGTGGCGGGCCTGACACGGAGTTCGACGCCGTCGGAGTCGCCCACCCACAGGGGGGCGGTGGCGCCGCGGACACGGCCCGAGGAGCGTTCGGCGGCGTCGGGGTCGGCGCCGTGGTCGGCGTTGTGGGTCTCCACGTCCTGCCAGCCGGACCAGGCCCGGGTCTTGGCGTTCCTGGTGCGGACCTGGACGCGGCCGTCGAGTTCGGCGTCCGGGTCGTCCCAGACGATGCCGAGGAGGGAGAAGGGGCGTACGTCCCGGCGGGTGACGCCCTGTTCGGCGCCGGTGCCGGCGCGGGTGCGGTCGCGGGTGAGGGGGGTCAGGGGCAGCGACTGGGTGCTGCCCGGGAGCGGGGCGGCGGGGCTCGTGGCCAGGGCCGCGGCGGTCGCCGTCTCCGCGGTCGGCGCCGGTCGCGCCGTCACCGCGGTGGCGGACGGCGTCAACGGGAGGGCGAGGGACGCCGCACAGGTGACACCGATCGAGGTAGCAAGCAATCCACGCATGGCACTGATGCTGTGCACAGCGGTACCGGTCCGCCACCTCGGGCGGGTTGACGGAGTGTCGGCGGCGTTCGGCCGAACCGGTGGTGTCCGGGCGGGTGTTCGGAGTGTGCGGCGCGTACGCTTGCGCAGGTGAACGCCACCGATCGCACCCCTGCCGACCTGCTGCGTTCCGCGCTCGCCGCGGATCCCGCGCGCCCGCTGGTGACCTTCTACGACGATGCCACCGGCGAACGGGTCGAATTGTCCGTGGCCACCTTCGCCAATTGGGTGGCCAAGACCTCGAACCTCCTCCAGGACGGCCTGTCCGCCGAACCCGGCGACCGGGTCGCGCTGCTGCTGCCCGCGCACTGGCAGACGGCGGTGTGGCTGCTGGCGTGTTCGTCGGTCGGCGTGATCGCGGACGTGGCGGGGGACGCGGCGCGGGCGGACGTCGTGGTGGCCGGGCCCGGCCGCTTCGAGGAGGGGCTCGCGTGCCGGGGTGAGCGGTACGCGCTGTCGCTGGCGCCGCTGGGGCGGCGGTTCGTGCCGGGGCCTCCGCAGGGGTACGCCGACTACGCCGTGGACGTGCCCGGTCACGGTGACCGGTTCACGCCGTACGCGCCGGTCGACCCGGAGGAGCCGGCGCTGATCGTCGCCGGAGCCGAGTACACGGGCGCGGAGCTGGTGGAACACGCGCGGGGGGACGCGGGCGGGCTCGGTCTGACGGGTCCGGGGTCCCGGTTGCTGTCGGGGCTGCCGTACGACACCTGGGAGGGGCTGAGCGCGGGGCTGTACGCGCCGCTGGCCAGCGGGGGGTCGGTGGTGCTGTGCCCGAACCTGTCGCGGGCGGGGGAGGAAGCCGTGGCCGCGCGGATCGAGAGCGAGCGGGTGACGGTGGTGCGCGCGGGGTCCTGAGCCGCGGGATTGCGACGGGGCCCCGTGTGTCCCTGGTGAGGGGCCCCTGGTGAGGGGCCCCTGGAATCCCGCTTGCCCCCTGCCTGTGCCCACTCCAGGTGACCGCCCCACCATCACCCGTTCGGCCCAGTCCCGCCCCCCACCCCCCGGCGGCGGGGGCCATCGTCGAGGGGTCGGGGTGTTCAGGCGTCGGCCGGGAGGAGGGGTGGGTCGTGGTGGGTGAGACGGCTGGGGCCTCCGCGTCCGGGGTGGGGCTTCGACGGCGGCGCCGGCGGTGGTGGGGGCGGGTCGGGGCGGGGGCCGTGGGGGTGGCGGTCGTGGGGGCGGGAGTGACGGGCTGGGTGGTGTACGCGCTGCTCGACGGGAACATCACGCCCGACGAGGCGGCCGCGGCGGAGCTCGCCCGGTACGAGAGCGAGCGGCCGACCGCACTGGTGAAGGACGCCCGGAACATCCTGCTGATCGGGTCGGACTCGCGCTCGGGCGACGGCAACGGCGCCTACGGACGGGACTCGGGCACGGAGCGCTCGGACACGACGATCCTGCTGCACCTGGCCGCCGGGCGGCGCAGCGCGACGGCGGTGTCGATCCCCCGGGACCTGATGGTGGACGTGCCCGGCTGCCTGCGACCGGACGGATCCCGGACCCGGCCGGTGTTCGCGATGTTCAACTACGCGTTCCAGACGGGCGGCTCCGCCTGCACCATCCGGACGGTGGAGAAGCTGACGGGCATCCGCGTCGACCACCACGTCGTCGTCGACTTCAGCGGGTTCAAGGAGATGGTGGAGGCGCTGGACGGGGTGCAGGTGTGCCTGAAGGAGCCGATCCACGACAAGGCGGCCAAGCTGTGGCTGCCGGCGGGGCGGGTGACGCTCGACGGGGAGCAGGCCCTCGGGTTCGTGCGCGCCCGCAAGTCCCTCGGCAACGGCAGCGACACCGACCGGATAAAGCGGCAGCAGCTGTTCCTCGGGGCGCTCGTCAACAAGGTGCGCGGCAACGACGTGCTGCTGAACCCGGCGAAGCTGTATCCGGTGCTCGACGCGGCCACGTCCGCCCTGACGACCGACCCCGAGCTGGCGAGTCTGCGCGGACTCTACGAACTCGTGCGCGGTCTGCGGGAGATCCCCACGGAACGGGTGCAGTTCCTGACCGTTCCCCGGGAGTCGTACGTGGGCAACGCCAATCGCGACCAACTCGTGGAGCCCGAGGCGGAAGAGTTGTTCGAGCGGCTGCGCAGAGACGCTCCTGTGTCCGTCGCACGCAAAGTCGGCCATGAGGTGACCCAGGGGCCGCGGGGAAGCGGCCGGAATCACACCCCTGCGCAGTCGCCCGGACACGGTGCGTACCGGCCGCCGTCGCCGCCCGCGCCCACGTTCAGCGGCAACACCGCCGCCCAGGATCTCTGTGCGTGAACGCCCCTCGGCGGCCGCGCGGTAAAGCGCTTGCCAAGTGAAGGGGTTCCGCGAACAACAGTTCAAGGAAATAGAACGAATTGCCCGGTTGTGTGGACGTGGAATTTGTCACCGTCGTCGCCCGACGCTGAACTGGGCGGATAGTGTGAGCGATCCGGTGCACCGGGCCAGAGGACCGTCCTGGGGTCGTGCACTGTGTGACCGAGACCCGAGCGCCTCTGAGGGGGGAAGGCGCCGCGTGGCCCCGACGGAGGATTCGGACAACCGTGGACGCGCAAGGCCGTGGGCGGGCGGACAACATCGATCCCGCAGACCAGTGGGTGCTCAATCCGGACACCGGAGAATACGAACTGCGACTGGGTCATTCCGCACCGCAGTCGGCGGTGCCCGGACCTCGTGGATCCGCCTCCCGCGCGGCGGGAGCCGCGGGCGCGGTCCGCGCCCGTACGCAGGCGCCGGAGCGGCAGGCCCCGCCGAGCTCTGAGCAGCTCGCGGAGCAGCTTCCCGGGCCGCGCCGGCGCCGCGGTGTGCCGGAGGAGCCGCCGAACCGGCGCGGGCGCCGGCCGGTGCGGAAGTCGAAGGCGAAGAAGGTCCTGCTGTGGACCGGCGGGACGATGGCGTTCGTCCTGGTGGGCACCGCGGGCGCGGCCTACCTGTATCTGGAGCACCTCAACGGCAACATCTCGTCCCTCTCCGACGACGGCGCGAGCACCGGCGGCTTCAGCAAGGACAAGGCGATCAACCTCCTGCTGATCGGCACCGACAAGCGCACCGGCTCGGGCAACGAGGGCTACGGCGACTCGGGCAGCGTCGGCCACGCCGACACCACGATCCTGCTGCACGTCTCCAAGGACCGCACGAACGCGACGGCGCTGAGCATCCCGCGCGACCTGGTGGTGGACATCCCGGACTGCCAGACGGAGCAGGAGGACGGCTCCACCAAGGTCATCCCGGGCACGCGGAACGCCCGCTTCAACACCAGCCTCGGCCAGGACGGCCGTACGCCCAGCTGCACCATGCGCACCGTGACCGAGCTGACCGGGGTCACCCCGGACAACTTCATGGTGGCCGACTTCAACGCGGTCAAGACGCTGACCACGGCCGTCGGCGGGGTCGAGGTGTGCCTGGCCAAGGACATCGACGACCCGGACTCGCATCTGAAGCTGCCAAAGGGCACCCACGTCATCGAGGGCGAGCAGGCGCTGGCGTACGTGCGCACCCGGCACTCGGTGGGCTTCGGCGGCGACCTGAGCCGGATCGACATCCAGCAGCAGTTCCTCAGCTCGCTGATGCGCAAGCTGAAGTCGAACGACACCCTCACCAGCCCCGGCAAGATGATCGGGCTGGCGGAGGCGGGCACCAAGGCGCTCACCGTCGACAGGCAGCTCAAGAGCATCGACAAGCTGAAGGACCTGGGTCTGGAGCTGGGCAAGCTCAACACCGAGAACCTGACCTTCGCCACGGTCCCGGTGGTCGACAACCCGGCGGAGAAGGTGAAGGCGACCGTCGTGCTCAATGAGTCGACCGCCCCCACCGTCTTCCAGATGATCCGCGACGACGTGTCGTTCACCGAGGTGAAGCAGCAGGCGCAGGCCTCCAAGGACGCGGCGGCGGCGGCCGCGGCGGCCCGGCTCAAGGGCACCCAGTCCGCGGCCTCCGAGGTGCGGGTGCAGGTCATGAACGGCGGGGCCCCCGCCGGCAGCGCGCAGGAGACGCTCACCTGGCTGCAGAACACCAAGGGCATCACGAAGTCGGAGAACGCGGGCAACGCCCCGGCACCGCTCGGCACGACGACGCTCGAGTACGCGCCCGACCAGGCCCCCCAGGCGCGCAAGCTCGCCGCCGTGATGGGGCTGTCGGGAGCCGCGCTCAAGCCGGGCCGGAGCGTACGGAACGCCCAGGGTCTGCCGACGATGACGCTGACGCTCGGCAAGGACTTCAAGGGGGCGGGCGTCTCGCTCACGACTCCGACCAGGGTGCCGGACTCGGTCCAGAAGTCCACCGCGGACAAGGTCAAGTGCGCCAAGTAGGTAACCCTGCGGCCCCGTCGTGCGTCTGACTTGACGCGGGAGGGGCCCGTGTCAGGCGCAGGGCGGGGAGGGCAGGGGAAGTGGCGCGGAGCAGTGTGCGGCCGGACACGGCCGAGGCCGAGCAGGCGACGGCCGAGGCGGGGGTGACGGACCACGTCGCGGCGGGGGACGGCCGGGGGCAGGCGACGGGCGGCCGCGAGACGGCGGCCGGCGACCGCGACGCGGCCGGGGACGCTCCCTCCGAAGCGGGCGGGGACGACGACGGCGACGGCGGCCGGGGGGACGACGGCGACGGCGGTGACGGCGGCGGACCCAGAGCCGGCAGCGGCCCCGACCGCAGACGGCGCAGACGGCGCGTGCTGCGCTGGTCGGCGACGCTCCTCGCGGTCGTCATACTCGGCGGCGCGGGGGCCGGATACCTCTACTACGAGCATCTCAACGCCAACATCAAGAGCGACGACCTCAACCTGGGCGACGCCAAGGACCGCGCGGCCGAGCCGACGGCCAACGCCGCCGGGCAGAAACCGCTGAACATCCTGCTCATCGGCTCCGACGCCCGCAACACCGCCGAGAACCAGAAGCTCGGCGGCGCCAAGGACACCTTCGACGGCCCCCCGCTGGCCGACGTGCAGATGCTGCTGCACGTCTCCGCGGACCGCAGCAACATGTCGGTGATCAGCATGCCGCGCGACACACTGCTCGACATCCCCAAGTGCACGGACCCCGACGACGGGCGCGAGTACGCGGCGCTGAACAACGAGATGACCAACGTCTCGCTGGGGCGCGGCGGACCGGGCTGCACCGTGGCCACCTGGGAGAAGCTCACCGACATCCACATCGACCACTTCATGATGATCGACTTCTCCGGGGTGGTGTCGATGGCCGACGCCATCGGCGGCGTCCCGGTGTGCGTCGACGCCAGCGTCTACTCGCACACCCGCGACGGCAAGGGCTCCGGCCTGCGGCTACCGGAGGGCACGCACTCCGTCAAGGGCCGCCAGGCCCTGCAGTGGCTGCGCACCCGCTACGGCTTCGAGGACGACACCGACCTCGCCCGCGCCAAGGCGCAGCACATGTACATGAACTCGATGGTCCGTCAGCTGCGCTCCGAGGCGAAGCTGACCAACCCGAACGCGCTGCGCAAGCTCGCCGAGGCCGCCACCGAGGCGATCACCGTGGACGACGGCCTGGACACCATCACGAGGATGTACGACCTGGCCACCGAGCTGCAGAAGGTCCCCACCGAGCGCATCACCATGACGACGATGCCCAACCGCTACTCGGGCGCCCGGGTCGTGCCCACCGAGGACGCGGCGAAGCTGTTCCGGCTGGTGCGCGAGGACATCGCCCTCGACGGCAAGGACGTCAGGAAGCCCCCCGCCGCCGCCACCGCGAGCCCCTCGCCCACGGTCACCGACACGGCCGCCCCGGACGGTGACATCGCGGTGCAGGTCCACAACAGCACCCGAGGCGACGGCCGGGCAGCGGCCCGCGGACGGGCGGCCACGGTCACCCAGCTGCTGACCGGCAAGGGGTTCACCGGCGCGGTCGCGGACACCTCGACGGCCACCTCCGAGAAGCAGACCGTGATCCGCTACCCGAGCGCCGACCTCCAGGGCGACGCCGAACGGGTCGCCAAGGCGCTCGGCATCCCCACGAGCCAGGTGAAGAGGTCCACCGACGTCACCGGCGTCACCCTCTTCGTCGGGGCGGACTGGCGCTCGGGCTCCGCCTACACCCCGCCCAAGGCGGAGGAGAAGCCCAAGGAGGACGACAACACGCCGACGTCGGCGGAAGCGATGAACGCCGCCGACACCAGCCAGTGCATGCACGTGGACCCGGCCTACAGCTGGTAGCCCGGGCCCGTGACGGCACTAGGTGGTGCTGAGGACCGCCGGGCGGCGGGAGGCGATGACCTTCCTCGCCAGCGCCCTCGGGCTGGTCAGGAAGCCGTACCCCCACGACATGTGCATGGTGGCGAGGGCCACGGGGATCCGCAGCCGCGCCTTCAGCGGCAGGCCCTTCCCGGCCGGCGCCGACCCCGCGACGATCGCCGCGAGGTAGCCGGCCGGGATCAGGAAACCGGCCGGCGTCACCAGAGCGCCGACGAGCACACCGGCCGCGATCGCGCACACCGCCGTCGGCGGGGCGAGATAGCGCAGGTTGATGGAGCCCGCGTGGTAGCGGGCGACGACGTGCCGCCAGCGCCCGTAGTCCTTGTACTGCTTGGCCAGAGCCCGCACGGTGGGCCGCGGCCGGTAGGACACCCTCAGCTCGGGCGAGAACCAGATCAGCCCGCCGGCCTCCCGGATACGGAAGTTCAGCTCCCAGTCCTGGGCGCGGATGAACTCCTCGTTGTAGCCGCCCTGCCGCTCCAGCGCCTCACGCCGGAACACCCCGAGGTACACCGTCTCGGCGGGACCCGCCTGGCCCCCGGTGTGGAACGCGGCGTTCCCGACGCCGATCTTCGAGGTCATCGCGGCGGCGACGGCCCGCTCCCAGTCGTTCTCGCCCTCGGCGTGCATGATCCCGCCCACGTTCTGCGCGCCGGTCTCCTCCAGCAGGCGCACCGCGGTGGCGATGTAGTCCGGGGAGAGCATCCCGTGCCCGTCGACCCGGACGACGACCGGATGCCGGGAGGCCTTGATCGCGGCGTTGAGCGCGGCGGGCGTACGGCCCGTCGGGTTGGGCACGGTGTGCACCCGCTTGTTGCTCAGGGACGCGGTCTCGGCCACGAGCTCGGCGGCGATCTCGTCCGTGCGGTCCGTGGACGGACCGAGGGCGATCACGACCTCCATCTCGCCGGCGTACTCCTGCGCGAGGATCGCTTGGACGGCTCCGCGCAGATGCCGCTCCTCGTTGAGGACGGGCATGATGACGGACACGGCGGGGAGCTGCACGTCGGACTTGGCGTTCATAGGGCCCTCACGTTACCGCGAACGGGGGACACCGGTGCGCCCCGCCGGTGGCGGTACGCCGGGCTACAGATCGTATGGGCCTACGGTGCTCACGGTTCCCCCTCGTACGGCCGCAGCCCGGAGGTGTCCCGCATGCCCCCCACCCCGCCCCGGTCCCCCGCCTCCCGGCCCGCACGCCGCCCGCAGCCCCCGCGGCGCGCGGCGCGTTCGCCCGTCCGGCGCAGACGCCCGCGCTGGGCCATGCGGGCGGCGACGACCCTCTCAGTCGTGATCCTCGCCTCGGCCGGCATCGGCCACTCGGTGGTCAGCAGCCTCGACGCGAACATCGTCCGCGTCGACGCCTTCAAGGACATGAAGAACCGCCCGCAGGCCGGTCACGGCATGAACGTGCTGCTCGTCGGCACCGACGGCCGCGACCGCGTCTCGGAGGCGCAGCGCCGGCGCTACCGGCTGGGCGGAGCGCCCTGCCACTGCACCGACACGATCATGATCCTGCACATCTCGGAGGACCGGGAGCGGGCGAGCGTGGTCAGCCTGCCGCGCGACTCCTACGCCGAGACGCCCGCCCACGTCGACCAGCTCAGCGGCCGCCCGCACCACGGCCACCCCCTCAAGATCAACGCGGCGTACGCGGAGGGCGGCCCGCAGCTCACCGTACGGACGGTCGAGCACATGACCCGGGTGAAGATCGACCACTACCTGGAGGTCGACTTCACCAGTTTCATGCGGACGGTCGACGCCCTCGGCGGGGTCAAGGTGTGCACCACCCGCCCCCTGAAGGACACCTACACCGGCCTGGACCTCCCGCCCGGCACCCACACCCTGACGGGCGGCGCCGCCCTGCAGTACGTGCGCTCCCGGCACCTCGACGCCGCCTCCGACCTCGGGCGGATGAAACGCCAGCAGCGCTTCCTGGCCGCCCTCGTCGACCGCGCCACCTCCTCCGGCCTGCTGCTGAACCCGCTGAAGTTCCGGGACGTGGCCCGCGCCGCCCTCGGCTCGGTGCGGGCCGACCGCGACTTCGGCGCGGACGAGCTGCTCGGCCTCGGGCGGGCGATGCGCACGTTCTCCCCGGCCTCCTCGGAGTTCACGACCGTCCCGATCGGTGAGATGGGACACGTCGTGAAGGGCATCGGCTCGACCCTGAAGTGGGACACCGCCAAGGCGGAGCGCATCTTCCGGCTGCTGCGGGAGGACAAGCCGCTCGCCACCGCCGCGCCGGCGGCCCCCGCCCCGGTCGCCTCCGTCGAGGTGCCCCCGCAGCAGATCAGCGTCCAGGTGGAGAACGGCACGCCCACTCCTGGCCTGGCCAAACGGGTCGACCGGGAGCTCGCGGCCACCGGCTTCCGCGCCACCGGCCGTCCGATCCCCGCCCCCGACCGGGCCGTCACACGGACGGTCATCAGCTACGACCCCCGCTGGGACCGCTCCGCCCGCTCCCTGTCCGCCGCCCTCCCGGGCAGCGCCCTGCGGCCCGTCCCCGGACTGGGCCCCACGCTGAAGGTGACGGTGGGCACCGACTTCCGCGAGGTCCGCAAGGTGCGCGGCACGACCCCCGGGCCCGGCGAGTCGAGGGTGGTGCGGGGCGACGAGGTGGACTGCTCCTGAGCGGGCCCGCCCCTGGGGGCCCGCTCACCGGCCGTGCACCGGTGTGTCAGTCCTCGAAGCCCTCCGCGGCCCGGCGGGCGCGCAGGTCCAGGATCGCGCGGCGGCGGGCCAGCCGGTGGGTGCGGCGGATCTGGGCTTCCTGGCAGCGCCGCCGGTCGCGGTCGGTCTCCGGGAGGACCGGCGGCACCCTGCGCGGCTTGCCGTCGGCGTCCACGGCGGCGAAGACGAGGTAGGCCGAGCCGACCTGGGTGGCCGGGGCGGACTCGTTCCACCGTTCGGCCATCACCCGCACGCCCACCTCCATGGAGGTCCGGCCGGTCCAGTTCACCTGCGCCTTCACATGGACCAGGTCGCCGACGCGGACCGGCTCCAGGAACGCCATCTCGTCCATGGACGCGGTGACGGCGGGCCCGCCCGAGTGCCGGCCGGCCACGGCCCCCGCGGCGTCGTCGACGAGCTTCATGATCACCCCGCCGTGCACCGTCCCCAGCAGGTTGGTGTCGTTGTGGGTCATGATGTGGCTGAGCGTGGTGCGGGACGCGGACGTGGGCTTACCCGGGATGTCCGAGCTGCCCGAGTCCACTGCGGTGACCTGGTCTGTCATGTCCTCCACCCTATGCCGAGGCGGACGGGCCGGGATTTTGTGTCAGCTTGGCAACAGCGGGGCCCTGATTCTCCGACGCCCCTTGTACGGCACACCGCTGTGCCCTGCACACTGGTCCGCATGAACGAGTGGCCCGAGGGATGGTCGGACGCCGACCGCGGCAACCGGTACGGAAGCGGCAGCGCGAACGCACAGCCGGAGAGCGCGCGCGTCATGCGGCAGGTCCGCCGGGGCCCCGCCGCCCCGCCGAACAGCCCCGGCGTCCCGCAGCAGCCGTCGTACGTCGACGGACAGGGATACGGCGACTACACCAACGCCAGGAACACCGGCTACGACAGCGGCTTCAACACGGGCCAGGTCTACGGAGGCGGCGGGTCCGACGGCGGCGCCCCCGGGAGATACAGCGACCCGCGTCCCGCGCCGAACTGGCGGCGCCGCATCAAGTGGACGGCGATCAGCCTCGTCACCGTGCTGGTGGTGACGACCGTCGGCACGTACTTCTGGGCCGACTCCAAGCTGCACCGCGAGGTCGACCTGTCGAAGGTCATCGACCGGCCCGAGGCGGGCGAGGGCACCAATTACCTGATCGTCGGCTCCGACAGCCGCGCGGGCATGACCGCCGAGGACAAGAAGAAGCTGCACACCGGTTCCGCCGAGGGCAAGCGGACCGACTCGATGATGATCCTGCACACCGGCTCCAACGGCGACACCCTGGTCTCGCTGCCCCGCGACTCCGACGTGGAGATACCGTCCTTCGTCGGCTCCGACTCCGGCAAGACCTACAAGGGCACCGGCCGGCACGTGAAGCTGAACGCGGCGTACGCGGAGGACGGCCCCGAGCTGCTGGTGCGCACCGTCGAGTTCAACACCGGCCTGCGCATCGACCACTACGTCGAGATCGGCTTCGCCGGCTTCGCGAACATCGTGGACGCGGTCGGCGGCGTCGAGATGGACATCCCGCAGGACATCAAGGACACCAAGTCCGGCGCCGACTTCAAGAAGGGCAAGCAGACCCTGGACGGTCAGCAGGCCCTCGCCTTCGTCCGCACCCGCTACGCGCTCGCCGGCTCCGACCTGGACCGCACGAAGAACCAGCAGAAGTTCCTCTCCGCCCTCGCCAACCAGGTCGCCACCCCGGGCACGATCCTCAACCCGTTCAAGCTCTACCCGACCATGGGCGCGGGCCTGGACTCCCTGATCGTCGACAAGGACATGGGCCTGTACGACCTGGGGTCGATGTTCTGGGCGATGAAGGGCGTCAGCGGCGGCGACGGCAAGTCGATGAACATGCCGATCTCCGGCTCCACCGGCGGCAACCTCGTCTGGGACAAGGCGAAGGTGCAGCAGCTGGTCAAGGAGCTGAAGAACGACGAGAAGGTGACCGTCTCCGGCAACTGAGCCTCCACGTGACCGAGGGCGCCCCGGATTCCCCGGGGCGCCCTCGGTCGCGTACGGGGCGGCTCACATCGTCGCGCCCGCCATCGCACGGCACATGTCGGCGCAGCGGCGACAGGCCTCGGCGCAGCGCATCATCTGCTGATCGCCGGGCACGGACATACACGCCTCGGCGCACAGGTCGCACGCCCTGGCGCACAGCGCGCACATCTCGGCCGACATGGGCGAGCGCCGCATCATCATGTCGGCGCACATACGGGTCGTCTCCGAGCAGTCGATGAGCGCCCGCATGACCATCCCCTGCATCTGGGCCTGTCCGCCCATCTGCATGCAGGAGTTCATGGTCTCCTCGCACATGTTGTGGCAGGCCATGCACGCATCGAGGCAGTCCCGCATCTCCTTGCTCATGGCCGGCATGGTTCCGGGCTGGGTCATGGCTCCTCCTGGAGGTCAGGCGGGGCCACACGCGCGGACCCCGCACCTGCCCTTCCGTCGTACGCCTTGTGAGCCCACCCCGCCATCGGGGCCCTCAGGCGCGCCCGCTCGGCGGCGGGTGACCTCGCCGCCGTGCCGGCGGGCTGACCACGACGACAGCCCCCGGGCAGCGCGCCGGGGGCTGTGTTGTCCGTGCAGGTCAGTGGCCGTTCTCAGGCTTCCGACCTGCAAGAACCCTACTGAGGCAGGTTCCTCGCCATCACGATCCGCTGGACCTGGTTCGTGCCCTCATAAATCTGCGTGATCTTCGCGTCACGCATCATGCGCTCGACCGGGTAGTCGCGGGTGTAGCCGTAGCCGCCGAGGAGCTGGACGGCGTCGGTGGTGACCTCCATCGCGACGTCCGAGGCGAAGCACTTCGCGGCCGCGCCCTGGAAGGTGAGGTCGCTGTCGCCGCGCTCGGACTTGGCGGCGGCCGCGTAGGTCAGCTGGCGGGCGGCCTCGATCTTCATGGCCATGTCGGCCAGCATGAACTGGATGCCCTGGAAGTCGGCGATGGGCTTGCCGAACTGCTTGCGCTCCTGGACGTAGCCCTTGGCGTAGTCGAACGCGCCCTGGGCGACGCCGAGGGCCTGGGCGGCGATGGTGATGCGGGTGTGGTCCAGGGTCGCCATGGCGGTGGCGAAGCCGGTGCCCTCCTCGCCGATCATGCGGTCGGCGGGGATGCGAACGTTGTCGAAGTAGACCTCGCGGGTCGGGGAGCCCTTGATGCCGAGCTTCTTCTCCGGGGCGCCGAAGGAGACGCCCGGGTCGGACTTCTCGACGACGAAGGCGGAGATGCCCTTGGAGCGCTTGGTCGGGTCGGTGACCGCCATGACCGTGTAGTACTCGGAGACGCCCGCGTTGGTGATCCAGCGCTTCACGCCGTTGAGGATCCAGTGGTCGCCGTCACGGACCGCCTTGGTCTTCATGCCGGCCGCGTCCGAGCCCGCTTCCGGCTCGGAGAGGCAGTACGAGAACATCGCGTCGCCCTTGGCCAGCGGCGAGAGGTACTTCTTCTTCAGGTCCTCGGAGCCGGAGAGGATCACCGGCAGGGAGCCCAGCTTGTTCACCGCCGGGATGAGGGAGGAGGACACGCACGCGCGGGCCACCTCCTCGATGACGATGACCGTGGCGAGGGCGTCGGCGCCCGCGCCCCCGTACTCCTCGGGCACGTGCACCGCGTGCAGGTCGTTCGCGACCAGCGCGTCGAGCGCCTCCTGCGGGAAGCGGGCCTCCTCGTCCACCGCGGCGGCGAACGGGGCGATCTTCGCCTCGGTCAGTGAGCGGACGACGTCGCGGAGCATGGCGTGCTCCTCCGACGGGCGGTACAGGTCGAAGTCAGCCGATCCGGCCAAGGTCTCTCACGCTCCACGAAGCTGGGGTGATCTCGCTAATTACCGTTAAGTAACCCGAATTTTAGTGGCCCGCCCGTGCTGCTGGACACGTGAGCTTGGCGACAAGGCGGCCCCGGCTGCGTTCTGCCCGGTCCGAGGGCCTGGTACGCCCCGACTATGCTCGTTGCGCGTCCGGTCCCCCCTCGCTTCAGGAGCACGTACATGGCCCTCAAGATCACCGTGATCGGCACCGGTTATCTCGGCGCCACGCACGCCGCGGCCATGGCGGAACTGGGCTTCGAGGTGCTCGCCCTCGACATCGTGCGCGAGAAGATCGAGATGCTGGAGCGGGGCGAGACCCCGATGTACGAGCCGGGGCTCCAGGAGCTGCTGCGCCGGCACGTCGCCGGGTTCGAGGGGTCCACCGGGCGGCTGCGCTTCACCCAGGACTACGCCGAGGCCGGCGCCTTCGGCGATGTGCACTTCGTCTGCGTGAACACCCCGCAGAAGCACGGCGAGTACGCCTGTGACATGTCCTACGTGGAGTCGGCGATCGCCTCCCTCGCGCCGCACCTGCACGGGCCCGCCCTGGTCGTCGGCAAGTCGACCGTGCCGGTGGGCTCCGCCGACCGGCTGGCCGCTACCGTCGCCCGGCTGGCGCCCGCCGGCGAGGACGCCGAACTGGCGTGGAACCCGGAGTTCCTGCGGGAGGGCTTCGCCGTCCAGGACACGCTGCACCCGGACCGGATCGTCGTCGGGGTGCGCAGCGAGCGGGCCGAGAAGCTGCTGCGCGAGGTGTACGCGGGGCCGGTCGCGGAGGGCACGCCGTTCCTGGTGACCGACTTCCCGACCGCCGAGCTGGTGAAGACGTCGGCGAACTCCTTCCTCGCCACCAAGATCTCCTTCATCAACGCGATGGCGGAGGTGTGCGAGGCGGCGGGCGGCGACGTGGCCAAGCTGGCGGAGGCGATCGGTCACGACGACCGGATCGGGAAGAAGTTCCTGCGGGCCGGCATCGGCTTCGGCGGGGGCTGTCTGCCCAAGGACATCCGCGCGTTCATGGCCCGCGCCGGTGAGCTGGGGGCCGACCAGGCGCTGACCTTCCTGCGCGAGATCGACTCGATCAACATGCGCCAGCGCGGTCAGATGGTCGAGCTGGCGCGGGAGGCGCTCGGCGGGGGGCCCTTCCTCGGCCGCCGGGTCGCCGTGCTGGGCGCGACGTTCAAGCCCGACTCGGACGACGTGCGGGACTCGCCGGCGCTGAACGTCGCCGGGCAGATCCACCTCCAGGGCGGCCAGGTGACGGTGTACGACCCGAAGGGCATGGAGAACGCCCGCCGGGTCTTCCCGACGCTGGGCTACGCCGAGACGGCGCTGGAGGCGGTGCGGGGGGCCGACATCGTGCTGCATCTCACCGAGTGGCGGGAGTTCCGCGAGCTGGACCCGGCGGCGCTGGGCGAGGCGGCGGCGGCCCGGCTGATCCTCGACGGGCGCAACGCGCTGGACCCGGAGCTGTGGCGCAAGGCCGGCTGGACGTACCGGGCGATGGGCCGCCCGACGGCCTGACGGCACGCCGTCCGACGACCGACACCGCCCGGGCCGGCGTACTGCGCGGGCGACGCCGGTTCGGCCGAGGCTCAGTCGGCCGAACCGGCGTCTGGCTGCATTCTGCCGTATGCGGGCGGCGCGTGCGGCGTGAAGCCCGGTGCGGGGGGCCGGAAAAGAAAGGGCTTCCCGGCCCGTCTCAGCCGTCCAGTCGGTCGATGGTGGCGTGGGAGGGCGCCCGTGTGGCGCGCAGATCGCGGGCCACGTCCTCCGCCGCGCCGAGGACACGGACGGCGTTCTGCCAGGTCAGCTTGGCCAGGTCGGGCTTGGACCAGCCGCGCTCCAGCAGTTCCGCGATCAGGTTCGGGTAGCCGGAGACGTCGCCGAGACCCTCGGGGGTGAAGGCCGTGCCGTCGTAGTCGCCGCCGATGCCGAGGTGGTCGATGCCGGCGACCTCGCGCATGTGGTCCAGGTGGTCGGCGACCGTGGAGACCGTGGCGACGGGGCGCGGGGTGCGCTCCTCGAAGGCGCGGTGCACCTTCATCGCCTCGGCGGTGGTGTCGAGGTGGTGGAAGCCGTGGGCGCGCATGTTGTCGTCGGCGGCGGCCGTCCAGTCGACGGCGGCCTGCAGGACGAACTTCGGCACGAACGTCACCATCGCCATGCCGCCGTTGGCGGGGAGGCGTTCGAGGACGTCGTCGGGGATGTTGCGGGGGTGGTCGCAGACCGCGCGCGAGGAGGAGTGGGAGAAGATCACCGGCGCGGACGAGGCGTCCAGCGCGTCGCGCATGGTCGTCGCCGCCACGTGGGAGAGGTCGACGAGCATGCCGAGCCGGTTCATCTCCCGTACGACCTCGCGGCCGAACGCGGTCAGGCCGCCGGCCTTGGGCACGTCGGTCGCGGAGTCGGCCCAGTCCACGTTGTCGTTGTGGGTGAGGGTCATGTAGCGCACGCCGAGGGCGTACAGGCCGCGCAGGGTGCCCAGGGAGTTGGCGATGGAGTGACCGCCCTCCGCGCCCATGAGGGAGGCGATCCGGCCGTCGGCGCGGGCCGCCTCCATGTCGGCGGCGGTCAGCGCGGCCCGGAGGTGCTCGGGGTGGCGCTCGACGAGCCGCTGTACGCAGTCGATCTGCTCCAGCGTGGCCGGGACCGCGTCGGGCAGGTCGGAGCGCACGTACACCGACCAGTACTGCGCGCCGACGCCGCCCTCGCGCAGCCGGGGCAGGTCGGTGTGCAGGTGGGCGCGCTGGTCGCCGGCGATGTCCCGGGCGTCGAGGTCGTAGGCCACCTGCTCGCGCAGGGCCCACGGCAGGTCGTTGTGCCCGTCGACGACCGGGAACTCGCGCAGCAGTTCCCGGGCGGTGTCCGCGGTGCTCACGGGCGTCACTTCCCGAAGCCGAAGCCGCTGCCGGAGCCCTCGACCTTGTTGCGCAGGCGCTTGCCCTTCTCGGTGGCCTGGTCGTTCAGGTCCTGCTGGAAGTCGCGCATACGGGCGAGGAGGTCCTCGTCGTGCGTGGCGAGGATGCGCGCGGCGAGCAGGCCGGCGTTGCGGGCGCCGGCGACCGAGACGGTGGCGACGGGGACGCCGGCCGGCATCTGCACGATGGACAGCAGGGAGTCCATGCCGTCGAGGTACTTCAGCGGCACGGGCACGCCGATGACGGGCAGCGGGGTGACGGAGGCGAGCATGCCGGGGAGGTGGGCGGCGCCGCCGGCGCCCGCGATGATCGCCTTGAGCCCGCGGTCGGCGGCCTGCTCGCCGTACGTGATCATCTCGCGGGGCATGCGGTGCGCGGAGACGACGTCGACCTCGTACGCGATCTCGAACTCGTCGAGGGCCTTCGCGGCGGCCTCCATGACGGGCCAGTCGGAGTCGGACCCCATGACGATGCCTACAACCGGGCTCATTCGGTGATCGTGCCTCTCAGGTATCCGGCAGCGTGACGAGCGCGTTCCAGCACGTCGTCGAGGTCGTCGCCGTAAGTGTTGACGTGGCCGACCTTGCGTCCGGGCTTCACGTCCTTGCCGTACATGTGGATCTTGAGCTGGGGGTCGCGGGCCATGCAGTGCAGGTACGCGGAGTACATGTCGGGGAAGTCGCCGCCGAGGACGTTGACCATGACGGTCCACTCGGCGCGCGGGCGCGGGTCGCCGAGCGGGAGGTCGAGGACGGCGCGGACGTGGTTGGCGAACTGGCTGGTGATCGCGCCGTCCATGGACCAGTGGCCGGAGTTGTGGGGGCGCATGGCGAGTTCGTTGACGAGGATGCGGCCGTCGCGGGTCTGGAACAGCTCCACGGCGAGGTGGCCGACGACGCCGAGTTCCTTGGCGATGGTGAGGGCCATCTCCTCGGCCTTGAGGGCGAGGTCCTCGTCGAGGCCGGGGGCGGGGGCGATGACGGTGTCGCAGACGCCGCCCACCTGCTGGGACTCGACGACGGGGTAGGCGACGGCCTGGCCGTGCGGGGAGCGGACGACGTTGGCGGCGAGTTCGCGGACGTAGTCGACCTTCTCCTCGGCGAGGACGGGGACGCCGGCGCGGAAGGGGTCCTCGGCCTCCTCTGCGGAGTCGACCACCCACACGCCCTTGCCGTCGTAGCCGCCGCGGACGGTCTTGAGGACGACGGGGAAACCGTCCCCCTCGGCCGCGAAGGCCGCCACGTCCGCCGGGTCGGCGACGATGCGGTGCCGGGGGCAGGGCACGCCGATGGCGCTGAGTCTCGCGCGCATCACCCCCTTGTCCTGGGCGTGCACGAGCGCGTCGGGGCCGGGGCGCACGGGGATGCCGTCCGCCTCCAGTGCCCGCAGATGCTCGGTGGGGACATGTTCGTGATCGAAGGTGATCACATCGCAGCCCCGCGCGAACTCGCGCAGCGTGTCCAGGTCGCGGTAGTCGCCGATGACGACATCGCTCACCACCTGGGCCGCGGAATCCTGGGGGGTGTCACTGAGGAGCTTGAACCTGATGCCCAACGGAATGCCCGCCTCGTGTGTCATACGAGCGAGCTGGCCTCCGCCGACCATGCCGACTACCGGGAACGTCACGCCCCTAGGGTATCGGCCACGTCCGACGGCCGGATTCCGCGCCTCCCGAACGCGGCCCGACCGCCTCTTTCCGGCCTCTTACCCGTCGCTTCCCGGTGCCTTTCCGGCTTCTTGCCGCGGTGAGCGGGGCCGGTGAGCGGCACCACAGGAAACCTGGAGGTGGGGTGGTTAGCATGGCGGGGTTGACGACACCGACACCCGGACGGGGGCCTGTACGACCATGGGACATGGTTCCTCGGGGGGAGGACGGCTGCGACGACTCGTCCGCGAGTTCGCCAAGTTCGGCGCGGTGGGCGGGGCGGGGCTGCTCGTCGATCTCGGTGTGTTCAACCTCGTCCGGCACGTCACCGATCTCCAGGTGGTGCGGGCCAGCGTCATATCGACCGTGGTGGCCATCGCCTTCAACTACGTCGGCTTCCGCTACTTCACCTACCGCGACCGTGATCTGGACAAGAGCGGGCGCACGCGGGAGATGACCCTGTTCCTGCTGTTCAGCGTGGTGGGGATGGTCATCCAGAACGGTCTGCTGTACGTCGCGACGTACGGATTCGGGTGGAACAGCCCGCTGCAGAACAACGTGTTCAAGTTCGTCGGGATCGGCATCGCCACGCTGTTCCGGTTCTGGTCGTACCGGACGTGGGTGTTCCGGGCGCTGCCCGACCAGGGGGCCGTCGAGGAGGCCCCGTCGCTGCTCGCGGAGGACTCGCGCGAGCCGAAGGCGAGGCAGCGGGTCGGCTGAGCGGTCGCCGTTCGCGGCAGCCGGGTCGGTTCGCCGGGTCGGTTCGCCGCCGCGCCGGCGTGGCCGGTCGCGCAGTTCCCCGCGCCCCTGCCGACCCGGCAGCCCCAGCCGCCCCCGGTCAGCGCACCGTGGGTTCGTCGTCTGTTGCGGGCCTCTTCGACGGGGCCGTGCGGGACAGGAACAGGCCGAAGACCGGGGGCTGGGCCTGGAGCATCTCCAGCCGGCCCCCGTCGGCCTCCGCCAGGTCGCGGGCGACGGCGAGGCCGATGCCCGTGGAGTTGCGGCCGCTGATGGCCCGCTCGAAGATCCGCGCGCCCAGGTCGGCGGGGACGCCCGCGCCCTCGTCGGTGACCTCGATGACGGCCTGGTTGCCGGTGACGCGGGTGCGCAGCGCGACGGTGCCGCCGCCGTGCATCAGGGAGTTCTCGATCAGGGCCGCGAGTACCTGGGCGACCGCGCCCGGTGTGCCGACCGCCCGCAGATGGCGTTTGCCGGAGCTGACGATGGCGCGGCCCGCGCTGCGGTAGGCGGGGCGCCACTCGGCGAGCTGCTGCTGGATCACCTCGTCGAGGTCGAAGGTGACGGCGGAGCCGGTGCGGGGGTCGCGCGAGTTGGTCAGCAGGCGCTCGACGACGTCCGTGAGGCGTTCGACCTGGGTGAGCGCGATCGTCGCCTCGTCCTTCACCGTGTCCGGGTCGTCGGTGAGGGTGATCTCCTCCAGGCGCATGGACAGGGCGGTGAGCGGGGTGCGCAGCTGGTGGGAGGCGTCGGCGGCGAGCCGGCGTTCGGCGGTGAGCATCCGGGCGATGCGTTCGGCGGAGGCGTCCAGCACGTCGGCGACGCGGTCCAGCTCGGGGACGCCGTAGCGCTTGTGGCGGGGCCGGGGGTCGCCGGAGCCGAGGCGTTCCGCGGTCTCGGCGAGGTCGGTGAGGGGGGAGGCGAGCCGGTTGGCCTGGCGGATGGCGAGGAGCACGGCGGCGATCACGGCGAGCAGCGCCACCAGCGCGATGATCAGGAACGTGCGGCCGACCTCACGCGTCACGGAGGAGCGCGGCTCCTCGACGACGACGGTCTCGCCCTCCTCGCCTCGCGCGTCGCCGCGGATGACCTCGCCGTCGGGCCGGGAGCCGACCTCGATGGCGGGTTTGCCGGGGATGCGGATCACCGCGTACCGCTCCTGGGTGAGCTGGCCGCTCAGGACCTCCGCGTCGACGCTCCCCGCGCCCAGGAGCCGGCTGTCGACGATGCTGGCGAGCCGCGCCGCCTCCAGGTCCACGCGTTCCTGCGCGCTGTTGCTGATCGTGCGGGTCTCGACGATGACGAGGGAGACCCCGAACACGGCGATCACGACGAGCACGACGGCGAGGGTGGACTGGATCAGACGGCGACGCACGGGGCCCTCCGGGCGGTGACTTCACGGGACGGGGTGCGGGTGCCCCGCCCCGGCGGGGCGTTCAGCTCTTCTCGAACCGGAAGCCCACGCCCCGCACGGTGGCGATGTACCGGGGGTTCGCCGCGTCGTCGCCGAGCTTCTTGCGCAGCCAGGAGATGTGCATGTCGAGGGTCTTGGTGGACGACCACCAGGTGGTGTCCCACACCTCGCGCATCAGCTGGTCCCGGGTGACCACGCGCCCGGCGTCCCGCACCAGCACCCGCAGCAGGTCGAACTCCTTGGCGGTGAGCTGGAGTTCCTCGTCGCCCATCCAGGCGCGGTGCGACTCGACGTCGATGCGCACACCGTGGGTGGCGGGCGGCTGCTGGGGTTCGGTGGAGCCGCGCCGCAGCAGGGCCCGGACCCGGGCGAGCAGCTCGGCGAGGCGGAAGGGCTTGGTGACGTAGTCGTCGGCGCCCGCGTCCAGGCCCACGACCGTGTCCACCTCGTCGGCGCGGGCGGTGAGGATGAGGATGGGGATGGCGTGGCCCTCGGCCCGC
This sequence comes from Streptomyces sp. NPDC002566, assembly GCF_042889585.1. Taxonomy (NCBI): domain Bacteria; kingdom Bacillati; phylum Actinomycetota; class Actinomycetes; order Kitasatosporales; family Streptomycetaceae; genus Streptomyces; species Streptomyces sp. NPDC002566. Next base: position 530,854 of record NZ_JBIARD010000005.1, on the reverse strand, counting down.
AGCCTGCGCGCCACCTCCAGGCCGTCCATGCCGGGCAGACCGAGGTCCAGCACGACCAGGTCGACGCCGCCCTGTATGCCGGCGTCCAGCGCGGACGGTCCGTCCTCACGCACCTCGACCTCGTACCCTTCCCGGCGCAGGGCGCGGGCCAGCGGCTCCGAGATGGACGCGTCGTCCTCGGCGAGCAGTACTCGGGTCATGTGCAGATGGTAGTCCGCGGGTGGCAGGGCCAGAGGTGTGACGGTGGCCCCGGATTCTTACTCAGGGACATCTCAGGGACGACCCCTACAAGCCGGACAGCCGCCGCCGGTCTCCCCTCCCCCGGTCGGCCGCAGTTGGTACGGACCTGGGGTCGAAGGATGCCATCCTGGAATGGACCTTGGAATACCCGCTCACGGTTCCTTTCTCACCTGTGATCCGTGTCTCAAGTCCTTCCATATCCGGCAGTGTGCTGCCGTATGGTGAAAGAACGCCTGTAGCACCGCGGGGACCTTTGGCACACATCAGACGCTGAAGGTCTCTTTTGTGTGCGGGCCGGTCGATGCCGGCCCTCCAAGGAATGACCTGTGGCGGACCGACGCCGGTGCCGGCCGCCCCAACCGGGCGCGTGACGCACCACGCATGCGTCCCGACCAGCAAGGAACGACCATGGCGTCCAGCCTGACGAAGGACTCGGCCCGCCCGGGCACCCCCGGCTCCGAGAAGACCTTCTTCGGCCACCCCCGCGGACTGGCCACTCTCTTCATGACCGAGATGTGGGAGCGATTCTCCTACTACGGCATGAAGGCCCTGCTCCCGCTGTACCTGGTGGCTCCGGGCGGCCTTCATCTGAGCGCGGCGACCGCCACCGCGATCTACTCGGTGTACCTGTCGCTCGTGTACCTGCTCGCCCTTCCCGGCGGCTGGTTCGCGGACCGTGTCCTCGGCCCCCGCAAGACCGTCGCCGTCGCCGGCGTCGTCATCATGCTGGGCCACCTCACCCTGGCCCTGCCCAGCGCCGGCACCTTCTACGCCGGCCTCGGCCTGGTCGCTATCGGCTCCGGTCTGCTGAAGGCCAACATCTCCACGATGGTCGGCCACCTCTACGACGGTCCGGACGACCCGCGCCGCGACGGCGGCTTCACGGTCTTCTACATCGGCATCAACCTCGGCGCGTTCGCCGCGCCGCTGGTCATCGGCACCGTCGGTGAGAACGTCAACTGGCACCTGGGCTTCGCGCTCGCCGCGCTCGGCATGGCGCTCGGCCTCGTCCAGTTCCTCCTCGGCAGCCGCCACCTGGACGCCCGCTCCGACGTCGTCCCGACGCCGATGTCCGCCGAGGAGAAGGCGGCCACGCTGCGCAAGTCCGCGCTGTGGGCGGCCGTCGCGCTCGTGTTCTACGCGGTCGTCGGCTTCTCCGGCCACTACACGCTGAACTGGCTGCTGGTCCCGATCACGCTGGCCGGTCTGATCATCCCGGTGGCGGTCATCGCCCGCATCAAGCGGGACAAGGAACTCGACCGCGCCGAGCAGTCGAAGATGTCGGCGTACATCTGGTTCTTCGTGGCCGCGGCCGTCTTCTGGATGATCTACGACCAGGGCGGTTCCACGGTCTCGCTGTTCGCCGACTCCTCGGCCGACAACAGCGTCCTCGGCTGGGAGTTCCCGGTCTCCTGGTACCAGTCGGTCAACCCCATCATGATCATGGCGCTGGCCCCGGTGTTCGCCTGGGCGTGGCTGGCCCTCGCCCGGCGCGGCAAGGAGCCGAGCACCGCGGTGAAGTTCTCCATGGGCCTGATCCTGATCGGCGCGTCGTTCTTCCTCTTCCTGATCCCGCTGGGGATCGCCGACGGCGGTCACAAGGCGGCCGCGATGTGGCTGGTCGGCATCTACTTCCTGCAGACCGTCGGCGAGCTGACGCTGTCCCCGGTCGGCCTGTCGGTCACCACGAAGATGGCGCCCGCCAAGTACGCCTCCCAGATGATGGGCGTCTGGTTCCTGGCCGTCACCGCCGGCGACGCCACGACCGGTCTGCTGTCCATCGCCGGCGTCGACCTCAACAAGACGGGCATGGTGGCCCTGGAGGCCGTGCTCGCCGTCGTGGCCGGCGTGGCGGTGTGGATGTACCGCAAGCGCGTGAAGGAGCTCATGGGCGACGTCAACTGACGTCCCGTCGCTCCGCCAAGGGCCGCTCCCGCACTCGGCGGGGGCGGCCCTTGCCGCGTCTCAGCGAGTGCGCCGGCGGCCCGGCAGGTACGTGAAGACCGCGGCGCCCAGCAGAACCGCCGTGCCCGCGACGAGGCCGAGGGCCTTCAGGGTCGCGTGGTCGCCGGCGCCCGTCTCGGCGAGGCCGCCGGTGGTGGAGGCGCCGCCCGCCGTGGACGACGAGGAGCCGCTGCCACCGGTCGCACCGCTCGCGCCGCTCGCCTGCTCGGTGGTGTCGAGGGTGAGCGAGACGGTCGTGCTGTCCGGGGTGCACGTGGTCTTGGTGCCGAGGGCGTCGATGGTCAGGACGCCCGGCGAGAGGGTGGCCTCACCGGTGGCGCCGGGTTTGTAGACGCCGGTCAGGTCGGGGATCTCGATGGGGGCGCCCTGTTTGATCGGCGCGGCGTTCTTCGGCCCCTCCACGGCGACCGAGCCCTTGTCGGCCCCGCCGAGCACCACCTGCATGGAGGGCTTCACCGAGTTCGCCGGGATGTCGATCGGGCTGTCCATCACCGACTTCTTGAACTGCACGGTGAGGTCGTAACTCCCGCCGGTCTTCCGCGCGTTGATCTGCACGGGCGAGGTCGCCTTCTTCTGCCCGATGGGCGACTGGCAGGTGTAGGGGACGTTCACCACCTTGCCGGTGAAGTCGGTCTGCCCGCCGCTTCCCCCAGAGGGCGAGGGCGAGGGCGGCGTGGACGCGGGCGGGGACGGCGAGGTCGGCTTGGTCGGGGTGTGGCTCGGCGTGCCGGTGTGCGACGGCTCGCCCGTGCCGCCGGAGGAACTCCCGCTCCCGGCGGTCACGGTGATGGTCGCCGCGGGCTGCACCTGCTGGGTGGGCGCGCAACTGGTGTCCGTCGACAGGGCGTTGACGACGTACGCGTCCGGCGTGAGCGTGACCTGTCCCGCCGTCGTCAGTTTGAGGGAGCCCTTCATGGCGGACAGGACCATCGCGCCGCCCTTGGGGACGGGCGGGTTCTCGCGCGGCCCCCGCATCGCGATGTCAGCGCTCTGCGCGCCGGCCGCCTTGAGGGTGCCGGACGGCTGGACCGAGTCGGCCGGCAGGTCGATGATGTCGGGGTTCTTGGACGCGGCCTGCGTGAACGTCCAGACGACGTCGACGGTGTCGCCCACCTTCGCCGTGGCGGGCGCGGTGATCTCGACCTTGGTGGTGCCGTCGACCGGGGGCAGGCCGATGCCCGAGGGCGGGATGCAGCGGGTGGCGTAGGAGACCTCGGCAGCCTGCGCCTGCGGGACGGCCACGCCCAGCAGCACGGCGACCCCGCCGGTCAGGACGGCGGCCGCCGCGACGGCGGCCCGGCGCCGCACGGACGGCGCGGCTCCCGGCCCTACGGGTCCCGCCGGTCCCGGTACGGCTCTCTCGCGCTCTCTCACGGGGGTCCCTTCCTGCCGGGCGTCGTCGGACTCGTCGGATGGTCGTCGTCGTGCGGCGCGGGGAGTCCGCCGGCCGCGCCCGGACCGGCGTCCGGGGTGAACCACGGCAGGGCCGGGGCCCGCACGGACGGCTGTTCGGCGGTGGGGGCCCCGTCGCGCCACAGCGGGCGGGGGAAGCCGGCGCCGAGCCTTCCCGGGGGCCGCGCGGGCGGGGCCGCGGGGGAGCGCGGTCCGCCGTCGCCCGTCCCGGCCGTCCTACGGCGGCGCAGTACGGCCGTGGACGCGCTGCGGCGCACGCTCCCCGGGCGGGGCCGCACCCGGTTCACCACCGCCATGCCCACGCGGAACACGGCGGCCGGCACGACGAGGCAGAGCAGGACCCAGAACACGGTCACACCCCAGGGCCGGCCCACGCTCCAGGGCTGCTCGTCGAGGACCTTCCCGCCGTACCGCAGCGAGACGGTGTAGTCGCCGTGGGCGCCGGCGGCGAGTTCGACGGGGATCTCGACGCGGGCCTTGCCGCCGGGGGCGACGGTGCCCCGCCACTGGCGTTCGTCCCACTGCGGCGCGAAGACCCCGTGGGCGGTGCCGATCTCGAAGACGGGGTCCTTCACGGTCCCGACGCCGGCGTTGCCGACGGTGAACGTCAGGGTGCGGTCGGGAGGCGCGCCGAACCAGGTGAGCAACCCGTCGGAGCCCTTCAGCAGGGGGTCGGTGAGGACCGTCAGGCGTCCCTTGCCTGTTTCGGCGGGCAGCGGCCGCACGGGGTGCCCGGCCACCTGGAGGGCGGCGTCGGCCTGGGCCTTCGCCCCGGTGGTGGTGGCCACGTGCACCACGCAGGGGCACGGCGCGGGCGGCGCGGACACCGGCAGCGCGCGGCTGAACCGGCCGTCGGCGTCGGTGGTGACGGCCCGGCCGTCGGCGTTGGCGCAGGAGTTGGTGCCGCCGAGGACGCCCCTGGCCGGGGTGGCCTGTCCGCAGATCAGCAGCGTCAGCAGTGCGTGCGGCCGCCAGCCGCCGCCGGTCACGGTGAGCGAGCCGCCCGCGCCCGCCTGGGGCAAGGACAGCCGCACGGTGGGCTGTCCGGCCGCTGCGGCCGCTCCAGCCCGGGCGGGCGGAAGCAGGGAGGCCAGCAGCAGGGCCAGCGCCAGGGCGGCCAGGGCCGACACCGTGCGCTGCGGCGTGCGGCGCGATGTCCGGCGCGGCGTGCGCGGCTCGCCGTTCACGCCGGCTCGCCCTCCGTCTTCGTACGGCATCGGCGGCTCCAACGGTCGTACGGGGGCACGTGCGCGTGGGATCAGGGTGTGCGGGTCCGCCGGGTCAGCCAGAGGGCGCCCGCCGCGCCCGTGAGGAGGACGGTGCCGCCGAGGGTGGCGAGGGCGATCGCGGAGTCCTCGGGGCCGGTCTGCGGGAGGGAGCCGCCGCCCGTCGATCCGCCGCCGGCGCTGCCTCCGCCCGTGCTTCCGCCGCCTGTGCTGCCTCCGCCCGTGCTTCCGCCGCCTGTGCCGCCTCCGCCCGTCGATCCGCCGCCGTCCTTCGCCGTCACGTCGAGGGTGAGGGCCGGCGGGGGGCTGTTGGTGGGGGTGCAGGTGGTGGTCGTGCCGAGGGCCTTGATGGTGAGCACCCCGGGCGTGAAGGTGACCTTGCCGGTCTTCTTCGGGGTGTACGTGCCGCTCAGGTCGTTGATCTTGATGGGGGTCTCGGCGGGGATCGCCGCCTGGTTGGCGGGCCCGGTGACGGTCATCGTGCCGCTGTCGGCGCCGCCCAGTCTGATCGTGGCGCTCGGCTTCATCGCGCCCTTGCCGAGCTCGACGGGGCTGGAGGAGACGCCCTTCTGCCAGGACATGGTGATCTTGTAGGCGCCGCCGCTCGCCACGCCCTTGATGTCGATGGGCGAGAGGGCGCTCTTGTCGCCGATGGGCGTCTTGCAGGCGTAGTTGACGTCCACGACCTGCGCACTGGCCGCGGGGGCGGCCGCCCACACCGCCGGGCCGGCCAGAGCCGCGACAGTCGCGAGCGCGGCGGTTCGCTTCCGGTACGACACGGTCCCCTCATTCCCGACAGGCGCTCGTCGTTCGTCTTCCGCCATTTGCTGACGGCGCATCAGACAGGGCCGTCAAGGTACGCCGGGCACCGTGAGGAAGGAAGGGGAGGAACACACCGGAGTTACGCCCGCCCCGCGCGAGGGCACGAGGGGCGTGACGTGACGGAACCGCGGGCGGGGGCGGGCCCCGTAACGGCCCGGGACCGCAGGCCGGGGCGCTTCCCGTAACGGCTCGGGAGCGCAGGCGGGGGCGGGGGCGGACGGCTCGGGACCACGGCGGGGCTCGCCTCCCGCACCGGCCCGGGACCGCAGGCCGGAGCGGCTTCACGCACCGGCCCAGGACGGCAGGCGGGGCGGCTTCCCGTAACGCCCCCGGACCGCGGGCGGGGGCGGGGGCGGGCGGCCCGGGACCACGGCGGGGCTCGCCTCCCGCAACGGCCCGGGACCGCAGGCCGGAGCGGCCTCACGCAACGGCCCGGGACCGCAGGCCACGGCTTCCCGTAACCCCGGAACTACGGGCGGAGCCCCCGCACCGGCGCAGGGCTCGTGCCGGCGGTCGTCCGGAGGGCCGGGCGCCGGGCGGGTGTGTCAGGCGGGGGCGCCCAGTTCCGCCCAGACCGTCTTGCCGGCGACGCCGGGCGCGCGTACGACTCCCCAGTCCAGGCACAGGCGCTGGACGATGAACATGCCGTGGCCGCCGGGGCGGCCGGCGCGGTGCGGGGTGCGGGGGGCCGGCTGGCCCGTGCCGCGGTCGGAGACCTCGACGCGGATCACCTTGTTGTCGCACCCGATCAGCAGTTCCTCGGGCCCCTCGGCATGGAGGCAGGCGTTGGTGACCAGTTCGGAGACGACGAGCAGCACGTCCTCGGCGGCCGCCCGCTGGTCGGCGGTGGCGGCGGGCAGCCAGCCCCACGCGTACAGCGCCTGGCGGGCGAAGTCCCGCGCCATCGGGACGACCCCGCTCGCGCCGTCGAAGCTCAGCCTGCGGACCTCGCGGCCCGTCGACGCCCCGGAAGCGCCGCTGGGCTCAGGGCCGCGGTCGCCCGGCGAGCAAGGCCGGGTGGTGCTCATCAGCGCTTCACCTCACCGATTCACCAATACATGGTTCACACGATTCACTTCACTCACACGGTTCACACGACTCACATGGCCCCCATGAATCACACGGCCGGCAGGGCCCGTATGACTCACGCGGTCTCCGACTTCGAGCGTGCAGGAACCAGTACACACGCTCAGCGGCCGCCGCACGGTCGGTCTGCGCATCCCGCCCCCGTCCCCTTCTCGTACCGTTGCCGCCTACATCCACGTTCAGGATGTCTCCTGCCCGACGGAACCGGCGGAACACCCCCTGTTCGCCCGGAGGTGACCCGGCCCGTCCCTCACACGGCGTCGAGACGCACGCAACGGCACCCGATCGGCCGGTCGTGCGAACTCCCGGGAGACGGCCGGAACCGGGCCCGGGCCGCCGTCGACCTCGGACCGTCCCGGCGCGGGCGGGTCAGCCGTCCCCGTCGGCGAGGGCCGCCTCGACCGTGTCGTGCACGGTGAAGACGGCGTCCGCGCCGGTGATCTCGAAGACTCTGGCCACCACGGGCAGCATGCCCGCGAGGTGCACCCCGCCGCCGGCGGCCTCCGCCTTCAGGCGGGCGCCGAGGAGGACGTTGAGCCCCGTGGAGTCGCAGAACTCCAGCCTCGAGCAGTCCACCACCAGCCGGCTGACACCCTTGGCGAGGCAGTCGTCGAGTGGCTCACGCAACAATTCGGCCGTGTGGTGATCCAACTCACCGGCCGGGGTCACGACGGCGCTGGAGCCCTCTTCCCGCACCTCCACCAGAAGTCGGCCAGACTGTGCGCTGCCGACCGTCCCGTGGTCCATGCCGTGTCTCTCCCGAGGTCGTGACTGCTACCTGACGCCCTCGAACACTACGCCTTCGATACGCACTCCAACAGCCGAACAATCACCCACAAACGGACATAACCGACCAGATCGCACTTGCGATCGGTCGAGTAAAGCCGATAGGGCTAGAGGAGCACGTATCCGACACGGCCGGCTTTGGAGGCGCCGCACACCGCAGTGCACGCACAGGCTTCGGCAGCCGTATGCCGAGAACGATGGAGGACATCATGTCACCCCGGCTCGACGCACCGCATACCCCCAACGCGACGTCGACACTCCCTCTGGATGGTCCGAATTCCCTCGCGCCGGGTCTGGAGCCCGCCGACGCGCTCGCCGGACTCCCGGAGATCCCCCCGTACGACGAGGTGGGCGCCGTCGACGCACGCGCTCTGTCCAAGACCCTCTTCGAGCGCCTCGAGTCGCTGGAGGAAGGGACGCACGAGTACGCGTACGTCCGCAACACCCTCGTCGAACTGAACCTCGCGCTGGTCAAGTTCGCCGCCTCCCGCTTCCGCTCCCGCAGCGAGCCCATGGAGGACATCATCCAGGTCGGCACGATCGGCCTGATCAAGGCGATCGACCGCTTCGAGCTCAGCCGGGGTGTGGAGTTCCCCACCTTCGCGATGCCAACCATCGTCGGCGAGATCAAGCGCTTCTTCCGGGACACCTCGTGGTCCGTGCGCGTGCCGCGCCGGCTTCAGGAGCTGCGGCTCGACCTGGCCAAGGCCGGCGACGAACTGTCCCAGAAGCTCGACCGCGCCCCCACGGTGGCCGAGCTCGCGGAGCGCCTCGGCATCTCCAACGACCAGGTCGTCGAGGGCATGGCCGCCTCCAACGCCTACACCGCCGCCTCGCTGGACGCCCAGCCCGAGGAGGACGACACCGAGGGCGCCCTCGCGGACCGCATCGGCTACGAGGACCACGGCATCGAGGGCATCGAGTACGTCGAGTCACTGAAGCCGCTGATCGCCGAGCTGGCGCCCCGCGACCGCCAGATCCTCTCCCTGCGCTTCGTGGCCGGCCTGACCCAGTCGGAGATCGGCGAGGAGCTCGGCATCTCGCAGATGCACGTCTCCCGGCTGCTCTCGCGCACCCTGGTCAAGCTCCGCAAGGGCCTGACCGTGGAGGAGTGAGCTCCCTCCCCAGCGCTGGAAAACCTCCCCGCACGCACTCGTGCCCGGGGCGCCCGTCTGTGGGGCGCCCCGGGCACGGTCGCGTCCGCACCGGCACGCACCCGCGCCCGCGCGAAAGCGCCCCGGAAAGACCCGCCGACGCCTGCCCATCGGGCCCCCTTCGCCACTAGGGTCACCCTCACCACAGACTGACCAGTACGTCAGCAACCGGAGCGCCGACCACGACGCGTCCGGCGAGGAGGCGACCACCATGGTCCGTGCCGAGGGGAACGGCCGGGGGACGGACGACGACACCGGGACCGGGGCCGACGAGCGGCTGGCCGGGCTGTTGCGCGCGGATCCCGCAACCGCCTACCCGGCACTGCGCGCGCTCCGCGCCCGTCACCAGCCCGCCGTCCTCGCCTACGCCCGACTGTGCACCACCGGCGAGCCCGGCGCCCGCCAGCTCGCTGCCCAGGCCTTCACGCTCGCCGCCCGCGAGACCGCCCGCGGCAACGACCCCGGCGGCCCCTGGCGCCACCAGCTCCTCCTGCTGACCGCGCGGGTCGCGGGCAGCTGGGCCGCGGACGACCGGGCCGGCGGCCTGGACGCGGGACTGCTCCTCGTCCTGAACACGGCCGGGCCCCACGGCCCCGTACCGCCGCTGCTCAGCGCCTTCCGCTCGCTGCCCTCCAGCGCGCAGGGCCTGCTCTGGTACGGCGTCGTCGAGCGGGAGCCCGCCGACCGGACGGCCGCGCTGCTCGACCTGACCCCGCAGGACGTCGCCCACGGCACCGCACCGGCCCTCCAGTCCCTGGCCCGAGCCTCCCTGCGGCTGCGCCTCGCCGCCTCCGAGGACCCGCGCTGCGGCGACTTCCACCGGCTGATCGAGGAGTCCGTACGACCGGACGCCCCGCGCCACAGCGCCGACCTGGAGACGCACCGGGCGCACTGTCCGCACTGCGCGACCGCCTACGAGGAGCAGTGCGCCCTGCGGGACGACCCCCGCGGCACCCTCGCGGAAGGCCTGCTCCCCTGGGCGGGGACGGCGTACGCACGGCACACCCACGCACCCCGGCCCTCCGCACGGAACACACGGAACGCACAGCGCGCCCGGAACGCCCGGAACAGCTCCTGGCCGCCGTCCCGCCGCTTCATACTGACCTCGGCGGCGCTGGGAGCGGCACTGGCGCCGCTGCTGACACTGCTCCTGTCCCCCGGAGACCCGCCCGCCCCGTCCAGCCAGGACACGGCGGTCATCGGCCCGCCGGCCGTCCCGCAGGTCACCGTGACGACGACGGCGACCGCGACGGCGACCGCGACCGCCCCGGCCCCCACCCCGAGCGCCGGCTCCCCCACGCCCAGCCCGTCCCCGCCCCGCACCACCACACCCCCGCTGCCCCGCCCCACGCCCTCCCCCGCGCGGCCGCCCGGCGCGGCCTACGCCCAGATCGTGAACGTCGCCACGGGCCGTTGCCTGGAGGTGGCCGGCGACTTCGACAAAGGCACGGACGTGGTCACCGTCCCCTGCTCCGCCTCCCCCAGTCAGCGCTGGCGTGTCGACTCCGCCCGCGGGGTGGTCCAGTCGTACGCGGCCCCCGACTTCTGCCTGGACAGCCGCGGAGCGACCGACAAGGGCGTCGGCGTCTGGCCGTGCTCCTCCGTCGACGGACGCAACGGCCGCAACCTGACGTTCACCGTCGACGACGCCGGCGCCATCCACCCGGCGATCGCCGTCGAGACGGCCCTGACAGCGACGGCCGACGGCGCCCTCTCCCTGGACGCACAGAGCGGGGCCACGACCCAACGCTGGCGCGCCGGCTCGGCCTGACCGCGCCGGTCGCCCGGAGGACGAGGCGGGCGGCCGGCGAGCCGGGTCAGGCCACGCGGGCGCCTCGGCGCCAGACCTGGGAGGCCAGCGGCACTCCCGGGCGGTAGGCCAGGTGGACGTGGCTGGGGGCGTCGAGCAGGACGAGGTCGGCGTAGGCGCCGGGCGTGAGGCGGCCCACGTCCGTGCGGCGCAGCGCCGCCGCTCCGCCGGCCGTGGCCGACCAGAGGGCCTCGTCCGGGGTCATCCGCATGTCCCGCACGGCGAGCGCGATGCAGAAGGGGACGGACGAGGTGAACGACGAGCCCGGGTTGCAGTCCGTGGAGAGCGCCACGGTGACGCCGGCGTCCAGGAGGCGGCGGGCGTCCGGCCAGGCGGCGCGGGTGGAGAACTCGGCGCCGGGCAGGAGGGTGGCGACGGTGTCGCCGGCGGCGAGCGCGTCCACGTCGGCGTCGGTCAGGTGGGTGCAGTGGTCGGCGCTTGCCGCGTCGAGCTCCACGGCGAGCTGCACGCCGGGGCCGTGGGTGAGCTGGTTGGCGTGGACGCGGGGGTGCAGTCCCCTGGCCTTGCCGGCGGTGAGGATCGCGCGCGCCTGGTCGCCGTCGAAGGCCCCCTTCTCGCAGAACACGTCGATCCAGCGGGCGTGCGGGGCGCACGCGTCGAGCATCTCGCCGGTGACGAGGGCGACGTAGGCGGCCGGGTCGTCTGCGTGCTCCGGGGAGACGACGTGGGCGCCGAGGTAGGTGACCTCGTCGGTGTGGCGGGCGGCGAGGCGCAGGGCGCGGGCCTCGTCCTCGACGGTCAGGCCGTAGCCCGACTTCGTCTCGAAGGTCGTCGTGCCCTGGCGGAGCGCCTCGGCGAGATGGCGGGTGAGGTTCGCCTCCAGTTCCGCGTCGGTGGCGGCGCGGGTGGCGGCGACGGTGGTGCGGATGCCGCCGGCCGTGTAGGGGCGGCCGGACATGCGGGCGTTGAACTCCTCGGTGCGGTCGCCCGCGAAGACGAGGTGGGAGTGGGAGTCCACGAAGCCGGGGATCACCGCCCGCCCGCCGGCGTCGACCCGATTGTCAGTGGTGGGTGCTTTGCTTGATTCACCGGTCCACACGACACGGTCGCCTTCGATGACGACGGCCGCGTCCTGGATCAGTCCGAGGGGAGAACTGTCACTCAGGGAGGGGTCGTTGGTGACCAGGGCGGCGATGTTGGTGATGAGCGTGCTCGCGGTGCTCGCGGAGTGGGCGGGGCTGACGGTCGTCGCGTTGCTCATGGCGTCCTTGCTGGCCTGGTCGGCGGTGGGATGGGGGTCGGGGGCGGAAGCGGAGCGCGGGAGCGGTCGGCGGGGCGTCATCCGCGCAGGGCTGCGACGGCGTCCGCGAGGGCCCGCGGCACATCCGGTACAAGCCGGTGCACCCCGTCGCGCACGATGTGCCGCCCTGCCACGACCGTGTGCGTCACATCCGCTGCCGACGCGGCGAATACGGCCGTCTCGGCGCCGAGTCGCGGAAGCGGCCCTGCCGTTCTGACCGAGTCGAGGGCGATCGTCGTGAAGTCGGCCGCCGCGCCCGCCTCCAGCGTGCCCGCGTCGTCGCGGCCCAGGGCCGCGTGACCGTCGGCTGAGGCGGCGCGCAGCAGGGCGGCGGCGGTCCAGTGGCCCCGGGTGCGGGTGCGCAGGCGCTCGTTCAGCTCCATCGCGCGGGCCTCTTCGAGCAGGTCGATCACGGCGTGGCTGTCGGAGCCGAGGGAGAGCGGCGAGCCCGCTTTCTGCAGGGCGGCGGCCGGGCCGATGCCGTCGGCGAGGTCCCGTTCGGTGGTCGGGCACATGCAGGTGCCGGTGCCGGAGCGGCCGAGGAGGGCGATGTCCTCGTCGGTGAGGTGGGTGTTGTGGACCCCTGTGGTGCGCGGGCCGAGGACGCCGTGCTCGGCGAGGAGCTGGGTCGGCGTGCACCCGTGGGCCTCACGGCAGGCGTCGTTCTCGGCGGTCTGCTCGGACAGGTGCACGTGCAGCGGAGCCCCGCGCTCCTCGGCCCACCGGGCCACGGTCGCCAGCTGGTCGGCTGGCACGGCCCGTACGGAGTGGACGGCCGCACCGATCCGTGCGTGATCCCGTTCCTTGAGAAGTGAACAGCGTTCGGCCCAGGCGTCCGCGCTGCCGTCGCGGAAGCGGAGCTGGTGGGCGTTGGGCGGCTGTCCGAAGCCGGAGGAGAGGTAGACGGTGTCGAGGAGGGTGATGCGGATGCCGGCGTCGGCGGCGGCCTCTATGAGGGCCTCGCCCATCGCGTTCGGGTCGGCGTAGGGGGTGCCGCCGGGGGCGTGGTGGACGTAGTGGAACTCGCCGACGGCGGTGATACCGGCGAGGGCCATCTCGGCGTACACCGCGCGGGCCAGCCGGTGGTAGGTCTCCGGGGTGAGCCGGTCGGCCACGGTGTACATGACCTCGCGCCAGGTCCAGAAGGTGCCGGAGCCGACCTGGACGGTGCCGCGCAGGGCGCGGTGGAAGGCGTGGCTGTGGGCGTTGGCCAGGCCGGGCAGGGTGAGGCCGCGCAGAATCTCCGCGCCGGGCGGCGGGGCGGGGGTGTCGGTGCGGACGGCGGTGATCCGTCCGTCCCGCGTCTGGAGGACGACGCCCGGCTCGACGCGCGTGTCGAGCCAGGCGTGCTCCAGCCAGTACGTCTTTGTCGGCTGTGCGGGGGTCGGCTGTCCGGGGGTCGGCTGTGCGGGGGTCACGTGTGGGCCAGCCCTTCCAGTACGTCGGCGAGTGCGCGCACCCCGGCCACGCAGTCGTCCTCGGCGGCGAACTCGGCCGGGGAGTGCGAGACGCCCGTGGGGTTGCGCACGAACAGCATGGCGGTCGGGACGCTCCCCGAGAGGATCCCGGCGTCGTGTCCCGCGCCGGTGCCGAGGACGGGCACCTTGAGGTCGGGCTCCGCCTTCTCGCCGAGGATGCGGGCCAGTTCGTCGCGCAGGGCGTGGTCGAACTCGACGACGGGTGTGAACGACTCCCGGACGACGTCGAGGTCGACGCCGTGGGCGGCGGCGTGCTCCCGGGCCGCCTTCTCGACGCCGGCGAGCACCTGGTCCAGGCTCGTCTGGTCGGCGGCGCGGGAGTCGAGCCAGCCGCGCACCAGGGAGGGGATGGCGTTGACGCCGTTGGGCTCCACGGCGATCTTGCCGAAGGTGGCGACGGCTCCGGCGAGCCGCGCCTCGCGCCGGGCGGCGAGCACGGTCTCGGCGTACGGGAGCATCGGGTCGCGCCGGTCCGTCAGCCGGGTGGTGCCGGCGTGGTTGGCCTCGCCGCGGAAGTCGAACCGCCAGCGTCCGTGCGGCCAGATGGCGGCGGCGATGCCGACCGGGTCGCCGCTGAGGTCGAGGGCGCGGCCCTGCTCGACGTGGAGTTCGACGAAGGCGCCGATGCGGGCGAGCCGCTCCGGGTCCGGTCCGATGGCGTCGGGGTCGTAACCGGCCGCCTCCATGGCGCGCGGGAGCGTGACGCCGTCGCCGTCGGTCAGCCGGTGGGCCTGCTCGACGCCGAGGTGCCCGGCGGCGAGCCGGGAGCCGACGCAGGCCAGGCCGAAGCGGGCGCCCTCCTCGTCGGCGAAGTTGACGATGGCGAGGGGCTTGCCCAACCGGGCGTTCCGGCCGCGCAGTTCGTCGAGCGCGGCGAAGGAGGACACCACGCCCAGGGGACCGTCGAAGGCGCCGCCGTCGGGCACGGAGTCGAGGTGCGACCCGGTCACGACGGCGTCCCCGGCGGCGGGGTCGCCGAGCCACGCCCACTGGTTGCCGTTGCGGTCGAGCTCGTACGTCAGGCCGCGCGTCTCGGCCTGCGCCCGGAACCAGGCCCGGCATTCTGCGTCGGCACCGGTCCAGGCGTAACGGCGGTAGCCGCCGGACCCGGGGTGCCGCCCGACGGCGGCCAGCTCCCGCCACATGTCCTGGAAGGAGGCGCCGGTGCCCGCGTCCGGGGACGGGGGCCGGGCTTCTGACAGGGAGTCGCCGCGCTCCGTCACGAGGGATCACCTTCACGCATCGGAACCCGCACGCCGCGATCGTCGGCGACCGACTCCGCGATGTCGTACCCGGCGTCGACATGCCGGATGACGCCCATCCCGGGGTCGTTGGTCAGCACGCGCCGGATCTTCTCGCCGGCGAGCTTCGTGCCGTCGGCCACGGAGACCTGCCCCGCGTGGATGGACCGGCCCATGCCGACGCCGCCGCCGTGGTGGAGGGAGACCCAGGAGGCGCCGGAGGCGACGTTCACCATGGCGTTCAGCAGCGGCCAGTCGGCGATCGCGTCGGAGCCGTCGAGCATGGCCTCGGTCTCGCGGTAGGGGGAGGCGACGGACCCGCAGTCGAGGTGGTCGCGGCCGATCGCCAGCGGCGCCGCCAGCTCACCGCTCGCGACCATGTCGTTGAACCGCTCGCCGGCCTTGTCGCGCTCGCCGTAGCCGAGCCAGCAGATACGGGCGGGCAGGCCCTGGAAGTGCACGCGCTCGCCGGCGAGCTTGATCCAGCGGGCCAGGGACTCGTTCTCCGGGAAGAGGTCGAGGATCGCCTTGTCGGTCTTGGCGATGTCGGAGGCCTCGCCGGACAGGGCCGCCCAGCGGAAGGGGCCCTTGCCCTCGCAGAACAGCGGGCGGATGTAGGCGGGGACGAAACCGGGGAAGGCGAACGCCCGCTCGTACCCGGCGAGTTGCGCCTCGCCGCGGATGGAGTTGCCGTAGTCGAAGACCTCGGCGCCGGCGTCCTGGAAGCCGACCATCGCCTCGACGTGCCGTGCCATCGACTCCCGCGCGCGGGCGGTGAAGCCGGCCGGGTCCTTGGCGGCGGCGTCGGCCATGTCCTCGAAGGCGATCCCGGTGGGCAGGTAGGCCAGCGGGTCGTGGGCGGAGGTCTGGTCGGTGACGATGTCGATCGGGGCGCCCATGGCGAGGAGCTGCGGGACCAGTACGGCGGCGTTGCCGAGGACGCCGATGGACAGCGGGCGGCGGGCGTCGCGCGCCTCGGTCGCCAGCTGGAGGGCGTGGTCGAGGGAGTCGGCCTTCACGTCGAGGTACCGGTGCTCGATGCGGCGCTCGATGGCGCGCGGGTCGCAGTCGATGCAGATCGCCACACCGTCGTTCATCGTGACGGCGAGCGGCTGGGCGCCGCCCATGCCGCCGAGGCCGGCGGTGAGGGTGACGGTGCCGGCGAGGGAGCCGCCGAACTTCTTGGCGGCGACGGCGGCGAAGGTCTCGTAGGTGCCCTGGAGGATGCCCTGGGTGCCGATGTAGATCCAGGAGCCGGCGGTCATCTGGCCGTACATGGTCAGCCCGAGCTGCTCCAGGCGGCGGAACTCCTCCCAGTTGGCCCAGTCGCCGACGAGGTTGGAGTTGGCGATGAGGACGCGCGGGGCCCACTCGTGGGTCTGCATGACGCCGACGGGGCGGCCGGACTGGACGAGCATGGTCTCGTCCTGCTTGAGCGTCCTGAGCGTGCGGACCATCGCGTCGAAGGAGCGCCAGTCGCGGGCCGCCTTGCCGGTGCCGCCGTAGACGACGAGCTTGTCGGGGTGCTCGGCGACCTCGGGGTCGAGGTTGTTCTGCAGCATCCGCAGGGCGGCTTCCTGCTGCCATCCCAGGGCGCTCAGTTCCGTACCGCGGGGCGCTCGTACGGGGCGGGGTCCTGACATGGTCTGCCTCCTTGCGGATGGGATGGTCCCGGCGGAGTGTTGCTGTGTCTATTCACATCCTGGACGTCTGAATAGGACTAGTCAACACACCGGCGGCATGACGGAGCCCCCGGGCCGGGCAGGAAGGAGCCGGGAAGCACGAAGCCCGGAGACGGGAAATGGGTGGCGCCGAAACCGGGGCGCACGGAAACAGGGGGCGCGCGGCACCGCCACTCACCACCCGCAGTACCCTCGCAACCCCCTTGGCGCACGCCCCGGGCGCGGTGTTGAACGGGCGGGGAGAAATCGGGGTCAGTCGACCCACACTAGTCACCGGGGCGCATGTTCCGCTGGAAAATGCCAGAACACTCCCTCAACGCGGACACGTTGCGTAGCTTCTTCCTCACTCAGCCGAACCGCAGGCGGGAGGGGAGCCAACGGTGCCCGGAATCGACGAGTGTCTCCTGGAGGCCATGCGCCTGCCCGGAGCCCGGGGGGCCGCACTGGTCGACTGGACCAGCGGGCTGGCCCTGGGCGCGGTCGGAGAGTTCCCGGGCGGCGACCACGAGGCGGCGGCCGCCGAGGCCGCGGAGGTCGCACGGCTCACGGCCGAACAACGGGCGTTCACCCCGGAGACGGACGCGGACGCGGACCCCCCGGTGGAGGACCTGATCATCAGCAACCGGGACAGCTACCACGTCCTGCGGTTCGTGCCGACGTCCTTCGACAGCAGTGTGTTCCTGCACGTGTGGCTGGCCCGGCCGGACGGCAATCTCGCCCTGGCCCGGATCCGGCTGGGCGAGATGGCCGGACGGCTGGTGCTGGGATGACGGTCGTGGACACCACCCCGCCGCCCCGGCTGCCGGTGCGGGACAGAGCGGCGGCCCGCGACCACGCCGGCGGTGTCTCCCCGATGCTGAGCCGGCTCGCCGCCGAGCGCGCCACCGGCGTCCTGGAGCGCGAGCGCGGCGCGATCTATCTCGCCGACGGCTGGGTGGTGCACGCCGAGAGCTCCCACTCCCCTGGTCTGGAGGTGCTGCTGCTGACCCACGGCACGCTCGATCCCGGCGTCTGGCGGGATGCGGTGGAACACGCCGACGAGGAGCGGGGCGCCGCCGGGCTGCTGCTGGAGGCCGGCCTGATCGGCCGGGGCGCGCTGGAACTGTGCCATCTGGGAGCGATGTTCGACGCGGCGTACTTCGCCCTCGCCCCGAGCAGCACACCGGGCCGCTTCCGCTACGGCCCCGGGAACTGGTTCGGCGTCCTGCGGCCGGTGCCGGTGGCCGCGGTGGAGCGGGAGACGCTGCGCCGCCGCGAGCTGCTGGACCGGCTGTGGCCCGACCCGCTGCCGGACAGCGCGCCGCTGCTGCCTGCCGAGCCCGTCGCCGCACCGGGGCTCACCGCCCGGCAGCGCGCGGTGCTGGCGCTGGTGGACGGGGCGCGCACCGCGTCGGACATCGCCCGCGAGCTGGGCCGGCAGGCCTTCGCGACGCTGGTGGACGTCCGCCGGCTGGCGGCGGCGGGGCTGCTCACCGCCCAGTTCCCGCCGCCCGTCCCGCTCCCCGCGCCGGGCCTGGCCCTGCCGCGCGTCAACGACCCCGACATCACGTTGCTGAAGAGGCTCAGGGATGCGCTGGAGGCCCTTTGAACGGCAGCGACCGCGCGCCGAGAGGAGCGAGCTGATGGCGGCGGAGCCCGACATCCGCGCCGAGCTGCGTCGGCTGCGGGCCCGGGTGCCCCAGCTGACCGGGGCGCTCGCGGCGGGCGTGGACGGGCTCGTCCTGGCCCACGACACACCGGGCGTGGAGGCCGAGAGCGTGGCCGCGCTCACCTCCACGGCCCTCGGGGTGGCGGTGCGGATGGCCGACGCGACCGGGCAGGGCGACTTCCGCGAGCTGCTCGTGCGCGGGGTGTACGGCTACGTCGCCACCTACGCGGCGGGCAAGAGCGCCGTGCTGACGGTGCTCGCGCAGGACCGCGTCAACGTCGGCCGGCTGCACCTGGAGGCCCGCCGGGCCGGCGTCCGCATCGGGGAGCTGGTCGACGCCGGGCCCCCCGCTCCGAAGGGGACGGCGGCGCCCCCCAGGAGCCGGAACACGCGCCGCCAGACCACCGGCCGGCCGGGCCGACCGCCCGGTGACCCCGGCCCGCACAGCCAGCACAGGCAGAACCCACAGATCACGGACAACGAGGAGATCCAGCCATGGCCAACACCGAAACCGCGCTGAAGGAAGCCCTGGCCACCATCGAGGGCGCCAACGGCGTCGCGCTCGTCGACTACACCAGCGGCATGGCGCTGGGCACCATGGGCGGCGGGAAGACCTTCGACCTCAATGTGGCCGCCGCGGGCAACACGGACGTGGTGCGCGCCAAGATGCGCACCATGGAGCACCTGGGGCTGAAGGCGCAGATCGAGGACATCCTGATCACGCTGTCCGACCAGTACCACCTGATCCGGCTGATCAGCGGTCGCGGCGGCAACGGTCTCTTCCTCTACCTGGTGCTGGACGCCAAGCGGGCCAACCTGGCGATGGCCCGCCACCAACTGCGCAAGATCGAGGAGGACCTGGAGGTCTGAGCGGCGCGCAGCGCCTACACGAGTGCCGCGGTGCGGCGGCGGGCTCCACCGGGGGCCGCGTCGCCCGCCGCGATGCCCGTGCTGCGGTAGACCTCGACCGCCTTGCCGGCGGGACGGCCGCCGTTCGCGGAGAGCCGGTCGACCCGCACCCACAGCAGCAGGTCCCCGGCCCGCTCCCGTCGCCCGAGCCAGGCGGCCTTCAGCCGGAGCCCCGCACCGCACCCGGCGAGCAGCAGCCCGCCGGCGGCGGGCACGGCGAACGCGCTGCCCAGCGCGGCGGCGAAGGCGAGCAGGAGCCACCAGCGGTGCCCGCGGCGCCACACCCGTGCGGTCACCGCGCGGTCCTGGAGGACGTCGTGCCGGCCCGCGCGGACCGCGCCGCGCGCGAGTTCCGCGTACCGCCCACGCCGCGTCAGCGCCACGACCGCGGCGGCGACGAGGAACAGCGCCGCCCCGGCCAGCACCCCGATCCGCCGGCCCGTGAAGCCGGGCGGCAGGACGCCGGCCCCGGCCGCGATCACACCGGCCCACCACAGCGGGCCGGCCCCGGCCCGTACGACGACGGCCACCCGAGCCAGACCCTGAGCTCTGTGATCCCCGCGTGCCACGTCCCGCCTCCTCGTCGCCTCGACAACTCCCGTACGCATGACGCTGGTCGAGCACGGTAGCCAGGAAACGTGAGACGGACATGAGAACGACGGCGCCGGTTCGTCACTCCAGGACGGCCCGGCGATGCCGTCAGTCCACGAACAGCCCTCGCGCCGCCGCCCTGGCGTCGAACTCCTCCAAGCGGGCCTGGGCCTCCGGCAGGCCGTCGCACATCGCCTCCAGCAGCACCCGCCCGAGCAGCATCGGCGCGCACGCCGTGTCGAAGGCGAGGCCGGTGCCGACGGCGGCCGGCAGCAGCAGGTCGGAGACCTTGGCGACGGGCGCGAAGGCGGAGTCGGCGACCGTCACCACGGTCAGCCCCGCCTCCTTGGCGTAGGCGAGGGCGTCGACGACCTCGCGGGGGTGGCGTGGCAGCGCGAAGCAAAGCAGGGCGGTGGCGCCCGCGTGTACGGCCGCGTCGACCCGGTCGTGCAGCATGGTGCCGCCCTCGTGCAGCAGCCGTACGTCCGGGTGGACCTTGGCGGCGAAGTACGCGAAGCCGTGGGCCTGGGCGGCGGCGGCGCGCAGGCCGAGCACCGGCAGCGGCCGTGAGGCGGCGAGGAGCCGCCCCGCCCGCTCCACGGGCCTCGGGTCGGCGAGCACCTGCGCGAGGTGCCGCAGGTTCTCGATCTCGGCCTCGACGGCCTGCTGGTACTCGTTGTACGGGACGCCGCCCGCGGGCTGTTCGGCCGGCGCGACCTCTCGCAGGTGCCTGCGCAGGGCGGGGTAGCCGTCGAAGCCGAGGGCGACCGCGAAGCGGGTGACGGAGGGCTGGCTGACCCCGGCCAGCTCGGCCAGCTCGACGCTGGACAGGAACGGCACGTCGGCGGCGCGCCGCACCATGCTGTGCGCGATGCGCCGCTGGGTCGGGGTCAGCCGGTGCCCCTCGAACAGCGCCTGGAGCCGCCCGGCGGGACTCTCCCCCACGCCGCCTCCCGTCCCCCGGTCCGCGCCGCCGCCCTCGCCCATGCCGCTCCCCCTCCGCACCCGGTCGTCTATTCACTCACCCAGAACTCTGCATGACGCTATACAGCCAGGCAAGGCGACGGACGCCGGTGCTCCCGCCCGCTTCGGGCGAAGACGGGGGACAGCCCCAGTGCCACCGGCCCGGCCCGTTCCTACCGTTGAGGCATGACGGGACGGGAGACCAGCATGGACGCACAGGACACCGAGCTGAAGAAGGAGCTTGACGCCGCCCTCAAGGCGCGCAGGGAGCTGGGTGAGGAGTACGAGTCGGCGCTGGTGGACTCGTTCCTGGAGAAGGTGGACCTGCGGATCGACGGCGCGGTCGAGCGCCGGGTGCGCCGTCAGTTCGCGGAGCAGCAGGTGGCGACGGCCCGGGGCGGTCGGGCAGCCGAGGAGCGGGACTCCTGGGGTGAGCGTTTCGGCTTCGGCATCGTCTCGCTGGTGCTGGCGATCCCGCTGTCGGCGATCGGCGCGGCCAACGCCGGCCTGCCGGGCCTGATCGTCGCCTGGGCGGGCATCGTGGGCGTCAACGTGGTCCAGGCCGCCCGCGCACATCCGAACCTGTTCGGCGGGCGCCTGCGCGGCAGGTCGCGCGAGGGCGGCTGGGAGGACTGAGCGAGCCGCGGGCTCGCGAGAGGTGTGCGCGGGGACCGCCGCACCCCCGTATCGGGGGGCGGGACGACGGCGGTCCCCGCGAGGGACGCGGGCCGGGTCGGGCCGGGCCCCCGCGTCCGTGGCGTCCATGGAGGTCCGGGAGCCGCTCCGGAGGTCCTTGACGCCGTTCGGGTGCCGGCCGGGGCCGGGAGCCTTCCCGGTGCTCTGCGCCTGGGAGGTGTCTCCGCTGCCCTGCCGACACCCACCAATGTGCCGGACGCGTGTTAAGCGGGTGCTGCGCGGACGTGACGCGCTCGTACCACTTCCGCGAAGTCCGCCGGCTCGGCGAATGAACGCGAACGTCCGCCGCGGAACCGGCGGTTCACCGGACGTTCGCCGTCACTTGCCGCCCTTGGCCAGGAAGGCCAGCAGGTCCTGGCGGCTGACGACGCCGGTGGGCTTGCCCTCCACGAGGACGATCGCCGCGTCCGCCGAGCCCAGCACGGACATCAGGTCGCCGACCGGCTCACCGGAGCCGACCTGCGGCAGCGGGGCCGACATGTGCTTCTCCAGCGGGTCCTCGAGCGAGGCCTTCTTGCTGAACAGGGCGTCCAGCAGCTCGCGTTCGACGACCGAGCCGACGACCTCGGCGGCCATGACGTCCGGGTGACCGGCGCCGGGCTTGACGACGGGCATCTGCGAGACGCCGTACTCGCGCAGCACCTCGATGGCCTGGCCGACCGTCTCGTCCGGGTGCATGTGCACGAGGGAGGGCATGGCGCCGTGCACCTTGTCGTTGAGGACGTCGGCGACGCGGGCGCTGGGGCCCTCGTCCTCGAGGAAGCCGTAGTCCGCCATCCACTCGTCGTTGAAGATCTTGCTCAGGTAGCCGCGGCCGCTGTCGGGCAGCAGGACGACGACCACGTCGTCGGGGCCGAGCCGTTCGGCGACCCGGAGCGCGGCGACGACGGCCATGCCGCAGGAACCGCCGACGAGCAGCCCCTCCTCCTTGGCCAGACGGCGCGTCATCTGGAAGGAGTCCTTGTCGGACACGGGCACGATCTCGTCGGCGACGGTCCGGTCGTAGGCGGTCGGCCAGAAGTCCTCACCGACGCCCTCGACGAGGTACGGCCGCCCGGAGCCGCCCGAGTAGACGGAGCCCTCGGGGTCCGCGCCCACGACCTTGACCTTGCCGTCGCTGGCTTCCTTCAGGTAGCGGCCGGTGCCGGAGATGGTGCCGCCCGTGCCGACGCCGGCCACGAAGTGGGTGATCCGCCCCTCGGTCTGCTCCCAGAGCTCCGGGCCGGTGGAGTGGTAGTGGGAGAGCGGGTTGTTGGCGTTGGAGTACTGGTCGGGCTTCCACGCGCCCGGCGTCTCGCGCACCAGCCGGTCGGAGACGTTGTAGTACGAGTCCGGGTGCTCGGGGTCGACGGCGGTGGGGCAGACGACGACCTCGGCGCCGTAGGCGCGCAGTACGTTGATCTTGTCGGTGCTCACCTTGTCGGGGCACACGAAGATGCACTTGTACCCCTTCTGCTGGGCCACGATGGCCAGCCCCACGCCGGTGTTGCCGCTGGTCGGCTCGACGATGGTCCCCCCGGGCTTGAGCTCTCCGCTCTGCTCGGCCGCCTCGATCATGCGCAGCGCGATGCGGTCCTTCACGGAGCCGCCGGGGTTGAAGTACTCCACCTTGGCCAGGACGGTGGCCTTGATGCCCTTGGTGACGTTGTTGAGCCTGACCAGCGGGGTGTTGCCGACGAGGCTGATCATCGAGTCGTGGAAATGCACCGTTGTCTCCGGTTGCTTGCAAAGACTGTGTCGAAGTGGTCCCGCCAGCCTAAGGCGTGCCCCGCACGTTCACTCACCGTCGAGATTGGCCGACGGTCCGTACGGGGCAAGGAGTGGGTGTACGGACACGAGGAGGTGGCGTCGAGGCATGACGAGCATGTCCAGGGCAAGGGTGGCCCGGCGCATCGCGGCCGGCGCGGCCTACGGCGGAGGCGGGATCGGTCTGGCCGGCGCGGCGGTGGTCGGGCTGCTGCTGGCGGAGGCGCAGTTGGCGCGACGCCACGTGAACGGCAACGGGGCGCATCCGCGTGTTCCGCACGCGGACGGTCTGTACGGCAGGGCGTACGCGGTCCCCGGCGAGGAGGCGCTGCGGCTGACGCTGCTCGGCGACTCCACGGCGGCGGGCCAGGGCGTCCACCGGGCGGGGCAGACGCCGGGGGCGCTGCTGGCGTCGGGGCTGGCGGCGGTGGCGGAGCGGCCGGTGAAGCTGCGGAACGTGGCGCTGCCCGGCGCCCAGTCCGACGATCTCGACCGGCAGGTCGCGGCGGTCCTCGGCAACGCGGGCCGGGTGCCCGACGTGTGCGTGATCATGATCGGCGCGAACGACGTCACCCAGCGCATGCCGCCCACCCGTTCGGTACGGCATCTGTCCGCGGCGGTACGGCGGCTGCGCACCGCCGGTGCGGAGGTGGTCGTCGGCACCTGTCCCGACCTGGGCACGATCGAGCCGGTCGGGCAGCCCCTGCGCTGGCTGGCCCGGCGCGCCTCCCGTCAGCTGGCGGCGGCCCAGACGATCGGCGTGATCGAGCAGGGCGGGCGCACGGTGTCGCTGGGCGACCTGCTGGGGCCGGAGTTCGAGGCGAACCCGCGGGAGTTGTTCGGGCCGGACCACTACCACCCTTCGGCGGAGGGGTACGCCACGGCGGCGATGGCGGTGCTGCCGACGGTCTGTGCGGCGCTGGGGCTGTGGCCGGCGGAGGAGGAGCGGCCGGACGCCTTCCGCCGCGAGGGTTTCCTGCCGGTGGCCCGGGCCGCGGCGGAGGCTGCGGCGGAGGCCGGCACCGAGGTCACGGCGGCGATGCCGACGGGGCCTCGGGGGCCGTGGGCCCTGCTGAAGCGACGCCGCCGCCGCAGGGTCCCCGAACAGGAACCCACCCCAGCCACCCCGTCCCCGTGACGGGGGGCTCGGCCCCGCCACCCCCTGGGGGCTCCGCCCCCAGACCCCCGACCTGTGCCCACCCACCACCCGACTCGCTCGGCAGAAAAGCGGGACCGACCCAGCCGGTCCGGCGTCCGAAGGCCAAAGCAAGCGCTTAGTAAATTGCGGTCAGGGTCACACCGGCATCCTCGTGACCCGGGCCATACGTACCGGTAACTTCCCAACCAGCCAACCGGTACGAAGAATCCCCGCATGCCAATGGAGCCGTGATGCCCGAAGCCGTCATCGTCTCGACCGCCCGCTCCCCCATCGGCCGCGCCGTCAAGGGCTCCCTCAAGGACCTGCGCCCGGACGACCTCACCGCCACGATCATCCAGGCGGCGCTCGCCAAGATCCCAGAGCTGGACCCGAGGGACATCGACGACCTGATGCTCGGCTGCGGCCTCCCCGGCGGCCAGCAGGGCCACAACCTGGGCCGGATCGTCGCCGTGCAGATGGGCATGGACCACCTGCCCGGCTGCACGATCACCCGCTACTGTTCCTCCTCGCTGCAGACCAGCCGCATGGCCCTGCACGCCATCAAGGCCGGCGAGGGCGACGTCTTCATCTCGGCCGGCGTCGAGATGGTCTCCAGCTACGCCAACGGCACCTCCGACATGCCGGGCACCCACAACCCCCTCTTCGCCGAGGCCGAGGCCCGCACGGAGGCGACCGCGCAGCAGGAGGGCACCTCCTGGCACGACCCGCGCGAGGACGGCCTGCTGCCCGACCCGTACATCGCGATGGGCCAGACCGCGGAGAACCTCGCCCGCGCCAAGGGCATCACCCGCCAGGACATGGACGAGTTCGGCGTCCGCTCCCAGAACCTCGCCGAGGAAGCCATCAAGAACGGCTTCTGGGCGCGCGAGATCACCCCGGTGACGCTGCCCGACGGCACGGTCGTCAGCCAGGACGACGGTCCGCGCGCCGGCGTCACCCTCGAAGGCGTCCAGGGCCTGAAGCCGGTGTTCCGCCCCGACGGCCTGGTCACCGCCGGCAACTGCTGCCCCCTCAACGACGGCGCCGCCGCGGTCGTCGTCATGAGCGACACCAAGGCCCGCGAGCTGGGCCTCACCCCGCTCGCCCGCATCGTGTCGACCGGTGTCTCCGGCCTCTCCCCCGAGATCATGGGCCTCGGCCCGGTCGAGGCGTCCCAGCAGGCCCTGCGCCGCGCCGGTCTCACCATCGACGACATCGACCTGGTCGAGATCAACGAGGCGTTCGCCGCCCAGGTGATCCCCTCCTACCGGGAGCTCGGCATCGACCTGGACAAGCTGAACGTCAACGGCGGCGCCATCGCCGTCGGCCACCCCTTCGGCATGACGGGCGCCCGCATCACCGGCACGCTCATCAACTCCCTCCAGTTCCACGACAAGCAGTTCGGCCTGGAGACGATGTGCGTCGGCGGCGGTCAGGGCATGGCGATGGTCATCGAGCGCCTCAGCTGAGGCTCGTGACGACCTCTCGGTAGCCGCCGAGGCACCCACCGTGAGCCGATGGCCCGGAGTCCGGGAAACCCCTGGATTCCGGGCCGTTCTGTGATCCAATCTCCCCCAGGATGTGACCTATCTCCCTCGCCGTAGGGATTTACGCAGCTCAGAGCAGATTCACCCACGGGCGCCGGGCCAAAGTCCTGTCCGTTTCGTGACGTTACGCACTGACAGCTGGATAGTCCGCCCTTCAAGCTGATGTAGGAAGTCGGGGGTCGACTTGAAACCGGGAGTACGTCAGTGAGCGCCTTGCCGATCGCCTTGCTGGTCACCACGGCCGCCACGGGCGCCGTGGGTGTCGCCGTCCTGCGCACCCTCTTGCAACTGCGCCGTGATGTCGCGGCCCTGCACGTCCAGCTCGCCGAGAACGGCCGGAACACCGCCGGGACGCAGGGTCTCGTACCGGCCGCCCGGACCACGGCGGACACGGACGGGATACGCGCCGCGGTCGCCGAGGCGCTCGCGGAGGAGCGGGAGCGGGAGCTGGCCGAGGCGCGCGCGTTCTGGGCCGCGCAGGAGGCCCGTGACGCCTCCGACGCGCCCTCCCTGCTGGGCCTGCCCGACAGCGAGCTGTTCCTGCCCCGGCAGGCGGACCTGGTGGGTCTGGAGCACCTGGAGCCGGTGAGCGAGCCGACCGGGGAGAACGACGAGTTCGCCGGGGAGTCCGCCGAGCTGGCCGCGGCCCGCCGCCGTCACCCCTCCCACCCGGACTTCGTCCCGGTGCAGTCGCCGGTCGTCGACGACCACGAGCGCACGGTCGCGGCGCTGGAGGATCTGGCCGCCTCCCGCACCGAGCTGACCGACGTCCGCCCGGGCCCGCTGGGCACCCTCGACGTGTACGTCTTCGCCGACGGCACCACGCTGTGCATGACCCCGGGCCACCGTGAGACGGCGGACCGGCTCTCCACGGCCCTCGCGGCCGGCGAGACCCCGTACCTCCTGGGCGGCTCCGGCATCTCCGGCGCGTACACGCTGACCTTCGCCTGCGGCGGGGAGAGCGTCTACATCCTGGCGGACCGGGTCATAGCGAGCCTCTGAGCGACCCTTCCTCAGACGCCGGCCCGTTTCTGGGCCTCCTCCACCAGCCGCACCGCCTCCGCGATGTCGTCGGCGTCCGTCAGCGCGACGGCCAGGTCGTGACCCGCGACGGTGATCTGGTCGGCGGCGGCGAACATGCCGGCGTCGGGCATCTCGCGGGGCTCTGTGCCGGGTTCCTCCACGCGTTGCGTCCAGCGGGCCAACTCCCTGGCCAGCGCCAGCGCCTCCGCGGCGGCGCCCCGCTGGAGCCGGGACTGCGGCGCCGCCCGCAAACGATCGGCAAAGTGATCCACCGCACGGATCAAAGGCGTCGTATCAACCACGCGGTGAGCGTACAGCGCCGTGCCCGGACTGTTGCCAACCGGCGAACGCTCAGGCACGGTGACCTGTAGGACCGGCTTACACCCATGCGTACCGGAGGCGCCGATGTCCCAAGTCTTCTCCGAGGAGACCCATCGCAACCTGCTAGCCCGCATCCCCCACTGCACCGGTCGTGAAGTCGCCGACTGGCTGCGCACCGTCGACGAAGGCCCTGCTCTCCGCTTCGAGGAGAAGGTCAGCTGGCTGCGCTACGAGCACAACCTCTCGTACGGCCATGCCAAGGCGATCATCCATGAGTACGACCTGAGGAGGGCGGCGCGCAAGCTGCTCTGAGAGCGGCCCCTCACCAACGCGAGGCGCCCGGCCGGAGATTCTCCGGCCGGGCGCCTCGGGCGTTCTCGAGGGGGGTTCGTCAGTCGCTGTTCAGGATGGACAGCAGCCGCAGGAACTCCATGTAGATCCACACCAGCGTCAGCGTGAGACCGAAGGCCGCGAGCCAGGCCTCCTCGCGCGGGGCGCCGTAGGCCACGCCGTCCTCGACCTGCTTGAAGTCGAGGGCGAGGAAGCAGGCGCCGAGGATGATGCCGATGACGCCGAAGACGATGCCGAGGGCGCCGCTGCGGAAGCCGAGACCGTCACCGCCGCCGAAGACGGCGAACAGCATGTTCACGGCCATCAGCAGCACGAAGCCGAGCGCGGCCGCCATCACGAAGCCGTAGAAGCGGCGGTTGACGCGGATCCAGCCCGCCTTGTAGGCCACCAGCACGCCGGCGAAGACCGCCATGGTGCCGAGGACCGCCTGGGCGACGACGCCGTCCGCGATGTACGTGGACACCGCGCTGGAGATCACGCCGAGGAAGACGCCCTCGAAGGCGGCGTACGACAGGATCAGCGCGGGCGTGGGACGGCGCTTGAAGGACTGGACCAGCGCCAGCACCATGGCCACCAGGCCGGCGCCGACGCCGATGGCGTACGACTTGCCGAGGTTGGCCTCGTCGACCGGCAGCAGCAGCCACGACAGGACGGCGGTGACGACCACCGTGCCGAGGGTCATGGCGGTGCGCGCGACCACGTCGTCCATGGTCATCACGCCGCGGGCGGTGACCGGGGTCTGCGGGGCGCCGTACTGCAGATCCTGCTGGGCGTAAGGGTTCTGCGCGTACGGGTTGCCGGCCGGCTGGGCGTAAGGATTGCCCTGCTGCGTACCGCCAGCGGGACCCCCGGCCTGCGGCGCGGCGTTGAAGCCCGCGTAGCCGTTGTCGCGGCTGAACCCCCGTCGCGAGAAGACCGGGTTGTTGCTCCTCATTTCACTCCTCCATGGCCACACAGCGTGGCCTTGGCTCAAGAGTAATAGGTAGGCAAAGGATTGACCCTACTGCTTGGGGAGGATCTTTCCCTCGTCGTGCTGCGCAACACGCTATGTCCCCGCTTGATTCCCGGCATCGCCCGGCGTCATTCATGACCGTTCCGGTACACGTCCGGAACCGGTCGGAGATCACACACGCGCGCGTGGTCCGCGTCCGGCTGCCGGCGTCACTCGAACGGGAAGCCGGTGTACGCCTCGGCGAGGTCGGTATCGGCGGCGCGTGAGGAGGCGAGGCGCTCCAGGCGGGCGAGCTGGAGGCGGTCGTCGAAGGGGTCGCCGCCGGGGGCGCGGTGGAGGAGCGTCGTCATGTCGTGGGAGAAACGCTCGGCCTGCCAGACGCGGCGCAGGCAGGTGGCGGAGTACGCGTCGAGCAGTTCCGCCGAACCGGTGAGCCGGCGGTGGGCCAGGGCGCGCGCGAAGGTGACGACGTCGCCGACGGCCAGGTTCAGGCCCTTGGCGCCGGTCGGCGGCACGATGTGCGCGGCGTCGCCGGCCAGGAAGAGACGGCCGTACCGCATGGGCTCGTGGACGAAGGAGCGCATGGGGGTGACCGACTTCTGGGTGATGGGCCCGCGCTCCAGCCGCCAGTCGTCGTCGGTGGCAAAGCGGCGCTCCAGCTCCGCCCAGATCGCGTCGTCGCTCCAGGACCGGGCGTCGGTGTCCCGCGGCACCTGGAGGTAGAGGCGTGAGACGACGGGGGAGCGCATGGACAGCAGGGCGAAGCCGCGGTCGTGGCGGGCGTAGACCAGTTCGTCGTGGAAGGGCGGCACGTCGGCGAGGACGCCGAGCCAGCCGAAGGGGTACGTCCGTTCGAAGACGCGGCCGGTTCCGGCGGGGACGGCCCGGCGGGAGACTCCCCGGAAGCCGTCGCAGCCGACGACGTAGTCGCAGACGAGGACGTCCTCGCGGCCCTCGTGCCGGAAGGGGACGCGGGGGCGGTCGGTGCCGGCGTCCTCGACGGCGAGCGCCTCCGCCTCGAAGAGCAGCGGGCCGCCCTCCTTCGACTGGAGGGCGATGAGGTCCTTGCACACCTCGGTCTGCGCGTAGACGGTCACCGACCGGCCGCCGGTCAGGGCGGGGAAGTCCACCCGGTGGCGCCGCCGGGCGAACCGCAGCTCGACGCCGTCGTGGCGCAGCCCTTCCCGGTCCATGCGCTCGCCGGCGCCGGCCGCGCGCAGCACGTCCGTCGTGCCCTGCTCCAGGATCCCGGCGCGCTGACGCTGCTCGACGTAGGCGCGGTCGCGGCTCTCCAGGACGACGGAGTCGATGCCGGCGACGTGCAGGAGGCGGGCGAGAAGCAGGCCGGCGGGGCCGGCGCCGATGATGCCGACGGTGGTGCGCATCGGGCGTTCCCTTCGACGGGGCGTCGCCGCCACGGCGGTCGGTGTTCACGCGCTTCATCGTTCACGCGTTGCACACGGTTCGCACAGTGAAGTTTTCTTCACTTATGCTGGACGCGAGTCTGGGCGCGGAGTCAGCCGGTGTCAATGGTTGTGCGCACGGACGGCCCGTCGGCGGGTGAGGCGGTCAAGGCCTCCATGGAGGATGCAACGACACGGACGTGTCGGCAGGCGTCGGAGATGCCCGGAACCGGACTTGAACCGGTACGCCCGCGAGGGGCAGCGAGGTTTAAGCTCGCCGTGTCTGCATTCCACCATCCGGGCAGGCCATGGGCTCCGCGCTGAAGCTCCGACCCTATCGGGACGCGCCCCTCGAACACCGGCCCAGCGAACCGATGTTGTCTTATTTTATTGACGTCTGAGGGTGCATCAGCCCCGTGAACTGTCCATCCGCACTTGCCAGTAGCGTCCCCTGCGAGCATCGGCCCTGTATGCGGAATGACGGAATTTCACCGTACGAACGAGGGTGCTCCACCGGTTCTTGACGTTTGACCCCGTCGGGGTCGCGTGTCATCCCCAGGTATGACGTGGCGTGCTCCGGTCCGACCGGAGTCGGCCTTCGGAACCGGAACAACGGGTGACTACACGGCGGCAGGGGGCCGCGACGATGGATCACGTAAACCCGGCACCACCCTCGTCCCGACAGGAGCCCCACCCGTGACCACTGCCCCCCTCGCCGACCGGACCACCGACGTGGCCGCACGCGCCACGGACCTGTCGAAGACGT
Source organism: Streptomyces sp. NPDC002566 (assembly GCF_042889585.1). Taxonomy (NCBI): domain Bacteria; kingdom Bacillati; phylum Actinomycetota; class Actinomycetes; order Kitasatosporales; family Streptomycetaceae; genus Streptomyces; species Streptomyces sp. NPDC002566. The sequence goes on along the minus strand of NZ_JBIARD010000005.1, from coordinate 500,636 downwards.
ACGGGGAGGGCGAGACCCGGGTGGTCGCCCTGGACCGGGTCTCCGTCGACTTCCGGCGTGCCGAGTTCACCGCGATCATGGGGCCCTCCGGCTCGGGCAAGTCGACGCTCATGCACTGCGTCGCCGGCCTCGACACCTTCTCCTCCGGCTCCGTGCGCATCGGCGACACCGAGCTGGGCTCCCTGAAGGACAAGCACCTCACCAAGCTGCGCCGGGACAAGATCGGCTTCATCTTCCAGGCGTTCAACCTGCTGCCCACGCTCACCGCCCTGGAGAACATCACCCTCCCGATGGACATCGCGGGCCGCAAGCCGGACAAGCAGTGGCTCGACACGGTGATCGAGATGGTGGGCCTGTCCGGCCGGCTCGGCCACCGGCCCTCGCAGCTCTCCGGCGGCCAGCAGCAGCGCGTCGCCGTGGCCCGCGCCCTCGCCTCCCGGCCGGAGATCATCTTCGGTGACGAGCCGACCGGAAACCTCGACTCGCGCTCCGGCGCCGAGGTGCTGGGCTTCCTGCGCAACTCGGTGCGCGAACTGAAGCAGACGGTGGTGATGGTGACCCACGACCCGGTGGCCGCCGCCTACGCGGACCGGGTGGTCTTCCTCGCGGACGGCCGGATCGTCGACGAGGTCCACGGGCCGACCGCCGAGTCGGTGCTGGACCGCATGAAGCGGTTCGACACCAAGGGCCGCACGAGCTGACGAAACGTCACTCCCCTTGCCTCAGGGCGACTTGATCGCCTTCCGACCTCCGGACCACCTGGACTGAAGAAACCCATGTTCCGTACCGCCTTGCGCAATGTCTCCGCGCACAAGGCCCGGCTCCTGATGACCGTGCTCGCCGTGATGCTCGGCGTGGCCTTCGTGTCGGGGACCCTGGTCTTCACCAACACCATCTCCGAGGCGCTCCAGAAGAGCTCCGCCAAGGGCTTCGACCACGTCGACGTCGCCGTCACGCCCAGGGTCCCGGAGGACGAGGGCAACCGGATCAGCAAACTCCCCGACCTCACCGACGCGGTGCTCGACCGCAGCGCGCACGTGCCGGGCGCCGCCTCCGCCGTCGGCGTCGTACGCGGCTTCACCGCGATCGCCGGCAAGGACGGCAAGCTGGCCGGCGGCGGCTTCCAGTCGGAAGGCGGGAACTACTGGGGTGCGAAGGACGCGCGCTACCCGCTCGCGGAGGGGCGCGCACCGAAGGGCGACGGCGAGGTGCTCATCGACTCCGCGACCGCGAAGCGCACCGGGTACGAGGTCGGCGACACCGTACGGATCTCGGTGAACGGCCCCGTCCTCACCCCGAGGATCACCGGCGTGTTCACCACCGACGACGGCAACGTCGCGGCCGGCGGCAGCCTCGCCCTCTTCGACACCGCCACCGCGCAGAAGCTGTTCGGCAAGCCCGGCACCTACCACGAGATCGACGTGACGGCGAAGCCCGGCGTCAGCCAGGCCGCGCTGCGCGCCGAGCTGGACAAGGCGCTGCCGAAGGGTCTCTCGGAGACCGCCACCGGCGAGCAACTCGCCGCCGACCAGGCGGAGATGATCTCCCGGCAGATGTCCGGCCTCAAGCAGACGCTGCTGGTCTTCGCCGGCATCGCGCTCTTCGTCGGCACCTTCATCATCGCCAACACCTTCACCATGCTGGTCGCCCAGCGCACCAAGGAGCTCGCACTGATGCGCGCGGTCGGCGCCTCCCGGCGGCAGATCACCCGCTCGGTGCTGATCGAGGCGTTCGTGGTGGGAACGGCCGCCGCCGTGACCGGACTGGTCGCGGGCATCGGCATCGGGGCGGGGCTGCGCTCGCTCATCAGCTCGCTCGGCGCCGTCGTCCCGGCCGGACCGCTGGTGGTCTCCCCCTCCACCGTCGGCACGGCCTTCGCGGTGGGCGTCCTCGTCACCATGCTCGCCGCCTGGCTGCCGGGCCGCCGGGCCGCGAAGATCCCGCCGGTCGCTGCGATGAGCAGCGTGCACACCCCGGCCACCGGCAGGTCGCTGGTGCTGCGCAACACGCTGGGCGCGCTGTTCTCCGCCGCGGGGGCCGCCGCCGTCCTGGCCGCGACCACGATGAAGGGCAGCGACGGGCAGGCGCCCATGAGCATCGGTGCGATGCTCCTGGTCATCGGCGTCTTCATCCTGACTCCGCTGCTGTCGCGCCCGCTCGTCGCGGCCGCGGCACCGGCCCTGCGCGTGTTCGGCGTCTCGGGCAAGCTGGCCCGGCAGAACGCGGTGCGCAACCCGCGCCGCACGGCGGCCACCGCCTCCGCGCTGATGATCGGCCTCACCCTCATCACCGGTATGACGGTCATGGCGGGCAGCCTCCAGAGGTCGATCGACAAGATGGCGTCGGCGGCGATCCGCGCCGACTACGTGGTGTCCATGGCGAACGGCAACGAGCTCTCACCGGACGTCGAGAAGAAGCTGAAGGACGTCGAAGGCGTCACCGCCACCAGCCCGATGCGCAACGGCTACGCCCGGATCGACGAGGGAACCGAGTACCTCACCGGCGTCGACGGGCGCACGTTCGGCGAGCTGACCGACCTGAAGGTCGAGGGCGGCGCCTTCACGGTCCGCGGGGCGCAGGTCGTCGTCGACAGCGTCACCGCCGAGGCGCACGGCTGGAAGGCGGGCTCGGGGTTCACCGCCCACTACGAGGACGGCAAGTCGCAGCGGCTGACCGTCGCCGGCGTCTACGAGGGCAACGAGATGATCCAGGGCATCATCCTGGACAGCTCCGTCCTCTCCCCGCACCTGAGCGACCCGGCCGACATGCAGGTCTTCGTGAAGACCTCGGGCGGCGCGACGGACGCGGCGAAGGACCGGCTGGAGAAGGCCCTCGGCTCCAACCCTGCCGTGAAGGTCCGGGACAAGAAGGACCTCTCCGACGAGATCGCGAAGATGTTCACGCTGATGCTGAACATGGTCTACGGCCTGCTGGCCATGGCCGTGATCGTCGCGGTCATCGGCGTCGTCAACACCCTGGCCATGTCGGTGTTCGAGCGCTCCCAGGAGATCGGCATGCTGCGGGCGATCGGCCTGGACCGCACCGGCATCAAGCGGATGGTCCGGCTGGAGTCCCTGGTGATCTCCCTGTTCGGCGCGGTGCTCGGCATCGGGCTCGGTGTGTTCTTCGGCTGGGCGGCCGGTGAGCTGCTCGGGACGAGGATGGCGACGTACGAACTCGTCCTGCCGTGGGGCCGTATGGCCCTGTTCCTGGTGCTGGCCGCCGCGGTGGGCGTGCTGGCGGCGCTGTGGCCGGCGCGGCGGGCGGCGCGGCTGAACATGCTGGCGGCGATCAAGTCGGAGTGAGCGGTGCCCGAGGGACCCCGTCGCGGTGTGCGGCGGGGTCCCTCGTCGTCTCCCCGCGCCGTCAGTTCCAGGTGCGGGCGCGCAGGGGCATGCCGGAGGCGCCGGAGTCCGGGGTGCGGACGGCCAGGACCTGGTTGACGGAGATGCGGTTGCGCTCGAACGCGAGGGCGGACGCCGCCATGTAGAGGAGCCAGACGCGGGCCCGGCCGGGGCTGGTCAGGGCGGTGGCCCGCGACCATCCCGCGTCCAGGTTGGCGACCCAGCGGCGCAGGGTGAGGGCGTAGTGCTCGCGGATCGACTCCACGTCACGGACCTCGAAGCCGGCGCGTTCCAGGTGGGTGACCGTGGTGCCGACGGGGGAGAGCTCGCCGCCGGGGAAGACGTAGGCGTCGATGAAGGCGTCGAGGCGGTATTCGCTCTCGTCCTGCTGGGGGCGGCGGGCGATCTGGTGGTTGAGCAGCCGCCCGCCGGGGCGCAGGAGCGTGTGCAGGGCGGCCGCGTACTCCAGGTACTTCTCCGCTCCGACGTGCTCGGCCATGCCGATGGACGAGATCGCGTCGTACGGGCCGTCGGTGACGTCGCGGTAGTCCTGGACGCGGATCTCGACCACGTCGGTGAGGCCGGCGTCCGCGACGCGCTTGCGGGCGTAGGTCGCCTGCTCCCGGGAGAGCGTGACGCCGACGACGCGCACGCCGTGCTCGCGCGCCGCGTGGATCGCCATCGAGCCCCAGCCGCAGCCGACGTCCAGCAGCCGCTGACCGGGCGTCAGGGCGAGCTTGCGGCAGACGAGTTCGAGCTTGTCGTGCTGGGCCCGCTCCAGCGTGACCTCGGGGGATCGCTCGGGGGAATCCCAGTAGGCGCAGGAGTACACCATGGACGGGCCGAGGACGAGTTCGTAGAAGTCGTTGCCCACGTCGTAGTGGTGGCTGATGGCGCGGCGGTCGGAGCGGCGGGTGTGGAGGTGGCCGGGGCGGCGGACCTCCTCCGGCGGCGGGGCGGGCGGCAGCGGCGGGCCGGCGAGTGCGAACAGACCGCGGACGGCCTCGCGGAAGCGGGGGTCGCGCAGGGCCTCGGTGAGGGGTCTCGCGTCCTCGTCCCGCTGCCAGACGGGGCCGGAGATGCGTTCCAGGGCGGTGTAGAGGTCGCCCTCGATCTCCAGGTCTCCGGCCACCCAGGCGCGGGCCAGGCCCAGTTCGCCCGGCTTGAACAGGAAACGGCGCAGGGCCCTGCGGTTGTGTACGACGAGGGTCGGCGCGTCGGGCGGGCCGGCCTGCGAACCGTCCCAGGCGCGGATGCGGAGCCGGAAGGGGGCGGCCAGCAACTGTTCGACGAGGGCGTGGAGCCGCGGGGCGGCGTCAGCCATGATGCACACCTCCGTGAGGGGTGATCCCGGAATGTCCTGACACCACGAAAGCACTTGGGGGGCTGTGTGCCAGCGGTTGGCTCCGCCGGTTGTGAAGTTTTTTGCCCACCCACCCACCCGCCTCGCTCGGACATGGATGGCACCCCCCGCGGGGCTACGCCCCACACCCCCTGCGGACGCCCCCCGGTTGCGCAGATTTTTGCCCACCCACCCGCCCGACTCGCTCGGACGTGGACCGTACCCTCCGTGGGGCCACGCCCCACACCCCCGGCAGGCGCTCCGCCCGTCGCGCAGATTCCCGCCCGTCCGACTCGCCCGGACGCAGAACGCGCCCCTCCGTCGAGCTGCGCCCCGCAGCCCGGCGGGGGGCGTAGTCCCCACCGGGCCGCCGGGCTCGGTGGGGGCTGCGGTGCCCGGGGCACGTCCCCGGAGGGGGTATGCGGAAGGGCCGCCCGCACCACGGATGGCGGGCGGCCCTTTCGGGGGTGTGCGGGGTCAGGAAGCCTTGACCTCGGTCTTCTCCTGCTTGGGGGGCGCTGCGACCGGGGCCGGCTTCGCGGCCTCGTAGAACTCCTCGCGCGGGGACTCCAGCGCGCCGAGGGCGACGACCTCACGCTTGAGGAACATGCCGAGGGTCCAGTCCGCGAAGACACGGATCTTCCGGTTCCACGTCGGCATCGCCAGGCCGTGGTAGCCGCGGTGCATGTACCACGCCAGCCGGCCCTTGAGCTTGATCTTCATCTTGCCCATGACGATCATCGCGACGCCCTTGTGCAGGCCGAGACCCGCAACCGCGCCCTTGTTGGAGTGCGAGTACTCCTTCTGCGGGAAGCCCCGCATGCCGGAGACCACGTTGTCGCCGAGCACCTTGGCCTGGCGCAGCGCGTGCTGCGCGTTCGGCGGGCACCAGGCGTTCTCCACGCCGGCCTTGCGGGCGGCGACGTCCGGGACCTGGGCGTTGTCGCCGGCGGCCCAGATGTAGTCGGTGCCCTGCACCTGGAGCGTCGGCGCGCAGTCGACGTGACCGCGCGGGCCGAGCGGCAGGCCGTAGCGGCCGAGGACCGGGTTGGGCTTGACGCCCGCGGTCCACACGATCGTGCTGGAGTCGACCTCCAGTCCGTTCTTCAGGACGACGTGGCCGTCGACGCAGGAGTCCATCGAGGTGGAGAGGTAGACCTCCACACCGCGGCCCTCCAGGTGCTCCTTGCCGTACTGGCCGAGCTTGGGGCCGACCTCGGGGAGGATCTTGTCGGCGGCGTCCACGAGGATGAAGCGCATGTCCTCACGGGACACGTTCTTGTAGTACTTGGCCGCGTCGCGGGCCATGTCCTCGACCTCGCCGATCGTCTCCGCACCGGCGAAGCCTCCGCCGATGAAGACGAAGGTGAGCGCCTTGCGGCGGATCTCCTCGTCGTTGGTCGAGTCGGCCTTGTCGAGCTGCTCCAGGACGTGGTTGCGCAGGCCGATGGCCTCCTCGATGCCCTTCATGCCGATGCCCTGCTCGGCGAGGCCGGGGATCGGGAAGGTGCGGGAGACCGCGCCGAGCGCGACGACCAGGTAGTCGAAGGGCAGCTCGTACGCCTCGCCGACGAGGGGGGCGATCGTGGCGACCTTGCGGTCCTGGTCGATGGTGGTGACGCGGCCGGTGAGGACCTCCGCCTTGGGCAGCACGCGTCGCAGCGGGACGACGACGTGCCGCGGGGAGATGTTGCCGGCGGCGGTTTCGGGGAGGAAGGGCTGGTAGGTCATGTACGACCGGGGGTCGACGACCGTGACGGTCGCCTCGCCGTAGCGCATCTTCTTGAGGATGCGCCGAGCTGCGTACAGGCCTACGTACCCACCGCCTACTACGAGGATCCTGGGACGCTCCGTGGTGCTCATGCCATCGAGTATCCACCCGCCTCAGGGGGGTAGCTCGTGCGCCCCTTCACAAGCTCGCTCAGGGTGTGTGCTATCCTCCGCGGCCCACGTGATCCAGATCATGGCGGCGAAGGGGAACCAGCAGGCACCCCGCACCGTTGTCAATGCCGCGTGAGCTGCCTCTCCGATGGTGAACGGCCCGGGTGAGCCGTCCGAAACACCCCTCCTCCAGCCCTTCGCGAAACGTCCACCCACGCGCCTTTTGAACATGTTCACAGGGCCGTTGGGCCCCCGGAAGGGCCAACCGGGGTCGATCCACGCTCCCACCGGCCCCATTTCCTTGTGAAGAACTTCACGAAGTTTTTCGGGGCGGCTCCCCGGAGTGCGGAAAAGGGGCTCCGAAGAGCCCCTTCGACCCGCTCAAACGTTGTCCGCACTGCTCAGCAGAGTGCCACGGCAGCGTCGCCGCAACCCCCTCGCGGGCACGGTTCGGCTCAGGCCACCGACCATGCGATGCCGTCGAGGATGTCGTGCTCGCTCACCACGACCTCCTCCGCTCCGATCCGGTCCATGATCGAGAGCAGTACCAGGGCGCCGGCGGCGATGACGTCCACCCGGCCCGGGTGCATCGACGGGACGGCCGCGCGCTCGGCGTGGGTGGAGCGCAGCAGCCACTCGGCGATCTCGCGGACCCGCTCACGCGGGACACGGGAGTGGTGGATGGCCGCCGAGTCGTACTCCGGCAGCTCCTGCGCGATCGCCGACACCGTCGTCACCGAGCCCGCCAGACCCACCAGCGTGCGCGCCTCGCGCAGCGGGACCGTCTCCTCGGCGAGGTCGAGCGCGGCCTCGATGTCGGCGCGTATCGCCGCGATCTGCTCCGCGGTGGGCGGGTCGCTGACCGCGCCGTCCACCACGAGGTGCCGCTCGGTCATCCGCACACAGCCGACGTCCACCGAACGCGCCGCCCGCACCCGGTCGTCGCCGACCACGAACTCCGTCGAGCCGCCGCCGATGTCCACCACCAGGTAGGGCCTCGCCAGGTCGTCACGGCCCGTCAGTTCCCGCGTCGCCCCGGTGAAGGAGAACTCCGCCTCCTGGTCGCCGGAGATGACCTCCGGCTCCACACCGAGGATGTCCAGCACCCCGCGCACGAACTCGTCCCGGTTCTCGGCGTCACGGGAGGCGGAGGTGGCGACGAAGCGCAGCCGCTCGGCGCCGTGCTCCTTTATCACCGCCGCGTACTCCCGGCACGCGGCGAAGGTCCGCTCCAGCGCCTCGGGCGCCAGCCGGCCGGTGCGGTCGACGCCCTGCCCGAGGCGGACGATCGTCATACGCCGGTCCAGCTCGACGAGTTCACCGCTCGCGGGGTCCGCGTCGGCGACGAGCAGCCGGATCGAGTTCGTACCGCAGTCGACGGCGGCGACGCGGCTCACTGGGCCTCCCCCTCGCCGGACGGCGGCTCCGGCAGCGTCACGCAGGCGCCCTTGGCCCACCACTGGGGCAGCATCGCCAGCGCCTCGTCCCCGAGCGGGTTCACCCCGGGGCCCGCGGCCAGCGAGTGCGCCACGAGGACGTGCAGGCACTTCACCCGGTCCGGCATGCCGCCCGCGCTCGGGAAGCCCTTCAGCTCCTCGATCTCGTCGCGCCGCCGGACGTAGTCCTCGTGCGCGGCCCGGTAGGCGGCGGCGAGCTCCGGGTCCGTCCCCAGCCGCTCCGTCATCTCCTTCATCACGCCGTTCGCCTCCAGCGTGCCGATCGCGGAGTTCGCCTTGGGGCACGTCAGGTAGTACAGCGTCGGGAAGGGCGTGCCGTCGGGCAGACGGGGGGCCGTCTCGACGACGTCCGGCTGCCCGCAGGGGCAGCGGTGGGCGATCGCGCGCAGACCGCGCGGCGGGCGTCCGAGCTGCTGCCGGAAGGCCTCGACGTCCGCGTCGGTGGGCTCGGTGCGCTCGGTGGTCGGCGGGGGCGTTTCCATGACTGTCTTTCTATCGGTCATTCACTGGTCGGCGGCGTCGGACTTGTCGACCCCGTCCCAGACGTTCGAGTACCAGGGGCGGTCGGCGGCGCCGAGGTCGGTACGGGACTTCCTGGCGGCGCCCGGGTCGATGACGACGAAGCCCGTCTCCCCCGGCATCACGTAGTGCAGCCGCTCCCGGATCCGCTGCTCGGCATAGGCGTCGTCCTGCCACCGTGCCTTGAGGTCGCGCAGTTCCTCCACCCGCTGCCGGGCCTGCTCCCGCTCGCGCTGGAGGTCGGCGATCTCGGCGCGCTGGGAGACGTACTGGCGCATCGGGTAGGCGAGGGCCACCACGAGCGAGCACAGGACGAGCGCGAGCAGGGCGGCGCGGCCGGTGAGGCGGGAGCGGCGGGCCTGCCGTTTGGTCTGCGAGCGGTAGACACGGGCCGCCGTCTGCTCGCCGAGCAGCCTGATCCTGGTCGTGGTGGAGAACCGGTCCCGGTCCCTCACGGACATGTCCCCGCCTCCCGTCTCGTCCCGCGTGGCACGTGTTCCGTCCCGCGTCACACGCGCGTACGTCCCCGCACACGGTACGGGACCGGGTACGGGGACGTACGTACGACGCTGCCTGATGAGGACGTCAGGCCGTGGCCGCGTCTCAGTTCGTGAAGCGGAACCGGGGGAAGGCGCTGCGGCCGGCGTACACCGCGGCGTCGTCGAGGATCTCCTCGATGCGCAGCAGCTGGTTGTACTTGGCGACGCGGTCCGAGCGGGCCGGGGCGCCGGTCTTGATCTGACCGCAGTTCACGGCGACGGCGAGGTCGGCGATGGTGACGTCCTCGGTCTCGCCGGAGCGGTGGGACATCATGCACTTGAAGCCGTTGCGCTGGGCGAGCTCGACGGCGTCGAGGGTCTCGGTCAGCGAGCCGATCTGGTTCACCTTGACCAGCAGGGCGTTGGCGGCGCCCTCCTCGATGCCGCGGGCGAGGCGCTCGGGGTTGGTGACGAACAGGTCGTCGCCGACGAGCTGGACCTTGTCGCCGAGGCGCTCGGTGATGGTCTTCCAGCCCTCCCAGTCGTCCTCGAACAGCGGGTCCTCGATGGAGACCAGCGGGTACGCCTCGACGAGCTCGGCGTAGTAGTCGGTCATCTCGGCGGCGGAGCGCTCCTTGCCCTCGAAGACGTAGACGCCGTCCTTGTAGAACTCGGAGGCGGCGACGTCGAGCGCCAGGGCGATCTGCTCGCCGGGGGTGTAGCCGGCCTCCTTGACGGCCTCGAGGATGAGGTCGAGGGCGGCACGGTTGGAGTCCAGGTTCGGGGCGAAGCCGCCCTCGTCGCCGAGGCCGGTGCTCAGGCCCTTGCGCTTCAGCACCTTCTTGAGGGTGTGGTAGACCTCGGCGCCCCAGCGCAGGGCCTCGGAGAAGGACTCCGCGCCGATCGGGGCGATCATGAACTCCTGGATGTCCACGTTGGTGTCGGCGTGCGAGCCGCCGTTCAGGATGTTCATCATCGGCACCGGCAGCAGGTGCGCGTTGGGGCCGCCCAGGTAGCGGAACAGCGGCAGGTCGCTGGCCTCGGAGGCGGCGTGGGCGACGGCGAGGGAGACGCCGAGGATGGCGTTGGCGCCGAGGGAGCCCTTGTTGTCGGTGGCGTCCAGGTCGAACATGGCCTGGTCGATCAGGCGCTGCTCGGTGGCGTCGTAGCCGACGAGCTCGGGGCCGATCTGCTCGATGACGGCGAGGACGGCCTTCTCGACACCCTTGCCGAGGTAGCGGTCGGGGTCACCGTCGCGGAGTTCGACGGCCTCGAAGGCGCCGGTGGAAGCGCCGGAGGGGACGGCGGCACGACCCGTGCTGCCGTCGTCGAGGCCGACCTCGACCTCGACCGTGGGGTTGCCTCGGGAGTCCAGGATTTCCCGGGCTACGACGACGTCGATGGACGGCACGAGCATCTCCTTCATGGGATGTGACGCTGGTTCGACTAGAGCCTAACCGCCCCGGGGCCGTCGGCAGCCGACCGACCGTCCCGTGGACAGACAGACGGTACACATTGTTCCCGGCCGGAACAAAGAGGGGTGGCGAGGAAGGCGGGCGAACACCGGGAGAACGCCCGGCGGCGGGAAGAACGAACCCCGCCCCGGTGCGTACGGGGGAGAACGCACCGGGGCGGGGAGCCTGTGGGGACGGGGGCGGCCCTCACGAGGCCCCGGGTGTGCGGGCCTCGCTCGTGAGGACGCTGCGGCTTCGGCCGGAGCCGGGCGTCACTTCAGGTGAAGCTGCTGGCCCGGGTAGATGAGGTTGGCGTCCTCGACGATGTCCTTGTTCAGCTCGAAGAGCTTGGCCCAGCCGCCGGCGACCTTCTGCTTGGTGGCGATGGTGCTCAGGGTGTCGCCCTCGACGACCTTGTACTCGCCGTCGCCCTTCTTGACCTTCTCGCCGGTCGGCGTGGTGACCGTCTTCTGGCTCTTGACGGCCGGACGCTCGGTCGAGCGGGAGGCGCTCTGCTTCTCGGTGGAGCGGCTGCCCGAGTCCGAGGAGCCGGAACCGCTGCCGGAGGAGCCGGAACCGGAGCCGCTGCCGGAGGAGCCGCCGGTGTACGCGGCGCCGGACAGGCCCTTGCCGCAGACCGGCCATGCGCCCTTGCCCTGGCTCGACAGGACCTTCTCGGCGACCTGGATCTGCTGCGACTTGCTCGCCTTGTCGGCGGTGGAGGCGTACTGCGTGCCGCCGTACGCGGACCAGGTGGAGGCGGAGAACTGCAGCCCGCCGTAGTAGCCGTTGCCGGTGTTGATGGACCAGTTGCCGCCCGACTCGCACTGGGCGACGGCGTCCCACTCGGAGGAGGTGGCGGCGGAGGCGTTGCCCGCGGCCATCAGCGGGGCGGCGATGGCGACGCCGGTGACACCGGCCAGCGCGGCGGCACGGGTGGCCTTGGCGGGACGACGGTGCTTGCCCTTGGCGGAAAACAGCATGGTGGATCCCCTCACCGACGCCTACGAGGTGAGCTGTCGGGTTCGGGCCGGTTGGGTTGCCCGGCCACTCCTCCGTCGGAGGCGTGGCTTCACCCCTAGCCGGATCCAGCTGAACCGCTGGGCCCGGCGCTTACCTTGGGTCCCCCGCTCCTGCCCGCGGCGCATGATGCGACGACTGTTCCCGGGCGGCCGTCGGCAGGATTCGGCGTAGCGGCAGCCGGGGCTCGGGTTGCCGAGCGGTCACGACCGTAGGCACGGAACCGACGGAATATCAAAGACGAGAGGGGCCTCTGAGACTCATCCCACACTTTCACCGAAACGGACATTTATGAGCGAAATGTGACGTGAACTCCCCCCGTTTCGGGGGGTTTTCGGCCCTCTTGATCCACTCCTCCGCCGGGTCAGCCGACCACGGTGACCAGGGTCTGACCGGGTGCGATGTCGGCCGGGTCGGCGCCGATGGAGTCCCGGTTGGCGTCGTAGAGGGCGCGCCATCCGCCGTCGACGCCAAGGGAGTCGGCGATGGAGTCCAGGGAGTCGCCGTCGCGGACGGTGTAGGTGCCCGCGGCGCCGAGGGGATTGGCGGCGTGGCGGCCGGAGGAGGGGGTGGTGTCGCCGGCACTCTCCTCCGCGGTGGAGCCGCGGTGGCGTCCGGAGCCGAGGGCGTCGGCGCCGGGCGCCTCGGCGTCGGCGGAGCCCGCGGTGAGGGAGCCGGTGTCGACGAGGCTCCAGGAACCGGCATCCTGACCGGACTTGTCCGACTCGTCCAGTTTCGGGGACTCGGTGGGCGAGCTGTCACCCGCCTGTGCCCCACCGGAGCCGGCCGCGCTGCCCGGCTTCGACGAGCCGTCACCCGCAGGGGAGGGCGATTCGGATGAACTGGACGAAGGGGAGGAAGGAGACGAAGGTGACACGGAGGGCGAAGACTGCGAATCACCCGCACTCTTCTCCGATCCGGCGGAGCCGCTGCCGGACTCCTGGGAGGAGCCCGAGGAACCGGAGCCTCTGGAGAGGTCGGCCAGGCCGGAGGTGATCGAGGAGTCGGACGAGTCGTCCGCGAGGCCGGTGTCCACGTCGCCCGTGGCCGCGTCGGCGGTGAGCCCGGAGGTCAGGCCGCAGGTGCCCCACGCGCCCACACCCTCGCCGGCGAGGACCTTCTGGGCGACGGCGATCTGCTGGTTGCGGCTGGCCAGGTCGGGACGCGAGGCGTAGTCGCTCCCGCCGTACTTGTCCCAGTCCTCCTGACTGAGCGACAGACCGCCGTACTCGCCGCCGCCCTGGTTCGCGCTCCAGGAGCCGCCGCTCTCGCACTCCGCCACCCGGTCCCACACGGTGCCGTCGGCCGCGCTCGCCGCCGAGGCGCCGAGCAGGGGGATGGCGATGGCGGAGCCGGTCACACCGGCCGCGACGATGAGGGCCGGGGCCTGGCGGGGGCGACGGTGACGACCGTTCCCGGTGAGCATGCGAACGCCTTTCTCGAGACAGCAGTGCCCTCGCGGCGAGCGAAAGAGGGTCGCCGCGTTGACGAGTGAACGTATCGGCAGACGATCGCTTGTCACAAGTTAATGCCGCGTAGATCACGTGAAGATCACAGAGTTGAGAATCGGTCACCTTCGTTTCGCAATCCGGTCACACGCCATCAGGTTTGGGAGCCGGCGCGAGGTCTTCGCGGAGTCACCGTTCGACCGGGGTGAACTCCACGGGGAGGGTGCGCAGTCCGCGCATGATGAGGCCGCCGCGCCACCTCAACTCCTCGGGTTCCACGGCCAGTCGGAGGTCGGGGAGACGGGTGAGGAGGGTCGCCAGCGCGGTCTGCCCCTCCAGCCGTGCGAGGGGCGCGCCGAGGCAGTAGTGGATGCCGTGGCCGTAGCCGAGGTGCTGGTTGTCACGGCGGCTCAGGTCGAGGGTGTCGGGTTCGGTGAAGCGTTCCGGATCGCGGTCGGCCGCGGCGAGGACGACGAGGACGGGATCGCCGGCGGCGATGTCCTGGCCGCCGATGCTGAGCGGGCGGGTGGCGAACCGCCAGGTGGCGAGCTCCACCGGGCCGTCGTAGCGCAGGAGTTCCTCCACGCCGTTCTCCAGCAGGGCGCGGTCGCCCGCGGCGAGGGAGTCCTGCAGGCGGTGGCGCTGACCGGGGTGGGTGAGCAGGGCGTAGGTGCCGTTCCCGATCAGGTTCACGGTGGTCTCGAACCCGGCGAACAGGAGGATGAACGCCATGGCGGCGGCCTCGTTCTCGGTGAGGTGCTCGCCGTGGTCGGAGGCGCGGATGAGACCGGAGATGAGGTCCTCGCCGGGGACGGGTTCCGGTGTGAGGGCCTCGCGTTTGCGGTGGATGAGCTCGGCGAGATAGCCGCGCATCTTCTTCACCGACCGCGCGACTCCGCCGCGCGGCCCCCCGCCGTGCCGGATCATCATCCCCGCCCAGTCCCGGAAGTCGTCCTGGTCCTCGCGGGGGACGCCCAGCAGGTCGCAGATGGCGTAGATGGGCAGCGGGAAGGCGAAGTCGTGGATGAGGTCGGCGCTCCCCCGCGCCGCGAACCGGTCGATGAGGTCGTCGGTGAGCTCCTGGACGCGGGGCGCGAACTCCGCGACCCGGCGGGGGGTGAACGCCTTGCTGACGAGACGCCGCAGCCGGGTGTGGTCCGGCGGGTCGATGTTCAGCAGGTGCGTCATCAACTCGGCCTTGCGCTCACCGGGGATGCCGGTCTTGCCCTTGGCGTGGGCGGGCTCGGCGTGGTGCGCGGGGTTCTTGGAGAGCCGCTGGTCGGCGAGGGCCTGCTTGGCGTCGGCGTACCGGGTGACCAGCCACGCCTCCACCCCGCTGGGCAGCCGGGTCCGCCGCACCGGCGCGTGCTCCCGCAACCAGGCGTAGGCGGGGTAGGGGTCGCTGGCGAACTCCCAGCTGAAAAGCTCCGGAACGGGCCCGGGCCCGGAAACGAACGAATCGGTCTGGCTGCTCACCTCACGACGGTATCGGCACGGCGCACGACCGCGACACGAGGTCGACGAGCGGGCCGACCGGCCCCGGGGGAGCCGCCCCCTCCGTCAGTCCCGCAAGCCCTCTGTCGTGCGGATGGCCTCCCGGTAGGTGCGGGCGGCCGCTCGTAGGGAGGCTTCCGGGTCGGTGCCCTCTGCTTCTGCCCGGGCGGCCAGGGCCAGCAGTTCGTAGCCGATGCCCCCGGTGGCGGGCAGGGGGACCTCCAGGCCGGCCGAGCGCACCCGGGACGCCAGTTTGGCCGCGAGGGCCAGGGCCGGCTGATGGAGGGGGACGCCGTCCGTCACCGACTCTCGCCGCTTCTCGACCGCCTTCGTGCGCATCCAGTGCGCCTTGACCTCCTCCGGGGTCGCCGCCGTGGCGTCGCCGAAGACATGGGGGTGGCGGTGGATGAGCTTGGCGACGATCGTGGCCGCCACGTCGTCCACGGAGAAGGGCTCCTCCTCGTCCTCCTCGGCTATCCGCGCGTGGAAGACGACCTGGAGAAGGACGTCGCCCAGTTCCTCGCGCAGCTCGTCCCGGTCGCCGTCCTCGATGGCCTCGACGAGTTCGTACGCCTCCTCGATGCCGTACTTGGCCAGGCCCTTGTGGGTCTGGCGGGAGGCCCACGGGCACTCGGCGCGGATGCGGTCCATGACCTGGACGAGGTCCAGGAGGCGCGCGCCGGGGAGGTCGTAGGAGGCGGGCAGCAGCTCCAGCTCCGGCATCGCGAGGCGGCCGGAGCCCGCCAGCCGGGCCAGTCCGTCGGTGAGCGCGGGCTCGCCCTCGCCGGTGGCGACGACCACGGCCGTGTGCCCGCCGGCGCAGGCGGCGACGAGCTCCTCCGCGGTGGGGGACGCCTCCTCGACCACCACGCCCGCCTCGCGCAGGTACGGCAGCTGGGGGTGGGCGCCGTCCGCGCACAGCACGCGGTCGGCCGTGCGCAGGGCCTCCCAGGCCGGCCAGGACAGCAGGCCGGGGGCCACGCGGTGGCTGGTGGTGAGCAGGACGACCCGGCCCGGGGACGAGTCGGGACCGCCCTGGGAGGCCGCTGCGGAGCTGCTGATCGCGTTCACACCCCGAACGTAACCCACGCCGCCGACATCTCCCCGAGTCGTCCACAGGCGGCCGTACGACGATCCGACGATCCGTCCGCCGACCGACGGGCGCCCTCATGGCCTCAGCCGTGCCCCGCCCGGGGTCAGGTCGTCTGCCGTGCCCCGGCCGCCGTGACGTCGCGCACCCACGGCGTCTTGGCGTCGACGCGGCTGACCTTCTGCACGTCCCAGTCGCCGTAGCGCGGGTTGAGGTCGACGCCGAGGTCCTGGGAAGCCTTCGACAGCGCCTTCCAGAAGGCGGGCTGACTGGTGTCCGCGCCGAGCCGGGCGGCGAGCTTCTGCGCCTCCAGCTGGAGCCGCAGGTTGTCGTCGAGGCGCTGCGGAGGGATGCCGTACTGCTGGAGCCACGTCGTCTCCAGCCCCTTCGCGCCGCCGGCCTGCTGTTCCAGACCGGCCCGCATCGCCTGGACCTCCTTGCGGGAGACGGTGACGCCCGCGTCCGCGGCGGCGCGGTGCAGCACCTGGTCGAGGATCATGCCGTGCAGGGTGTCCCGGGCGAGGGTGCCGGTCCGGGCGACGACCTGGGCGTACCGGGCGTCGTCGGGGACGGCGGCGCGCTGGGCGGCGCGGACCTCGTCGACCCGTTCCTCCAGCTGGGAGACGGAGATCCGCTGCCCGCCGACGACGGCCGCCGCACCGGGGTGCGCCTCGTTGCCGCAGGCGGTGAGGAGGGGGCCCGCCGCGACGATCGCGGCGGACAGCAGGAGCGCGGTGCGACGACGGCGGCTGTGCAAGGAAGCCTCCCGAGGAGATTGTGCGACGGTGCACAAAGTCTTGCGGTGATCGATGGTAGGCAGTGGCGGGGCTGTGGCCAACCCATTCGACCAACGATTCACCGGGACTTACGGCACCGCCGCGCGGCACGGTCCCTCAGGGGGGCTCAGCCGACGATCGCCACCGGGGCGTCCCAGGAGTTGCGGTCCACGGTGATCGTGTAACCGGCGCGGGTCTCCTTGCTGTTGACCATGTACTGGTGGGCGCGGCTGTGGTTGGTGAACTGGGTGGCGGCCCAGGGCCAGTCGGCGGTGGTCGTCTCCTTGTTGTCCCACAGCGCGTACCAGAGGTTGCCCGGCAGGTCCGTCTTGTCGGCGGCCGTGGCGACCGCCTTGGCGCTGGAGCTGCTGAAGCCGTAGTAGCCGGCGCGGTAGGTCTTCGCGCGCAGCGTCTTGCTGAAGGAGCGGACGTACGTCAGCACGGCGTCGTTGCACGCCTTGTTGGTGATGTCGTACGGCTCCATGTCGAGGTAGATCGCGCTGCCGGCCTTCATGCCGAGCGCGCCGGCCTTGGCCACGGCGTCCGTGGCGTCCTGGGCGCCGAGGGAGGCGGCGGTGGCGGCGGTGAGCTTCTCGGGGCTGGAGCCGGTCTGGCAGTACGGCTGGGCGCCGACGTAGATCGGGATGAGCTTCCAGCCGGCGGCGTTGACCGACTTCACCCAGGACGCGGTGAGGTTGGGCTGGGCGCAGCCGCGGTTCTTGCCGCCGACGTAGACGGCGGCGGCGCCGTAGTAGTTCGTGGTCTTCCAGGCCTTCATCGCGGCGAGGGAGGGGGCCGTGCAGGTGTCGAAGGCGCGGCCGGTGTAGGTCTTCTGGGCGGGCCAGACGGTGGCCGCCATGGAGGTCTGGGCGGCGATGCCCGCCCCGGCGACGACGGCGGCGCCGGCGACTCCCCATGTGATGTATCTGCGCTTCCTGGACTGCCGGTGCTCCGCCATCCCCACCCCAAAGTCGATCTGCTTCTGTCTCAGGTCACAGTAGAGAACAGGAGACCCAATCATGCCCCGGGCGTGCTCTAACCTTGCCGTCTGGCTACCTGGGGGGCGATATGAGCACGGCGACGACGACGAGACCGGAGAAGCGGCTGGAGGGCGGCTGGTTCCAGCGGCTGGCCTGGAGTGCCCTGGTGTGGCTCTCGCTGGGCCTGCTGGCGTGGGTGCCGTTCCTGTACGTGGCGATCCGCCGGGGCCGCCCCTCGGACTGGGGCGCCCTCGCCGCCTTTGCGCTGTACGAGGCGGTGACGATTCCGTGGCTGTCGAGCACGAACGACCGGCCCACCGGTGACCCGTTCCTGGGGATCGCGCTCTTCGTGACCTGGGTGACGGCCACGTGCATGCTGCTGTTCGCGGTGTTCGACCCGAAGGCGCCGGCCT
Source organism: Streptomyces sp. NPDC002566 (assembly GCF_042889585.1). Classification (NCBI taxonomy): domain Bacteria; kingdom Bacillati; phylum Actinomycetota; class Actinomycetes; order Kitasatosporales; family Streptomycetaceae; genus Streptomyces; species Streptomyces sp. NPDC002566. Next base: position 482,939 of record NZ_JBIARD010000005.1, on the reverse strand, counting down.
ATGCCGCCGCCGGCCCCGGCCCCGGCCCCGGCTACCCGTACCAGCCGGGCACTCCGTACGGACGGTAGGCCCGGCGGACGCTCACAGCGGGTGCCGCATCCACACGTTGGGCTCGACGTACACCGCGTGGTCGCGTGCCGGCTCGCAGCGTACGGGCACCAGCGCGCCGGGCACCTCGACGTCTCCCTCGGCGTCGAAGGGCAGGCCGGTCCAGCGGCGCCACTCCGCCAGCGAGGCGGCCACCGTCATCGACGCCGGCGCGATCCGCTCGATGCGCGCGCCGGCCCGGGCGTGCACGCGCAGCCACGGGTCGTACGGCAGCCCGTCCTCCCGCACCCGGTGCGCGTACTCCTCGACGGGGGTGCGCGGTTCGCGGTGCTTGGCGTTGGGGCGGACCGGGGCGACCACCTCGGTGAAGCCCTTGGCGCGGGCGCTCTCCCGCATCGCCTCGAGCATGATCCGGGAGAGGCCCTTTCCCTGGGCGTGCGGGGCGATCACGATGGAGATCGCGCTGACCGTGTCCGGCGTCACCCCGCGCCTCCGGTCGGAGAAGGCCCACAGCAGCACCTGGTCCCAGCCCCGGGCGGGCAGTTCGCCGCGTCCCTCGGCGCCGAGGGCGAACGGCACGCTGAAGGCGTGGGCGACGACCTCGCCCCGCTCGTCCTGCGCGAACAGCACGTACTCAGGGAACTCCTCGGGGATCCGCCCGTAGTGGGCGTTGCCGACGAGGTCCTGGGTGGTGAACTCCGGCCAGGTGTCGGGCATGTCGAACACCGGGTCCAGCATCTCGGGGTGCTCGGCGATGGAGGAGATCTTCAGTTCCATGAGGCAACCGTAGGGGCGGCCTCCGCCGCCGGGAAAAGGGATTTCCGCCAGGTCGGGAACGTCGCCCGGTTCCGCCGGTCCGCCCTCGGCTCAGGCTCCGCACTGGGCGAGCATCGCGGTCTTGTCCGCGGTGGTCACCGGCAGTTGGTACTTCAGCGCCACCTGCGCGAACCGCACCGCGTACGCGCAGCGGATCACCTTGCTCGGCGGCAGCCAGGTCGCCGGCCCCGCGTCCCGTTTGGCGGAGTTCGTGGGGCCGGACACCGGCAGCAGGTTGAGCACGTCGTTGGCCAGCCGCTGCCGCTTCTTCTCGTCCCAGCGGGCGGCGCCCATCTGCCAGGCGTACGACAGCGGCACGACATGGTCGATCTGCACCTCGGCGGCCTTCGCCTTCTTCCAGGCGATGTCCTTGCCGGTGTACGGGTCGTAGAGGTTCATCGACACGACGACGCAGTCGGAGCCCTTGCGGAACGCGACGTCCTGACCGTCGCGCTTGAGCAGGTCGTTCCGTGTGTCACACCCGTTCCTCGCCAGCGGCACCCCGTCGGCCGTGTCCATCCAGGCGTGGCCGAACTCGTCCCGGTCGTAGCCGGTCTTGGGGCCGCGTCCCTTGGTGGGCACCTTGGCGATCAGGGTGCGCGCCGTCGCCTTGTCCCGGGCGGAGGTGAGCGCCCCCAGACCCGGTTTCGTGCCGTCGGGGTCGGTGAGGGGGCTGGTCCCGTGGGCCGCGGAGCCGCCGCCCGCGCCGCCGGCGGTGTCCGACGCGGTCGCGCCCGGCACACCGCTGCCGTCGGCGAGTTGCGAGCAGCCCGTCAGCAGTGCCGCGAGCGCCAGCGCCGCGCCGCCCACCGCCCGTCCGCCGACGCCTTTGGTCACAGCCTGATTCGCCGTCCCGCCCCTCAGACGCCTCACGTGCGCCCCTCCCCATCGCCCTGGCCCGTCACCGCCCCGCACAGGGGCGGATTCCCCCGACGCTCGCGCGTACACCGTAGGCGAGCGGCTGACAGCACCGGCGGGACAGGTTCAGACCATGCGTCTCACAAGTGGGCATTCCGGGTCGGGGGTGCCTATCGTCGAGGGTGAGTCACCTCCGGAAGGAGTTCCTCCATGGGCATCTTCGACAGGTTCAAGGGCCATGGGCGGGACAAGGCGAAGCAGATGTCCGACACCGCCGAACAGAAGGCCGACGAGAGGACGGGCGACAAGTACGAGTCGCAGATCGACTCGGCGCAGCAGCAGGCGCACCGGCGGCTCGGCATGGACGAGGAGCGCCCGCCCGAGCAGCAGCCTTAGCGTCACGCCCCGCACCCCGGGCCGGAGAGCCGACGGCTCCCCGGCCCGACGCCGCAGGCTACGACCCGAGCACGGTGGCCAGGAACTCCCCGACCCAGCCCAGCAGTTCGCGTCCGACCAGCGGCTTGCCGCCGACCTTCGCCGTCTTCGGGCGGGGCACGAGGAGCTGGTGGGCGGCCGGCTTGATGACCGAGCCCGGGTACAGCCTCTTGAGCCGCAGCTCCTGCGACTCCCTCAACTCCGCCGGCGCGAAGCGGATGTTGGCGCCCTGGAGGACGATCTCGCCGACGCCGCACGCCCGGGCCAGCATCCGCAGCCCCGCCACCAGCAGCAGGTTCTCCACCGGCTCGGGCAACTTGCCGTAGCGGTCGACGAGTTCCTCGCGGACGGCCTTGACGTCGTCCTCGGAGTTCGCGGAGGCGATCGCGCGGTACGCCTGCAGGCGCAGCCGCTCGCCGGGCGCGTAGTCGTGCGGGACGTGCGCGTCGACGGGCAGCTCGATCTTGACCTCCAGCGGCGGCTCCTCCTCGATCCCGCCGGTCTCCAGCTGACGCCGGTAGTCGGCGACCGCCTCGCCGACCATGCGGACGTACAGGTCGAAGCCGACGCCCGCGATGTGGCCGGACTGCTCGCCGCCCAGGAGGTTGCCCGCGCCGCGGATCTCCAGGTCCTTCATCGCCACGTACATGCCCGCGCCCATCTCGGTGTGCTGGGCGATGGTGGCGAGCCGTTCGTGCGCGGTCTCCGTCAGCGGCTTCTCCGGCGGGTAGAGGAAGTAGGCGTAGCCGCGCTCCCGGCCGCGGCCGACCCGGCCGCGCAGCTGGTGCAGCTGGGACAGGCCGAAGGTGTCGCCGCGCTCCACGATCAGCGTGTTGGCGTTGGAGATGTCGATGCCCGATTCGACGATCGTCGTCGAGACGAGCACGTCGAACCGCTTCTCCCAGAAGTCGACGACGACCTGCTCCAGCGCCGCCTCCGACATCTGTCCGTGCGCGGTGGCGATCCGCGCCTCGGGGACGAACTCCCGCAGCCTGGCGGCCGCGCGGTCGATGGACTCGACCCGGTTGTGGATGTAGAAGACCTGGCCGTCGCGCAGCAGTTCACGCCGGATGGCCGCGCCGATCTGCTTCTCCTCGTAGGGGCCGACGAAGGTGAGCACCGGGTGGCGCTCCTCCGGGGGCGTGGTGATCGTCGACATCTCGCGGATGCCGGTGACCGCCATCTCCAGGGTGCGCGGGATGGGCGTGGCGGACATGGTCAGGACGTCGACGTTGGCGCGGAGCTTCTTCAGCTGCTCCTTGTGCTCGACGCCGAAGCGCTGCTCCTCGTCGACGATGACCAGGCCCAGGTCCTTGAACTTCGTCTCGGACGAGAACAGGCGGTGGGTGCCGATGACGACGTCCACGGAGCCTTCGCGCAGGCCCTCGAGGACGGCCTTCGCCTCGGTGTCGGTCTGGAACCGGGACAGCGCCCGCACGTTCACCGGGAACTGGGAGTAGCGCTCGCTGAAGGTGCCGAAGTGCTGCTGGACCAGGAGCGTGGTCGGGACGAGGACGGCGACCTGCTTGCCGTCCTGGACGGCCTTGAACGCGGCGCGGACCGCGATCTCCGTCTTGCCGTAGCCGACGTCGCCGCAGATCAGGCGGTCCATGGGGACCGTCTTCTCCATGTCGTCCTTGACCTCGGCGATGGTGGTGAGCTGGTCGGGCGTCTCCGCGTAGGGGAAGGCGTCCTCCAGTTCGCGCTGCCAGGGGGTGTCCGCGCCGAAGGCGTGGCCGGGGGCGGCCATGCGGGCGCTGTAGAGCTTGATGAGGTCGGCGGCGATCTCCTTGACGGCCTTCTTCGCGCGCGCCTTGGTCTTCGTCCAGTCCGCGCCGCCGAGGCGGTGCAGGGTGGGGGCCTCGCCGCCGACGTACTTGGTGATCTGCTCCAGCTGGTCGGTGGGGATGTAGAGGCGGTCGCCGGGCTGGCCGCGCTTGGCGGGTGCGTACTCCACGACGAGGTACTCGCGGGTGGCGCCCTGCACGGTGCGCTGCACCATCTCGATGTAGCGGCCCACGCCGTGCTGCTCGTGGACGATGTAGTCGCCCGTCTCCAGGGTGAGCGGGTCGATGGTCTTCCTGCGGCGGGCGGGCATGCGCGCGCCGTCCTTGCCGGCCGCCTTCTGGCCCGACAGGTCGGTCTCGGTGAGGACGGCGAGCCGCAGCGCCGCGTCGACGAAGCCGTGGTCGATCGAGCCGCAGGAGACGTGGACGACGGAGGGGGTCAGCTCGGTCAGGTCGCCGTCGAGGCGGGCGGCGACGCCCTCGCCGCCGAGCACCTCCACCGTGCGGGACGCCGTGCCGTGGCCCTCGGTGACGAAGACGACCCGCCAGCCGTCGGCGAGCCAGCCCTTGGTGTCGGCGAGCGCCTTCGCGGTGTCGCCGCGGTAGGTCTCGGGGGCGTGCATGCCGAACTCGAGGGTGTCGTCCTCCAGTTCGAGGTCGGCGGCGAACGGCGACACCGACCACCACATCATGTCCAGCTCGCGCGCGCGGTCGCGGACGTCGGCGATCGACCACAGGGAGGCCGCGCCGACGTCGATCGGCGCCTCGCCTCCGCCGGCGGTGGCCGCCCAGGACGCCTGGAGGAACTCCTGCGAGGTCGCCACCAGGTCGGCGGCGCGGGTGCGGACCCGCTCCGGGTCGCAGACGACGGCCATCGCGCCCTTGGGCAGGACGTCGAGGAGCAGCTCCATGTCGTCGACGAGGACCGGGGCGAGGGACTCCATGCCCTCGACGGCGATGCCCTCGGCGATCTTGCCGAGCAGTTCGCCGAGTTCGGGGTGCTGTTCGGCGAGGGCACGCGCGCGTGCGCGGACGTCGTCGGTGAGGAGGAGCTCACGGCAGGGCGGGGCCCACAGTCCGTGTTCGGCGACTTCGAGGGAGCGCTGGTCGGCGACCTTGAAGTAGCGGATCTCCTCGACGTCGTCGCCCCAGAACTCGACGCGCAGGGGGTGTTCCTCGGTGGGCGGGAACACGTCGAGGATGCCGCCGCGCACGGCGAACTCGCCGCGCTTCTCGACGAGCTCCACGCGCGTGTACGCGGCTGCGGCGAGGGCTTCGACCGTCTCGTTCAGGTCGGCGGTCCGCCCCGACCTCAGGGCGACCGGTTCCAGGTCGCCGAGGCCCTTGACCTGCGGTTGCAGCACCGAGCGGACGGGGGCGACGACGACGGACACCGGGCCGGTCTCGGGGTCGTCGGGGCTGGGGTGGGCCAGCCGGCGCAGGACGGCGAGGCGGCGGCCGACGGTGTCGCTGCGGGGGCTGAGGCGTTCGTGCGGGAGCGTCTCCCAGGAGGGGTACTCCACGACGCCGTCCGGGGGCAGCAGGGAGCGCAGGGCGGCGGCCAGGTCCTCGGCCTCGCGGCCGGTCGCGGTGACGGCGAGGACCGTGCGGGTCGTCTCGCGCGCGAGGGCAGCGATGGCGAAGGGGCGGGCCGCCGGGGGGCCGACCAGGTCGACGTGCATGCGGTTGCCGTCTGCGGCCGCGGGGATCGCTTCCGCGAGGGCGGGGTCCTTGAGTACGGCGTCGAGCAGACCGTGCAGGCTCATGGAGGGGGTTTTCCGTCCGGGGGTCCGAGGCGAGTTGATGATCAACGCGAAGGGCCCGACTCGTGTCACGGGCCGGGGGTGTTCCAGGGTACGTCGGGGCGGGGTGGTGTGCGGGGGCTGTGGACGACGGGTGGGGTGCGGGCAGGGGGATCCGCCCCGTGCGGGCAGCGGAAACCCCGGCGCCGAGGAGCCCCCCGTGGCTCCTCGGTGCCGGGGTCGGGAGTGGTTCGTCGGTCAGTCGGTCGCGATGGCGTTCAGGACGTTCATGCGTCCTGCCCTGAAGGCCGGGATCAGGGCCGCGAACAGACCCACGAAGGCCGAGGCGAGGAAGACCCCGATGATCGTCGGCCAGGGGATGTCCAGGACCTTCAGCCCCTCCAGGGCGAGGAGCTGCTGGGCGGTGGCGCCCCAGCCCATGCCCAGGCCCAGGCCGAGCAGCGCGCCGAAGAGGGCGATGACGACCGACTCCAGGCGGATCATGCGGCGCAGCTGGCGGCGGGAGAGGCCGATGGCCCGCATGAGGCCGATCTCCCGGGTGCGCTCCACCACCGACAGGGCCAGGGTGTTCACCACGCCCAGGACCGCGACGATGATCGCGAGCGCCAGCAGGCCGTAGATCAGGTTGAGCAGCTGGCCGATCTGGTCCTTCAGGGCCTGCTTGTAGTCGGTCTGGTCGCGGACCTTGTACTGCGGGTACGCGTGCATGGACGACTTCAGCGCCTTGTAGGCGGCGTCCTGCTGCCCCTCCTTGGCGGTGGCGAAGACCAGCGTGTCCAGCGGCATCCGGTCGGCGGGCACGTACTTGGCGACCGTCGCGATCGACACGTACATCGCGCCCTTGTCGACCACCATCTCGTCGCTGGTGATCGCGCGGACCGTGAGCGCCGCCCTGCCGCCGTCCTTGAAGGCCACGTCGACCTTCGAGCCGAGCTTGAGACCGTGGTCCTCGGCGAATCCCTCGAACACGGACATCGAGTCGGGCTTGTAGGCGTCGGCGAGGTCGCCGGCGACGGTCTCGACGTTCAGGTCCTTCGCGTAGGACGGGTCGGCGGCGTTGAGCGTCTCCTTCTTGGCCGTCGTGCCGTCGGGGGTCTTGAGGTCGACGTCGAGGATCTTGTACTCGGTGACGCGTTCCAGTCCCGGCGCCGCCTTGACGGCCTGGACCGCCTGCGGGGTGATGAGCTGGCCCCGGTCGTTCTGGATGATGAAGTCCGTGCCGACGGTCTTGTCGAGCTGGTCGGTCGCGGAGGCGACCATGGAGGAGCCGACCACCGACAGACAGGCGACCAGGGCGAGGCCGATCATCAGGGCGGCGCCGGTGGCGCCGGTGCGGCGCGGGTTGCGCAGGGCGTTGCGCTCGGCCATCCGGCCGACCGGGCCGAAGACCCGCAGCAGCATCGCGCCGAGGACCCGCACCACGCCGCTGGCGAGCAGCGGGCCGATGACGACGAAGCCGATCAGGGTGAGGACCACGCCGAGACCGAGCCACAGCGAGCCCTCGCTCGCCTTGGCGGCTGCGGTGGCCAGGTAGAGGCAGAGGCCTCCGCCGGCGGTGAGGACGGCGCCGACGACGGCGCGGATCCGGCCGGACTTGGCGTCGGCGGGGGCGCCCACGTCCCGCAGGGCGGCCATCGGGGAGACCTTGCCGGCGCGGCGGGCGGGCAGGTAGGCGGCGAGGACGGTGACGATCACGCCGAGGGCTATGCCGACGACCGGGGTCGTCCAGGCCACCGTCAGATCGTCCGTGGACAGGTTCATGCCGGTCATGCCCATGAGCTTCATCAGGCCGACGGCGATGCCGACGCCCGCGCCGACGCCGAGGATCGAGCCGACGACGCCGAGCAGCAGCGCCTCGGCGAGGACCGAGCGGTTGACCTGCTTGCGGGAGGAGCCGATGGCGCGCATCAGGCCGATCTCGCGGGTGCGCTGGGCGACCAGCATGGAGAAGGTGTTGATGATCAGGAAGATGCCGACGAGGAAGGCGATCCCGGCGAAGCCGAGCATCGCGTACTTCATGACGTTGAGGAACTCCCCGACGTCCTTGCGGTTGGCGTCGGCGGCCTCCTTGGCGGTCTGCACCTTGTACTGGCCGCCGATCGCGGCCGCGACGTCCTTCTTCAGCTGGTCGTCGCTCACTCCGGCCGCGGCCGTGACGCTGACGTTGGTGAAGACGCCCGGCTTGCCGACCAGCGTCTGCTGGGCGGTCCTGGTGTCGTAGTAGAACACCGCGGCACCGGGGTTGGTGACCTCGAAGGCGGCGATGCCGGAGATCTTCGAGGTGTGCGTGCCGACCGCGGTGATCACGCCGAGCTCGTCGCCGAGCTTCAGGCCGTGGTGGTCGGCGGTGTCCGCGTCGACCATGATCTGACCGGGGCCCTGCGGCGCCGCACCCTCGGTGATCTTCATGGTGCGGGCCTCGTTGGCGCTCCAGCTGCCGACGATGGTGGGGGCGCCGCTGGACGGCGACAGGTCGTCCTTGTCGGCGTCGACGACGGTGACGGAGGTCGAGAAGACGGAGCCCTCCGCCGACTTCACGCCGGCCGCCGCGCGAACCTTGGTGAGGACGCTGTCCGGCATGACCGGCGGTCTGCCGTTGGCGGAGGTGGTCTCACCGGTGTCGGAGGCGTTCTGCGCGCTCACCGTCACATCGGAGGAGGTGGCCGCGAACAGCTTGTCGAAGGTGGTGTTCATCGTGTCGGTGAACACCAGCGTTCCGCAGACGAAGGCCACCGACAGCAGGACCGCCACGGCCGACAGGGCCATGCGTCCCTTGTGCGCGAAGAAGTTGCGCATCGAGGTCTTCAGGACGGTCATGACGTGCGCCCCCGGGCGTCGAAGTCCTTCATCCGGTCCAGGACCTGGTCGGCGGTCGGCTGGTGCATCTCGTCGACGATCCTGCCGTCGGCGAGGTAGAGGACGCGGTCGGCGTAGGAGGCGGCCACCGGGTCGTGGGTGACCATCACGATGGTCTGGCCGAGCTCGTCCACGGAGCGGCGCAGGAAGCCGAGGACTTCGGCGCCGGCGCGCGAGTCGAGGTTTCCGGTCGGCTCGTCACCGAAGATGATCTCCGGTCGGGCCGCCAGCGCCCTTGCCACGGCGACGCGTTGCTGCTGGCCGCCGGAGAGCTGGGTGGGGCGGTGCTTGAGCCGGCCGGCGAGGCCGACGGTCTCGACGACGCGGTCCAGCCACTCCTTGTCGGGCTTGCGCCCGGCGATGTCCATGGGCAGCGTGATGTTCTCCAGCGCGTTGAGCGTCGGCAGCAGGTTGAACGCCTGGAAGATGAACCCGATGCGGTCCCGGCGCAGCTTGGTGAGCTTCTTGTCCTTCAGGCCGGTGATCTCGGTCTCGTCCAGGTAGATCTGCCCGGACGTGACGGTGTCGAGACCGGCGAGGCAGTGCATCAGGGTGGACTTGCCGGACCCCGAGGGGCCCATGATCGCGGTGTAGTGGCCGCGGGCGATGTCCACGTCGACGTGGTCGAGAGCGACGACACGGGTCTCCCCCGACCCGTACGCCTTCACGACCTGCCGCGCCCGCGCGGCTACGGCCGTACGCCCTCCAGTGCCCCCGTCCCTGGGAATGGTCACAGCCGAAGTCACGGTATGTCTCCTATGTCGGTCAAGGAACGGAACGCGTGGGCGCCCCGGGTGCGGGGTGCGTCCCGCGGTTCACGGTCGTGCAGGTGAGCTGGTGAGCCGGTGGCTCGTGGGCCTGCGCCGCCAAGTCTGTCGGCGTGGACCGGTCCGGCGCGCTGGTGCCCGGACCCGTCCTGGCGGGGGGTTAACCCCACCTTCCCCCCGTGGGGTTGGCCCTCCCCCGTGGCGTAAAGCCAGGTTAAGGAGCAGAGGGGGTCCGTCTCGTCCTCCGTCGGTACGACCCCTCCCCGACCCGTAAGGGGGAGACACCCCTAGGGGGAGTCACCCGCCAGACGGAGCGACTCTCGGGGTCACCTCCTCCTCCGGCCCCACCCAAGGGTCCACCCTGCCGCCACGTCAGGGTCAAACGACAAGGTGCGCCCGCAACCTGACCGCCCGACACAGCAGGTCACCCCTGTGCGCGCAGCGCAACTCTGCTGAACTGAGGACGGGTTGACGACGAACGCCGGGCCGCCCAGCGCTGGCGGACGCACAGGGGACGGGTTTCCCACTGCGGGGAGCGTGGCCGGCGCACGGCTGAGCGGGGAGAGGGCTGGCCCGCGTCAGCCGACGGCTGCAACCGGGGCTCTCGACCGAGCCGGGAGCAGGCGCGGACCGACGTACGACTCCGGGCTGAGGAAGGACCGGCGGACCTCGCGCCACACACGCGTGCGGCGGGGTCGCCAGGGCAGCGCCCCCCACCGACGGACGCGCGGCGGAAGCCAGCGCGGAGGCCGGGGCGCGGGAATCCCGCCGGCGGTGCGCCCCCGAGGGGGGCGAGGCCATGCCGGCGGGTCACCCACCGCGGAGCGGTGGAGCTGGAACCGAGACGCGGGGCCAGCCAAGCGGGCGTCCCACCCGGTGGGCGGGGGGACGGGAGCCGGGGGCAGAGGCCGGGGTGCGGGGCCCTCCACCGCGGGCGGACGCCGCCAGGGCGGAGCCGGGGCAGCGGGCACCCCGTCTTAGGGCGTTTGGCGACATCCCAGGGAGCGGGGCCGCGCCGACGCGCGCCAAGCTGCGGAGACGCCGACGGGCCACCCACCGTGGGGCGGGTGGCCAGGACGGCGGCTTCCCGTCGCAGGGCGGAAGCCAGGGCGGAGCCCGGGGTGCGAGCCTCCCGCCCCGTGGAGCGCGGGGCTGGAGCCGGGGGCCGAGTGCGGGCCTCCCACCGTGGGGCGCGGGGTCAGCGCCGGACGCGGAGGCCGGGGTGAGGGCGGGCCCTCCGGCCGTCGGGGGCGGTGAGCGCCGGACACGGAGGCCGGGTGTGGGCCCTCCGCCGTCGGGTGCGGGATTCCGCCGCTGAGCGCGGGCCTCCGCCGTTGGGCGCGGGGCCGGGTTACTCGACGGGTTGGCCTGTGAGGACCTTCAAGGTGTCTCGCATTTGGTCCATGTGGGTCTGGATCTCGTCGCGGCGTTCGCCGTGCTGGCGGAGGACTCGTTCCGTCTCCCGGGCGATGCGGTCCTCTCGGAGGTGGGCCTCGGCCACGATCTGGGCGGCACGCGCGCGTGCCTCGTCCTGGCGACGCCGGGAGGACTCCTCGGCCTCGGCCAGCTCCCGCTGCGCCTCGGCGAGGGCCTCCTCCGCGCGGGCCATCGCCCGGGCGTGGTTGGCGTCGAAGGCGGTGACCCGCTCGGCGTCCTCCCGCTCCGCCGCCGCCAGCCGCTCCGCGTACTCCCGCTTCGGCTCGACGAGCAGCCCCGCGGTGCGGTGACGCACGTCCCGCAGCGCCGTCACCTCCTCGCCGCGGAACTCCTTCACCTTGCGCCGCGCGCCGGCCCGGATCCCGTGCGCCTCCGCGCGGGCGGCCAGCAGCCGACGGCGGACGTACTCCTGGGCCTCCGCGCGCACCGCCTCCGCCTGCTCCTGCGCACTCCGGCGCACGGCGAGGGCGCGGGCCTCGGCCTCCTCGACCTCCTCCTGCGCCTCCTGCCGCGCCTGCTCGCGCACCTGAGCCGCCTCCTCCTGCACGAGCTGGAAGACGCGCCGCGCACGCTCCCCGAGCGCGTCGTACGCCTGCGGCGCGAGCCCCTTCACGGCCTCACGCAACCGCTCGGACTCCGCCAGCATCTCCTGCGCGAGCCCGGTGAGCCGCGTGACCCGCTCCCAGGCGGCGTCGCGTTCGGCGGAGAGCGCGGCGGTGAACGCGTCGACCTCTTTGGGCCGGTAGCCGCGCCCGCGAACGGTCACGAACCCCGGCGGCGACACCTGTGCGCTGTGCGCGCTGCTCATTTGTAGCCCCTCTCCACCAGACGGACTTCGAAAAAATGATTTCGCGCATATCTTGATGTATCGGACTTAAGGGTTCATAACGCGACACTCCGGGCACAGGTGGCGGTCGGCACCGAACGATCCAGGACACGAACACAGAAGGGCCGGACCGGTCATACGACCGGTCCGGCCCTCGACACCCACCGCGTCAGCGGCGCGCACGCCTCACAGCAGCCCGTCCCACATCTGCTCCAGCAGCACCGACCACCAGCTGTCCGCCGACCCGAGCGCCGCCGGGTCCAGCGAGGCCAGCTGGGCCTGGAAGTCGACGGTCCAGCGGCCCGCCCGCTCCTGGTTCAGCCCGAACCGCAGCCGCCACATCCGCCCGAGCAGCGCGAGACAGCGCACGAACTCCGGCAGCCCGGTGTTCACGAACTGCGGCGGCACAGGCCCACCGCCCGGCCCCGCCTCCACCGGCACGGCGACGATGTTCGCCGTCCCGTACTGCACACAGACCGCCTTGCCGAAGTCGCTGCCCATCACGAGGTACGACCCCGCGTCCGACGACGGCTGCACCCCCCGCTCGGCCGCCAGCTCCGCCAGCGTCGGCACCGGCCGCCCCGGCTGGGGCTGCGCCCAGAAGAACGGGCCCATGTCCACCGGCAGACCCGCCGTCACCAGCGTGTGCGCCACGACCGGCGGCACCCCCTGCCGCGCCACCGCCGCCTGCTCGAACCGGAACACCCCCGGACCGAACGCCGCCGCCAGCTCCTGCGCGACCGCCTCCGGCGGTACCGGCGGCGCCGGCTGCACCGGCGGCAACGGCGCACGCACCGGCGCGGGACGCGCGGGACCGTCGGCGACCTGGTGCAACTCACCCTGGTGAGCAAGCAGTTGCCGCATCCCCTGCTGACGGCTCGCGTGATCCGTGCCGTACGGCGCGATGCTCGTGATCCGCGCCTGCGGCCACTGCTCCCGGATCATCCGCGCACAGTACGCACCCGGCAGCTCACACGACTCCAGCTCCGTGTGCAGCTCCAGCACCTGGTCCGGCGGCACGTTCATCGCGCGCAGCTCGTGGAAGATCTGCCACTCCGGGTGCGGGGTGCCCGGCGCGGAACGCCGGATCAGCTGCTGCTCCGAACCGTCCTGCGCCCGATAGCGCAGCACGGCCTGGTAGCCGGGGCCGACCGTCGGCTGCCCCTGCGGATACCCGTACGCCGACGGCTGCCCCGGCACGGGCGCGCCCGGCGGCGGCATCGCGCCCGGAGGCATCGGCTGCGGGCCGCCCTGAGCGAACGGCGGCGGAGGCGTGCCGGGAGGACCGGGCGGCGGGCCCGCCGGAGGGCCGGCGGGAGGACCCGCCGGGGGACCCGACAGCACCGTCGCCGCATGGTGGACGGCGCCCTGCGCACCGCCCGCCGAGCCGTGAGCACCGGGCGGGTTGGCCGGGGGCAGCGGGGCGCCGGGAGCACCGGGAGCACCCGGGGGCTGCGGAGGCTGCGGCACACCGCCACCGCCCGGACCCTGCCGACCGGGGTCGGCGAGCATCGTGGCCGCGTGATGGACCCCGCCCGGAGGCGTACCGCCGGGCGCGTTCCCCCCGCCAGGCCCACCGGGGCCGGTGCCGGGAGCAGCGGGAGCGCCGGGCGGCTGCGGCGCGCCCGGACCCTCGGGTCCCAGCGCGGACACCAGCTGCGTGGGCACATACCCGCCCGCCGGCCCACCGGGCGCACCCGGACCGGGCGGAGGCTGCGGCGCAGCGCCCGGCCGCGCACCGGGAACGCCCGGCGCACCCGGCGGGGGCGGCGGCGTCGACCCGCCGCGCGGACGACGCGGAGGCGGAGCCGCCTTGCTGGTCGCGGCGTCGGCGATGTCCCCGGCGTTCGGCGCGAGCGGCCGCCCGGGAGCCGCCGGCGCACCCGGAACACCCGGCGGCTGCGGCGCGCCCGAGCCCTGCGACGGCGCAGGCGGCTGCGGCGCACCCGGCCCCTGCGGATCGCCGAGCGCCGGCGAGACCGCCGTCGGCGGCAGCTGACTGCCCCCGGCGATCAGCGCCGTCTTGGCGTCCGGACGGGAGGAAGGCGGCGTCGGCGCCTCGTCGTCCGAACCGCTCAGCGGCGGCGCGAACACCGTCGCCGGCAGCGGGACGGAACGGTCGTCGCCGGCATCGGCGTTGGTGTCCGTGCCCGCCCAGGGCGTCGCCCCCACCGGCGCGGACGGCGCACCAGGACCCGCACCCCCGCCCGCGGGCACCCCGGCCTGCGTCTGCGGAAGCGAGGCGTCCGGCGTCACGGCCCCGCCACCGGCGGAACCCGCACCGGCAGAACCGGAAGCACCCGAACCCGAGCCAGAGCCCGAACCCGTCCCGGACGCAGAAGCAGAACCGGAATCGGCCCCCGCCTCATCCCCCTCTCCCCGCCGCCCCGGAATCCCCATCCGGTCCGCCGCCTCCTGCAACCACTCCGGCGGCGACAACAAGAACGACGTCTGATTCAGATCCACCCGCGCCGCGACCGCCGGCTCCGGCTCCGGCTCACCCTGCGGACGCCCGTACTCCTCCTCGTACCGCCGGATCACCTCGCCCACCGGAAGCGACGGCCACAACGTGACCTCCCCGCCGTCCCGCGCCAGCACCAACCGCTGACCGCCACCGTCCGACCGCGGCCCCTCCGCACGGTCCTCGGCCCACACCACGAACCCGAGGCCGAACTCCCGCACCCGCACCTCACGATGCTGGTACGCCGGGACGTCCCCGTTGATCCACTCCTCGCCGCGCTCCTGCGCCTGAGCGAACGTCACCATCGCCGGATCACTCCCCCACGCCGACGGACGACACGGACGAACCCGCGGCCGCCGGAACAGCCCGCGCGAAACCGCCGTCCACCATCAGATTCGCCACCGTCTCCAACTCCGGCGGCCTGCCCGCCAGTCGGGACAGGAACACGTCGAAGTCCTCACCGCACGGCAGCAACAACCGCTCCACCCGCTCCGCCGGCGACCACGCCGGATCCACGTCCCGCGCGTCGTCGTACGCGCAGAACCACACCGAACCGATCCGCGCGCCCTTCACCTTCACCGCCAGCAGACCGCCCTGCACGAACCCGACACCCAGGAAGTCCTTCGTCAGATGGTCCCGCAGACACTTGTTGACGTACACGAGATCGTTGACCGCCGCCTCGTCCCGCACCGTGAAGAACGGCTGGTCCACCAGCAGCCCCAACTCCGCGTCCAGCGCAGCCCCCACCGGCGCGCAACCGCCCGCCGCCTTCAGGAACGACCGGTACGCGCCCGGCAACCGGTAGCCGAGATCCTCCTCGACCCCCTGCACCTGCGACTCCGACACCGCCACACCCGACTTCGGCAGACCGAAGTGCGCCGGACGCGTCTCCTGCAACGGCCGCGTCCCCCGCTTCGCATGGTCCACCGCCGCCGTCGCCACCCCGCCGTGATGCCGCAGCAACGCCTTCACCTCGACCGGCACCAACTCCAGCCGCCGCGAGCCCGCCACGTGATGCCACGTCCAGCCGTGCGGCGTCGCCACACTCTCGACCGTGTCCCACAACTCATGACCCGACGCCGCCAACGCGGCGTTCGCCGACACGTAGTCCGTCAGCCGCAACTCGTCGACCCCGAAACCCTCCGGCGGATCCGCGATCTCCGCCGCCGCACGCGCATAGGGCGAAAAGTCCGGGTAACCGCGCTCGTCCACCCGCACCCCCCTCGGATGGCGCGCCGCCCGGACCGGATCCGGGAAGTGCACGACCTGCCCGGCGTAGGCCGCGTTCGGCGGCGCGGCTTGCTGCCCGAGCCGACCTGTCGTCATGGCGGTTGCCCCCTGCGGCACTCTGTACGAACCGAAGCGACCGGCCCGCTCACGGCACCGACCACCACGCCCCGTATCCGACTGTCTCCAACGGTCTCCGACGCGCGTCAACCGCACGCCAAGCGGTGCCGACAGCCTATGCGGTACGACGACACCGGTCACCGGGCCTCCGCTTCCGTGACCAGCCGTCACCCCACCGTGACGACGCGCCCCCAACCGGGCGTGTCGCAACGCCCCAGCTTCCCCAGCAGCCTCGCCATTTGGCACCCTGTGACCTCCGGGGGACGCACGGGAGGGGAAGACCACCATGAACGGCACGCAAACGGGACCGCACGCCGGCCACTCCGGCGACCCCCGCATCGGCTGGAGCCACGCCGACACCCCCCACGTCCCCACCCTCCTGCACCGCCGCGACGGCATACTCCCCACCATCGCCGCCGCCCTCTCCGTCCGCGGCGAAACCCTCACCTGCACCGCCGCCCGCGGCGACCAGCCGCCCACGCTCCACCCCCTCGTGCAGGACTTCCTCGACACCCTCCCCACCGCCCAGCGCAACCGCTTCACCGGCCGCTGCGCCGAAGCCCTCCTCATCTCCCGCCACATCGCCGCCGTCGACGCCACCCGCAGCAGACGCGCCGCCCGCAAACCGATGACCAACGGCGAAGCCCGCAAAGCCCTCAAGCAGGCCAAACTCACCGCCCGACGCATCCGCGAGGACGGCGACCCCCTCCACGGCAGCTTCGCCACCCCCTGCCGCGCCTGCACCGCCCTCAGCGACCACTTCGGCGTCTACATCGTCGACCCGGCACGCACCGACGGCTGACCCCCTCCACACACACCGCGACACCCGCGACAGAGCGCGAAGCACCACCGCACAACCGCACGATCTCGACGGACGAAGGGCAGATGCACCCCGATCACCGCACCCCCACCACCCGCTTCCCCGCCCCCGTCGACGCCGCCCTGCGCGCCGCCGGATGGCGCCCCGGACGCTGGGACATCAAACAGGCCGAACTCTGGGCCGACCGCCTGCGCGACCACACCTCACCCGCCGGCCACCGCCACGCGGTCTTCCCCGCCGCCGTCGAAGCCTGGGCCGAGTTCGGCGGCCTGCGCGTCGCCCCCACCGGCCCCGGCCGGCAGGTCGCCCCCGCCACCGTCGACCTCAACCCTCTGCACGGCCTCCACATGGCCCGCACCCTCGCCGACCTCAGCCGCGCCCTCGACACCGACGTCAGCCCCCTCGGCGCCGAAACCGACCACAACGGGCTCATCGCCATCGACGCCGAAGGCCGCGTCTACGCCCTCGACCACACCGGCGACTGGTACGTCGGCCCCGACATCGACCAAGCCCTGGGCGCCCTCGTCTCCGGCATAGAACCCACCCGCCTCACCACAGGCTGACCAACCCGCCCCACCGCAGCCGACAGGCACCCCACCGACCCGCCCCACCGCAAGCCGGCCGGCGCACGGCAGCTCACCCCGCCGGGATCACCGCCGACACCCGGAAGCCGCCCGCCTCCGTCGGCCCCGACACGAACACCCCGCCCAGCGCCACCACCCGCTCCCGCATCCCCACCAGACCGTTGCCCCCAGACGGCAACCGCGCCGACGCCGCCGAACCCGCCTCCGGCGGCGGCTCGTTCTCCACCTGCATCGCGATCTCCGCCACCCGGTGCGCCAACCGCACCCGCGCCTTGGCGCCCGCCGCGTGCTTGTGCACGTTCGTCAACGCCTCCTGCACCACCCGGTACGCCGTCTGCTCGATCTCCGGCGCATACCCCCGCACCTCACCCTCCACCGACAGCTCCACCACCATCCCCGCCGCCGCGGACTGCCCCACCAACTCCTCCAACTCCTCAAGGCACGGCCCCTCGCCCTCCTCCACGACCCGCGCCACCGCCACCGCCGCGACCGCCTCCACCGCCGGACGACGCTCCCCCTCACCACCGCTGCGCAGCACCCCGAGCATCTCCCGCAGCTCCATCAACGCCTGCCGCCCCATGTCCCCCACCAGCGCGGCGTTCCTCACCGCCTTCTCCGGATCCTTCCGCGCCACCGCCTGCAACGCCGCCGCGTGCACCACCATCAGACTCACCCGGTGCGCGACCACGTCATGCATCTCCCGCGCGATCCGCGTCCGCTCCTCGTTGCGGGCCCACTCCGCCCGCTCCTCCGCCCGCTCCGCGAGCAACTGCAGCTCCCGCTCCAGATCGTCCGCCCGCTCCCGCAGGCTCTCCATCAACCGCCGCCGCGCCCCCACGTACAGGCCGAGCAGCAACGGCGGCGCGGTCAGACCGAGCGAGATCGCGATGGAGGCGAACGGCACGAACCAGTCGCCCAACGTCAGATCGCCCCGCGCGATGTCCTGCCGCACCCGGACGAACGTCACGATCAGCGTCCCCACCAGCTGCATCCCCGCGAGCGACGCGATGATCCGCCGCGGCAGCTCCGTCGCCGCCAGCGTGTAGAGGCCGACGGTCCCCATCAGGAAGCCCATCTCGGCCGGTGTGATCGCGATCGCCACCAGCACCACGGCGATCGGGTACCTGCGGCGCACCAGGAGCACCGAACCGGCGAGAAACCCGAACACCACCCCGACGCCCAGCGGGATACCCGCCTCCCGCGCGAACGGAACCCCCTCCGCCGCGCACTCCAGCGCGGACGCCACCGCGAGACACCAGTCGAACACCGCACTACGGCGCCTGCCCCACCACCAAGGCCCTCCCCGAGCCGTGGCGGTCTCTTCCCCCGTCGTGGTCATGCCTCCACCCTACGGGCGCAACCCCCGCTTTTCCCGCCCCATTTCCCCACCCGCCCTACAGCACGGCAGGTAACCGAACACCTACGAAACCCGCCAACATCCCTCGAACTGCTGAACCAGGGCCGTTCGACTCCGGAACCTGACATTCCGGCCGGACGGTATGCGCATGGCACATTCCCACGGCAAGTACGCGGACTTCGAGGACCTGCGCGAGCAGGCGATCACCCTGCGGCGGGCGGGGCTCAGTCGCCGCCAGATCCGCGACCGGCTGCACGTCCACAACAGCGACATCCTCAACCGACTCCTTGACGGCGAGGCCGCTCCCGAGTGGACGAAACGGCCGAACGCGAAGGACGACCTGAGGGACAGGGCGAGGGAGCTGCGGCTGCAGGGCTGGACGTACGACCAGATCCAGGTGGAACTCGGGTGCTCCAAGAGCTCGATCTCACTCTGGGTACGGGACCTGCCGAGGCCGGAGCGCCCCCGCCCCAACACGCAGGCAGCACGGCTCGGCGTGCAGCGTGCGGTCGAGAATCGCGCTGTCGCGCGAGCCGAGCTGCAGGCGAAGGCATGCGCCGAGATCGGGCCGATCACCAGCCGTGAGCTGTTCCTGGTCGGCGTCGGGCTCTACTGGTCCGAGGGAGCGAAAGCCAAGCCGGGCTCACACCGGCGCGTCATCTTCGTGAACAGCGACGCAGACATGATCAAACTCTTCCTGGCATGGCTGGACCTGTTGGGCGTCGAGCCCGAGCGCCGACGGTTCTCGGTGAACATCCACGAATCGGCCGACGTACCAGCGGCCGAGGCCTACTGGGCCAGCCAGGTCGGCATCGACATCGATGACCTTCTGAAGACGAGCCTCAAGAGGCACAACCCCAAGACCAACCGGACCAACACCGGCGCGAGCTACCACGGTTGCCTCAGGGTCGCCGTGCTTCAGAGCGCCGACCTACACCGTCGCATCGAGGGATGGTGGTCTGGCATGGTGGTGGAGGCGAGGCGCGGAACCGCGTAGGCTGCACTCGGTAATCCCCCGTGGTGTAATCGGCAAGCACTGTGGCTTTTGGTGCCATCTGTCCGGGTTCGAGTCCTGGCGGGGGAGCCATATCGTTCGGGTCCTGACCTAGACAAGGTCAGGACCCGTTCTCATGCCCCCCGGAAACCGCCCCGGTATCCTTCGGATGTCCCACCTCTCCACAGCCGAAGGGCAATTCCGTGAGCGCCATTCGCCCGGCAGCCGTCGTCGTTCTCGCAGCGGGTGAGGGCACCCGTATGAAGTCCGCCACCCCCAAGGTCCTCCACGAGATCTGCGGTCGCAGCCTCGTCGGGCATGTGCTGGCCGCCTCGCGGGAGCTGGACCCCGAGAACCTGGTCGTCGTCGTCGGGCACGCGCGCGAGAAGGTCACCGCCCACCTGGGCGAGATCGACCCGGACGTACGCACCGCGATCCAGGCGGAGCAGAACGGCACCGGGCACGCCGTGCGGATGGGCCTGGAGCAGCTCGGCGGGACGGTGGACGGCACGGTGGTCGTGGTGTGCGGGGACACCCCGTTGCTGACGGGTGAGACGCTCGCGCGGCTCGCGGCCACGCATGACGCGGACGGCAACGCGGTGACCGTGCTGACGGCGGAGGTGCCGGACGCGACGGGGTACGGCCGGATCGTGCGGGACGCGTCCACGGGTGCGGTGACGGCGATCGTGGAGCACAAGGACGCGACGGAGGAGCAGCGGGCGGTCCGGGAGATCAACTCGGGGGTGTTCGCGTTCGACGGGGCGCTGCTGGCTCAGGCGTTGAAGCAGGTGCGTACGGACAACAGTCAGGGCGAGGAGTATCTGACGGACGTGCTGGGGATCCTGCGGGAGGCGGGGCACCGGGTGGGTGCGTCGGTGGCGGGGGATCACCGTGAGATCGCGGGGATCAACAACCGGGTGCAGTTGTCGCAGGCGCGTCGGATCCTGAACGAGAGGTTGCTGACGTCGGCGATGCTGGCGGGTGTGACGGTGGTGGACCCGGCGACGACGTGGGTGGACGTGTCGGTGACGTTCGGGCAGGACGCGGTGGTGCAGCCGGGGACGCAGTTGCTGGGGTCGACGCATGTGGGTGAGGGCGCCGAGGTGGGGCCGAACTGCCGGCTGAGGAACACGTCGGTGGGGGCCGGGGCGCGGGTGGACAACACGGTGGCGGACGGGGCGCAGATCGGTGCGGGTGCGTCGGTGGGTCCGTTCGCGTATCTGCGGCCGGGTACGCGTCTGGGTGCGAAGGGCAAGATCGGTACGTACGTGGAGACGAAGAACGCGTCGATCGGCGAGGGTACGAAGGTGCCGCATCTGTCGTACGTGGGTGACGCGACGATCGGCGAGTACTCGAACATCGGTGCCGCGAGCGTGTTCGTGAACTACGACGGGCAGGACAAGCATCACACGACCGTCGGGTCGCACTGTCGTACGGGTTCGGACAACATGTTTGTGGCTCCTGTCACTGTCGGGGACGGCGCGTACACCGCCGCCGGTTCGGTGATCACGAAGGATGTGCCGCCCGGTTCGCTGGCCGTGGCCCGTGGTCAGCAGCGCAATATCGAGGGCTGGGTGGCTCGTAAGCGTCCGGGCAGCGCGGCGGCGAAGGCGGCGGAGGCGGCCTCGCGGCAGGGCGAGGGCCAGGACTGACCGGAAACGAGTGCGTCGAACACGGCGTACCGTGATAAGTGCACACCCGCACCCCCACCAGCTGAGACGGCCGCGTCGCGCCCAGTGGCGAGGTCTGTCGGCATCCAGTTGAGACACCTCTTAGGAGACAGTGCTGTGACCGGGATCAAGACGACCGGCGAGAAGAAGTTGATGTTCTTCTCCGGCCGCGCCCACCCCGAGCTTGCCGAGGAGGTCGCCCACCAGCTGGGTGTCGGGGTCGTCCCGACGAAGGCCTTCGACTTCGCCAACGGTGAGATCTATGTCCGTTACCAGGAGTCGGCGCGTGGTGCGGACTGCTTCCTGATCCAGAGCCACACGGCTCCGATCAACAAGTGGATCATGGAGCAGCTGATCATGATCGACGCGCTGAAGCGCGCGTCGGCGCGTTCGATCACCGTGATCGTGCCGTTCTACGGTTATGCGCGGCAGGACAAGAAGCACCGTGGGCGTGAGCCGATCTCGGCGCGTCTGATCGCGGATCTGATGAAGACGGCGGGTGCGGACCGGATTCTCACGGTGGATCTGCACACGGACCAGATCCAGGGTTTCTTCGACGGTCCTGTGGACCACCTGTTCGCGCTGCCGCTGCTGGCGGACTACGTGGGCAGCAAGGTGGACCGCACGAAGCTGACGGTGGTCTCGCCGGACGCGGGCCGGGTGCGGGTCGCGGACCGCTGGTGCGACCGGCTGGGGGCGCCGCTGGCGATCGTGCACAAGCGGCGTGACAAGGACGTGGCGAACCAGGTCACGGTTCACGAGGTCGTGGGTGAGGTCAAGGGCCGGGTGTGTGTCCTGGTCGACGACATGATCGACACGGGTGGCACGATCTGTGCGGCGGCGGACGCGCTGTTCGCGCACGGTGCGGAGGACGTCATAGTGACGGCCACGCACGGTGTGCTGTCGGGTCCGGCGGCGGACCGGCTGAAGAACTCGAAGGTGAGCGAGTTCGTGTTCACGAACACGCTGCCGACGCCGGGTGAGCTGGAGCTGGACAAGATCACGGTGCTGTCGATCGCTCCGACGATCGCGAGCGCGGTGCGTGAGGTGTTCGAGGACGGTTCGGTGACGAGCCTGTTCGACGAGCAGTAGGCGTCGTCGGCCGCGTTCCGCGGTGATCGATTTCTGTGCGGCCTCTTTCGCCGAGTAGACTTCTGAAGTTGCTCGGCGAGGGAGGCCGCACTGCTGTGCGGTTGTCCGTTATCGACGCGCTCTTCGTAGCAGGCCGTTCGTGGCCGGGTGACCCCGTCCGTTCCGCTTACTGCGAGGAGTGATCGTTATGTCCGAGGTGAAGATCTCCGCCGAGTCGCGCACCGAGTTCGGCAAGGGTGCCGCCCGTCGTATCCGTCGTGCCGACAAGGTTCCCGGTGTGCTGTACGGCCACGGCGCCGACCCGCTGCACCTGACGCTGCCGGGCCACGACCTGCTGCTGGCGCTGCGTACGCCGAACGTCCTGATCTCGCTGGACATCGACGGCAAGACCAACGAGCTGGCGATCCCGAAGGCTGTGCAGCGCGACCCGTTGAAGGGCTTCCTGGAGCACGTCGACCTGCTGCTGGTCAAGCGTGGCGAGAAGGTCACGGTCGAGATCCCGGTGCACGCCGAGGGCGAGCTGGCGCCGGGCGGCAACCTGCTGGAGCACGTCCTGAACGCGCTTCCGGTCGAGGCCGAGGCCACGCACATCCCCGAGTCCGTCACGGTGTCCGTCGAGGGCCTGGAGGCCGGCGCCTCCGTCCTCGCCAAGGACATCAAGCTGCCGAGCGGTACGACGCTGGCCGTCGACGAGGACGCTGTGGTCCTCCAGGTCCTGGCCGCGCAGGCCGAGGAGGCCGCTGAGGGCGAGGAGTCCGAGGCGGGCGACGAGGCCGCCGAGGCCTGATCAGCCGTCCGGCCGCCGTCGGCGGTTTTGGCTCCAGCCGCCGCTCTCCTGTGAGAGCGGCGGCTGTCGTGTAGGGAGAGAGACGTGACGAGCGATCCGAACGCCCCCTGGCTGATCGTGGGGTTGGGCAATCCGGGCCCGGAGTACGCGATGAACCGGCACAACGTGGGGTTCATGGTGGCCGATCTGCTGGCCGAGCGGATCGGGGGGAGGTTCAAGCGGGCGGGCAAGGCGCAGGCGCAGGTCGTGGAGGGCCGGATCGGGCCGCCGGGGCCGGGGAGCCGGCGGGTGGTGCTGGCGAAGCCGATGTCGTACATGA
Source organism: Streptomyces sp. NPDC002566 (assembly GCF_042889585.1). Lineage (NCBI taxonomy): Bacteria > Bacillati > Actinomycetota > Actinomycetes > Kitasatosporales > Streptomycetaceae > Streptomyces > Streptomyces sp. NPDC002566. The sequence continues at coordinate 459,915 of NZ_JBIARD010000005.1, read as the reverse complement.
ACCTGTCGGGCGGTCCGGTGAACGCGCTGCGGGACTTTTACAAGGTGCCGTTGGCGAACGTCGTGGCGGTCCATGACGAGCTGGACATCGACTTCGGGGCGCTGCGTTCGAAGCTGGGCGGCGGGGACAACGGGCACAATGGTCTGAAGTCGATGACGAAGGCGATGGGCGCGGACTACCACCGGGTGCGGTTCGGGATCGGGCGGCCGCCGGGGCGGATGCAGGTGGCGGACTTCGTGCTGAAGGACTTCGCCTCGGCGGAGCGCAAGGAGCTGGACTACTTCGTGGACCGTGCGGCGGACGCGGTGGAGTGTCTGGTGATCGACGGTCTCGAGCGGGCGCAGAGTACGTACAACTTGTGACTTGTCGGTCGGTGAAACGCCCGATGAGTTGACTGTTCGTGGCGGCATGGCCAAGGATCCCGGCCATGCCTGCCATCGCCGTCTCCTCCCGTAGGCGTCCCACCCGCCGGGCTCACCGGGCCTCCTCCCGCCGGGCCGCCGCCTCCCGCAAGGCTTCTGCCGCCGCGCTGCGGTTCGGCAGAGCGGCGGCGACGGCGGTGGTGTCGGCGCTGATCCTGGTGGCGGGGGTGTGGGGTTCCTGGGGCACCGCGCAGCACGTGATGCTGACGAAGGGGCGGGAGCAGGGCACGGTCGAGGTGACGCGGTGCGGTGAGGTGTCGTGCTCGGGCCCGTACACGCCGTTGTCGCCGGGGTCGACGCCGCGCCCGCGTGTGGTGATCGAGAAGACGGTGGCGGTGCGGTCGGGGCAGACGTACACGGTGGTGATCAAGCCGGCCAGCGACGAGGTGGTGCGCTCGGGTCCGGCGGGGGTGCTGTACTCGTGGGTGCCGATGGGCGGCGCGCTGCTGCTGGCGTCGGTGGTGGTCGCGGGCGGTCTGCGGCGGGTCCGGGCCGGCTGGGTGCTGGCGGGCGCGGGGGTGACGCTGCTGACGGCGGCGTTCCTGGCCGTGTAGGACGAGCCGCCGTACAGGACGAAGGGCGCCTCCGGGGTCGTACGACCCTGGAGGCGCCCTTCGTCGTGTGCGTGCGGGTCAGCCGGTGTTGCGCAGGCCGGCTGCCACGCCGTTGACGGTGAGGAGGAGGGCGCGGGCGAGCAGGGGGTCGGGTTCCTCGCCGGCGGCCGCGGCGTCGCGCTGGCGCTTGAGGAGCGTGACCTGGAGGTAGGAGATCGGGTCCAGGTAGGCGTCGCGGATGCCGAAGGTCTGCTTGAGGGCGGGGGTGGCGTCCAGCAGCTCACGCTCGCCGGTGATCTTGAGGACTTCGGCGACGGTGAGGGCGTGTTCGGCCTTGATGCGGTCGAAGACGTGCTTGAGCTCGTCGGGGACGAGTGTGTCGACGTAGTGCTGGGCGATCCGCAGGTCGGTCTTGGCGAGGGTCATCTCGACGTTGGAGATGAAGTTGCGGAAGAAGTGCCACTGCTCGTGCATCTCGTCGAGGACGGTGTCGAGGCCGGCCTCGCGCAGGGCCTTCAGGCCGGAGCCGACGCCGAACCAGCCGGGGACGATCTGGCGGGACTGGGTCCAGCCGAAGACCCACGGGATGGCGCGCAGTCCGTCGAGCGAGACGCCCGAGCCGGGGCGGCGGGAGGGCCGCGAGCCCAGGTGCAGGTCGGCGAGCTGGTCGACCGGCGTGGAGGCGAGGAAGTACGTCGGCAGGTCGGGGTCCTCGACGAGTGCGCGGTAGGCGGCGTGGGCGGCGTCGGAGACGACGTCCATGGCGGCGTCCCAGCGGGCGAGGGCCTCGTCGGACTGGCGGGGCGCGGTGTGCAGGGCGGAGGCCTGGAGGGTGGCCGCCACGGTCAGTTCCAGGTTCTCCCTGGCCAGGGAGGGGATGAGGTACTTGTCGGAGATGACCTCGCCCTGTTCGGTGACCTTGATCTCGCCCTCCAGGGTGCCCCAGGGCTGGGCGAGGATGGCGTCGTGGGAGGGGCCGCCGCCGCGGCCGACGGTGCCGCCGCGGCCGTGGAAGAGGCGCAGCCGCACGCCGTAGCGGTGGGCGACGTCGCGCAGCCGGCGCTGGGCGCGGTGGATCTCCCACTGGCTGGTGGTGATGCCTCCGAACTTGGAGGAGTCGGAGTAGCCGAGCATGACCTCCTGGACGTCTCCGCGCAGGGCGACGAGCCTGCGGTAGGAGGGGTCGGAGAGCATGTCCTCCAGGATGGTGTCGGCGGCCTTGAGTTCGTCGGTGGTCTCCAGCAGCGGCACGATGCCGATCTTGGCCCAGCCGGCGTGGAGGTCGATCAGGCCGGCCTCGCGGGCGAGGACGGCGGCGGCGAAGACGTCGTCGGCGCCCTGGCACATGGAGATGATGTACGACTCGACGACCTCGGGGCCGAAGACCTCCAGGGCGCGCTTGACGGTGAGGAAGACGCCGAGGGTCTTCTCGCCGGCCGCGTCGACGGGGGCCGGGGTGGGGGCGAGCGGCCGCCTGGACCTGAGCTCCTTGGCGAGGAGCTTGGTGCGGTACTCGCGGGGCATGTCGGCGTAGCGCCAGGACTCCTCGCCGAGGCGGTCGAAGAGCTGGCCGAGGGCGTGGTGGTGGGCGTCGGCGTGCTCGCGGACGTCCATGGTGGCGAGCTGGAGGCCGAAGGCGGCGAGGGTGCGGATGGTGCGGTTCATGCGGCCGTCGGCGAAGAGGGCGCCGCGGTGCTCGCGCAGGGAGGTCTGGATGAGGACGAGGTCCTTCAGGAGCTCGTCGGTGCCGAGGTAGTCGCGGCCGGGCTCGTGCGGGATGTTGCGGGCGAGGCGCTGCTTGGTGTTCTCCAGCTTCTGCCGGATGCAGGTGGCCTTGAGCCGGTAGGGCTCCTCGGCGTTGAGGCGCTTGTAGCGGGGGCTGATCTCGGGGAGGCGTTCGAGGTCGGCGCGCAGGGATTCCAGGAGTTCCTCGGTGGCCCCGGTGTACCTGATCGAGTTGGACAGGAAGCCGCGCAGCTCGTCGATCATCTCCAGGGCGTCGTTGATGCCGTGCTCGTGCTGGAGGATGAGGACGTCCCAGGTGACCTGGGGGGTGACGTTGGGGTTGCCGTCGCGGTCGCCGCCGATCCAGGTGCCGAAGGTCAGCGGGCGGGTGTCGTCCGGGAGGGTGACGCCCACGCGTTCGAGTTCGGCGGTGAGGTCCTCGAGGACGTCCCCGACGGCGTTCGCGTGGAGTTCGTCGAGGTAGTAGATGGCGTTGCGGGCCTCGTCGGCGGGCTCGGGGCGTACGACGCGCAGTTCGTCCGTCTGCCAGACCAGGTCGATGTTCTCGGCGAGACGGGTGTCGTAGCGGCGGCGGTCCGACTCGATGACCGGGGTCTCCAGCAGCGCGGCGATCCGCCGCAGCTTGTTGAGGACGGACCGGCGCGCGGCCTCGGTGGGGTGGGCGGTGAAGACGGGCCGGACGTTGAGGTTGCGGACGGTCTCGCGGACGTGGTCGGGGTCGGCGTCCTTGAGGCGGTCGGCGGTGCGGGCGAGGAGGCCGCCCTCGGCGGCGCGCCGGGCGCGCAGTTCACGGCCGCGGTGCACCTGCTCGGTGACGTTGGCGAGGTGGAAGTAGGTGGAGAAGGCGCGCACCAGCTTGGCCGCGGTCTGCAGTTCGGTGCCGCGCAGCAGTTCGGCGGCTGCCTCGCCGTCCTCTCTGGTGAGGCGGCGGACCTTCTCGACGAGGTCGAGGAGCTCGGGGCCCTCCTGCCGGACGAGGGTCTCGCCGAGGAGGTCGCCCAGTCGGCGGATGTCGGCGCGCAGCTCGGTGCTGGTGGTCGTCTGGTCGTCGGCACTGCTCACAGGTGCGGCTCCTTGCAGTGTTGAAGCTCATCCGGGAGGGGGAACCCCGCCATGTCCCGGTCCCACGGCGGCTGCGCCGCTCACGGGCCGGGCATCGGGGTGGAAAACAGAGCGGACCGCGCTGTCCGACCGCCTCCAAGGATAGGTGTCGGTGCGGACGCGCAGTCTGGCGGGCTCTTGCCGCCGGGCGAGGCACTGCCATACTTACGATGCCGTAGGTTACGGAACCGTAGGGAACAGCCCGTGGTTCGCGGCCTGCCGGCTCTGTCGTCAGTCCACCACCCCACAGGGGACGCGCATGAGCACACCATCCGACGTGATCGAAGACCCTTCGAAGGCGCCCGTCGACTCCGCCGCGCTCTCGGCCACCCTGGGTGGCGAACAGAAGCGCTCGATCGAGCAGGTCACCCTGCTGCTCTTCATCATCGTGCCGTTCCTGGCGCTGCTCGCGGCGGTGCCGCTGGCGTGGGGCTGGGGGGTGAGCTGGCTGGACCTCGGACTCATGGTCTTCTTCTACTTCCTCGGGTGCCACGGCATCACGATCGGCTTCCACCGCTACTTCACGCACGGTTCCTTCAAGGCGAAGCGGCCGCTGCGGATCGCGCTGGCGATCATGGGTTCGATGGCGGTGGAGGGTCCGCTGGTGCGCTGGGTGGCCGACCACCGCAAGCACCACAGGTTCTCCGACGCCGAGGGCGACCCGCATTCGCCGTGGCGGTTCGGGGAGACGGTCCCGGCGCTGATGAAGGGCCTGTGGTGGGCGCACATCGCCTGGATGTTCGACGAGGAGCAGACGCCGCAGGAGAAGTACGCGCCGGATCTGGTGAAGGACCCGGCGATCCGGGCGATCTCACGGCAGTTCGTGCTGTGGACGGCGCTGTCGCTGGCGCTGCCGGCGCTGATCGGCGGGCTGGTGACGATGTCCTGGTGGGGCGCGTTCACCGGCTTCTTCTGGGGTTCGCTGGTCCGGGTCGCGCTGCTGCACCATGTGACGTGGTCGATCAACTCGATCTGCCACGCGGTGGGCAAGCGGCCGTTCAAGTCGCGGGACCGCTCGGGCAACGTGTGGTGGCTGGCCGTACTGTCGTGCGGGGAGTCCTGGCACAACCTGCACCACGCCGACCCGACGTCGGCGCGGCACGGGGTGGAGCGCCTGCAGGTGGACTCCTCCGCCCGTTTCATCCGGATCTTCGAGAAACTCGGGTGGGCGTACGACGTGCGCTGGCCGTCACGCTCGCGTATCGATTCACGCCGGAACGCGGGGGAGGACGGCTCCCGACGCCGGAAGGCCACCGCCGAAGCGGCATGATGGACGCCGTGTCGACCGACTCCAGCAGCACCCCGAGCAACGAGGCCAAGCCGAGGCGCACGCGCCGCACGCGGATGACCGGCGCCGAGCGACGCCAGCAGTTGCTGGAGATCGGCCGGACGCTGTTCGCGGCGCGGGGCTTCGAGGGCACGTCGGTAGAGGAGATCGCGGCGAAGGCCGGGGTGTCCAAGCCGGTGGTGTACGAGCACTTCGGCGGCAAGGAGGGGCTGTACGCGGTGGTCGTCGACCGCGAGATGCGCCGGCTCCTCGACATGGTGACGAGTTCCCTGACCGCCGGTCATCCGCGGGAACTGCTCGAGCAGGCGGCGTTCGCGCTCCTCGACTACATCGAGGAGTGCACGGACGGCTTCCGCATTCTGGTCCGGGACTCCCCCATCCCGCAGTCCACGGGTTCCTTCGCCTCCCTGATCTCGGACATCGCCACCCAGGTGGAGGACATCCTCGGCCGCGAGTTCAAGAGCCGCGGCTTCGATCCCAAGCTGGCGCCGCTGTACGCGCAGGCGCTGGTGGGGATGGTGGCGCTGACGGGGCAGTGGTGGCTGGACGTGCGCCGGCCGAAGAAGGCGGAGGTGGCGGCGCATCTGGTGAACCTGGCGTGGCACGGCCTGGACGGCCTGGAGGCCAGGCCGCACCTGATAGGGCGCCGCAAGAGCTGACACGGGGAGGGCCCCCGCCTCACTAGGCGGGGGCCCTCCCTGAAACCTTGCGCTCTCAGCGCTCTCAGCGCTTGAAGACGTCCTTCGCCTTCTCCTTGGACTGCCGGGCGTCACCCTTGGCCTGCTCGGCGCGGCCCTCGGCCTCCATCCGCTCGTTGCCCACGGCACGGCCGACCGTCTCCTTGGCCTTCCCCTTGGCCTGCTCCATCTTCGCCTTGGACTTCTGCTCGCCTGCCACTACTGATCACTCCCAGTCAGGTCTGCGGTCTGTCTTGTGACAACGGGTGACCCGACCGTCCCGCTTCAAACCCCGACCCGCCGGATCGGTCCTGTGGCAGAGTGCCGCGCATGGCATAGATCCCGGTCGACGAGGCCGGCCGCCGGCTCGGCGAACTCGTTCGCCGCATAACCCATGACGGCGAGACCATCGCGCTCACCGAGCACGGCGATGTGGCGGCGCTGCTCGTCTCCCCGCAGGTGCTGGAGGACCTCGAGGACGCCTTGGCCGTGGCCGACTACCGGCGGCGCAAGGCGGAGGGCGAACTCACGGCGGGCATTCCCCACGAGGAGGTCCGACGCCTGCTGGGGCTGGACCACTGACGTCAGCTGTCAGCCCGTCCGGCCACCGGGCCGGCCGCCGCCGTCCGCGACGGCGGCGATCACCTCACGCCCCCTTTCTCGCCACCGCGAACAGGCGGCGGAAGGGGAGGACCGTGCCGTAGTCGTGGGGCGGGTAGGCCTCGCGGAGCAGGGTTCGGTATTCGGCGAGGAAGGCGTCCCGGGCTTCGGGGTCGTCGGCCAGGGCGGCGAGGACGGGGCGCAGGCCGGTGCCCTTGACCCAGTCGAGGACGGGGTCGGGGCCCTTGAGGACGTGGTGGTACGTCGTCGTCCAGACGTCGGTGTCGCAGCCGAGGCGGGCGAGGCGGTCGAGGTAGACGCCGGGGGCGTGGACGGAGTCCTCGTGGCGCAGGACGTGGGCGAGGCGGCCCTTCCAGCGGGGGGTGTTCCCGAGTTCGCGCATGAGGGCGTGCAGGGGCGCGTCGATGTTGTGGGGGACCTGGAAGGCGAGGACGCCGCCGGGGGCGAGGCCGTCGAGCCAGGCGGGGAAGGCGTCGAGGTGGCCGGGGACCCAGTGCAGGGCGGCGTTGGAGACGATCACGTCGTAGGTCTCGGCGGGCGTCCAGGCGGTCAGGTCGGCGTACGCGAAGTCGAGGCGCGCGCCGGCGTGCGCCTGGGCTTCGGTGAGCATCTGCTCGGAGTTGTCGTAGCCGGTGACGTGGGCGTCGGGCCAGCGCTCGGTGAGGTGGGCGGTGACGTTGCCGGGGCCGCAGCCGAGGTCGGCGACGCGCAGCGGCCGTGCCGGGTCCCCGGGCGGGTCGGGGACCCGGGCCAGGAGGTCGCCGAAGGGGCGGGCGCGGTGGTCGGCGTGGCGCAGGTACTGGGCCGGGTCCCAGGCGGTGTCGGTCATGACGTCCACTGTCCACCCCGCACTATCTTGATGTCAAGAGACTCGACATCAAGAGACTTCACGTCGACACAACCACTACACTGATCGTCATGGAGGACGAGGTCGATCGACTGGTCTCAGCGTGGCGCCGCGAGCGCCCGGACCTCGACGTGGAGCCGCTCGAGGTGCTCAGCCGGGTGAGCCGGCTGGCCCGTCACCTGGACCGGGCGCGCCGTCTGGCGTTCTCCGAGCACCAGCTGGAGCCCTGGGAGTTCGACGTGCTGACCGCGCTCAGGCGCGCGGGCGCCCCGTACCAGCTCTCGCCCGGCCAGTTGCTGACGCAGACGCTGGTCACCTCGGGCACGATGACGAACCGGATCGACCGGCTCGCCAAGAAGGGCCTGGTGGAGCGGCTGCCCGACCCGAGCGACCGGCGCGGCGTCCTGGTCCGGCTCACGGACGACGGCAAGGACCGCGCCGACCAGGCGCTGGCCGGCCTGCTCGCCCAGGAGCGGGCGATCCTCGCCGAGCTGTCCCACGCCCAGCGCGGTGAACTCGCCGGTCTCCTACGCCAGTTGACCGCCCCGTTCGACAACATCCCCGGCTAGGGGCCGGCCGGCGGCCCCCAGGTCGGCGGGTCCCACTCCCGCCCGGCGGGCCAGGGCGACGGCGGCCAGGGTGGAGTGGACGCCCAGCTTGCCGAGGACGTTCTGCATATGGGTGCGGACCGTGTGCGGGGAGAGGAACAGCCGCTCGGCGACGGCCTTGCGGCCCAGGCCCGCCACCATGCAGCGCAGCACCTCCCGCTCCCTCGGCGTGAGGGACTCCACCAGCCGCTCGCTCTCCGTGCGGTGCCGGCGCGCCGCCGTCAGCTCCCGCAGTACGCCCGTCAGCAGCGCCGGCGGCAGATGCGTCTCCTCGCGCAGCACTCCGCGGATCACGCTGAGCAGCCGCGACAGCGAGCAGTCCTTGGCCACCCACCCCGACGCCCCGGCCTGCAGGGCGAGGGCCGCGCGCCGCGGGTCGTCCTTCTCGGCGAGGACGACGATCCGTACGGCCGGCTGCGCGGAGCGGACACCGGCGACGAGGGAGATCCCGTCGACGAGCCCGTCCTCGTCGCCGTCCTGCACCGGTACCGCCGGCCGCATGCCCGGCAGGTGGCCGCCCAGGTCGGCGTCGACGAGCAGCACGTCGTACCGGCGGCCCTCGGCGGCCGCGCGCTCCATGCTGCGCAGCGCCGCCGGGCCGCTGCCGGCCGCCGAGACGTCGACGTCGGGCTCGGCGGCCAGGGCCGCGGCGAGCGACTCGGCGAAGATACGGTGGTCGTCGACGACCAGGACTCGGATACGAACCACGAAACCCCCTTCCCCACACTCCTCGCGGAGCAGGGGATACCCCAGGTCCGGAGAACGACGACCGGCGCGGGCACGGCGCCCGCGAGGTGGTGCGCGTCGGCACGGCCGCCGCCGTGCCGACATCGATACCCCCACCGCGAGCGTCGTACCCGACTGTCTCGCCCCCTGATCGGCGCCGGCCCCCACCGGCGCTGTCTCACAGGGTAGGGCCGCGGGCGAACAGCGGAAGACAAATGACAGAACTGGTTGGCCGCCGCGTTTATGGTGTGCCGCATGTTCCGCCTTGAGACAGAAGTCGACAGGACACGCCGTGATCTGCTCCGTTCCCGGCTCCGCGAGACGGACACGGCGGCCTCCCCCGTCCTGCGGGCGCTGCGCGGCACCCCGGGCGAGCGGGAGGCGCCGCTGCACGTGTGGGCGGTGGACGGCGGCGGCGAGCTGGCGGGCGGCGTCGTCGGCCACACCTGGACGACCTGGCTGCACATCGCCCACCTCTGGGTCGACGCCCGGCACCGCGGCTCCGGACTCGGCAGCGCCCTGCTGAAGGAGGCGGAGCGCGTCGCCCGCGAGGAGCGCGGCTGCCGCCGGGCGCGGCTGGAGACCTGGGACTTCCAGGCGCCGGGGTTCTACCGGCGGCGCGGGTACGAGGTGGTGTGCGTGATCGAGGACTATCCGCCGGGCGTCACGGAGTACACGCTGACCAAACGGCTGGCCTGAGACCGGGACACGGCGAAGGGCCGGGAGCCCTTGCGGGGTCCCGGCCCTTCGCCGTACGCGGGCGTGGTTCAGGCGAGTCGCGTGGCCCCCGCCGCCGGGACCGCCTCGAACACGCGCGGCGCGGTGAAGTCCGCGGCGGCGAACGCCTCGCCGACCGCCTTGGTGATGGTCTCCACGTCGGCCGCCTCGGCCAGCACGATCGCCGAGCCGCCGAAGCCGCCGCCGGTCATCCGCGCGCCGAGCGCGCCCGAGGCGAGCGCGGTGTCGACGACCAGGTCCAGCTCGGGGCAGGAGATGCGGAAGTCGTCCCGCAGCGAGGCGTGCCCCTCGGTCAGCACCGGGCCGATCGCCCGCGTGTCGCCCGACCGGAGCAGCGAGACGACCCGCTCCACCCGCTGGTCCTCGGTGACGACGTGCCGCACCAGGCGGCGGACCTCCTCCTCGTCGCCCAGCCGGTCCAGCGCCGCGTCGAGCTCGCCGTAGGGGACGTCCCGCAGGGCGTCGACGCCCAGCAGGGCAGCGCCCTTCTCGCAGCCGGCCCGGCGCTTGCCGTATTCGCCGTCGCTGTGGGCGTGCTTGACCTGCGTGTCGACGACGAGCAGGCGCATGCCCTCGGCGGCGAGGTCGAAGGGGATCTGCCGCTGGGAGAGGTCCCGGGTGTCGAGGAACAGGGCGTGGCCGGCCTCGCAGCAGGCGGACGCGGTCTGGTCCATGATCCCGGTGGGCGCGCCGACGTAGACGTTCTCGGCGCGCTGGCACAGCCGGGCGAGCTGCCAGCGCTGGAGCCCGAGGTCGTACAGGTCGTTCAGGGCGAGGGCGACGACGACCTCCAGGGCCGCCGAGGACGACAGGCCCGCGCCCGAGGGGACGGTCGAGGTCAGGTGGACGTCGGCGCCGGTGACGGCGTGGCCGGCCTCGCGCAGGGCCCAGACCACACCGGCCGGGTAGGCCGTCCAGCGTGTGTCCGACTGCGGGGCCAGCTCGTCCAGGCCCAGCTCCACGACGCCGCCCTCGACGTCCGCGGAGTGCAGCCTGAGCCGGCCGTCGTCACGGCGCGAGACCGCGGCCAGCGCGGTGTGCGGCAGCGCGAAGGGCATCACGAAGCCGTCGTTGTAGTCGGTGTGCTCACCGATGAGGTTGACGCGGCCGGGCGCCGCCCAGACGCCCTCGGGCTCAGCGCCGTACAGCTCGGCGAAACCGTCCCGGACCTGCTGTGCCCCCACTACTGCTCCTTCGCGCCGGCCGGCGTGCCGCCGGCCGCGATGTGCTGGGCGAACGCCCACGCGTCCGCGACGATCCCCGCGAGGTCCGCGCGGGACGGGGTCCAGCCGAGCCGCTCGCGGGCGGCGTCCGCGGAGGCGACCAGGACGGCGGGGTCGCCGCCGCGGCGGGGGGCCACGATCTCGGGGATCGGGTGGCCGGTGACCTTGCGGACGGTCTCGACGACCTCGCGCACGGAGAAGCCGTTGCCGTTGCCGAGGTTGCAGACGAGGTGCTCGCCGGGCTCGGCGGCCTTCAGCGCGAGGAGGTGGGCCTCGGCGAGGTCGGCGACGTGGATGTAGTCGCGGACGCAGGTGCCGTCGGGGGTCGGGTAGTCGTCGCCGTAGACGGAGATCGCGTCCCGCTTGCCCTGGGCGACCTGGAGGACCAGGGGGATGAGGTGCGACTCGGGCTCGTGCCGCTCGCCCTGGGCGCCGTACGCGCCGGCCACGTTGAAGTAGCGCAGGGACACCGCGCCGAGGCCGTGGGCGGCCGCCTCGCCGCTGATCATGTGGTCGACGGCGAGCTTGGACGCGCCGTAGGGGTTGGTGGGCCTGGTGGGCGCGGTCTCGACGATCGGGACCTGCTCGGGCTCGCCGTAGGTCGCGGCCGTGGAGGAGAAGACCAGCTTGCGCACGCCGGCCTCGCGCATCGCGCCGAGCAGGGCCATGGTCCCGCCGACGTTGTTGTCCCAGTACTTCTCGGGCTTGGCGACCGACTCGCCGACCTGCGAGAACGCGGCGAAGTGCAGGACCGCGTCGAAGGAGGCGTCGAGCCACTTGGCGGCGTCGCGGATGTCGCCCTCGACGAAGTCGGCGCCGGCCGGGACACCCTCACGGAAACCGGTGGAGAGGTTGTCGAGGACGACGACCTCGTGACCCGCCTCCAGCAGGTGCTGGGCGACGACGCTGCCCACGTACCCCGCGCCGCCCGTGACCAGATACTTGCCGCTCATGAACTCGCTACCTCTCGCAGTCGCTCGGCCGCGCGCTCCGGGGGCACGTCGTTGATGAACACGCCCATGCCGGACTCGGAGCCCGCGAGGAACTTCAGTTTGCCGGACGTACGGCGGATGGTGAAAAGCTCCAGGTGCAGGGCGAAGTCGTCGCGGCTGACCCCGTCGAACTCCTCCAGCTGGCCGAACGGCGCCTGGTGCCAGGCGGCGATGTACGGCGTCGGAGGCTCACCCGGGCCGAAGATCCGGTCGAAGCGCCTCAACAGTTCCAGATAGACCTCGGGGAACTCCGTGCGCGCCGCCTCGTCGAGGCCGAGCAGGTCGGGGACGCGCCGTCGGGGGTAGAGGTGCACCTCGTACGGCCAGTGCGCCGCGTAGGGCACGAAGGCAACCCAGTGTTCGGTGGCCAGGACCACCCGCTCTTCGGCGAGTTCGCGCTCCAGGACGGCGTCGAAGAGGTTCTCCCCGCCGGTGGCGTCCTTGTGGGCGGCGGCCTGGCGCAGCATCAGGGCGGTGCGGGGGGTGGTGAAGGGGTAGGCGTAGATCTGCCCGTGCGGGTGGCCGAGGGTGACGCCGATCTCGGCGCCCCGGTTCTCGAAGCAGAAGACCTGCTCCACCGACGGCAGGTGCGACAGTTCCGACGTCCGGTCCGTCCAGGCGTCGAGCACCAGCCGCGCTTGCTCCTCGGTGAGGTCGGCGAAGGAGGCCTCGTGGTCGGAGGTGAAGCAGACCACCTCGCAGCGCCCGGAGTCGCCGGCCAGCGAGGGGAAGCGGTTCTCGAACACGACGACGTCGTACGACGAGTCGGGGATCTCGCTCAGCCGTTCGCCCTGGGACGGGCACAGGGGGCATTCGTCGGCCGGCGGATGGTAGGTGCGGCCCTGCCGGTGGGAGGCGACGGCGACCGCGTCGCCGAGGAGCGGGTCCCGGCGTACCTCCGAAGTGGTGACGGTGCGCTCCAGGGGGCGGCGGTCCACCGCGTCGCGCACCGCATCGTCCCGCAGGTCGTAGTAGATGAGCTCACGACCGTCGGCCAAGCGGGTCGAGGTCTTCTTCACCGCGACTCTCCATCCCTACCGAACAAAGCTTCAAACAGAACCGAACACATCAAACCACAATCCCCCATGCGCGTCACCATCACGACCGCGCAGAGCACCCCGACCGAAGCGAGCAGTGCATGCCTATCCCCATGTATCCGGCGCATCCGGCGGCCGTGCCGCTGGCGGCGGAGCTGCGGCTCCCCACCAACTGGCTCGACTACACGATCCTCGGCATCTACTTCGTCGTCGTCCTCGGCATCGGCTTCGCGGCCCGCCGCTCCGTGAAGACCAGCCTCGACTTCTTCCTCTCGGGCCGCTCCCTGCCCGCCTGGATCACCGGCCTGGCGTTCGTCTCGGCCAACCTGGCGGCCACGGAGATCCTCGGCATGGCGGCCAACAGCGCCCAGTACGGCGCGTACACCGTCCACTGGTACTGGATCGGCGCCATCCCGGCCATGGTGTTCCTCGGCCTGGTGATGATGCCGTTCTACTACGGCTCCAAGGTCCGCTCGGTCCCCGAGTTCCTGCTGCTGCGCTTCGACCGGTCGGCGCATCTGCTGAGCTCGGCGCTGTTCGCCTTCGCCGCGATCCTGATCTCGGGCGTGAACCTGTACGCGCTCGCGATCGTCGTCGAGGCGCTGCTGGGCTGGCCGCAGTGGGTGGCCATCGTGGTCGCGGGCTTCTTCGTGCTGGCGTACATCACGCTGGGCGGTCTGTCCTCAGCGATCTACAACGAGGTGCTCCAGTTCTTCGTGATCCTGGCCGCGCTGATCCCGCTGACGGTGCTGGGCCTGCGGAAGGTGGGCGGCTGGGGCGGTCTGACGGACAAGCTGACGGCGAGCCGCGGGGGTGACTTCGTGACCGCCTGGGGCGGCACCGGCATCGGCAGCGACAACCCGCTGGGCGCGAACTGGCTGACGATCGTGCTGGGCCTCGGCTTCGTGCTGTCGTTCGGCTACTGGACGACGAACTTCGCGGAGGTGCAGCGCGCCCTGTCCGCGCGCAACCTGTCCGCCGCGCAGCGCACACCGCTGATCGCCGCGTACCCGAAGATCTTCATCGTCTTCCTGGTGATGATCCCGGGTCTGGTGGCGGCGGTCCTGGTGCCGCGGATCGGCACCGCCGAATCCGACCTCCAGTACAACGACGCCATCCCCTACCTGATGGAGCAGCTGCTGCCGAACGGCGTGCTGGGCATCGCCGTGACGGGTCTGCTGGCCGCGTTCATGGCGGGCATGGCGGCGAACGTGTCGTCCTTCAACACGGTGTTCACCACCGACATCTGGGCGAAGTACGTGGTGCGGGGCCGGGAGGACGGGTACTACGTCCGCTTCGGCCGGCTGATCACCGCGATCGGCGTGCTCGCGTCGGTCGGCACGGCGTTCCTGGCCTCGTCCTTCTCCAACATCATGAGCTACCTCCAGACGCTGTTCTCCTTCTTCAACGTGCCGATGTTCGTCGTCTTCATCGTCGGCATGTTCTGGAAGCGGGCGTCGATGAAATCGGGCTTCTGGGGGCTGCTGGCCGGCACGACGGCCGCGATGGTCAACTACTTCGTCCTCTACAAGCAGGACGTCGTCTCCATCCCCTCCGACCAGGGCGCCAACTTCGTCTCCGCGATCGCGGGTTTCGTGGCCGGCGCGGTGGTGATGTTCGCCGTGTCGCTGTTCACCGCCCCCAAGCCGGAGGAGGAGCTCCAGGGCCTGGTCTACGGCACCCGCTCCCCCGGTATGGCCGAGCCGGCGGCCGAGGGCGACGACGCCTGGTACCGCAGGCCGGCGCTGCTGGGCTGGGGCGCGATCGTCCTGGCCGCCGTCTGCTACATCCCGTTCTCGTTCTGAGCCCGCCGACCCCGATCGCGGGAGGATGGAAAGACCATGTCCGAGCGACCCGAGCAGTATGAACCCGACGAGCGCGCCGCGGCAGCCGAGCGGCTGCGCCGGGCGGGCTGGTCCGAGGCCGACGTCCAGCGGGAGGTCACCGAGCTGGAGGAGAAGTCCGCGACCGCGGCCCGCATCTTCGACCTGCGCCGCATCATCGGCGGCCTGTTCGTCCTCTACGGCGTGATCCTCATGATCACCGGCCTGACCGACACGGACGCGGAGATCGACAAGGCCCAGGGAATCAACATCAACCTCTGGACCGGCCTGGGCATGCTGCTCCTCGGCCTCTTCTTCCTGGCCTGGCTCTGGCTGCGCCCCGCGTCCCACCCGACCCCGACCCTGCCGCCGGAGGCACTGGGGGACGAGGGGGGAGGCGCTCCGCGGGGCGAATAGAGGGAGGGGCGTCGGGCACAGCGCAGCGCCGGGTCCGCGGGGGCGGATCCCGGCGCTGCGGGGGTTTCAGGCGTCAGCCCCCGAGAACGGGCAGGAGGCCGAGGTCGAGGTAGCCGTTGCCCGCCTGGAGCGACTCCTCCCTCGAGCCGGTGAAGGCCAGGCCGTCGTCGACGCAGGTCTGCTGCAGCGTGTTCTGCTTCGACAGCGCGCCCAGGAGCGGCACCTGGTTGAGGTTGAGGAGCCCGATCTGGAAGTTCGGGTCGCCCTGCTCGGCGCCCTGGACGCACTGCTTGCTGTGCTCGTCGCCGTTGCGACCCTCGCCCGCGGAGGCGGTGCTCGTGCCGACGAAGCCGAGGGTGCCGATCATGGCGGCCACCAGAGCGGCCTTCCGAAGGTTGCGCATTACATCCCTTTTCGTCCGAGAGTGGCATGCTGGGGGTGACGCAGCGTCACGCTTGATGACCGTATGCTACGATCACACCTTTTGCACCCCAACACGCGGAGCCCTCACCGGCAACCGAGGCCGCGCCACCCGGGGGATCCAATGCCTCGACCGGACGAACTCACAGCAGCTGGAGCCCTCTACGCTCCCGGGGGCGTCTCGGTGTGGGCGCGGGTGTGCGGGAGGGGGCCAGCCCGGTCCAGGAGACCGGTGCGGGCGGCGAGCGCCGCCGCCTCCAGCCGGGAGCCGACGCCCAGCTTCATCAGGACCCGCTGGACGTGGGTGCGGGCCGTGGAGGGCGCTATGCCCATGCCGGCCGCGATGACCCGGGTGTCCTCGCCCTCGGCGACCCGGACCAGGACCTCCACCTCACGGGGCGTCAGCATCTGCAGCAGGCGCTGCCCCTCGTCGTCGGGCTGGGCCGCCGGGTTGAGGAGTTCGCCGAAGGCGCCCTGGAGGAGCTGGGGGGCCACCGCCGCCTCGCCGGCCCGGGCCTTCATGATGGCCCGCTCCACGCCCTCGATGCGCTCGTCGTGCCGTACGTACCCCGAGGCGCCGGCCGCGAAGGCCGCCGCGATGCCGCGCGGGCTCGGCACCGGGCCGAGGACCAGGACGGCCACCTGCGGCCGCTCCCGCTTGATCCGCACCACCGGGTCGAAGACGCCCGGCTCGGCCGGCGCCGCCGTGCCCAGCAGGCACACCTCCGGCGCCCGCGTGATCACCAGCTCCGCCGCGCCCGCGGCCGGCGCCGCCGCGGCGAGCACCCGGTGCCCGCGCAGTTTCAACGCCGAGGCCAACGCCTCCGCGAGCAGTCGGTGGTCGTCGACCACCATCAGCCGCACTCCCATTGGGCAACCCCCCAAAGAAGGTGCCCCCCGGCACCTCGTCCCCTCATGCCTCCCGGAAGCTACACGCTTGTTCGACGTCGCGCTCCCCCTACCGTGAGAACTGCCCCGGATCGCCGGAATTCCCCTCCTGCGCCGGTGATCAGCGGTACGCGAACGGCCCCGTCCCCCTTCCGAGTGAAGGGAGGCGGGGCCGTTGACGAACGGGCCGCGGGATCAGCCGGCGACGGTCATCCGGCGGCGCCGAACGCCAGCACCAGGTACTCCTCGTCACCGGAGCCGCCGTCGTCGGCGTACACCGCGGACATGTACAGCCGTCCCTGGGAGTAGATGAGTTCGGAGTACTCCGGGGACATGCTCGACTCCGCGTCCCGCACGCTCTCCGTCGCCGGGTTGCGCAGCAGCGTCGTCTGCTTGAACGAGCCGCCGTCGATGCTGACGACCTGCCCGCCCTCGTCGTACGGCGCGCTCTTGTACGCGATCACGTTGCCGCCGTCCGTGCGCAGCGGGGTGAGCTCGTAGCCGTCGCCGGCGTCGGCGCGCTGGCCGGTCTGCTTGCCGGTGTTCAGGTCGAAGGCGACGATCTCGTTGGTGCGGCTGTACTCGCCGGTGCCGTCGTGCTCCTCGGTCGGGAGGTAGAGGCGGTCGGCGCCGACGGCCAGGCCCGAGCAGTGCTCGACCCTGGTGATGCCGTCGCAGCGGGCCGCGAACTGCTCGCCGGGCGCGGAGATCCGCGTCTTCAGCTTGCCCGTCTTGTTGTCGATGGAGAAGAAGTCCGAGATGCCGCTGCCGTCCTGGGCACTGTCGCCGACGTCGGCGGCCACGACCAGCGGTTCCGTCGACACGACGCTGGCGTACTCGATGCCCTTCGCGAGCTTGTACTCCGAGATCACCTTCCCGGACGCCGGGTCGATGGTCTGGATCTGGAGCTGACGGGCGTCGTAGGTGCCGCACTTGCGCACGGCGACCAGCTTCGCGCCGCCGCCGTAGCCCGCGTCGTAGCAGGTGTCGGACGTCTTCGGGGCCCACAGGGCCTTTCCGCTGTCGATGTCGAAGGCCGAGCCGCCCTCGGTGGCGCCCAGGGCGACCGTGCGTCCGCTGACGGTGACGTTGTCGAAGGTGACCGGGTAGTCACCGGAGGAGACCGTCTTCGTCCACAGCTGCTTGCCCGCGACGAGGTCGATCGCCGCGACCTGGCTGCAGCCGGCGGAGGAGTCCTTGGGGGGCATCTTCGGCTGGAAGACGACGGCCGTCTTCCCGTCGTCGGTGGCGTGCTCGCTCGCCGTGCACACCGGGCCGGGGAGCTTGACGGTCCACAGCTTGGAGCCCTTGACCGGGTCGTAGCCGACGATCTCGGCGACGCCGGACTTCACGTACGCCTTCTCCGTCAGCCACGAGCCCGAGACGATGACGCTGTCGTCCTTGGCGACCTTCGGCGAGGGGATCTGGAAGAGCAGCTTCGACGCCGGGTCGGAGGGCGCCTTCTCGGACCCGCCGGAGGAGGTGCCGCCGGTGCCGCCGCCCTTCTCGCCGCTCTTGCCGCCGGTTCCGCCGGTGCTCGCGGTCTCGTTCTTCTTGCCGCCGTCGGCGGAGTTCGCGTACCAGACGCCCCCGCCGACGATCAGCGCGATCGCGACGACGGCGGCGACGATGATCCACAGCTGCGCGTTGGACTTACGGGCCCCTCCCGCCGGCTGGGGGTACATGGGCACGGTGGGCTGGCCCGGGTATCCCTGGGCGGGGAAACCGGGCTGCCCGCCCGGCTGGCCCGGGTAGCCGTATCCCGGCTGCTGCCCGTACGCGGTCTGCTGCCCGTAGGGGCCCGGCTGCCCCGGCTGCCCGGGATAGCCGTACCCGGGCCCCGTAGGGGGCTGAGGCTGCTGCCCCGGATAGCCGTACCCGGGCCCCGAGGGAGCCTGCGGGTAGCCGTAACCGGGCGGAGGCTGCGGCGGCTGAGACACGGCAGCGGCGGCCGCCGCCGGCGGGGAGGCGGGCGCGGGGTGCGCCGGGGTGGCCTGGGGGGCGGCCGGGGGCGCCTGGGGCGGCTGGCCGGGGGCCGCCGCCGGCGGGCTCTGGGGCGGCTGACCGGCGGAAGGCGCGGGGTGATTGTGCCCCGGCTGCGGGTCCTTGCTGAGCTGCGGGCCCCCGGGCTGGGCAGCGGGCGGCTGGGGCGCGCCGAAGGCGCCCTGCGGGGGCGCGGCGGGCGGCGTCTGCGGTGCCTGCGGATGCGTGGCCGGCGGGCTCTGGGGCGCCTGACCGGCGGAAGGCGCGGGGTGATTGTGCCCCGGCTGCGGGTCCTTGCTGAGCTGCGGGCCCCCGGGCTGGGCAGCAGGTGGCGCGGCAGGCGGCGCGGGCGGCTGAGGCGCGCCGAAGGCGCCCTGCGGGGGCGCGGCAGGCGGCGTCTGCGGTGCCTGCGGGGGCGCGGCGGGCGGCGTCTGCGGGGGCTGCGGAGCGCCGAAAGCGCCTTGCGGCGGGGCATCCTGCTGCGGGCTCGGCGACTGCCGGGCTGCGGGCTGCGCAGCCTGCGGCGGCTCGGGCGCACCGAAGACACCCTGCGGCGCGGCGTCCTGCGGCGGCTCGGGCGCACCGAAGACACCCTGCGGCGCGGCGTCCTGCGGCGGCTCGGGCGCACCGAACTCACCCTTGGGCGGGGCGTCCTGCGGGGCCGCGTCCTCGGAGGCGTCGCCCTCGGGGCGTGCGTCCTGCGGTTCCGGGGTCGCGCCGGAGGCGTCCTGCGGCGCGACCCCGGAACCGTCCTCCTGTGGCGGCCGGTCCTCGGGGGCGTCGGAAGCTCCCCCGTGCGGAGGCTGGTTCGGCGGCTGGGTCATGGCGTGGGCACCTCGGAAAGCACTCGTGAAGACGGGGACAGGAACGGGAGAGGGGGACACGGCCGGGTCGACCGGCGACGGGCTGGTGGGACTACGGAATCGGCGGGGTCCGGACGGTGACGGCGGCCGAAGCAGGGGCAGCCGCCGCGAGCGGATCGCCCTGCCGGCACGGTGGCCGCCCCCGGGCGTCGGCTCCCGCCGGGCCGCCCGGGAGCCGGCGTCCTCCCTGGGCGAGGACACCTCCGACGGCCGCAGAGCCCGCGTCGCCGACGCGCCGCACGCCCGCGCCGCGCACCGCGGCCTTACGGCTCACTTGCCGTACGCGAGCATCAGCTTCTCCTTCGCGTCGTCCTTGCCGGACAGCCGCGTGGAGGAGATGTAGAAGCGGCCGTCGGTCCAGGCGACGTCACGGGAGAAGAAGCTGTCCTCCAGGTCGACGGTGCTCTCGGGCAGTTGGAGCAGCGTGGACGGCGTGTGGGCGGCGCCGGCCGTCGGGATCGACACGACCTTGCCCGCCGCGTCGTAGGACGGCTCGACGTAGGCGACGAGGTTGCCGCCCTCCACCTTCAGCGGCAGCATCGACTCGTCCGTGGGCGACTTGACGCGCCACTTCTCCTTGCCGGTGGCGAGGTCGATGGCGACGATCTCGTTCGGGCCGGTGGTCGCCTCGGTCGGCAGGTAGAGCGTGCCGGCGTCGGCGGCCGTGCCCTCGCAGCCGCTGAGGTTGCGCTGGAGGAGGGCCCAGCCGCACTCGGGCGCGAAGTCCTCGTCGAAGGCGACCTGTGAACGGAAGCCGCCGGCCGGCTTGAACGACGCGATGTTCCAGGCGTTCTTGTCCTTGTTGGTGCTGTAGACGACCAGCGGGTCCACGGAGTACGTCCGCCCGACCGTCCAGCCCTTGTCGAACTTCTGCGTCCACTTGACCTTGCCGGTGGCCGGGTCGAGTTCCTGGAGTTCGTCGTGCTCGTTCGCTCCGGTCGCGTCGCAGGACGCCACGGAGATCAGCTTGCCGCCGCCCGCGAAGGCGGTCGGGAAGCAGGCGTCGCCGTACTTCGTCTTGTCCCACATCTTCTTGCCGGTGCGCACGTCGTACGCCGTGCCCGACTGCGAGCGGCCCACCATCAGCGTGTTGCCCGTGACCGACAGCTCGATGGTGATCGCGCTGTCGAACAGCGCGCCGTCCGCGACCACGCCGTTCCAGCCCTTGGCGCCGGTCTTCAGGTCGAGCTGCTGGAGCTGGTTGCACTTGGCGCGGTCGCTGGTGCCGCTCATGTACGCGACGACGATCTTGTCGTCCGCCGTCTTCTGCGGGGTGACGGCGCAGATCTTCTGCGGGAACGCGACGGTCGGCCAGGTCGGCTTGCCGTCGGTGACGTTGTATCCGGCGACCTCCTTGTAGGCCGCCTTCACCGCCGTCGAGGAGGTGATCCACATGCCGGGGGCCTCGGCGCCGGACGCGGGGGCGTCGGGCGCCTCCTTGTACCAGAGCACCTTCGCCTCGCCGGACTTGCGGTCCGCGTTGAAGTCGGCTTCCTCGCCGCCGTCGCCGCTGCCGTCGCCGGGGTTGACGGGCTTGTCGCTCGCGGCCGGCCCGGCGCTCTTGCTCTGCCCTGCGACCGGCGGCTTGTCCTGCTTGCCGTCGTCCCCGTTCGCGACCACGAACACCGTGCCGCCGATCACCGCGAGCGCCGCCACCGCCGCGCCGACGGCCACGGCGGGCTTGCGGAAGGGGCCGCGCGAACCGTTCGGCGGGGTGCCGGGCGCGCCCGGAGCGCCGGGGAACTGCGGCGGGGGCGGGTAGCCGCCGTAGCCGGGCTGCTGACCGTAGGGGCCGGGGCCCGGCTGCCCGTAAGGGGCGGCGCCCGGCTGCCCGTACGGCCCGGGCGGGGTCCCGTAGGGGCCGCTGGGCTGACCGTAGGGGCCCGGCTGCGCCGGCTGTTGCTGCTGCGGGTAGCCGTAACCGGGCTGCGGCTGCGGAGGACCGGGCGGGGCCTGCGGCGGCTGGGCCGGCATCTGCGGCGCCCCTGGTCCGCCACCCTGCGGGGCCCCGAACCCGCCGCCCTGCGGAGCGCCGAACCCGCCGCTCTGGGCGGGCGGTTGCGCCTCCCCCGCCGGAGCGGGCTGCCCTGCCTGCGGCGGGTGCGGCGGCTGCGGCTGATCCTGCGGTGCTCCGAAACCGCCCTGCGGCGGCGGTTGGTTGGGCGGCTGAGTCATCAGCGTGCTCCCCCTCGTCACTGATTTTTAGCCACGCCCTGAGGCTCGTGACGGACCCAGAGTCGTACTCAAAAAGTTCTCGAACGGCTCTTTCTATCACCCGCCGCCGACAGCGAACGGGCCCGTATCCACCCCTGTTCCCAAGGGAGGACCGGGCCGTGATGCCGTCGTTACGCGCCTTCACGCCCCCTTCACGCGACGCGCGCGCCGTCCTCGCCCGCCGGGCGTGCAGGGCCCGGCGGGCGGATGTTTCACGCCGGGGCGCAGCCGCCGGAAGCGAAGCGGCCCCTCGGAGTCCTCTACGCGTCCTCGGCCAACTCAAGCCACTTGAGCTCCAGTTCCTCCCGCTCGCCGCCCAGCTCCCGCAGTTGCGCGTCGAGTTCGGCGACCTTCCCGAAGTCGGTGGCGTTGTCGGCGATCTGGGCGTGCAGCTTGGCCTCCTTCTCGGAGATCTTGTCCAACTGCCGCTCGATCTTCTGGAGTTCCTTCTTCGCGGCGCGCTGGTCGGCGGCGCTCCGCTCGGGGGCGGCCTTCGCGGCGACGGGCGCCGCCGTGGCGGCCACGGCCTCCTCCATGCGCTGCCGGCGCTCCAGGTACTCGTCGATGCCGCGCGGGAGCATCCGCAGGGTGGCGTCGCCGAGGAGGGCGTACACCCGGTCCGTCGTGCGCTCCAGGAAGAAGCGGTCGTGGGAGATGACGATCATCGAGCCGGGCCAGCCGTCGAGGACGTCCTCGAGCTGGGTCAGCGTCTCGATGTCGAGGTCGTTGGTGGGCTCGTCGAGGAAGAGGACGTTGGGCTCGTCCATCAGCAGCCGCAGGAGCTGGAGCCGCCGCCGCTCACCTCCGGAGAGGTCGCCCACCGGCGTCCACTGCTTCTCCTTGCTGAAGCCGAAGGTCTCGCACAGCTGCCCTGCGGTCATCTCGCGCCCCTTGCCGAGGTCGACGCGCTCACGGACGCGCTGGACGGCCTCCAGCACCCGCAGGTTCGGGTCGAGTTCGCCGACCTCCTGGGAGAGGTAGGCGAGCCTGACGGTCTTGCCGACGGCGACCCGCCCGCCGGCGGGCTGCGTCTCCCCCTCGGTGCGGGCGGCCTCGGCCATGGCCCGCAGCAGGGACGTCTTCCCGGCGCCGTTGACGCCGACGAGGCCGATGCGGTCGCCGGGGCCGAGCTGCCAGGTGACGTGCTTGAGCAGCACCTTGGGTCCGGCTTGGACGGTCACATCCTCCAGGTCGAACACCGTCTTGCCGAGCCGCGAGGAGGCGAACTTCATCAGCTCGCTGCTGTCGCGCGGCGGCGGCACGTCCTTGATCAGCTCGTTGGCCGCCTCGACCCGGAAGCGCGGCTTGGAGGTGCGGGCGGGGGCGCCGCGGCGCAGCCAGGCGAGCTCCTTGCGGACCAGGTTCTGCCGCTTGGTCTCCTCCGTCGCCGCGATCCGCTCGCGCTCGGCGCGCGCGAAGACGTAGTCGGAGTAGCCGCCCTCGTACTCGTGGACGTCGCCGCGCTGGACGTCCCACATGCGGGTGCAGACCTGGTCGAGGAACCAGCGGTCGTGGGTGACGCAGACGAGCGCGGAGCGGCGCTCGCGCAGGTGGCGGGCGAGCCAGGCGATGCCCTCGACGTCGAGGTGGTTGGTGGGCTCGTCGAGGACGATCAGGTCCTGCTCCTCGATGAGGAGCTTGGCGAGCGCGATACGGCGGCGCTCGCCGCCGGAGAGCGGGCCGATGACGGTGTCGAGGCCCTGCGGGAAGCCGGGGAGGTCGAGTCCGCCGAAGAGGCCGGTGAGGACGTCCCTGATCTTGGCGTTGCCCGCCCACTCGTGGTCGGCCAGGTCCCGGATGACCTCGTGCCGGACGGTGGCCGCGGGGTCGAGGGAGTCGTGCTGCGTCAGCACCCCGAGCCGCAGGCCGCCCGAGTGGGTGACGCGCCCGGTGTCGGCCTCCTCCAGTTTGGCCAGCATCCGGATCAGGGTGGTCTTGCCGTCGCCGTTGCGGCCCACCACGCCGATGCGGTCCCCTTCGGAGACGCCGAGGGAGACGCCGTCGAGCAGGGCACGGGTGCCGTACACCTTGCTGACGTTCTCGACATTGACGAGATTGACGGCCATTTCACTCCTGCGCGTGTGGGTCGGTCAGCCTTCTAGCCTAGGGCCTGCGAGGTGAGCGACGCGGCGCGAGGTGTTGGTCACTCTTTGTGATGACGTGATCGGGATCCGGCCGCTACCGTGGAGGGCAGGCGCCAGGATCTTGTCCATGGGAGGAACCATGACAGCCCAGCCCGCTGAGCAGTCCGGATGGCGGATGCCCCCGTTGGACGGCTACACAGTCGACGACCTGCTCACACTGCCGGATCTCCCGCCACACACCGAGTTGATCGACGGGAGCCTGGTCCTCGTGAGCCCGCAGCGCTGGTTCCACTTCGCCGCCATCGACCTGCTGGTGACCGGCCTGCGCCGCACCCTGCCGCCCGATTTGAAGGTCGCACGCGAGATGACGGTGGTGCTGGATCGGCGTAACGGGCCCGAGCCTGACATCTCCGTGATCAAGGCCGCCGCCAGGAAGGGCCCGGACCAGACATACTTCGAGGCAGAGGACGTCATCCTCGCCGTCGAGGTGATCTCGCCCGAGTCCGAAGCCCGCGACCGGCTGACCAAGACGCACAAGTACGCCGCGGCCGGCATCCGGTACTACTGGCTGGTCGAGATGACCGGATCCAACAGGCATCCGGCCATCGAGGTCTTCGAGCTGTCAGACGACACGGGCTCGTATCGGCAG
Source organism: Streptomyces sp. NPDC002566 (assembly GCF_042889585.1). Classification (NCBI taxonomy): domain Bacteria; kingdom Bacillati; phylum Actinomycetota; class Actinomycetes; order Kitasatosporales; family Streptomycetaceae; genus Streptomyces; species Streptomyces sp. NPDC002566. The sequence goes on along the minus strand of NZ_JBIARD010000005.1, from coordinate 435,994 downwards.
ACGGGCTCCTACGGCGATCGCATCAAGCTCGACCAGCCCTACCCCATCGACATCGACCTGACGGAGATCGACAACCTCTGACTCCGGTCGACTCACCCGATCCAGGAGAACGGCCCGTCACACCGTGCCGCAGTCCGGCAGGTCGTCGGTGTTCTCACGGATGTCGAGGTCCCAGATGTAGCCGACCGTGTTGGCCCACTGGACCCCGTCGCGTCCCGGCCGGTCGATGCCGAGAACCATGCGGTTGCCACGGTTGTCAGTGGTCCTGCAGATGCCTGCCACGTTGTCACCCGCCTTCGCGGTTCCGGTCCGCGGTGTGCTCAGGCCGGGGGCGGAATACAGGCCGGTGTCGATCCGCGGGTGGATGGCCCGGCCGATGCCGAGGGGGCCGGTTGCGGATGCGGGCGCGGCGGCGGCGCTCAGCGCCACAGCCGCGCAGGCCGCGATGACGACAGACAGTGGTCGTGAGATGCCCATGGTGGTTCCTCCCGTTTGGGTGCCCTGGCCGTACCGGCCGGGACACGTGTGCCGTTCCTGGATGGGACATGGCGTCCGGCAGAAATCGGCTCAGCACGCAGTGACGACGGCCACCTGTCCTGCCCTGAGGTGGTGGGCTGCTGCCATGCTGATCGTGACGCCGTCGACTATCACACGGCCCGCACAGGGATGTCAGGGAACCAAGGGCACGGAATAGCTGGTGATCGATAACGTGCTTGCTATCGCAGCAGGTTGGGCGCGGAAAAGGGGGCTTCTCCGTGGGGGCGTCCGTATCGAAGGAGCCGAGCATCCATCAGCTTCGGCTCTATCTCACGCTGAGCGAGGAGCTCCATTTCGGGCGGGCCGCCGCGCGCTTGTTCATGACGCAACCGGCGTTGAGCCAGCAGATCCGAGAGCTGGAAAGGCGTCTGGGGGTACGCGTGGTGGAGCGCACGAGCCGGACGCTCACTCTGACCGAGGCAGGGCAGGCATTGCTCCCCGAGGCCCGAGCGGCAGTCGCGGCGGTCGACCGGTTGCGGCGTGTCGCCGACGCTCAGTTGCGGCAGGTCCGTGGACGGCTCGTCGTGGGAACCATGGGAGCCGAGGCGTCCATGGCGCACACCCGTGCCGTACTCAGCCTGCTGCAGGATCGTCACCCCGGGACGACTGTGCAACTGGTCAACCTCGGCTTCGGTGATCACATGGCCGCGCTGGCGCAGCAAGAGGCCGATGTGGTCTTCCTCCGTCCTCCGGTGACGGACGACATCGAACTGCACCACCTGGCCACCGAGCCGAGAGTGGCCTGTCTCTCCGCCGGGCATCCCCTGGCGATCCTGCCTCGGCTCACCCTGGCTCAACTCTCCGGCGTCCCGGTGGTCGACATGCCTGCGGAGGTTCCGCGGCTCTGGTGGGACTTCTGGGCGGTCGATCCCCGTCCCGACGGCAGCCGTGTTCGATATGGACCGGTGGTCACCGACATGGAATCGTTGCTGCACACGGTGGCCGCCGGAGAAGCAATGTGCTTCCTGCCGGCGGCCGCCCGGGAGTACTTTCCACGCCCCGGCATCAGATACCTCGACGTGGTCGACCTCGTTCCCTCCACGTCCGCCCTCGCCTGGCTGCGGCGAAGACGCTCCGAATTCACCATCAGAGCCATTCGGCAAGCTGCGCAAGAGGCCACAGACCTGGGCTTCGAGGAAGTCGTCTGACACAGAGAGAACAGCCGGTCAGGAATCCTGTGCAGGGCCCCCTCAGAGCACCGTCGCCCCCGCCGCCGGTGACGTCGCCACGCGCACCGTGCGGCAGGTGCCGGAGGTCCGCAGGGCCTCGGCCACCGCTGCCGCGGACCCCGGGTCGCGTGCCAGGAAGGCCGTCGTCGGGCCCGAGCCGGAGACCAGGGCCGCCAGGGCGCCCGCCGCCCGTCCTGCGGCGAGGGTGTCGGCCAGTTCGGGGAAGAGGGAGAGGGCGGCGGGCTGGAGGTCGTTGGTGACGGCGGCCGCGAGCGCGTCGGGGTCGCCCTTGGCGAGGGCGGCCAGGACGTCCGGGGAGGCCGCCGGCTCGGGAATGTCGCGCCCCTCCGCCAGCCGGTCGAACTCGCGGAACACCGCCGGCGTCGACAGCCCCCGCTCGGCGATCGCGAACACCCAGTGGAACGTGCCGCCCACCTCCAGCGGCGTCAGCTTCTCGCCGCGCCCGGTGCCCAGTGCCGCCCCGCCGATCAGGCTGAAGGGCACGTCGCTTCCCAACTCGGCGCAGATGTCGAGGAGTTCGTCACGGCTCGCGCCGGTGCCCCACAGCGCGTCGCAGGCGAGCAGCGCGCCCGCGCCGTCCGCGCTGCCGCCCGCCATGCCGCCGGCGACGGGGATGTCCTTGGCGATGTGGAGGTGCACGTCGGCGACGCGGCCGTACCGCTCGGCGAGGGCGAGGGCCGCGCGCGCGGCCAGGTTGGTGCGGTCCAGGGGGACCTGGGCGGCGTCCGGGCCCGCGCAGGTCACGCGGAGCTCGTCGGCCGGGGTGACGGTGACCTCGTCGTACAGGCCGACCGCGAGGAAGACGTTCGCCAGCTCGTGGAAGCCGTCCGCGCGGGCGGCGCCCACCGCGAGCTGCACGTTGACCTTGGCGGGCACGCGCACGGTGACGCTCACGCGGCGTCCTCCCGCTTGTTCTCCGCGATCCGGGCGAACTCCTCCACGGTGAGCGACTCCCCGCGGGCCTGCGGCGACACCCCGGCGGCGACCAGCGCCGCCTCGGCGGCCGCGGGGGAACCGGCCCAGCCGGCGAGCGCCGCCCGCAGCGTCTTGCGGCGCTGCGCGAAGGCCGCGTCGACGACGGCGAAGACCTCGCGCCGGGACGCCGTGGTCTTCACCGGCTCGGTCCGGCGGACCAGGGAGACCAGCCCGCTGTCGACGTTCGGCGCGGGCCAGAACACGTTGCGGCCGATGGCGCCGGCCCGCTTGACCTCGGCGTACCAGGCGGCCTTCACGGACGGCACCCCGTACACCTTGGAGCCGGGGGCGGCGGCGAGGCGGTCGGCGACCTCCGACTGGACCATGACGAGGGTGCGCTCGATGCTCGGGAAGGTCTCGAGCATGTGCAGCAGCACCGGAACGGCCACGTTGTACGGCAGGTTGGCGACCAGCGCGGTCGGGGCGGGGCCGGGAAGCTCGGCGACGTGCATGGCGTCGGAGTGGACGAGCGCGAAGCGGCCTGCGCGCTCGGGCATGCGCGCGGTGATCGTCGCGGGCAGCGCGCTCGCCAGCACGTCGTCGATCTCGACGGCGGTGACGTGGTCGGCGGCCTCCAGCAGCGCGAGGGTGAGCGAGCCCAGGCCCGGCCCCACCTCCACGACCACGTCGTCCGGGCGGACGCCCGCGGTGCGCACGATACGGCGGACCGTGTTCGCGTCGATGACGAAGTTCTGGCCGCGCTGCTTGGTGGGGCGGACGCCGAGGGCTGCCGCCAGTTCGCGGATGTCGGCGGGGCCCAGGAGGGCGTCGGGGGTGGGGCTGGTCACGGGACAAGGGTACGGGGGCCGCCGGGCGCGGCCGTCCGGGAGCCGCCCCGCGCCCCGACGGCTCACGCAGGTTCAGCCCTCCAGCCTGGTCCCGCAGTGGGGCCAGGGGGCCGCGCCCCGTCTGACGTACAGCTTCTTCGCGCGGAAGGTCTGCTCCGCCGCGGGGGCGTCCTGGGGGCGGCCGGCGCCGCCGAGGCTGTGCCAGGTGCGGGTGTCGAACTGGTAGAGGCCGCCGTACGTGCCGGACGAGTCCACGGCGTCGGCGCGGCCGCCGGACTCGCAGGCCGCGAGGCCCCGCCAGTTCAGGCCGTCGGCGCCGCGCACGGACGCCGGCAGCGGTTTCGTGCCCACCTTCACCAGCCGCGCCCGGGGCTCGCGCACGATCTCGCTCCTGATCCGCCTCGGCTTCTGCCGCACGCCGTTGACGGTCCGCAAGGCGTAGGTGATCCGCCGCAGCCCCGGCTGACCGGGCTGCTCCACGACCTGCGTGCCCCGGAACAGGGAGGGGTCCTCGGCGCGGCGCACGGCGAACGGGATCGCCTCCTCGCGCACCTCCTCGGCGCCGGTGATCCGCAGCACGGTGACGGTCTGCCCGTCCCTGGGGAAGCTGCCGGAGGGCACGGAGGTGGCGTCCTGACCGCGCAGGGTGATCCCGGCCTGTTCGACCGCCTCGCCGACGGTCGCCGCGTTGGTGCGGACGGTGCGGGCTCGGCCGTCCGCGAGGATCGTCACGGCGCGTTCGGTGCGGACGTCCAGCGCGAGTCCCCCGTGCCCGATGCGCCGGGTGCGCGCGACGGAGAGGTACGCGCCCTCCGCGCGCACCCCGATCTCCCGGAGCGCGCCCTCCACCGTGTCCGCCGTCGTCCACACCTCGCGCCGCTCACCGTCCAGGGTGAGCCGCAGGGGGCGTCCGTAGCGCACCTCGATCTCGTCGCCGCTGGTGAGGGGCGTGCCGGGGCCGGGCGTGACGACGTCGTGCGCGCCCAGCGGCACGCCCTGGTCGGCCAGCAGCTCGGTGACGTCGTCGGCGAAGGTGTGCAGGGTGCGCGGCTTGCCGTCGACGGTCAGCTCGACCGCCTTGTCCTTGGCGACGAACGCGGCGGTCCCGCCGGCGAGGAACGCGACGACGAGCGCCTGAGGAAGCAGCCGGCGCACCGCCGACTCGGGTCGCTCGGAGCGCTCGCCCCGGTCGGGCCGCTCGAGTCGTTCAGGGGTCCGCGCCCTGCGCCGCCGCCCCGCCCGTCGTCCGGCCTCCGGCTCGGTGCGGGGTCCGGTGAGCGTCACGGTGGGCGCCTCGGCCGTGGCGGCCGCCGCCCAGTCCACGAGCGTGGGCGACTCGCCCGCCGTCGCGTAACCGGGCCGGTAGGTGTCGGTGTACGGGACGTCGAAGGGGACGTCGTACACCTCGGGCGTCCCGTAGAAGCCGGGCGTCCCGTAGAGGCCGGGCGTCCCGTAGAGGCCGGGCGTCCCGTAGAGGCCGGGCGTCCCGTAGAGGCCGGGCGTCCCGTAGAGGCCGGGCGTGCCCTGCTGGCCGGGGGGCACGTACACGCCGTACGCCAGCGTCTGCGCGCTGTGCAGATCGGCGCCGGGGTGCTCGGGGTACGCGGGGTGCGGTGCGTACCACGGATGGTGCGAGATGCTCACGCCGACACGCTCCAGGGGGCCTGGGGGTCCGAAAGAAGCCCGGATCGGGCCCCCAGAACCTAGCGGAGCGGCCGTCACTCTCCAAAGCGGCTCGGCTACGCAGCGTCGTGTTCGAGTGGTTCAGTAGTCGAACGCGCGGGCGGTGTTGGCGGCGAGAGCCGTCGCCATGACGTCCTCGTCGACGCCGCGCACGGCGGCCATCGCACGGACCGTCACCGGGACGAGGTACGGGGCGTTCGGCCTCCCCCGGTACGGGGCCGGGGTGAGGAAGGGCGCGTCGGTCTCCACCAGCACCAGCTCCAGCGGGGCGACGGCGAGGGCGTCGCGCAGGTTCTGGGCGTTCTTGAAGGTGACGTTGCCGGCGAACGACATGAAGTACCCGGCGCGGGCGCAGATCTCCGCCATCTCGGCGTCGCCGGAGTAGCAGTGGAAGACGGTCCGCTCGGGGGCGCCCTCCTCCTTCAGGATCCGCAGGACGTCGGCGTGGGCGTCGCGGTCGTGGATGACGAGGGCCTTGCCGTGCCGCTTGGCCATCTCGATGTGGGCGCGGAAGGAGCGCTCCTGCGCCTCCTTGCCCTCGGGGCCGGTGCGGAAGTGGTCGAGCCCGGTCTCCCCGACGCCCTTGACGTGGGCGAGCCCGGCCAGGCGGTCGATCTCGGCGAGCGCCTCGTCGAGCGCCGCCGCGCCGCCCGGCTGCCGTGCGCCCTGCCGCGACCAGCCGTCCGGGTCGCCGTGGACGATGCGCGGCGCCTCGTTGGGGTGGAGGGCGACGGCCGCGTGGACGCACTCGTGCGCGGCCGCCGTCTCGGCCGCCCACCGGGAGCCGCGCACGTCGCAGCCGACCTGGACGACCGTCGTCACCCCGACCGACGCGGCTTTCGCGAGGCCCTCCTCCACCGTGCCGGACTGCATGTCGAGGTGGGTGTGGGAGTCGGCGACGGGCACCGCCAGGGGTGCCGGGAGCGGCGGCGCGGTGTTCTTGTCGGCCTTGTCGGCGTTCGAAGGCATGCCCCGATCCTACGAAAGGACCGGGGCCGCGCCGTCCGGGTCAGCTGGCCCGGCGCTGGAAGGGGTGGAGGAGGTCGGACAGCTGCCAGTGGTGGCGCTGCTCGCGGGCCACGCCCGCCACCTCGCCCACCGGCTCGGCGCCCTCGTCCGGCGGCTGCCGCCGTGCCGCGCTGAGCACCGAGGAGACCTGCCCCGCCCGCATGATGCGCACGATGTGCGCGTCGCAGTTCTGGCACACGGGGCGGCTCAACGGCGACGGCACGACGCGTCCGTCGGCGACGTACCGGACGAACTCGTGGCCGTCGGCGTCCGTGTGGTGCTCGATCTCGTACGACTGTTCCCAGCCGTGCCCGCAGCGCATGCAGGCGAAGGAATAGGACTCGTGCACGACGGGAACCCCCGCGGCGCGCAGGCCGGACCACCCTGTGATCTCACCCATCCCGGCTCCTTTGATCCACTGGTCGAGGACGAAGTGCCCTCAGCCCAGTGGACTGCTCGCAACCTGCGAACGCAGCACACATGCCGAGTAATTGGCCCCGATTTGGCCATGCCTTGAAACGGACGCAGGCGCAGCCGACCCAGGGGCGCGGGGAACTGCGCGACCAGCCACGCACCACCCGCACCCCGGACACGACGGCCCTCGATCGGCGCTACCGCATCCTGCTCATCCAGCGGTGCGCTTCGCCGCCACGACCGCGTCGAACACCACCCGCTTGGCCAGCCCCGCCTCCACCGCCACCGCGGCGATCGCCTCCTTGCGCCGCTCGCCGGCCTCCTCCCGCACCCGCACCCGCCGCACCAGCTCCTCCGCGTCGAGTTCCTCGGGCCCGGGCTCGGGCGCACCGGAGACGACGACGGTGATCTCGCCGCGCACGCCCTGTGCCGCCCACTCGGCCAGCTCGGCCAGCGGCCCGCGCTTGATCTCCTCGTACGTCTTGGTCAGCTCGCGGCAGACGGCCGCCCGCCGCTGACCGCCGAACACCTCGCTCATCGCGGCGAGGGTGTCGTCGAGCCGGTGCGGGGCCTCGAAGTAGACGAGCGTGCGCCGCTCCTCGGCGACCTCCCGCAGCCGGGACAGCCGCTCGCCCGCCTTGCGCGGAAGGAACCCCTCGAAGCAGAAGCGGTCGACGGGCAGGCCGGACAGCGCGAGGGCGGTCAGGACGGCGGACGGTCCGGGCACGGCGGTGACCCGCACGTCGTGTTCGACGGCGGCGGCGACGAGCCGGTAGCCGGGGTCGGACACCGACGGCATCCCGGCGTCGGTCACCAGCAGCACGCGCGCGCCGCCGAGGAGCGCCTCGACGAGTTCGGGCGTGCGGGCGGACTCGTTGCCCTCGAAGTAGGAGACGATCCGGCCCGTGGTCGTCACCCCCAGCGCCTGCGTGAGCCGGCGCAGCCTGCGGGTGTCCTCGGCGGCGACGACGTCGGCGCCGGCCAGTTCCTCGGCGAGTCGTGGCGGTGCGTCGGCGACGTCCCCGATGGGCGTGCCGGCGAGGACCAGGGTTCCGGGTGCGTCTGTCACCTTTCCAGTCTCCCAAGACCACGAGAACCCCGGTGCACGGGACTCCCACAGACGGGTTCCCTACGATGGCGCGGTGACCAGTACCGCGTCCTCCATGGACTCCACGGACTACCGGCAGGACCAGGCGCCGCAGGATCAGCGGCCGGCGTGGCGGCAGCGGCTGCGCCGTTTCGGATACGCGGCGGAGCCGGGAGGCGACGTCCGTGAGCGGTTGTCGCCGCCGTTCGCCGAGCCCGGTCCGCGGCTGTGGGCGGTGCTGGGGATCGGACCCGTGTGGGCGGGGCGGATCACGCGCTGGTCGGGCTGGGGCGGGCCGCTGCTGGTGACGCTGATGGCGGGTGTGCTGCGGTTCTGGAACCTGGGCAGCCCGAAGGCGGTGATATTCGACGAGACGTACTACGCGAAGGACGCCTGGGCGCTCGTCCACCGGGGTTTCGAGGTCAACTGGGAGAAGAACGCCAACGATCTGATCCTGTCCTCCGGCGGCCATGTCACGGTCCCGTCGGACGCGGCGTACGTGGTGCATCCGCCGGTCGGCAAGTTCGTCATCGGGCTGGGCGAGCTGATGTTCGGGTTCGATCCGTTCGGCTGGCGGTTCATGACGGCGCTGCTGGGGACGCTGTCCGTCCTGATGCTGTGCCGGATCGGCCGCCGGCTGCTGCGCTCCACGCTCCTGGGCTGTCTGGCGGGTGCGCTGATGGCGCTCGACGGGCTGCACTTCGTGATGAGCCGGGCCGCGCTGCTCGACGGGGTGCTGATGTTCTTCGTGCTGGCGACGTTCGGCTGTCTGCTGATCGACCGGGACAAGGCGCGCGAGCGGCTCGCGGCGGCGCTGCCGGCGTTCGACGACCGGGAGGGCGGCCCGCGCCGTCCGGACGCGCACGTCGCCGAGACGACGCGGCTCGGCCTTCGGCCGTGGCGCTGGGCGGCCGGTCTGATGCTGGGTCTGGCGATCGGCACCAAGTGGAACGCGCTGTACGTGATGGTGGCGTTCTGCCTGATGGCGGTCCTGTGGGACGTCGCCGCGCGCCGGGTGGCCGGTGCGCGCCGCCCCTACCTCGCGGTGCTGCGGCGGGACACGGGTCTTGCGTTCCTGGCGACGGTGCCGGTCGCGCTGGTGACGTACGTGGCGTCGTGGACGGGCTGGATCCTGTCCGCCCGCGACGGCTCGGGCGGCTACTACCGCGACTGGGCCGAGGGCGACGGCAAGGGCGGCAGCTGGACGTGGCTGTTCCCCGACTGGTGGCGCAGCCTGTGGCACTACGAGACGCAGGTGTACGAGTTCCACACCCACCTGACCTCGCCGCATCCGTACCAGTCGAACCCGTGGAGCTGGATCGTCCTGGGGCGCCCGGTGTCGTACTTCTACGAGTCCCCGGCGCCCGGCAAGGACGGCTGCCCTGCGGACGCGGGCGAGAAGTGCGCGCGGGAGGTGCTGGCACTCGGTACGCCGCTGCTGTGGTGGGCGGCCTGCTTCGCGATCCTGTTCGTGCTGTGGCGCTGGTTCTTCCGCCGTGACTGGCGGGCGGGCGCGATCGCCTGCGGCATCGCCGCCGGGTACCTGCCGTGGTTCCTGTACCAGGAGCGCACGATCTTCCTGTTCTACGCCGTGGTCTTCCTGCCGTTCCTGTGCCTGGCGGTGGCGATGATGGTCGGTGCGCTCGTCGGACGGCCGGGAGGCGGCGACACCCGGCGGGTGGCGGGCGCGACGGCGGCGGGCGTGCTGGTGCTGCTGATCGCGTGGAACTTCATCTACTTCTATCCGCTGTACACGGGCCAGGCGATCCCCATCGACTCCTGGCGTTCACGCATGTGGCTCGACACCTGGGTGTGAGGCGGTCGTCCGGGGTCGCGTTCAGATCCTTGACCGGCGTTGCGGTTGCCCGTTTTTTCACCATGCGTCGATCGCCCTTCGGCCAACTTCCGTCAACTCCTTTCCCCGTGGCCCCCGGTTGCGCTTACAGTGCGACCGAGACCCGCCTTTCTGAACGCGTTCAATCGCGTGCGGAGGGGCTCACGGGACCAACGGGGAAAGAACGGGGAGGGGTGCGGCCATGCACAAGGGGGCCAAGACGGCGATCGTCGGTTCGGTGTTAGCCGTGATGGTGGGAGGGGCCGGATACGGCGCCTTCAACATCCTGAACGCGCTGAACTCGGACGGCGGCGGCACCACGGGGGCGAACGGGCCGGTGTCCGTGAAGAAGAGCGGGCCGCCCGACGCGTCGGAGGTTGCGGACACCACGGCCGCGTTCTTCGCCGCCTGGGAGAAGGGGCAGGCCGCGGCCGCCGCGGCGCTCACCAACAACGACCAGAAGGCGGAGCCCCTGCTCACCGCCTACGGCGGGACCGCGCACATCACGGGCGTGCGGATCACGCCCGGCAAGGCGAACGGCGCCACCGTGCCGTTCAGCGTCGCAGCGACGGTGTCGTACGAGGGGAAGTCCAAACCGCTCGCCTACAAGAGCTCCCTCAAGGTGGTGCGCGGGCTGACCACCGGCAAGGCGCTCGTGGACTGGCAGCCCTCGCTCGTGCACCCCGGCCTGAAGGAGATGGACGACACCCTCGTCACCGGCGAGTCGGCGACGCCGCCCATCGAGGCCGTCGACCGCGAGGGCAAGGTGCTCACGAAGGAGGAGTACCCCTCGCTCGGGCCGATCCTCGACCAACTGCGCGCCACCTACGGCGAGAAGGCGGGCGGCACCGCCGGCGTCGAGCTGACGATCCGGCACGCCACGCCCGACACCGCCGACACCCCGCTGCTCACCCTCGCCGAGGGCAAGGCGGGCCGGCTGCCCACGACGATCAGCGCGACGGCGCAGGCGGCGGCCGAGAAGGCGGTGGGCAAGTTCGCCAACGCCTCGGTGGTGGCCGTGCGGCCGAGCACCGGCGAGGTCCTCGCGGTCGCCAACCACCGCGCCGACGGCTTCAACGCGGCCTTCCTCGGCCAACGGGCGCCCGGCTCCACCATGAAGATCGTCAGCGCGGCTGCTCTCATCGACGCCGGGCTGACCACGGCGAACGGCCCGGCCCCCTGCCCCGCCGAGGCCGTCTGGCAGAGCCAGACCTTCCACAACCTCGCCGACCTGCCCGCGGACGAGAGCGCCACCCTGGCGCAGAGCTTCGCCCGCTCCTGCAACACCGCGTTCGTGAAGTTCGCCGACGAGCTCGGGGTCGACTCCCTCACCAGGGAGGCGCAGCAGCGTTTCGGCGTCGGACGCGACGACTGGAAGACCGGCATCCCGTCCTTCGACGGCTCCGTCCCCGCCGCCGGCGGCCCCGACACCGCGGCCAACCTGATCGGCCAGGGCAAGGTCCAGATGAACCCGCTGACCATGGCCTCCGTGACGGCCACCGCGGCGACGGGCGACTTCCGCCAGCCGGTCATCGTCCCCAGGAGCCTCGACGGGCGGACGCTCGCCCGGGCCGAGGGGCTCCCCGACGAAACCGTGACCCAGCTGCGCTCGATGATGAACCGCACCGCCACCAGCGGCACCGCGGCCGGCGTGATGTCCGGCCTGCACGGCAAGATCGGCGCGAAGACCGGCTCCGCCGAGACCGACGGCAACGCGACCTCCGACAGCTGGTTCACCGGCTACCGTGACGACGTCGCCGCCGCCGCGATGGTCGAGGACGGCGGCCACGGCGTCGACGCGGCCGGCCCGGTCGTCGCCACGGTGCTGCGCGCGGGCGGCTGAACCGGCGCGGGGCGGCCGAGCCGTACGCCGGCTGAGCCGTAGGCCAAGTGAGCTGTACGACGGCTGAGCCCTACGCCCGCTGACAAGAAGCAGCCGAACGGGGGCGTGGTTGACGTCACACGTGATGTCACCCCCGCCACCGGGGACTCTAGGCTGGTTCCCCTCGTTGGGATCGGTGACGGCAGTGGGGCGAGGGCGGCCTCGGACAAGCTTGGAGGATCTCGGGCTGTGGGCAACAGAAGGCGCGTCGCCGAGCGACGGAACAAGCGGCCCGTCGTGGTCGGCGGTGTGATCGCCGCGGTCGTCGGCGGCGCCGGCATCGCCGGGTACGCGCTGTACGGCGGCGGCGCGGCGGCCGAGGACGGCTCGTCCCGGGCGCCCGAGCGCAAGCCCGCGGTGAAGACGGGTCCGCTGTCGGCCGCCGAGGTGACCTCCGCGGCGCAGGCGTTCCTGACCGCCTGGCAGCAGGGCAAGGTCGCGCAGGCCGCCGCCGCCACCGACGACCCGAAGGCCGCCGCCGCGCTGCTCACCGGCTACACCAAGGACGCCCACGTCACCGGCGCCGCCCTCACCGCCGGCGCGCGCTCGGGCGACAGGCTGGCCTTCTCCGTCAAGGGCACGGTGACGTACAAGAAGACGGCGAAGCCGCTCGCCTACGACAGCGCGCTGACCGTCGTACGGCGGGCGTCGGACGGCAAGCCGCTGGTCGACTGGCACGCCTCCGTCGTCCACCCCGACCTCGCCGACGGGGACACCCTGGTGACCGGGGAGGCCGGCGACCCGCCGGTCAAGGCGTTCGACCGGGACGGCGGCGAGCTGACCGCGAAGAGGTTCCCGTCGCTGGGCACGGTCCTGGACGGGCTGCGCGAGAAGTACGGGAAGAAGGCCGGCGGCACGGCGGGCGTCGAGCTGCGGGTGGTGCGCGGCAAGGACTCCAAGGCGAAGAAGGTCTCCGACAAGACGCTCCTGGAGCTGAGCGAGGGCACGCCGGGCTCCGTGAAGACGACGCTGAGCCCGGCCTTGCAGGCCACGGCGGAGAAGCAGGTGGCGAGCAGGGCGCGGTCATCGGTCGTCGTCGTACGCCCGTCGACCGGCGAGATCCTGGCCGTCGCCAACAGCAACCCGAACTTCAACACGGCCTTCCAGGGCTCCCTCGCGCCCGGCTCCACCATGAAGGTCGTCACCGCCTCGCTGCTGATCGAGAAGGGGCTGGCGTCGGCGGATAAACCGCACCCGTGCCCGAAGTACTTCACGTACGGGGGGTGGAAGTTCCAGAACGACGACGAGTTCGAGATCAAGAGCGGCACGTTCAAGGCGAGCTTCGCCCGCTCCTGCAACACGGCCTTCATCAGCCAGGCCGGCAAGCTCGACGAGAACAGCCTGACCCAGCAGGCCCAGCAGGTCTTCGGCCTGTCCCGGGACGACTGGTCGGTCGGCGTGCCCAGCTTCGACGGCGCGGTCCCGGTGCAGTCGGCGGCCCAGATGGCGGCCGAGCTGATCGGCCAGGGCGGGGTGCGGATGAACCCGCTGAACATGGCGTCCGTCTCGGCCACCATCAAGTCGGGGACGTTCCACCAGCCGTACCTGGTGGCCCCGTCGGTGGACGACCGCACGCTGGCCACCGCCGCTCGCAAGATGTCGCCGTCCACGCTCTCTCAGCTGCGCGAGCTGATGAACTACACGGCCGCCTACGGCACCGCGGCCAAGGCGATGACGGGCCTCGGCCCCGACTACGGCGCGAAGACCGGCTCGGCGGAGGTCGACGGCCAGAAGCAGCCCAACGGCTGGTTCACCGCCTACCGCGGCGACCTCGCGGCCGCCGGCGTCGTCCAGGCGGGCGGCCACGGCGGCGACACGGCCGGCCCTATCGTGGCGACCCTGCTGAAGGCGGGCCGCTGAGGACAGGCGAGCCGCGGGGCCGTGACGCCGGCGGCCGGCCTCAGCGGCTGACCGGCCGGCCCGTGGCCGTGTAGGTGCGGCGCAGGAAGCGGAGCAGGGTCTTCGATTCGAACTGGACGACCGAGACGCCCTGCACGGAGTGGAACTCCACCACCGCCTGCACCCGGCCGCACGGCCACACCCGTACCTCGCCGCTGCCCGCCGGGGTGCGCAGGCCCTGTTCGAGGAGTGTGCGGGCGATGGTGCGCTCGTGGGCGCCGGGCAGTGCGACGCGGACCGAGCGCGGGTCGTCCTCGGGGTCGTAACGCAACACGACCGGGACGGCCGCCCACCCCTCCTCGACCAGGTCGGCGTCGGTGACGATATGGGCTCGCGCGTACTGTTCGACTACAGACATCGGCCGCCCCTTCACGCTGCGTGACCAGTGCGGAATCTATGCGTCCGCCACCCCTCCAATGTCGCATATTTTCCGGACGCCGCCCCCTGAGACCGGTCGATCTCATATGTGCGATAGGTGACCGCAAGAAACGAGACACTCGCTCTTGCGAACGGTTCGCATCTGCCCCCTACAATCGGACAGTGCACGTACCTGACGGATTCATCAACGCCCCGACCTCCGCCGTCGCCGGAGTCGTAGCCGCCGGCGCGGTCGCCGTGAGCCTTCGCGGGGCGCGCCGCGAACTCGACGAGCGCACGGCCCCGCTGGCCGGCCTGGTGGCGGCGTTCATCTTCGCCGTGCAGATGCTCAACTTCCCCGTGGCCGCGGGCACCAGCGGCCATCTGCTGGGCGGCGCCCTGGCCGCGATACTCGTGGGCCCCTACACAGGGGTCCTGTGCGTGTCCGTGGTGCTGCTGATGCAGGGCGTCCTCTTCGCCGACGGCGGTCTGACCGCGCTCGGCGTGAACATCACCGTCATGGCCGTGGTGACGACGGTCGTCGCGTACACCGCCTTCCGCGCCCTGGTGAAGGTGCTGCCCAACAGCCGCCGCTCCGTCACCGTCGCCTCCTTCGTCGCCGCGCTGCTGTCGGTGCCTGCCGCGGCCCTCGCCTTCACCCTCGTGTACTGGATCGGCGGCACCACCGAAGTCCCGATCGGCAAGGTCGCCACCGCGATGGTCGGCGTGCACGTGCTGATCGGCATCGGCGAGGCCGTGATCACCTCGCTGACCGTCGGCGCGGTCCTCGCCGTGCGCCCGGACCTCGTCCACGGGGCGCGCGGACTGCGGCAGAAGCTGCGGCTGCGGGTGAACGGCGAACTCGTCGACGCGCCGGACGCCGAGGAGGAGCGCACGGCCCCCGTCCCGGCGGGCGCCTCCCGCCGCACACTGTGGGTGAGCGGCCTCGTCACCTCGCTCGTCCTCGCCGGGTTCGTCAGCTTCTACGCCTCGGCCAGCCCCGACGGCCTGGAGAAGGTCGCCGCCGACAAGGGCATCGACGCCAAGGCGCGCGAGCACGCCGCCGCCGGCTCCCCGCTCGCCGACTACGGCGTCAAGGACGTCGCCGACGCCCGGCTGTCCGGCGGCCTCGCCGGGGTCATCGGCGTCGGGGTGACCGTCGTCGCGGGCAGCGCCGTGTTCTGGGCGGTGCGCAGGCGTCGTACGGACGACGCCTCCCCGGCGAACACGGGGGTCTAGGCATGGGCGCCGGACACGCCCACCGGCTCTACCGGGCCGGCCACTCCCCCGTGCACGCCCTGCCCCCGCACACCAAGCTGGCGGCGGCGTTCGCCTTCGTGGCGGTCGTGGTGTCGACCCCGCGCGAGGCGATGTGGGCGTTCGGCCTGTACGCGGTCCTGCTCGGCGTGGTCGCGTTCCGCGCGCGCGTGCCGGCCGGCTTCCTGCTGAAGCGGCTGCTGATCGAGGTGCCGTTCGTCGCGTTCGCGGTGCTGATGCCGTTCGTGGCGGAGGGCGAGCGGGTGGACGTGTGGGGCCTGTCGCTCAGCGTCGAGGGGCTGTGGGGCGCCTGGAACGTGCTCGCCAAGGGCACGCTCGGCGTCGCCGCGTCCGTCCTCCTCGCCTCCACCACCGAACTGCGGGAGATCCTCCTCGGCCTGCAACGGCTCAAACTCCCGCCGCTGCTGGTGCAGATCGCCTCCTTCATGATCCGCTACGGCGACGTCATCACGGACGAGCTGCGGCGCATGCGGATCGCGCGGGAGTCGCGCGGCTTCGAGGCGCGCGGGGTGCGGCACTGGGGGGTGCTCGCGAAGACGGCGGGCGCGCTGTTCATCCGCTCCTACGAACGCGGGGAACGCGTGCACCTGGCCATGGTGAGCCGCGGGTACGCCGGTTCGATGCCGGTGATCGACGAGGTGAGCGCCTCCCGGGCGCAGTGGTCGTACGCCTTCACCCTGCCGTTGGCCGCGCTGGCGGTGTGCGTGCTGGGATGGACCCTATGACCGCCGTGACGCCCGCGCCCGACCCCGCTTCCGCCCCGCCCTCGCTCCAGGTGGCCGGCCTCGCCTTCGCCTACCCCGACGGGCATCAGGCGCTGTTCGGCGTGGACTTCTCGATCGCGCGCGGTGAGCGGGTGGCGCTGCTCGGCCCGAACGGCGCCGGCAAGACCACCCTCGTCCTCCACCTCAACGGCATCCTCACCGGCGGCGCGGGCGCGGTCAGCGTCGCGGGACTGCCCGTCGGCAAGCGGCACATGGCCGAGATCCGGCGCAAGGTCGGCATCGTCTTCCAGGACCCCGACGACCAGCTGTTCATGCCGACGGTCCGCGAGGACGTGGCGTTCGGGCCCGCGGCGGCCGGGGTGAAGGGGGCCGAGCTGGAGGAGCGCGTGGACCGCGCGCTCGCCCGGGTCGGCATGTCGGACTTCAAGGACCGTCCGCCGCACCATCTGTCCTTCGGGCAGCGCCGCCGGGTGGCCGTGGCGACGGTCCTCGCGATGGAGCCGGAGATCCTCGTCCTGGACGAGCCGTCCTCCAACCTCGATCCGGCCTCCCGCCGCGAACTCGCCGACATCCTGCGGTCGTTGGACGTCACCGTCCTGATGGTCACCCACGATCTGCCGTACGCGCTCGAACTGTGCCCGCGCTCGCTGATCCTCAGCGAGGGCGTGATCGCGGCGGACGGACCGACCGGCGAACTGCTGTCCGACGCGGAGCTGATGCGCGCCCACCGCCTGGAGCTGCCGTTCGGGTTCGACCCGCGCTCCGTGACAATGGGCGCGTGACGAACGAGCGATCCGACGTGACCGGGGCGGCCGGAGGGCCCGCACGGGCCGGCGCCCGACCGGCGGCCGGTGCGCCCGCGCAGGCAGGTGCGCCTTCGGGGGCCGGTGCGCCTTGGGGGGCCGGCGCGTCTTCGGGGGCCGAGGCGTCGCTGCAGCTGGACCAGCAGCTGTGCTTCGCGCTGTACGCCGCCCAGCGCGCGGTGACGGCCGCCTACCGGCCGCTCCTGGACGAGCTGGGGCTGACCTATCCGCAGTACCTCGTCCTGCTGGTGCTGTGGGAGCGCGGCGAGATCACCGTGAAGGAGCTGGCCGAGGCCCTGCGGCTGGACTACGGCACGGTGTCGCCGCTGCTGAAGCGGCTGGAGTCGGCGGGGCTGGTGCGCCGGGAGCGCTCGGCGCGCGACGAGCGCTCGGTGCTCGTCGCGTGCACCGGGCGCGGTGAGGAATTGCGGGGGCGCGCGGAGCGCGTGCCCGGCGCGCTGCTCGCGGCGACGGGGGTCGACGAGGCGGAGGTCGCGCGGTTGCGCGAGGAGCTGTGGCAGCTCGCGGGGCGGGCGCAGGAAGCGGCGGACCGCGCCCGCTGACCCCTGCGCAGCGGCGGACCGCGCCCACTGGCCCTGGGGCGCACGCGCCCACCTGCTGTTACCCGCGGTTGCGACCCCCTGATGGACAAGCGGTTTCATACCGGCCGGTACCTTGTGCACGATGTAATTGCACACTGTCCGGGGGAGGGACCGCCGTGACCGAGGACGCCGAAGTCGACACCCGTCCGACGAAGATCATGTACGTCGCCGAAGCCACCGCGCACGGGGGCCGGGACGGGTATGTGACCAGCCAGGACGGCCATATCCAGCTGAAGGTGGCGATGCCGCAGGCGATGGGCGGCGACGGCGCCGGCACCAACCCCGAGCAGCTCTTCGCGGCCGGCTACAGCTCCTGCTTCCACAACGCGCTGATCCTCGTCGGCAACCGCGCGGGCTACGACCTCACCGGCTCCACGGTCGCGGCGAAGGTCGGCATCGGCCCCAACAGGACCCGCGGCTACGGCCTCGCGGTCGCCCTGAGCGTCTCGCTGCCCGTCCTCGACGCCGACCTCGCCGCGAAGCTGGTCGACGCGGCGCACCAGGTGTGCCCGTACTCCAACGCCACGCGCGGCAACATCGACGTGACGATCCTGCTGGGCTGACACCCCCCAGGAATCGCAGGCGGGGGGCCGGTGTTCCATGGGAGTCGAAGGTCGGCCGACAGGCAGTCGAGAGGATGTGCGGGCGTGGACGTGAGCGGTGCGGTGGCCGAGGGCTTCGAGCCGGTCCGGGAGGCGTTCGCACGGAACTTCACGGCGCGCGGCGACCGGGGCGCGGCGGTGGCCGTCTACCGGGACGGGCGCAAGGTCGTCGACCTGTGGGGCGGCGTCCGGGACGTGGACGGCGAGGCGCCGTGGGAGCGGGGCACCGCGCAGATCGTGCGCTCGGCGACCAAGGGCGTGGCCGCCGCCGTCCTCCTGCTGCTGCACCAGCGCGGGGAGCTGGACCTGGAGGCGCCCGTCGGCGCGTACTGGCCCGAGTACAAGGCGGCCGGCAAGGAGCGGACCCTCGTACGGGACCTGCTCTCGCACCGCGCGGGCGTGCCCGTGCTGGACCGGCCGCTGACGCCCGCCGAGGCCGCCGACCCCGACCTCGGCGCGGCGGCCGTCGCCGCCCAGGCGCCGGCGTGGGAGCCGGGCGCCGACCACGGCTACCACGCGCAGACCTACAGCTGGCTGACCGGCGAGCTGGTGCGCCGGGTCACCGGGCGCACCATCGGCGCGTGGATCGCCGAGGAGATCGCCGGGCCGCTCGGCGCCGACCTGTGGCTCGGACTGCCGGCCGGCGAGAGCGCGCGCGTGGGGCGCGTCGGGCCGGTCGAGGCGCCCGTCCCCGCCGGCGCCCTGAGGACCCGGCCCAAGCGGGCCGTCTCCGACGCGTACGCCGACCCCGCCTCCCTCACCCGCCGCGCCTTCGCCGCGATCACCCCGCTGCCCGACGAGAACGACCCGGCCTACCGTGCCGCCGCCCTCCCCGCCTCCAACGGCATCGCCACCGCGGAGGGGCTCGCCCGCTTCTACGCCTCGCTGATCGGCGAAGTGGAGGGCGGGACGCGGCTGTTCCTCCCGGAGACGGCACGGGCGGCGCGCGGTGAGCGTGCGGCGGGGCCGGACCGGGTGCTGGTGGTGAACACCCGGTTCGGCCTCGGCTACATGCTGCACGGCACAGCGTCCCCGCTGCTGTCCCCCACCTCCTTCGGTCACCCCGGCCGCGGCGGCGCCCTCGGCTTCGCCGACCCCGACTCCGGCCTCGCCTTCGGCTATGTCACCAACGGCTTCCGCAAGAGCGTGACGGCGGACCCGCGGGCACAGGCGCTGGTCAGGGCGGTGCGGGAGAGCGCACAGCAGGTCCCGTGACCCGCCGCTCAGACGTTGATCGGGTGCGACGTGCGCCCCGACGCGTCGTCGATCTCCATGTGGGCCTTGGTGAGGAGCTGCATGGCGATCTCGTTCAGCGCGCGGGCGCCCGCGATCTCCTCGCCGACCCGGGGCTGGTTGGCGTCGACGCGGTGACGGCTCGCGTGCCCCTGGGCCCGGACCTCGGTCCCGTCGGGCAAGCGGACCATCGCCACCGCCCGCGTGTGCTGCTCGTCCTCCTGGAACTCCAGCTCGACATGCCATCCCACAGCGGTACGCATCATGACGATCACCTCCGGAACTTCTGCTTCCAGGGTGCGCCTCCCGGCCCGGGATTGCACCGGGCCGCAAGATCGCGCTAGCGTCACCCGGGTGACTGCCGGGTCGGCCATGGGCCATACACGAGTGAGGCGCCCGGCCTCGGCGTGAGCCCGGGGCGGGGGAGAGACCCGCCCGGCCTCCGTGTCCTTCGACAGCCCTTCACGCCGTCAACGACCCGGAGAAACCACCTCACATGTCCGCCAGCACAGCGCTGCCCCAGCTGAACCACACCGCCGTCTACGCCTCCGACCGCCGGCTCTCGGCCGAGTTCCTCGCCGCGATCCTGGGCGTCCCGGTCGGCGCGCCCTTCGGCCCGTTCCTGCCGGTCGACCTCGGCAACGGCGTCACCCTCGACTACTACGAGCTGCGAGACGAGCCGATCCAGTCCCAGCACTACGCGTTCCTCGTGCCGGACGAGCAGTTCGACACGATGATCGCCCGCCTGGAGGCCGTCGGAGTCACGTACTACGCCGACCCCCGCCACACCGAACCGGGCCGCGTGAACGGCCTGTTCGGCGGCCGCGGCGCGTACTTCGCCGACCCGGACGGCCACAACATGGAGATCATCACCCGCCCGTACGCCAGACCCTGAGCCACACCGGCCCTCAACCGGCGTGCAGCATCAGCCCGGCTCCGCGCGGACGCGGCTCACGTCCGCGCGGATGACAACCGTTCGACAGGGCAACGCAGACGGACGCGGCCGGAAGCCCGTCGAGGAAGAGAGCACTCTCGGCCACTCGGGTGATCGCAAGTGGATATCGCGTGATCTTGTGCACAGACAAGCCACAGTCGACGCCCATAGTGTCGTCAGCGACCAATTGGCCCTGCAGAGGGGGAAGTTCACATGCAGAAGCGTCTGACGACGTTCAAGCGCAGGTCGGCTGTAGTGGCGGCGATCGCGGCGTTCACGGTAGCCGTTCCGACCGTGAGCGCACTGGCAGCGGAGATCTCCGGAAGCCGTTTACCGTTCGCGGTCGCCACCGCCGGCAGCGCCGAGGACAGCAACCGCTGGTCCGGCCCGGGCTCCGGCCACGTCAAGGCTTGCGGTGACGTGCCCGTCAACGACTCGCGTACCTTCACCGCCTCCGTCTGGCGGGACGTCTCGTTCTCTCCCGACCCGCAGATAACCTCTACCTCGCGCAGCTACTCGCAGGGGTACGGGTGCGGTTCCTACAAGGGCACCAGCAGCTCGAACAAGTACTACACGCAGGTGAGCTGGGCCGCCGTTCCGGGCAGCCGCGGCGTTGGCTTCGCCGCCGCCGAGAACTGACCCGGCCGAGAACACGAGCAAGACAAACGGTACCGACGGAACCAGAGAACACTGTGTCCCTTGGCAACGAGCCCGCCGCGGCCGACTCCCCGTCGTCCGCGGCGGGCGCCCAGCCGACCGAACCCGGCGAGCCGGGTCGACCCGCTGCGGAAGCCGGTCCGCCCCCATCGATTCAGACCATCGCGGCAGTCGAGAAGGTCACCGTCCGCTACGGGAGCCTGACCGCGCTCGACGAGGTCTCGCTCGGATTCCCGACCGGCGTGACGGGACTGCTCGGCCCCAACGGTGCCGGCAAGAGCACCCTGCTTTCCCTGCTCAGCACTGCGAACCGTCCGGACGAGGGCACCGTCACGCTGCTGGGCGCACTGGCCGCGACGGGTGGACGGAAAGCCGTGCGGCGCATCCGCGAGCGGATCGGCGTCCTCCCGCAGTCCTTCGGCCACTACCCGCGCTTCACCGCGCTGGAGTTCGTCGAGTACGCGGCCTGGCTGCGGAAAGTCCCGTCCCGAGAGCGACGCGATCGGGCTCGTGAGGCGCTGCGGCAGGTAGGCATGGACAAACACGCCGACCGGCGGATGGGGGACCTCTCCGGCGGCATGCTGCGACGCGTCGGCATCGCGCAGGCGGTGGTCAACCGTCCCGCGCTGGTGCTGCTCGACGAGCCGACCGTGGGCCTGGACCCGGCGCAACGCGTCGGCTTCCGCGAGCTCATCAAGGGGCTCGGGGAGCACTGCGCCGTCGTGATGAGCACGCATCTCGCCGAGGACGTCGCCCACACCTGCGACCGGATCTCCGTGCTCTTCGAGGGCAGGGTCCGCTTCGACGGCACGCTGGGCCAGCTGTGCGCGCTGACCGGCGAGGACGGCACCGTGGAATCGGGCTATCTGCACCTGGTCGACGCCGAGGGGACGGCGCTGTGATCCGCATGCTGTGGACAGAGATGCGACGCGGCGAGTCCAAATGGATCGCCGCGTTGATGACGGCGATCGGCGCCTGGTACTTCCTCTCCCCGGACGCGGAGACCAGTGACTGGATCGGCTGGTGGACGCAGAGCGCCGTCGAGGTCCAGATCTTCGCCGTGATGGTGATGGGACCGCTGACGAGCACCGGCGCCGCGTGGACCGCAGGCCGCGTACGCCGCCACCGCACGCTCGCCTGGGCGGAGACGACGGCCCGCAGCGGCTGGGAGCAGACCACGATGGTGTGGCTGTCCGCCATGGCCTGGGCACTTCCCGTGTACGCGCTCTTCGCGCTCATGGCCTTCTCCCGCACCGCCGAGGTGAGCGCCGTGACCGCGCCCACCTGGTCACCGCTCGTCATCGGCGCAGCCATGGTCGGACTGCAGACCGCGATCGGGGTCGTGGTCGGCGTCCTGTCCCCGTCCCGCATCGCCGTTCCCTTCGTGGGCCTCGGCTGGTACGCCGCGCTGGTGGGTCTCGCGCTGTTCGCCGGCGAGCAGCGGTCCTCGATGCCGTGGGCGCTCGTGCCCGTACTCGACGTGCACTGGGACGTGGCCTTCCAGCCGAACGCAGGCCGTTTGCTGATCGGCGCCGTGTGGTGTCTGGCCTTCGGCTTGCTGATCCTCGCCGCACCGGGCCTGCTGCGCGGGCGGGCGGCGCGCCCCGCGCTCGGCACACTGTTGCCGGTGACGCTGGCGGCGGCCCTCGCCGCCGGGGCCCTGTTCACGTTCCGTGCCCCCTTGCCCGAGCTGTACTGGGCCGTGAGGACTCCTCAGCCGACGGAGCCGGTCTGTGTCACCGAGAGCGGTGCCACGGCCTGTCTGTGGCCGGCCGACCGGCACCTTCTGCCGGAGGCCGAGATCGCGCTGCAACGAGTCCAGCGCTCCGTCGGCTCGGTCCCCGGCCTCACACGCATGTTCTACGAGCGCGGCCTCGCCACGCCGTCCGGGAGCGCACCGACCGCCGAACTGCCGGTGTACGTACCGGGCATGGACCGGGAAGCGATGACTCAGGACATGCTCGCGGCCTCCTTGCCGCAGCCGCCCGACGGCTGCTCCCCGCACCCGCTGAAGGACATCGGCGGCTACCCCGACACCTTCCTCTTCGAAGCCGTGGTCCGCGACCGTGCCCGGGTGCAGA
Organism: Streptomyces sp. NPDC002566; assembly: GCF_042889585.1. NCBI lineage: Bacteria > Bacillati > Actinomycetota > Actinomycetes > Kitasatosporales > Streptomycetaceae > Streptomyces > Streptomyces sp. NPDC002566. The sequence goes on along the minus strand of NZ_JBIARD010000005.1, from coordinate 413,425 downwards.
GCACCTACTGGGGTGACGCGTTCGCCACCGGTCTCGAGAGATTCCTGAAGGCGCCGAAAGCCGACCAGGACCAGTGGCTGAAGGCCGCGGCCCAAGACATCCGAGCCTGCCGCCCCGTCCCCGCGCCGCCGCAGAGAACGGCGCCGACCAAGTGAAGACCGCGTCCTCCTGCGCCTCGCCGGGCCTGCGCGCCCTCCTTGCCTACGGCCGCAGCCGCAACGTGCCCCGCGCAGCGCTGGTCGCGCTGGTCGTCGCCGTCGCGGCCACCGTGTACGCCGGACAGCAGGTGCCGCTTCCTCAGCTGCGCCATCTGACGGACTACAGCGTGCCGTTGGCGGCCGTCGTGCCCGTCGTCCACGCGGTGGTCCTCGCCACCACGACGTTCTCGCCGATGGCCGACCTCGAGCACACCGCGGCGCAGCCGATGCGCCGTCACCGAGCGGTCCACATGACGGTCGTCCTGCTCTACGCGATGCTGCTGGCCGTCCTGCCCATGGCCGCCGGTGCGTCCGCCGGGGTCACCGCAGCCGCCGTCCGCAACGTCGCGGGCTATCTCGGGCTCGCGATGATCGGGGCCCGCGTGTTCGGCAGCGGTCTGGCCTGGCTTCCGCCGCTGGCGATGTTCGGTCCCACCCTGCTGGCCGGCGTGCGCTGGGACAACTCCCCGGAACCATGGGCGTGGTCCATCCACGGACCGCACAGTGTCCCGGCCGCCGTGACAGCCGCCGCGCTGTGCGCTGTCGGCCTGTGCCTGGCAGCCACCACGACACCACGCCGCGCGGAGCGGGAAGAGCAGGGCTGACGCGGCTCAGGGAACGGCAGGTCTCCGTCCGAGTCGGGCACCGTGTCGTCATGCGACGCGCCACGACCGGCAGACACGAACGAGCGGCGGGGGGGGCCCCCCCGGGGGGGGGGGGGCGGGGGGGGGGGGGGGGGGGGGGGGGGGTCGCCCCGCCGGCCGCCGCGGGGGCGGGCGGCCCCCGCGGGGGGGGC
>NZ_JBIARD010000005.1:370306-412422 GCF_042889585.1 Streptomyces sp. NPDC002566 | reverse complement strand
ATCGGCACGGGAACCGCCCGGACCCCGCGCGCGTGGCCCCCGGTTCGTTCGGCCCCCCCCCCCCCCCCGGGCCCCCCCCCCGGGGGGGGCGCCCCCCCGGGGGGGGGGGGCCCCCCCCGCCGCTGTCCGTGCGTGGCTGGGCGTCAGCCGCGGTCGCCGCCGTGGTGACGGTCGCCGCCGTGGTGGCGCTCGCCGTGGTGGCGGTAGCCGTCGTGGTGGCGCTCGCCGTGGTGGCGGTAGCCGCCGTGGTGGCGGCGCTCGTTCCACGACTCGCGGTCGATGACGCGGCCCTGGTCGTCGCGCAGGGTGGCCGTGTCGGAGCGGTTGTCCCAGATGTGGCGGCTGCGGTCCTGGAACACGTCGCCGAGGGTGTCGCGGCCCTCGCCCGTGTGGACGCGGACGGTGGCGCGGGGGGCGAGGCGGTAGTTGCGGAAGGTGTACCGGTCGCCGTCCTCGTCGGTCAGCGTCCAGCCCCGGAGGTTGATCACGTGCCGGGTGTTGTTCTTGAGCTCCACCCACTCCTTGTTCAGCGAGTGGTTGGCGCGCCGGTCGTGGCCGGGCGCGTCGTACTGCACGTCACTGATCTCCACCGGCGGCCGGTTCGGGAAGCGGTCGGCTGCGGTCGCCGGCAGCGCTGCCGCGCCGAGCAGGGCGGCGGCCGCGAGGGAGGCGGCGGCCAGACGGCGGGCGGAAACGGTCGAAACAGTCACCAGGTCTCCTTGCGTGGTGCGGGCCGCGGCCCGTTCGGCTGCGGCACGCACAGCTGACCACCGATTTCGGAGCGTGTGGGATCGACCGCGCACTGTGTTACCGATCGTCCATATTCCGGTGACAGACAGATGCAATGTCCATCCATGCACTGAATGAACGCGGTGCCCTTGGTTGAGCCTTTGACGGCCCTTGCGGCCGGAGACCGTCACCCGAAAGTGGGTCACAGCATTCCGCTTCGTTGACGCCGTGTGCGGCGCCCGCCGCGCACGATCCACTGCCGATCACGTCGGCACGCCGCGCCCCGTGCTTGAGGCCGCCGGCGTGCCGCGTTCGTTTCGCCGTCAGGCGCGGGCCAGTTCGCGGTCCTCGTCCCGCGGGTCGTCCTCGGCGCGCAGGGCCTCGCCCTCGATGTCCACGTCGGGCAGGGCGCGGTCCAGCCACCTGGGCAGCCACCAGGCCTTCTTGCCGAGCAGGGCCAGCACCGCGGGGACGATAGCCATGCGGACGACGAACGCGTCGAAGAAGACGGCGATCGCCAGGCCGAAGCCGATCATCTTGACCATCGCCTCGGACGAGCCGATGAAGCCGGCGAACACCGCCATCATGATCACCGCGGCGGCGGTGACCACGCGGGCGCCGTGACGGAAGCCGGTGACGACGGCCTGGGCGGGGCTCTCGCCGTGGACGTACGCCTCGCGCATACGGGTCACGAGGAAGACCTCGTAGTCCATCGCGAGGCCGAAGACCACGCCGACCATGAAGATCGGCATCATCGACATGACCGGTCCGGTCTCCTCGACGCCCATCAGGCCGGACAGCCAGCCCCACTGGAACACCGCGACGACGGCGCCGAGCGCGGCCAGGACGCTGAGCAGGAAGCCGAGGGCCGCCTTCAGCGGGACGAGGATCGAGCGGAAGACCACGATCAGCAGGAGGAACGCCAGTCCCACGACCAGGATCAGGTACGGGATCAGCGCGTCGTTCATCTTCTGCGAGATGTCGATGTTCATGGCCGTGGAGCCGGTGACCAGGACCTCGGCGCCCTTGTCGGCCTTAATCCGCTCGCCCGAGTCCCGGATGGCGTGGACCAGGTTCTCCGTCGTGACCGAGGAGGGCTTGGAGTCGGGGATGACGGTGATGGTCGCGGTGTCGCCGGCCTTGTTGGGCGCGGCCGGGGTGACCGTGGCGACGCCGTCGAGCTTCTCCACCTGGTCGCCGACGTCGGTGAACACCTTCTTGGGGTCGTCGCTGCCCTTGGCGTCGACGACCATCAGCAGCGGGCCGTTGAAACCGGGGCCGAAGCCCTCGGAGAGCAGGTCGTAGGCGCGGCGCTGGGTGGTGGAGGTGGGCTGGGAGCCGTCGTCGGGCAGGCCCAGTTCGAGTGAGGCGGCCGGTACGGCGGCGGCGCCGAGGCCGATCACGCCGAGGAGGAGGACGGCGACGGGGCGGCGGACCACGAAACTCGCCCAGCGGGTGCCCATGTTGGGCTTCGCGGCCTTCTCGGCGGACTGGGCGCGGCCCCCGCCGAGCAGCCGGCTCTTCTCGCCCGCCGGGCGCACCTTGCGGCCGGCGTAGCCGAGGAGCGCCGGGATCATCGTGAGGGCGATGAGGACGGCGACGGCGACCGTGCCCGCCGCCGCGACGCCCATCTTCGTCAGCATCGGGATGTTGACGACGGAGAGGCCGACGAGGGCGATGACGACGGTCAGTCCGGCGAAGACGACCGCGGAGCCCGCAGTGCCGACGGCGCGGCCGGCCGCGTCCTCGCGGGAGCGGCCCTCGGCGAGCTCGCCTCGGTAGCGGGAGACGATGAAGAGCGCGTAGTCGATGCCGACGGCGAGGCCGATCATCGAGGCCAGGGTGGAGGTCGTGGAGCCGAGGTCCAGCGTCGAGGCCAGCGCGGTGATCGTGGAGACGCCGATGCCGACGCCGATGACCGCCGTCAGCAGGGGCATGCCCGCCGCGATCAGGGAGCCGAAGGTGATGACGAGGACGACGGCGGCGACGGCGAGGCCGATGACCTCGGTGGCGCCGGTCTCGGGGGCGGCCTGGAGGGCGTCGCCGCCGATCTCGACGGTCAGGCCGGCTTCCTGGGCCTTCTTCGCGGCGTCCTTCAGCTGCTCGCGCGAGGACTCCTCCAGCTCCATGCCGGAGACGTCGTACTTCACGGAGGCGTACGCGACGGCGCCGTTCTTGCTGACGGCGTGCGTCTTGTAGGGGTCGGCGACGGAGGCGACCTCGGAGCCGTCGGACAGGTCCCGGACGGTCTTCTCGACGACGGCCTTCTCGGCGGGGTCGGTCATCTTCCGGCCGTCGGGGGCCTTGAAGACGACGCGGGCGGTGGCGCCGTCGGCGCTCATTCCGGGGAAGCGCTGTTCCAGCAGGTCGAAAGCCTTCTGCGCTTCCGTTCCCGGGATGGAGAAGGAGGTGTTGCCCGCGGCGGGCGCGGAGGCGGCGCCGACGCCCGCGAGCGTCAGCAGGGCCACCCATATCAGGGCGACGAAGTGGCGTCGCCTGAAGGCGAGCCGTCCGAGTTTGCTGAGGAACATGGCCACGGAGGCGTTCTCCCGGTCAGGTCGTGTGCGGTGGGCGCGGCCGGAGTTCCGGTGCGGGCCCGAGGGCAGGGGTGATCAACCCGGCGGGCGTGCAGGGGTGATCGTCCCGACGACGTGAGCGGTGGCGTCAGGGTGGTGAGGCGGACCGTGGGGACGGTCGCCGAAGGGGATCAGAGAGGGGGCACGCCGAGGGCGGGGAGGACCACGGCGTCCATGTACGACTTGAGGTAGGCCTGGGTGGGCGGCTGGTCGTCGAGGAGTGCGCGGGTGGCGAACGCCCCGACCAGCATGGGGATGAGGAAGTCCAGCGCGGGACAGTCCGCGCGGATCTCGCCCCGGTCGACGGCCCGCTGCAGGACGCGCCCGAAGGCGGCCATCTCCGGTTCGACCAGTTGCTCGCGGAACACCTGGCGCAGCTCGGCGTCGTTGTGGATCGCCATGGCGACGCCCCGCATCAGCGCGGTGTTGCGCTCCATGGCGCAGTCGTCCTCGCGGGTCACCAGCGTGTGCAGGTCGCCCCGCAGGGAGCCGGTGTCGATCTCGTCGGCCGGCCCCGGCTTGTCGTGCCGCAGCGCCATGACGACCAGCTCGGCCTTGCCGCCCCACTGGCGGTAGAGCGTGGCCTTGCTGGACCGGGTGCGGGCGGCGACGGCGTCCATGGTGAGGGCGTCGTAGCCGACCTCGCGGAGCAGGTCGAGCACGGCCTCGTAGAGCTCGGCCGCACGCTCGGGGGTGATCCGACTGCGTCGCACATTCATGGTCTGCGTCATCTCGCCCTCCGCCTCCTTCCGCTCCGGGCGCCGCTTCCGGAGCAAGCTCCGAAACGACACCGTTTCGTACAGGACGAGAGTAGCGCAATCGCTCTGCGAAACGAAACGGTTTCGTTCGTGTCGTGGGTCACGTCCGGGACATCCTCCTCCACCCGCCCCCTTTTGTACGAGTTGCCCTGGTCCATCCGGAGGAAAAGCATGGGGAGGTGACCTATCTGCGCCTGCCGCACCTCAGCGGCGACCTCCTGTGCTTCGTCGCCGAGGACGACCTCTGGCTGGCCCCCCTCGACGCACCGGGCCGTGCCTGGCGGCTCACCGTGGACCGCGCCAAGGCCGGTCACCCCCGCTTCTCGCCCGACGGCCGCCACATCGCGTACACGAGCTGGCGCAGCCTGGCGCCCGAGATCCACCTCGCCGCGGTGGACGGCGGCCCGGGACGGCGGCTGACGTACTGGGGAAGCCCCGACACCCGGGTCTGCGGCTGGACGCCCCCGGACCGGGACGGCGCCGCCGACATCCTCGCCGTCGCCTCCCACGGCCAGCCCTTCTCGCACTTCACCTGGGCCTACAAGGTCTCCCCCGACGGCGACCCCGGCCGCAAACTGCCCTGGGGACCCGTCACCGACCTCCAGTCCGCCGGCGCCGACGGCGAACGCGACACCCTGCTGCTCACCGGCACCCCGCCGCACGAGCCGGCCTCCTGGAAGCGCTACCGGGGCGGGGCCACGGGCCGGCTCTGGCTGAACGGGCGACGACTGCTGCCCGGCCTCGGCGGACACCTGCACTCCCCGATGCTCGTCGGCGGGCGCGTCGCCTTCCTCTCCGACCACGAGGGCGTCGGCAACCTCTACTCCTGCGCCCACGACGGCTCCGACCTGCGCCGGCACACCGACCACGACGCCTTCTACGCCCGGCACGCCGCGAGCGACGGCACGCGGGTCGTCTACCAGTGCGCCGGGGACCTGTGGACGGTCGACGACCTGTCCGCCGACTCCGAGCCGCACCGGCTCGACGTACGGCTCTGCGGCCCGCGCGCGGGCCGGCGGCCGTACCAGATCCCGGCGGCCCAGCACGTGGACGGCATCTCCGTGGACGAGACCGGGCGGGCCAGCGCCGTGGTGGTGCGCGGCAGCCTGTACTGGCTCACCCACCGCGACGGACCCGCGCGCACCATCACCGACACGCCCGGCGTACGGGTCCGCCTCCCGGAGATGCTCGGTTCGAGCGGACGGGTCGCCTATGTGACCGACGCCGAGGGCGAGGACGCCGTCGAGATCGCCCACCTCCCGCGCGCCAGCGGGGACCGCGCACCGAGGCGGCTCGCCTCCGGGCGGCTGGGGCGGGTGCTGGAGATGGTCGCCGACCCGGACGGCGAACGCCTCGCCCTCGCCTCCCACGACGGGCGGCTGCTGCTCCTCGAGACGGGCGAGGGCTCTGCCGAGAACTCCGCCGGGGATTCCGACGAGGACCGGGCCGACGGCACCGTCACCGAACTCGTCCGCTCGGTCAACGGGCCCGTGCGCGACCTCGCGTTCTCCCCGGACGGGGCCTGGCTGACCTGGTCGCACCCGGGGATCGGGCGGTCCCTGCGGCAGATCAGGATGGCGCGCGTCACCGGCCCCGCGAAGGGCGAGCGGCTGATCGTCGACGTGACCGACGGACGGTTCGAGGACGAGAACCCCGTCTTCACCCGGGACGGCCGCTACCTCGCGTTCCTGTCCTGGCGCGGCTTCGACCCCGTCTACGACGTGCACACCGGCGACCTGTCCTTCCCGCTGGGCTGCCGCCCCTACCTGGTGCCCCTGTCCTCGGCCACCCCCTCCCCCTTCGCGCTGAACCCGGAGGGCCGGCCGGCCGCGGGAGGGCTGGACCCGCTGGAGGACGACGAGGGCGGCGACGGAACGGTCACCGTCGAGGTCGAGGGCCTGGCGAACCGCGTGACGCCGTTCCCCGTGCCCGCGTCCAAGTACTCGGCGCTGCACCCGGTCGCGGGCGGCGGACTGGTGTGGCTGCGCTGGCCGATCTCGGGCGCGCTGGGCGAGACCTTCGCCAACCCCGACGACACCAGCGGGCGGCCGACTCTGGAGCACTTCACCATCGGCAAGGCCAAGAAGTCCGAACTCGTGGGCCACCTCGACTGGTTCGCGGTGAGCGGCGACGGCTCCCGGCTGGTCGTGGTCGACGAGGGCGAGCTGCGGGCGACGCCGTCCACGGAGTCCGGCGACCCCGACACCACGGTCTGGATCGATCTGCGCCGCATCCTGCACGAGGTCGACCCCGGCGCGGAGTGGCGGCAGGCCTACGAGGAGGCCGGCCGGCTGATCCGCGCCTACTTCTGGGACCCGGGCATGTGCGGGATCGACTGGGACGCGGTGCTGGACCAGTACCGGCCGCTGGTCGAACGGGTCGCCTCCCCCGACGAGTTCGCCGATCTGCTCCGCGAGGTGCTGGGCGAACTGGGCACCTCCCACGCCTACGTCACCGCCGCCCGCCGCAACGAGGGCCCGCCGCACTACCAGCGCCGGCAGGGCCTGCTGGGGACCAACCTCGTGCGGAGCGAGCCCGGTTGGGCGGTCGCCCGGATCCTCCCCGGCGACTCCTCCGACTCCAAGGCCCGCTCCCCCCTGGCCGGCACCGGCATCCGGGAGGGCGCCCTGCTCACCCATGTGGACGGCCGCCCGGTGGACCCGGTGACAGGCCCGTACCCCCTGCTCGCGGGAGCGGGCGGCTCCACGGTGGAGCTGACGTTCACACCGGCCGGGGGCCGCGAACAGCAGCCCCGGCGGGTGGCCGTCGTGCCCCTCGTCGACGAACGGCCGCTGCGCTACCAGGACTGGGTGGCCAAACGACGCCAAGTCGTAAGGGAGTTGAGCGGCGGCCGGTGCGGGTACCTGCACATCCCCGACATGGGCGGCTCCGGCTGGGCCCAGTTCAACCGCGACCTGCGCATGGAGATGTCCCGCCCCGCCCTGCTGGTGGACGTGCGCGGCAACGCGGGCGGGCACATCAGCGAACTGGTGGTGGAGAAACTCACCCGCACGATCATCGGCTGGGACCTGACCCGCGACGCGCAGCCGGTGTCGTACGCGTCCGACGCGCCCCGCGGGCCGGTGGTCGCGCTCGCCGACGAGGCCACCTCCTCCGACGGCGACATGATCACCGCCGCGTTCAAACTGCTCGGCCTCGGACCCGTGGTGGGCCAGCGCACCTGGGGCGGCGTCGTCGGCATGACCGGCCGGCACCGGCTCGGCGACGGCACGGTCATCACCGTGCCCATGAACGCGGCCTGGTTCGACGCCTACGGCTGGTCCGTCGAGAACCACGGCGTCGCCCCCGACCTGGAGGCCCTGCGCACGCCCCTGGACTGGGCGGAAGGCCGCTACGCCCAACTCGACGACGCCGTACGCCTCGCCCTGGACCTCCTGGAGACCAACCCGCCGGCCTCGCCCCCGGACCGCCGCGACATCCCCGACCGCTCCCGCCCGAAGCTGCCGCCACGCCCATGAGAACGGCGAAAGGGGCGCCCCCGAGAGGGCGCCCCTTCCGTTCAGCGGCGGGCCGTCGAACGACCCGGAACCGCCGAGGAGTCCGGTCCGTGACGCTCGGTCAGACCTCGAACTCGTCCCGGTCGAACCGGTCCCGCTCCTCACGCTCGCGCTGCGTGCGCTGCGGGTCCTCCTCGCGGTCACGCTGACGGCCGCGCTGCTGACCCTGCTCCTTGGCCTGGTCCATCTTCTCCTTGGCCTGGTTCTGCCACTGCTCGGCCTGGTCCTTCATCTTGTCCTTCATACCCATGTGGGTTCACTCCCGTGGAGGGTGAGGGGGAACGGCCCTTGATCGGGCCTCGACCAGATTCACACGGGAGGACAACGCTCGCATTTCGATCAACTACGGTGCGTGATACGCCCAGCCCGGGCCTGCTCGTCGGCCGCCCCGCCCGCTCCCACCAGGCCCGTCCGCACGCTCTGGAGCCGCCCGGCGAACCGCTTCATCTCCCGCTGGCCCACCGTCCCGATGATCCCGGGCAGGTAGCCGCGCACCCCCTGCATCGCGCGCAGCCACCCCTGCCCGTACACATGGGCCGAGCGACGCTCGATGCCGGCGACGAGCCGGTCGACGGCCGGACCCAGCGGGTACGTCTTGTTCGCCGGCCACGGCAGCCGCTGCCTCAACTCCCGCATCACCTCGTCCTGGTCGGCCCCGCGCACCATGTCGGTGTCGGTCCAGGACAGGTAACCCACCCCCACCCGCACGCCCTTGGGGCCCACCTCGGCCCGCAGACAGTGCGCGTACGCCTCCACACCCGACTTCGACGCGCAGTACGCCGACATCATCGGCGCCGGGGTGATCGCGGCGAGCGAGGCGATCTGCAGCAGATAGCCGCGGCTCTCCGTCAGCAGCGGCAGGAAGGCGCGGGCGGTGACCGCCGAGCCGACGAGGTTCACCTCGATGACCCGGCGCCAGGACTCCGGGTCTGAGTCGGCGAAGGGACCGCCGGTGGCGACGCCCGCGTTGGCGACCACCACGTCCACCTTGCCGAACCGCTCCTTCACCTCCGCGGCGACCCGGACCATCGCCTCGTGGTCGGTGACGTCGGCGTACCAGTGGGCGCTGTCCCCGTGCAGCCGCTCCGCGACCTGCTTGAGCGCGTCCGGCTCCAGCCCCACCAGCGCGATGCTCGCCCCGCGCGCCGACAGCTTGCGGGCGAGGAGCTCACCCACCCCGCGGGCGGCCCCGGTGACCACCACGACCTGCCCTTCGAGACCGACCCTGGTCATGCGCCCTCCTTGAGATCCTGCTGCTCTTGAGTTTCCTGCGCGGAGTGCGTGACGTACGCCGCGACCAGTTCGCGGATCCTGGCGGTCACCACGTCCGGGGACTCGACCGGCGTCATGTGGCCGACACCGGGCAGTTCGGTCAGGCCCGCGCAGTCCGGCAGCGCCTCGGCGAGCCGGCGTGCGTGCACCGGCGGCGTCAGCCTGTCCGCGGTGCCCGCCACCACGGCCGTCGGCACCCTCAACTCCCGTACCGCATGGTCCAGATCGAGCAGGTCCAGGACGTTCGACCAGGAGTACCGCACCCGCCGCGGGCAGGCGTGCACGATCCTGGCGCACGCCTCCACCATGTGCGGGGCCGAACCGGCGCCCATCGTCGTGTACTTGAGGACGCGCCGCGCGACCGGCGTGACCGGGCCGAGCGGCGCCCGCGAGCCGAGGATGTGCCCGGTCAGCCACGTCCGCAGCCGCCCGGGCCGCAGCGGCAGCACGGTCGACTCGGCGACCAGCCGCGAACTGCCCGTGCTGCACAGCAGGACGGCCGCCGCGTGGGCCCGGAACGCGGGGCGGGCGGAGGCCGCCATGACCGTCATGCCGCCCATGGAGTGCCCGGCGACGACTGCCCGCTCACCGGGCGCGAGGGTGGCCTCCAGGACGGCTTCGAGGTCGTCGGCGAGGGCGTCCGTGCTGCACGCGGGGCTCGCCGGGGTACGGCCGTGGCCACGCTGGTCGTAGGCGATCACCTTGTGGTCGGTGCGGAGGGCACGAATCTGAGCCGCCCAGAACGCGGTGGAACACGTCCACCCGTGGGCGAGGACCACGGCGGGAGCGCCTGCCGTGCCATCGTCGGGGCCGTGCACCTCCACATGGAGGATGGCGCCGTCGGCGGAGCGGACGGTCAGGACACGGGAGGGGGCGGGCGGATCGTAGAGTTCGGCGAGAACGGCGTCCGTCACGCTCACGCGGTCACCTCCGCCGCACCGGCGTCCGCGCCCTTGCCCTGGCCCGGCACCGACGACGTCCGCAGCACCTCGTACTCCGCGAGGTCCACCCGACGCGTCGCCCGGCGGAACTCGCTCGTCGTCCCCGGCCAGATCGTGGTGTTGCGACCCTCGGCGTCCAGGTACCAGCTGGTGCAGCCGCCCGTGTTCCACACCGTGCGCCGCATCCGGTCCTGCACCCGCCGGTTCCAGGCGTGCACGGCGCTCGGCCGGGCGTCGAGCGCGGCGCGCACGCCCGGACCGCCGAGGACGTCCAACTGACGCAGGAAGTCCGCCATGTAGTTCAACTGGGACTCGATCATGAGGATCATGGAGGAGTTCCCGAGGCCGGTGTTGGGCCCGATGATCGTCATCCAGTTGGGGAAGCCGGCGGCGCTCGCGCCCCGCAGGGCCTCCATGCCGCCCTTCCAGCTCTCGGCGAGCGTCCGCCCGTCCGCACCGACGACCCGGTCGGCGATCGGCATGTCGGTGACGTGGAAGCCGGTGCCGAAGACGATCGCGTCGGCCTCCGCCTCGCTGCCGTCGGCGGCGACCAGCGTGGACCCGCGGACCTCGCGCAGCCCTGCGGCCACCAGGTCGACGTTCGGGCGGGTGAGCGCCGGATAGTACTCGCTGGAGAGCAGGATCCGCTTGCAGCCGATGCGGTAGTCGGGGGTGAGCCTGGCGCGCAGCGCCGGGTCCTTCACAGCGCGCGCCATGTTGCCGCGGGCCAGCCGCTCGACGAAGCCGAGCTCGTTCGGGTGCTTGGTGAAGGCCTGCACCTGGAGCTCCCGGATGCCCCACAGCAGCCCGCGCCGGGCCCGCGCGGTGAAGGGCAGCCGCCTGTGCAGCCAGCGCTCGGCGCCGGTGATCCCCCGGTCCATGCGGGGCATCACCCACGGCGGGGTCCGCTGGAAGAGGGTGAGGCGGTCCACCACCGGCTGGATCGCCGGCACGATCTGGACGGCGGACGCCCCGGTGCCGACCATGGCGACGCGCTTGCCGGCCAGGTCGTAGTCGTGGTCCCAGCGGGCGGAGTGGAAGACCTTGCCGGGGAAGGAGTCGAGGCCGGGGATGTCGGGGATCTTCGGGTCGGACAGCGGGCCGGTCGCGGAGACCACCACGTCGGCCGAGAGCGCGCCGCTCGCCGTCTCGATGTCCCACCGCAGCCGCTCCGCGTCCCACGTCATCCGCTTGACCTCGGAGTCGAAGCGCAGATGGGGGCGGAGACCGTAGGTGTCGGTGACGTGCTCCAGGTAGGCGCGGATGTGCTCCTGCCCGGAGAAGGTGCGCGGCCACTCGGGGTTGGGCGCGAAGGAGAACGAGTAGAGGTGGGAGGGAACGTCGCAGGCGCACCCGGGGTAGCTGTTGTCCCGCCAGGTCCCGCCGACGCCGCCGGCCCGCTCCAGCACGACGAAGTCGGTGATCCCCTCCCGGCGCAGCCGCACGGCCGCCCCGAGTCCGCCGAACCCCGATCCGATCACCGCCACCCGCACATGGACGTGCTCGGTCATCCCGACGCCTCCCGCCTCAACGCGACCTTGCCAGTGAACACTGGCGCAGTGGGAGCGTAGAGCAGCGGCGTACCGATGGGTAGGGGCCGCGCGGGGGACGTTTCACATCAGCGGCCGCGGCCGCGGGCACCGGCGCCACGACATAGGCTTCCGGCGTGGCGGACAAGAGGGAGTACCGGACGCAGGAGCTGGCCAGGGAGGCCGGCATCACCGTGCGCACCCTGCGCTTCTACCGCGAGCGCAAACTGCTCGCGCCACCCCGCCGCGAGGGCCGCATCGCCTGGTACGACGACCGCCATCTGGCCCGGCTGCGCACCATCGCGGCGCTGCTGGACCGCGGCCACACCCTCAACGGCATCGCCGAACTCGCCGACGCCCTCGACCACGGCCGGGACGTGGCCGACCTGCTCGGCGTCAGCGGCCCCACCGAGGAGGAACCGGTCCGCCTCACCCCGGAGGAGCTCGCCGCCCGCTTCGAGGGCCAGGCCACCCCGGAGAACCTCGCCGCCGCCCTCGACCTCGGCTACCTCGGCACCGACGGCGACGAGATCGTCCACATCAGCCGGCGCCTGCTCGACGTCTCCACCGCCCTGGTCCGCGAGGGCATCCCGCTCGCCGCGGTCCTCGCCGCGGGCGCCCGCGTCCGCGAACACGCCGACGCCCTGGCCGACCTCTTCACCGACCTCGTCCTGCACCACGCCACCGAGGACGACCTGCCCAGACTCCGCCCCATGGCCCGAAGCGTGGTGGAGGCGGAGCTGTCCCTGGCGCTGGACCGTCGACTGCAGGAGCTTGAGCGGTCCGCCGCGGGCGAGGCGTGAAGGCGGTCGACCGTCAGAGGTCGTAGAGCAACGTCACCGACCGTCAGAGGTCGTAGACCACCGTCACCGGCGCGTGGTCCGACCAGCGCTCTTCGTGGGTGGCCGCGCGCTCGACGAAGCCCTTGAGAGCCTTGTCGGCGAGACGCGGCGTGGCCACATGGAGGTCGATCCTCCATCCTGTGTCCCGCTCGAAGGCCCGCCCCCTGTATGACCACCACGTGTACGGGCCCTCCACGTCCGGGTGCAGTGCCCGTACGACGTCGACGTAGCCGCCCGCTTCCGGGGTGAGGACCTGCGTGAGCCACTCCCGTTCCTCCGGCAGGAAGCCGGAGTTCTTCTGGTTGGCGCGCCAGTTCTTCAGGTCGGCCTGCTGGTGGGCGATGTTCCAGTCGCCGCAGACCAGGACCTCGCGGCCGTCGGCGGCGGCGCGTTCGCGCAGGTCCTTGAGGTGGGCGAGGAACTCGTCCATGAAGCGGACCTTCTCGTCCTGGCGGTCGGTGCCGACCTCGCCGGACGGGAGGTAGAGGGAGGCGACCGTGACGCCGGGCAGGTCGGCCTCGACGTAGCGGCCGGCGGTGTCGAACTCGGCCGAGCCGAAGCCGATGCGGACGGCGTCGGGCTCACGCCGGGTGTAGAGGGAGACGCCGGCGCGGCCCTTGGCGGCGGCGGGGGCGTGGGTGACGTACCAGCCCTCGGGGGCGCGGACCTCGTCGGGCAGCTGCTTCGCCTCGGCGCGCACCTCCTGGAGGCACAGCACGTCGGCGGAGGTGTCGGCGAGCCACTCCACGAAGCCCTTCTTCGCGGCGGCCCGCAGCCCATTCACGTTCACGGAGGTCACGGTCAGCACCCGGGCACGATACCGGCACACTGGACGCAGTCCGGTTTCCACCTCCCGCAGAGAATGCACAGACGACCTTGACTAGCATGGACATACGCCGCGTCCCCTTCGACCATCCCGACGCCGTCAAGCTGAACGACGAGGTCCAGGCCGAGTACCACGAGCGCTACGGCGACGGCGGCGACGCCACCTTGTTGGAGCCGGCCGACTTCCAGCCGCCGCGCGGGGTCTACCTCATCGTCTACGACGCGCTGGGGCGTCCCGTGGCCACGGGCGGCTGGCGCAGCCAGGACCACAACGGCGAGGGCAACGAGGACGGCGACGCCGAGCTCAAGCGGATGTTCGTGATCCGGGAGATGCGCGGGCTGGGTCTGGCGCGCCGCGTCCTGAGCGCGCTGGAGGATGACGCCCGTGCGGCCGGCCGGCGCCGCATGGTGCTGGAGACCGGTACGCAGCAGCCCGAGGCGATCGGTCTGTACACGTCCAGCGGGTACGAGCCGTGCGCCAAGTTCGGCTACTACCGGTTCCACGAGGCCAGCCGCTGCTACGCCAAGCCGCTGGGAAGCGAGGCTTCCTGACGCCGCATCAGCTTCTGAGGTAGGCGAGGACCGCCAGCACCCGGCGGTGCGTGTCGTCCGCCGGGGGCAGGTCCAGCTTCGTGAGGATGGCGCCGATGTGCTTGCCGACGGCGGCCTCGGAGACGACCAGGGTGCGCGCGATCGCCCCGTTGGACTTGCCCTCCGCCACCAGCGCCAGCACCTCACGCTCGCGCGGGGTGAGGCGGGCCAGCGGGTCCCGGCGGCGGCGCAGCAGTTGGCGGACGACCTCGGGGTCGACGACGGTGCCGCCGGCGGCGACCTCCCGCAGGGCGTCCACGAACTCCTCGACCTGGCCGACGCGGTCCTTGAGGAGGTAGCCGACGCCGGTGCCGTCGCCGGAGTCGAGGAGTTCGGCGGCGTAGGCGCGCTGGACGTACTGGCTGAGGACGAGCACCGGCAGCGCGGGGCGCTCGGCGCGCAGGCGGACGGCTGCGTGCAGGCCCTCGTCCTGGAAGGCGGGCGGCATCCGCACGTCGGTGACGACGATGTCGGGGGTGTCGGCGGCGACCGCCGCGAGCAGGGCCGGGGCGTCGCCGACGGCCGCGACGACCTCGTGGCCGAAGCGGGTGAGGAGCGTCGTCAGTCCGTCGCGCAGCAGGACGCTGTCCTCGGCGAGGACTACGCGCAGGCCGGTTCCGTCGGCTCGCAAGGGATCTCCACACGCAGCAGGGTGGGCCCGCCGGGCGGGCTGGTCAGCGTCAGTCTTCCATCGAGGACCGAGACCCGGTCGGCGAGACCGGTGAGTCCCGTGCCGTGGGCCGCGTCCGCGCCGCCGTGGCCGTCGTCCTCCACCTCCAGCGAGAGCCGGCCGTCGCGGTGCCCGCCGCCCACCCGCGCACGGCCCGCCCCGCTGTGCCGGGCGACGTTGGCGAGCGCTTCGCGGACCACGAAGTAGGCGGCGCTCTCGACGGGCCGCGGCAGCCGCTGGGGCAGCGTGAGGTCCACGTCGACCGGGACGGGCGAGCGGTCGGCGGCGTCGGCGACGGCGGCCTCCAGCCCGTAGTCGGCGAGGACCTTGGGGTGGATGCCGTGGATGAGTTCGCGCAGTTCGGCGAGGGCGGCGCCCGCCTCCTCGTGCGCGCGGGCGAGCTGTTCGGCGAGGGGGCCGCCGGGCGGGGCGTCGAGGCGGGCCAGGCCGAGGCTCATGGTGAGGGCGACGAGGCGCTGTTGGGCGCCGTCGTGCAGGTCGCGTTCGACGCGGCGGCGTTCCGTCTCGAAGGCGTCCACCAACCGGGCGCGGGAGCGGGTCAGTTCGACGACTCTGGCGCGCTGGTCGTCGTCGTCCGGGGTGATGAGCAGCCGGGTGAGGGCGGCCCGGGCGCCGGCGGCGACGCCGAGTGCGTAGCCGCCGGCGGCCAGCAGCAGGACGCCGAGCGCGGCGGCGGCCCAGGCGGTCGGCCAGTCGGTGACCGTCCACGCCTTCAGCACCTTCGTCTCCCGGCCCTCGCCGGCCGTCGCCATCAGCAGCGGGGTGGCGATCATCGCGAGGGGCGCGGCCAGGGCCGTCGTGAGCAGCAGCGCCTCGGCCGGCCAGAGCAGGCCCGCGGTGAGGAGCGCGTGGCCGAGTTCGCGCCAGGTGGCGGTCTCGCGCAGCCTGGTGGTGAGCCAGCTGCGCAGGCCGGGGGCGGGCGGTTCGGCGTGCGGATCGCCCTCGGCCGGGTCGTCGCCGGGGCCGATCAGCCGCAGTCTTCGCCGCTCCAGGGCGGCCACGGGCAGCCCGGCGAGGGGCAGGGCGGCGAGGAGGGGCAGTCCGACGAGGCCGATCGCGAGGACTCCGCCGGCGGCCGCCCAGGCCACCAGGCCCAGGAGGAGCAGCGCCCCGGTCAGCGTCCCCGCCAGCAGATAGGCGGCGGCGCGCCAGGGCCATGGCGACAGCAGGTAGCGCGGGCGGGCGAGGGCCTGCCACACGGACGCCGGCGCGGCGGGCGCGGTTCGGGGGGCGTGGGGGGCTCGGGGGGTCATGCGGATCACCGTAGGAGGGGGTGGGGGCGTCGGGCCATGGGGCCGGCGGGGGGTCCGGGGGTATGCCTGGCCCTACCCCGACTCTCGCGTCTGCCCCAGCGACCGGGAGTGCCGCCGCACGGTTGTCTGGACCCGACAGGCGGTCCCGCGGGGCTTCGTGGCGCCGCCGACATGCCGACCGAGGGGAGTACGGGCCGAGATGACCGAGCACGCCGTCCAACTGACCGCTTTACGGCGGAGGTACGGGTCCACGAGCGCCGGGGTGACCGCCCTCGACGGCGTCAGCCTGGCTCTGCCCCGGGGTTCCTTCACCGCCGTGATGGGGCCGTCCGGGTCGGGCAAGTCGACGTTGCTGCAGTGCGCGGCCGGTCTTGACCGGCCCGACTCGGGGTCGGTGCGGATCGGCGGGACGGAGCTGACCGGGCTGAGCGAGCGGCGGCTGACGCTGTTGCGGCGCGAGTGGATCGGGTTCGTGTTCCAGGCGTTCAACCTGCTGCCGGCGCTGACCGCCGAGCAGAACGTGGCGTTGCCGCTGCGGCTGGCGGGCCGCCGTCCGTCGAAGGCGCGGGTGCGTGAGGCGCTGCGGCAGGTCGGGCTGGGCGAGCGCGGCGGGCACCGGCCCGGTGAGCTGTCCGGCGGCCAGCAGCAGCGGGTGGCGCTGGCGCGGGCGCTGATCACCCGGCCCGAGGTGCTGTTCGGGGACGAGCCGACGGGGGCGCTGGACTCGACGACGGGCCGCGAGGTGCTGACGCTGTTGCGCGGCATGGTCGACGGCGAGGGCCAGACGGTGGTGATGGTGACCCATGACCCGGTGGCCGCCTCGTACGCGGACCGGGTGGTCTTCCTGGTCGACGGGCGGGTGCACGGCGAACTGGCGGGCGCGGACGCGGAGTCGATCGCGGCCCGGATGGCGGGGCTGGAGGGCGGCGGCGGACGGGGCGCACAAGTCCGCTCGGACGACGACTCGTTGGAGGGCGCCTCGTGCTGAGTGTCGCATGGTGCACGTTGCGTGCCCGCTGGGCGTCCTTCGTGGGCAGTTTCGTCGCCTTGGCGGTGGGGGTCGGACTGCTGGCCGTGATGGGGCAGGCGCTGGCCGCGTCGACCAAGGCGCCGGTGCGGTCGCCGGAGCGGTTCGCGGGGGCTCCGGCGGTGGTGCGGGGGCAGGACACCCTGCGGGTGGACACGCCGAACGGGGCGCGGACGGCACAGTTGGCGAGTCCGCGAGCGGTGCCGGACGCGGTCGTGGCCGCATTGCGGGCGCTGGGGCCGGTCACCGAGGACCGCTCCTTCCCGGTGCGGGCGGCGGGCGGGCCGGCCGGCCTGGTCGGGCACCCCTGGTCCGTCGCGCGGTTCGCCTCCTACGAGTTGAGCGCGGGTCGTGCTCCACGCACGGACGGCGAGGTCGTGGTCTCGGGCGAATGGGCTGCTGTGGGCGCGCGGTTGAGCGGGGGTGAACGGGTGGTGGGGACCGTGCGCGGGCTCGGCTTCGAGGACGCCGTGTTCTACACCGACGCTCGGGCGGCACAGCTCTCGCCCCTGTCGCAGCAGTTGGTGGTCGAGGCGGATGCGGCGGCCGTGCGGGCGGCGGTCGCGGGCAGCGGTGCCCGGGTGCTCACCGGGGACGAGCGGCGGCTGGCCGACGCCGATCCCGGCCGCGCCGCCGAGGCGCTCACCGCGCTGAACGCGCTGTTCGGCACGGCGGGCGGGGTGACGGCCTTCGTGTCGGTGTTCGTCGTGGCCTCCACGTTCGCCTTCGCGGTGGAGCGGCGGCGCCGGGAGTTCGGCCTGCTGCGGACCGCCGGCGCCACCCCGGCGCAGGTGCGGCGGACGGTGCTGGCGGAGGCGCTGGCGGTGGGCGTGCTCGCCTCGGCGACGGGGTGCGCGCTGGGGGCGTACGGGGCGCCGTGGCTGGGCGAGGCGGTCGTCGACGGCGGCCTCGCACCGCGCTGGTACACGATCGGCGGGGCTGTCTGGCCGTACCATCTGGCCTTCTGGACGGGCCTCGTGGTCGCCGTCGCGGGCGCGGTCGCCGCGTCGTGGCGGGCCGGGCGGACCGCTCCCGCACAGGCGCTGCGCGAGGCGTCGGCGGACGGGCGGGCGCTGACCCGGGCGCGGCGGCTGTGCGGTACGGCGCTGCTGCTGGCGGCCGGGGCGGCGGCGGCGTACACGCTGCTGAGCGAGCCGGGTGAACTGCTGCACCGCAAGACGTACATCAGCCGTCCGATGCTGCTGATCACGGCGGTGGCGCTGCTGGCGCCCGCCGTCGTACGGCCGCTGACGCCCCGGTTGCCGGGGACGACGGGCATGCTGGTGCGGGCGCACGCGGTCGCCGGGGTCCGGCGCACCGCCGCCGTCGCCGCGCCGGTCCTGGTCACGGTGGCCCTCGCCGGCTCGCTGCTGGGCGCGACGGCCACGCTGAACGGGGCGCGGGCGGCGGAGGTGCGGGAGCGCACGACGGCCGACTTCGTGGTGACCTCGGACACCGGAACGCCCTTGGACACGGCGGCACTTGGCCGGGTGCCCGGTGCGGTGGCGTCCCCCACCGCCGGGACTGCCGTGTACACGCTGGAGGACGGGGTGGCGCTGATCGCGTCCGAGGCGCGGGCCGTCGACCCGGGGCTGCTCGCCACGACGGCACGGCTTCCGGTGACGGCCGGGCGGCTCGCGGACCTGGACGACGCCTCGATCGTCGTCAACGAGGAGTGGGCCGAGCACCGGGTGGGAGAGACGGTGCGGGTGTGGCTCGGGGACGGCACGCCGAGGTCGCTGCGGATCGCCGCCGTGCTGGCCACCGGCACGGGTGACAACGGCGTGTACGTGACGGCGGCCAACGCGGGCGGGGCGGGCGTGGACCGGGTCGACGTGCGGGTGCGGCCGGGCGCCGACGCGGGGGCGGTCGCGGCCGGGCTGCGGGCGGTCGACGGGGTCCGGGTGTCGAGCGGGGCGCAGTGGGTGGCCGACGCGGAACCCCGTACCGACTCGAGGACCAGGCTCGGGACGTTCCTCGTCCTCGGCATCGCGCTCCTGTACACCGGGCTGTTCCTCGCCAACACCCTGGCCATGGCGGCCGGGGAGCGGGGCCGGGTGACGGCAGCGCTGCGGCTGGCCGGGGCGACGGGCGGCCAGGTGCTGCGACTGGCCGCAGCGGAGGCGCTGACGGTGGTCGGCCTGGGCGCGGTGCTGGGCCTGGCGGTGACGGCGGTCAACCTCGCCGGAATGGCGGCGGCCCTGCACCTGCTGACGGCACCGGTGACCGTGGTCGTCCCGTGGCCGGCCCTGGCCTGGACGACAGCCGCCTGCGCCGTGCTCGCACTGACGGCGACCCTGATCCCGACGGCATGGACCTTGCGACACCGACCGGCGGGGTGAGGGCGGACGGAGCAATTGCCCACGTGAGGACGGGCAGATGCGCGGCCACGTGAGGACGGGCAGGCGTGACCGGCCGCGTGAGGACGGGCAGGCGTGACCGGCCGCGTGAGGGCGGGCGGATGTGACCGGCCGCGTGGGGACGGGCGGATGACACCGGCCGCGTGACGGCGGGCACATGGCGCCGCAGCACATATGGCAAGGAGCCCGTTCCTGATATCAGGAACGGGCTCCCATGCTGCGTGGACCTGAGGGGATTTGAACCCCTGGCCCCCTCGATGCGATCTACGGGCGGGGCGGTCGCTGAGGTTTCCCAAGCTGGTCACGCGGATGCTAGCGGCACAGGCTGGTCGCCTGCGGTCACGGCAGTTGCCGTACTTCGTTGCTGCACCGCAGACACGAAACGAGGCGCTGGCTCATCCGAAGCTGAGTCCACCAGGCCTCGGCGTTCCTCAGTAAACGCCCTCAGCGACGATGGTCTCCTGCGTGGGCTGCGGGATGGTCGGATTCTTGGGGAGGATGGGAACGCCAATCGCCTCCATGACCTTCCTGGCTGCGATCCGTCCGGGAGACCTGGTGGTGGTGATCTTGTCTCCGGTGATGATGTTCCCCTCCCAGATCGGCGCGTTCCGGCGCCAGTCAATCTTGGTGGCGAGGTCGAGGTATCGAGCCTCCCGCCACTCCGGGTCCAGGTTCTTCTCGATCTCGAAGGCGACGTGCCCGATGATGACCAGACCGGTCGCGGTCATGTTGATGTAGTGCTTCCGGAAGTCCACCACCTGGTTGGCCGGCCCCCCGCTCGTGGGCAGTTCGGCCACGGAACGCCAGGGGTCCATGTGCCGCGTGAGGATGTCGAGCATCGCCAGGGTCCTGCTGACGAAGGCGTCCTGCTTCTCGGTGGTTCCGATGGCTTGGAGGCTACGGGCCGGGATGCTCGCCTCGCTGAGCGCATAGTCCTGGAACAGGAGTTCCTTGACCAGTCCGCGCACCTGGTTGAGAAGGAAGATCGCAGAGGAGAGCTTCGACAGACTCTTGGAGGTTTCGTCGATGCGTCCCGCGAACAGGGCAGACCGATCCACGATCTGCGTAAGAACACGGTTCAGGGGTTCACGAGTGTTGTAGGCGGCCAGAAGGCTGGCCGGGATCTGCTTCGTCTGCGCCGCGTCAGCGAAGTCCTGGTGGATCCGCGCAACGTCCGGCTCCACCACGATGACGACGGAGATGCTGTCGCTCAGGAAGGGTGAGTCCGTGTCGATGAGGCTGTCGCTGCGCTTGGCAATGGCGGCAAGCCTGTGCTGGCCATCAGTGACGGAGAACTTGGTCTCGTCGCCGATGACGACGAAGCCGGCCGTCATGGCGAAGTTGCCTCGAGGGATGTGGATGGCAGGGACGGCACGGACGTTCAGGGTGACCGGCGGGAGGATGTAGTCCTTCTCGTTCTCGGTCAGGTACTTGGTGATGGACCTGACGTGATTGCTGTCGATCGGGCGGTTGGTGGCCATCCGCGGGTTGCCGCCCTTGACCGCCGCATCGGCGACCACGTGCTTGACGAGGAATGCGTAGGAGAAGGCGGTCGTCAGCATGAGGCGCCCTCCCTGCTGGAAGACCACGCAGGTGAAGACTCGTCCGCCCGACGCCGTCGCGGCCTCGCTTGCGGCCATCTGAGCTGCCGTGAGCGAGTCGTGCTGAGTCAGTCCGAGTTCTGCAAAGAACACTGAATCCCCCTAGGCGTGAACGGAGCTGAGCAAGCATCAGAAACGTAGAGCAACTCGACGCGCTACGTCAACTTATGCACGTAAGACGTCCTATGATGAACGTTTCTAGAATGGGCGCCTCGCACTCTGACTACCTCGAACCGCCGGTGCTCGGATCCTCACCGTCCTTTCATCGCAGGATGCCCCGCGCATCGGGCGTCCTGACCTTCCCGACGACAGGAAACCGCAACCCACCTGCTCCCATCCTCTCGCCCGCCATCTACAGGCCGGCACTCGCGAACGGTGCCCCGCGATCCTCGAGCCTGAGCGCCCCCGCCGGAGGCATGCGTCCCTACCCGTGGTGGTGGGCGAGCGTGTAACCGCCCCCTTGTAGCCCCGGCATGCCTTTCGCCCCCTTGCCGGCGCGGGCGTCGACGGCGGCCGGCCTGGAAGACGGGGAGGGGCGTGCCCGGCGACGGTGACCGGCGCCGCCGCGCCGGTCGCGGCCCCTTTTCGAACGACGTGCGAAGACTGATCAGTCCTTGACGTGCCGTAAATCGTCAGGTGGCCCTGCACCGTCGAGACGATCTTTCCCCTGGGCTCCGCGCACCTGCAGCGAGCGAAGCGAGCGCTGATGCCGCCAGCGCGGCCCGTGACCCGCTGTACGCGGCCTACGTGCTCACCTTGGTCCTGGGCTTCCGGCGTGGCGAGGGCAGTGCTGCCGCTTCCGGAGATCTGCATCGCGCCTCTCCAGCGTCGGCAAAGGAGCGGGAGTTGGCAAAACAGGCGGCCGGTGAGCTGTGGTCGGACTACGACTTCGTGTTCACGACGCGCTACGGCACACCGAACCCCGCAACTGCAACCGCCGGTTCGTCGACCGCTCGGCCTACGCCGGCGTCCGTCAGATCCGTCTGCACGACACCCGGCACACGTGCGGTTCGCTCCTCGCCGCGCTCGACGTGCACCCGCGGGTCGCGATGCAGATCCTTCGGCACAGCAAGATCGCAGTGACCATGGAGGTGTACACGCACGTCCCGTCGGAAGCCACCCGCCGGGCACTGCGCAAGCTGGGCAAGCACCTTGGAAAGCAAGACCCGGAGTAGTTGCTGTACTTCGCTGCTGTACGGAATGGCCAAAGCCCCGGTCGGGAATCCCGACCGGGGCTTTGAGCTGCAGTGGACCTGAGGGGATTTGAACCCCTGGCCCCCTCGATGCGAACGAGGTGCGCTACCGGACTGCGCCACAGGCCCTTGCAACGAGTGAAACTCTAGCACCCCCATCGGGCTGCTTGGAAATCCGTTCCCCGGCGCCTGCCGGGGCGGACGGACGGCCGCTCACTCGTTGGCGGCGCGGGGGCGCTCCCCGTCCTCGTACTGGTCGAACAGCGGGGTGCGGCCCCGCTCGCGGGAGCGGCGGGCGGACGCGGCGCGCCGTGCGTCGCTGCGTTCACCGTCCTCCGCGCGGGCCGGCTCGTCACTCCCGGTGTCCGCCGTGTCCGACGCGGACGGCGTGTCCGCGGCGGCGTCGGCCGTCTCCTGCTCCGGCGGGGCCGAGGAGCTGGAGCGGGCCGAGCTCCAGGCGTCCGGCGCGCCGAGGTCCACGTCGGAGGTGGCGCGCGGGGCGACGGGGGCGGTCACGTACGTCGGCAGCGGGACCGGCACCGGGTCCCAGCTCTCGCCGTGCCCGGGCCGGCGCTGCCGCTCGCGCTGCTGGTCGACCCATTCGGCGTGGTCGGTCTGCTCGACGAGCGCCCTGCGGTCCGCGGCGAGTGCCAGCAGGCCCGGGTCGGTCTCCGGCTCGGCGGCGGCGTGCGGTTCCTCGGCGCCGGTGTCGGCGTCGGCGTCCAGGGACGGCGGGTGCGCCGCCCCTGCCGTGGAGCCGCGCCGGCGGGGCTGACGCTCGCGCAGCCGCTGCGCGGCGGCCTCGGCGCGTCTGCGGTCCATCTGGTAGGCGAAGCGCCGGCGCTCCTGGGTGCGCAGGTAGGCGATGTAGCCGCTGAGCAGGACGGCGGGCACACCGGGCGCCCAGAGGAACGCCAGTCCGCCGACGGCCGCGACGATCGCGCCCAGCGTGAAGGCGAGGAAGAGCAGGACGGTGGTGCGCCGGCGGCGGGCGAGCGCCTTCGAGCGCTTGGCCCGGGCGGCCGCCGCCTGCGTGGAGGCGGCGGCCGCGGGAGACGCGGGGACGTGGGCGTGCGCGGCCGCCTGATCGCGGACCGGCTCGCGCCCCGGCTCGCGCGTCGCGTCCCGCGAGGGATCGCGCGTCCCCTCCGGGCGCGGCTGCTCGCGCTCCTGCACCGGCACCTTGGTCTGCGGACGGGTCGGGGGCATGGCGAAGGCCCGGACGTCCACCGATTCGGTGACCGCGTCCGGGACGTCGGCGTCGGGCTCGCCCTCCTCGGAGGAGCGCGCCCGCAGGTCCTTGGCGTACCGGCGCTCCATCCCCGCCCGTCCGGACAGCAGCCGGATGGCGGTGCTGAAGCGTTCCGTCGGACGGGCCTCGTTCAGCTCGTCCTGCCTACGGAGCCACATCGGCACCAAGTAGGCGGCCCAGGCCCCGACGATGACTGCGTAGATGAGGCCGCTGCTGCTCACGTCTCACACGGTAGAGGGGTTTGCGCGAGGCCATCCGCCAATTGGGCCGGTGTGTCGCACGATCTGGCTGATATTTCGAACTTTTTTTGTGACGGATGCGATCACCGCGCCGCCCGGCAGTGAATTGAAAGCCTCAAGACGGTCATCGCCCGATCAATTTCGAACACTTATTCAATTACCGGGGCTGGTGCGATTCCCCGGAGCGTTCTGCGGGTCACGGGGTTCGGCCGGCTCGTCGGGAAGGTTCCGCGGCCGGGCGCGTCGCCAGCGGCTCATCAGCCCCTCCGGGACCTCCTCCGCCGTGAGCGCGAAGACGAGGTGGTCGCGCCAGGCACCGTCGATGTGGAGATAGCGGGGCCGCAGCCCCTCCGCCCGGAATCCGAGTTTCTCCACCACCCGGAGGCTGGGCCGGTTCTCGGGCCGGATGCAGACCTCGACGCGGTGCAGCCCGACCGTGCGGAAGCAGTGGTCCACCACGAGCGCCACCGCGGTGGGCATCACCCCGCGCCCCGCCACGGACTGGTCCACCCAGTAGCCGACGTGGCCCGAGCACATGGACCCCCAGGTGATCCCGGCCACCGTCAACTGCCCGACGAGACGGCCCTGGTACTCGATGACGAACGGCAGCATCCGCCCGGCGTTCGCCTCCGCCCGCAGATGGCGGACCATCTGACGGTAGGTCGGCCGGTGGGCGATCGGCCCGCTCGGCGCGGGCGGCGGGATGGTCGCCTCCCAGGGGCGCAGCCAGTCCCGGTTGCGCCGGTTGACCTCGCGCCAGGCCCGCTGGTCGCGCAGCTTTATCGGCCGCAGGACGACATCGCCCTCCGCCAGTTCGACGGGCCAGGACAGGCTGTTCAGCGCACACCCCCACTGCTGTCGCCGGGTCTGGGGTGGTCACCGCCGCGCAGCTGGTCGACGGCGTGGGTCAGCAGGGGCTCCAGGACCGCCAGCCCGTCCTTCACCCCGCCGGTGGAACCGGGCAGGTTGACGACCAGCGTCCCGCGGGCGACACCCGCCAGCCCCCGGGAGAGCGCCGAGGTCGGCACCTTCTCCCGGCCGAAGGCCCGGATCGCCTCCGCGATCCCCGGCACCTCGTGGTCGATCACCGCGCGGGTCGCCTCCGGCGTGCGGTCGGTGGGCGAGAGCCCGGTTCCGCCGGTGGTGACGATCACGTCGTACCCGGCGTCCACTCCGGCGCGCAGGGCGGCCTCGACGGGGTCGCCGTCCGGGACGACCTGGGGGCCGTCGACGGCGAAGCCGAAGCGCCTCAGGCCCTCGGCGATCAGCGGTCCGCCCCGGTCCTCGTAGACACCGGCCGCGGCCCGATTGGACGCCGTCACGACCAGCGCGCTGTAAGGGGAGCGCGGCGCGCCGCCGCTCGACGCATCAAGTGTCATGCCCGGCTCCAGTCGCCCGACTTGCCGCCCGTCTTCTCCTCCACGCGCACGTCCGTGATGACCGCTGTCTTGTCGACCGCCTTCACCATGTCGATCACGGTGAGCGCGGCGACCGAGACCGCGGTGAGGGCCTCCATCTCGACGCCCGTGCGGTCCGTCGTCCTCACCGTGGCGGTGATCTCCACGGCGTCGTCCGCGACCGACAGGTCCAGTTTCACACCGGAGAGCGCCAAGGGGTGGCACAGCGGGATCAGGTCGGGCGTGCGCTTGGCGCCCATGATGCCCGCGATCCGCGCGGTGGCCAGCGCGTCGCCCTTGGGGACGCCTTCGCCCCGCAGCAGCTCGACCACGCGGGACGAGACGAGGACGCGTCCGCTCGCGCGCGCGGTGCGCGCGGTGACGTCCTTGGCCGACACGTCGACCATGCGGGCGGCGCCCGCGTCGTCGATGTGCGTCAGCCGGTCCTGCCCGTCGTGCCCGCCCTGCGCGTCCTGGCGGTCCTGCCTGCTCATGCTGTGTCGCACTCCCGGTCCGGGCCCGGCACGCTGCGCCGCGCGGTCCTCCTCGTGCGCGACACGCTACCCGCAACGAGGCCTGCTCAGCCGAGCAGGACCACCTCTACCTCGGCTCCCGGCTCGACCGACTCCACGCCCTCGGGGACGACGATCAGCGCGTCGGCGTGGGCGAGGGCGGCGACCAGGTGCGAACCGGCGCCGCCGACCGGCCGGACGGCCCCCTCGGCGTGGGTGGCGCGCAGGAACTGACGGCGCCCCCGGGGCGAGGTGAGCGCCTCGTCGGCGACGAGCTTCGCGCGCGTGGTGGGCCGGTGGACGTCCTTGAGGCCCATCATGGTGCGGATCGCGGGCCGCACGAACAGTTCGAACGAGACGTAC
Source organism: Streptomyces sp. NPDC002566 (assembly GCF_042889585.1). Taxonomy (NCBI): domain Bacteria; kingdom Bacillati; phylum Actinomycetota; class Actinomycetes; order Kitasatosporales; family Streptomycetaceae; genus Streptomyces; species Streptomyces sp. NPDC002566. Next base: position 386,953 of record NZ_JBIARD010000005.1, on the reverse strand, counting down.
GACGACACCGGGTTGCCGGGCAGGGCCAGCAGCGGGATGTGGTCGGGGCCGATGGCGCCGAACCCCTGTGGCTTGCCGGGCTGCATGGCGAGTCTGCGGAACTCGACCCCGCCGCCCCCCTGGTCCTCGTCCCCGACGTACGACAGCGCCTCCTTGACGACGTCGTACGCCCCGACGCTCACGCCGCCCGTGGTGACGACGAGGTCGGCGCGCACCAGCTGGTCCTCGATGGTCGAGCGGAGCGTCCCGGCGTCGTCGGCGACCGCGCCCACGCGGTAGGCGATCGCGCCGGCGTCCCGGGCGGCCGCGGTGAGGGCGAAGCTGTTGGAGTCGTAGATCTGGCCCTTGCCCAACTCCTCGCCGGGCTGGACGAGTTCACTGCCGGTGGACATGACCACCACACGCGGGCGTGGGCGCACCCGGACCGTGCCGCGGCCGATCGCGGCGAGCAGGGCGATCTGCGCCGGGCCGAGGACGGTGCCGGCGTCCAGGGCGCGGTCGCCGGCCTTCGCGTCGCTGCCCTTGGCGCGCACGTGCGCGCGTGCCCCCGCGGGCCGGTACACGCGTACGTGCCCCTCGGCCTGCTCGGGGGCGAGAGCGCGGGCCCGCATCGAGTCGACCGGTCCCTCGCCGAGCCCGCCGTCGGTCCACTCGACGGGGACGACGGTCTCCGCGCCGTGCGGCAGCGGCGCGCCGGTCATGATCCGGGCGGCCTGCCCGGGGCCGACGTGCAGCAGGCCGGGCTGCCCCGCCGCGATGTCCCCGACGACCTCCAGGACAGCGGGGAACTCCTCGCTCGCGCCCTCGACGTCCGCGACCCGCACCGCGTACCCGTCCATCGAACTGTTGTCGAACGGCGGCAGCGACACCGGGACCGTGACGTCGTCGACCAGGACGCAGCCCTGGGCGTCGGGCAGTTGGAGCTCGATCGGTTCCAGGGGGCGGACCGTGGCGAGGACGTCGTCCAGGTGCTCGTCCACCGACCAGAGGCGGTCCTGACCGGTGGCGCGGGGCGCGGCGGTGCTCAAGTGGCTACATCTCCTCCGTGACGTAACTGCGAAGCCAGGTCCGGAAGTCCGGGCCCAGGTCTTCACGTTCGCACGCGAGTCGGACAATCGCCCGGAGGTAGTCGCTGCGGTCGCCGGTGTCATAGCGGCGGCCCTTGAAGACGACGCCGTGCACGGGGCCGCCGATCTTCTCGTCCTGGGCGAGCTGCTGGAGGGCGTCGGTGAGCTGGATCTCGCCGCCGCGGCCCGGCTCGGTCTCCCGCAGTACGCCGAACACGGCGGGGTCGAGGACGTAACGGCCGATGATCGCGTAGTTGGAGGGGGCGTCGGCCGGATCCGGCTTCTCCACGAGGCCGCTCACCTTGACGACGTCGCCGTCGGCGGTGTGCTCGACGGCGGCGCAACCGTAGAGGTGGATCTGCTCGGGCTCGACCTCCATGAGCGCGATGACGCTGCCGCCGTGCCGCTCCTGGACCTCGATCATCCGCTGGAGCAGCGGGTCGCGCGGGTCGATCAGGTCGTCGCCCAGGAGGACGGCGAACGGCTCCTGGCCGACGTGGGGCGCGGCGCACAGCACCGCGTGGCCGAGGCCCTTGGGGTCGCCCTGTCGCACGTAGTGCATGGTCGCCAGGTCGCTGGACTCCTGGACCTTGGCGAGCCGGTGGGCGTCGCCCTTCTTCGACAGCGCGGACTCGAGTTCGTAGTTGCGGTCGAAGTGGTCCTCAAGGGGGCGCTTGTTGCGGCCGGTGACCATGAGGACGTCGTCGAGGCCGGCGGTGACGGCCTCCTCGACCACGTACTGGATCGCGGGCTTGTCGACGACCGGCAGCATCTCCTTGGGAGTGGCCTTGGTCGCCGGCAGGAACCGTGTGCCGAGGCCGGCTGCGGGGATGACAGCCTTGCTGATCCTGGGGTGCGACTGAGTCATGCCGGCCACCATATCCGGTGCCCTGGACGGGAAACCGCACCCCCGGCTGGTTCATGCTCATCTGAGCGCATTCGTAGAGGTTGAGGCGGGAGTGACACATGGGGCAGGCCACCGGCGGTCCGGAGTCCGACAAGCGTAGGTTGCGGCGGGAGCTCCTCGCGACGAGGAGCACGCTGACGGCGGACGGCCTGCGGGAGGCGGCCGGGGCGCTGGCCCGGCGCGCCCTGGACCTGCCGGAGCTGGCCCGGGCCGGGACGGTCGCCGCGTACGTCTCGGTGGGCTCCGAGCCCGGGACGCTCGCCCTCCTGGACGCCCTGCGCGCGCGGGGCGTGCGCGTGCTTCTGCCGGTGCTGCTGCCCGACGACGACCTCGACTGGGGCGCGTACGACGGTGAGGGCTCCCTCACACGTGTGCGGCACGGCGGCAGGATGGCCCTGCTCGAGCCCTCGGGCGAGCGCCTCGGCCGCGACGCCGTCACGGACGCCGACGTGGTGCTGCTGCCGGGCCTCGCGGTCGACGGGCGCGGGATGCGGCTCGGGCGCGGCGGGGGTTCCTACGACCGTGTCCTGGCCCGTCTGAAGCGGGCCGGGGCCGCTCCCTCGCTGGTGGTGCTGCTGTACGACGGCGAGGTCGTCGCGCGCGTGCCCGAGGAGCCGCACGACGCGCCGGTGCACGCCGTGGTGACTCCGTCCGGGGTACGCCGCTTCACCTGAGCGGCGGACCGCCGGCGCGGGTGGGAAGGCGAAAGGGGCGCTCCACGCGTGCGTGCGTGGAGCGCCCCTCTCAGATGTCCTCGGACCGGGACCGCGTCAGGGCTTGAGGACGAGGGTGTCGCTCGTGCTGCCGTCGACCGCCTTCGCCGAGTAGGCCCAGTCGAGCAGTTCGCCCTTGGCCCACTTGCCCGTCTGGTCGGTGTAGTGCGCGCTGAACGCGTGCCCGGAGGCGCCGGTGAGGTTGATCCACTTCGACTTGTCGAGGTCGGCGAGGTTGACCACCATCCGCATCGAGGGCACCCATACGACGTCGTAGCCGCCGGCGGCGTTCCAGCCCGCCGCGTTGACCGCGGCCTCGCCGCCGCTGAGCTCCCACGGGCCGCGGTTGAGCACGTACTGCAGGAAGCCGGGGCCGCTGGTGCCGAGGGTCTGGTTCTCCAGGAACAGACGGTGCAGCCGGCCCCAGCTCCAGGTGTCGATGTCCTTGCCGAGCTTGGCGGTCAGCTCCCAGCGCGCGTCGATCATGGCGCGCTCGAACAGCTTGTCGCGGTTGTGGTCGGCGCCGGGGCGCCTGCCGTTCTCGGGGGTGGTCCACCAGTCGCTGCCGGGCTTGTCCATCAGGTTGCGCACGACCTCGAACCAGCGGTCGCCGCCGTCCGGCTGGGCCTGGTCGGCGTCGCGCTGGCCGCACTCGCGGACCTTGCCGGTGGCGTCGACGGGCCCGGTGTTGTTGACCGGGTCGACCCACAGGCACTGTCCCTCGACGCGCAGCTCCTTGGGCAGCTTGTTGCCGAAGGCCAGCTTCAGGATGTTGCGCCAGACCGCGTTGAAGTAGGCCGCGGCGGCCGAGTCGGCGTCCTGGGTGTAGTCCCAGCCCTGGAGCAGGTCCTGCGCCTGGCGGACGTCCGGGTCCTTGAGGTTCAGCTTGAGCAGGGTGGGCACGAGCAGCCGCGCGATCTGGCTGTCGCTGTCCGTCTGCATCTGGCGCATGTCGTCGGTGGAGACCTTGCCGCCGCCCTCGATCTTCTGCTTGATCAGATCGCTGATGCGCTGGCTTCGGGTGCCGTAACCCCAGTCCGTGGTGAGCGTGTAGGGGTACTTGTCCTGGTCGACGACGGCCTGGTTGGCGGTGACGATGTAGCCGCGCTCGGGGTCGAACTCGTAGGGCAGCTTGTCGAAGTCGATGTAGTCCGTCCACCGGTACTTCGGGTCCCAGCCCGGAGCGGGGACCGAACCCTTGTGGTTCTTCGCGCGCGTGGGGATCTTCCCGGGCAGCTGGTAGCCGATGTGGTTGTCGGTGTCCGCGTAGACCAGGTTCTGCGAGGGGACGTCGAAGAGCTTGGCCGCGGCGCGGAAGTCGTCCCAGCCGGCCGCCTTGTTCATGGCGAACACGGCGTCCATGGAGGTGCCCGGCTCCAGCGCGGTCCACTTCAGGGCGACGGCGTAGCCGTCACCGCGGTCGGGCGCCTGGGTGTCGACGCCGGCCTTCTGGCCGACCTTCACCAGCTCGTTGCTGCGGTCGGACAGCAGGGGCATGCCGTCGGCGGTCTGCCTGACGACGATCTTCTTGCCGGCGCCGCCGGCGACCTGGATGGTCTCCTCGCGCGTGGTGAACGGCTTCACCTTGCCGTCGTAGAGGTAGCCGTCGCCGGTGAGCTTCTCCAGGTAGAGGTCGGTGACGTCGACCCCGGAGTTGGTCATGCCCCAGCTGATCTTCTGGTTGTGCCCGATGATCACACCGGGCATTCCGGCGAAGGTGTAGCCCGAGACGTCGTACTGGCAGGTGCTGGAGACGGCGCGGCAGTGCAGGCCCATCTGGTACCAGACGGAGGGCAGCGAGGCCGACAGGTGCGGGTCGTTGGCGAGCAGGGGCTTGCCGGTGATGGTGTGCGACCCGGCGACGACCCAGGAGTTGGAGCCGATGCCGTTGCCGTTCACGCCGACGGCGGTGGGCAGGTCGTCGAGCACGCCGTACAGGCCGCCGAGCTGGCTCTGCAGCGCGGAGCTCTCGGTGCCGGAGCCTGAGCCGGTGCCGGTGCCTGAGCCGCTGCCTGAACCGCTGCCGCCCGATCCGGTGCCGCTGGAGCCGCTCGACGAGGTGCCGGAGCCGCTCGAGTCGCTGGAGTCGCTGGACGATCCGCCGTCCTTCTCGAACTCCCCGGTCGACTCGTCGTACCCGCCCTCCTGGACGATCGCCTGGTTGCGGTCGTAGGGGTAGCCCGGGTACAGGTCGGCGATCTGCTGAGGGCCGAGGCGGCTGGTCATCAGGGCGCGGTCGATCTCGTCCTGCATGTTGCCGCGCAGGTCCCAGGCCATCGCCTTCAGCCAGGCGAGGGAGTCGACGGGCGTCCACTCCGCGGGCTTGTAGTCGTTGGTGAACCCGAGGGCGGCGTACTCCAGCGAGATGTCCTCGCCGTCCTTGCCCTTCAGGTACGCGTTGACGCCCTTGGCATACGCCTGGAGGTACTTCTTGGTGGCCGCCGACAGCTTGGTGTCGTACTCCTTCTTGGCGACGCGGTCCCAGCCCAGGGTGCGCAGGAACTCGTCGTTGTCCACCTGGCTCTTGCCGAACATCTCCGACAGGCGCCCGGAGGTCATGTGCCGGCGGACGTCCATCTCGTAGAAGCGGTCCTGCGCCTGGACGTAGCCCTGCGCCATGAACAGGTCCTGGTCGGAGGAGGCGTAGATCTGCGGGATGCCGTAGCCGTCGCGCTTCACGTCGACCGGGCCGGACAGGCCCTCCAGCGTGGCCGACCCCTCCGTCTGCGGGAAGGAGGCCCGCACGGTGCTGATCGACCAGTAGGCGCCGTAGGCGATGCCGCCGATGATGGCCAGCACCAGTACAAGCACGATAAGACGGGCTTTGCGCCCCTTCTTCCTGCCGGACTTGCCGGGCTTGTCACCCGTTGTGGCGGTGGTGTTGGGGGGCATCGCTGTCCTTGCTGTCCTAACGCGAGCGGCAGGGCTGGCTGTCCTTTTGAATGAGCGCTGGAGCAACCATAGGCGCAGGGGTCCGCGGCACTTGACGCGGAGTCGGCAACCAGCCCGGAAGGACGTTCGATCCTGCCCGAGCGAACGTCAAGAAATCGTCAAGAGTTAGGTAAGGTAATGAAGTAGTTGGACGCGTGGCGCATTGCCCTCGTGTCCGATGTACGTGTGCACCCGCGCGCGCGTCGCGTGCGCCAGGAAAGGGAACCGCCGCTGACTGTCCACCACCTCAACCAGCTCCTGCTCGTCTGCTCGCTCGTCCTGCTCGTCGCCGTCGCAGCGGTCCGGATCTCCTCGCGCAGCGGGCTCCCCAGCCTGCTCGTGTACCTGGGCATCGGCGTCCTCATGGGCCAGGACGGCATCGGCGACATCCACTTCAACAACGCCGAGCTCACCCAGGTCATCGGCTACGCGGCCCTGGTCGTGATCCTGGCCGAGGGCGGCCTCGGCACGAAGTGGAACGAGATCAGACCGGCCCTCCCGGCCGCCACCGCGCTGGCCCTGGGCGGCGTCGCGGTGAGCGTCGGCGTGACGGCGGCGGGCGCGCACTACCTGGTAGGGCTGGAGTGGCGGCAGGCGCTCATCATCGGGGCGGTGGTGTCCTCGACCGACGCGGCGGCGGTGTTCTCCGTGCTGCGCAGGATCCCCCTGCCCGCGCGCGTGACGGGCACGATGGAGGCCGAGTCCGGCTTCAACGACGCCCCCGTGGTCATCCTGGTCGTCGCCTTCTCCACCGCGGGGCCCGTCGAGCACTGGTACGTGCTGATCGGCGAGATACTCCTGGAGCTGGCCATCGGCGCCGCCATCGGCATAGCGGTGGGCTTCCTGGGCTCCTGGGGACTGCGGCACGTCGCCCTGCCCGCCTCCGGCCTCTACCCGATCGCCGTCATGGCCATCGCCGTCATGGCCTACGCGGCGGGCGCCATCGCGCACGGCAGCGGCTTCCTCGCCGTCTACCTCGCCGCGATGGTCATGGGCAATGCCAAGCTGCCGCACTGGCCGGCCACACGCGGATTCGCCGACGGACTCGGCTGGATCGCCCAGATCGGCATGTTCGTCCTGCTCGGCCTGCTGGTCACCCCGCACGAGCTGGGCGACGACGTGGTGCCCGCACTCGTCATCGGCCTGGTGCTGACCATGGTGGCCCGCCCGCTCGGCGTCGTGGCCTGTCTGACGCCGTTCCGGGTGCCCTGGCAGGAGCAGGTGCTGATGTCCTGGGCGGGACTGCGCGGCGCGGTGCCCATCATCCTCGCGACGATCCCGATGGTGCAGGGCGTGGAGGCCAGCCGGCGCATCTTCAACATCGTCTTCGTGCTGGTCGTCGTCTACACCCTGGTGCAGGGTCCGACGCTGCCCTGGCTGGCCCGCAAGCTGCGCCTCGGCCAGGGCGCCGAGGCCGCCGACCTCGGCGTCGAGTCGGCGCCCCTGGAGCGGCTGCGCGGCCATCTGCTGTCCGTCGCCATCCCCGAGGGCTCCAAGATGCACGGCGTCGAGGTGCACGAGCTGCGGCTGCCCTCGGGGGCCGCCGTCACCCTCGTCGTGCGCGACGGGGCGTCGTTCGTGCCGCTGCCGACGACGGTCCTGCGACGCGGCGACGAACTCCTCGTCGTCGCCACCGACCCGGTCCGGGACGCCGCCGAGCGCCGGCTGCGCGCCGTGGGCCGCGGCGGCAAGCTGGCCGGCTGGCTGCGCACCGACGGGGGCGCGGGAGGCGACGGACGGGACGCGCGGGGCATGCGTTAACGGCCGGTTTCGGCACGTTCACACTGCTCCGGATCGAAAGGCGGGGGCGGTCAGGGTGCTCACTTTCACAGGCCGACGGCCTGTGATCCCTGTACCATGAAGGCGCACCTTGATCGAACCAACTCTGCCTGACGCAGAGCTGGCGCGACCGTATGGCGGCCGGGACGCCCTCCGCAGTGAGCGCCGGTATCTACCGCGTACGCGCAAGAGGACAGCTCTCGGCGCCCCGCAGCTCCAACGGGTCGCGCTACCAGGCGGCAGAAAGGCACGGGCCGTGGCATCCACGGTCACCTCCGAGCCGTCGAAGGACTCGTCGGCCGCCCCCCGCCCCGGATACGGGTCACTGCTGCGCACCCGCGGCGCATGGACGTTCCTGCTGCCAGGCTTCGCGGCGCGCCAGCCCTTCGCGATGCTCACCCTTTCCATCGTGCTGCTCGTGCAGCACACCACCGGCTCCTACGGCGCCGCCGGCGCCGCCGCGGCCGTCACCGGCGTCTCCATGGCCCTCTTCGCGCCCTACAGCGGACGCCTCGCCGACCGCCACGGCCAGCGCGCGGTCCTCGTCCCCGGAGTGATCCTGCACGCCGTGGCCGCCCTGACGCTCACGGCGCTCGCCCTGGCCGACGCTCCCCTGTGGGCGCTGTTCGCGGCGGCCGTGCCCACCGGCGCGTCGGTCCCGCAGGTCGGGCCCATGGTGCGGGCCCGCTGGGGCGTGAAGCTGAAGGGCTCGCCCCTGATGAGCACCGCGGCGGCCTTCGAGTCCGTCACGGACGAGCTGACCTTCGTCGTCGGCCCGCTGCTGGCCACCGCGCTGTGCACCGCCGTGAACCCGGCCGCAGGCCTCGTCACCGAGGCCTCGCTGACCCTGGTGGGCGGACTGCTGTTCGCGGCGCAGAAGAGCACCCAGCCGTCCGTCGCCGACGGCGGCCACGCGCGCGTGAAGCACGCCTCCGCCCTGAGCGTCCCCGGCGTGCGCGTGCTGATCGTGACCTTCCTGGGGATCGGATCCGTCTTCGGCGGCATGCAGGTGTCGCTGGCCGCGTACTCCGAGTCGATCGGCGAGCCCGGCCTGAACGGCGTCCTGTACGGCACGTTCGCCGCCGGCAACATGCTCTCCGGCCTGGTCTGCGGCGCCATCGCCTGGAAGGCCGCCCCGCAGCACCGCCTCGTCGTGGCGTACGCGGCGCTGGCGCTGACGGCCTCCGGCCTGTGGGCCGCGCACTCGGTGCTCGTGCTGGCCGGCCTCGGCCTCCTGGTCGGCATGTGCATCGCGCCCGCGCTGATCACCGGCTACACGCTGGTCGACGGCCTGGTGCCGGCCGGGGCCCGCACCGAGGCGTTCACCTGGCTGACGGGTGCGGTGGCACTGGGCCAGGCGGCGGCGGTCACGGTCGCCGGCCAGCTGGAGGACCGGCTCCGCACGGGCGCCGGGTTCCTGGTGCCGCTGGGCGGCACGCTGCTGGCCCTCGCGGTCCTGCTGGCGCTGCGGTCACGGCTGGTGGGGAGCCCGCGCGAGCGGACGGTCGCACGTGGCGTGGGTCACCGCGTGCCGGTGACAGTGGACTGATCCCCGGGAATGCGTCACTATGGACCGTCGTTAGCACTCATCGAGTGAGAGTGCCAGGAGGAAGACAGTGCCGACCTACCAGTACCAGTGCACCGAGTGCGGCGAGGGCCTCGAGGCGGTGCAGAAGTTCACCGACGACGCTCTGACCGAGTGCCCGAATTGCGGTGGCCGCCTCAAGAAGGTGTTCTCCGCCGTCGGCATCGTCTTCAAGGGCTCCGGCTTCTACCGCAACGACAGCCGCGGCTCCTCATCGAGCAGCTCCCCGGCGTCGTCCAAGTCCTCGACGTCCTCGGACTCGTCTTCGTCCTCCTCGTCGTCGTCATCGTCGACGTCCTCGGACTCGAAGTCGTCCGGCGCGAGCACGTCCGCCGGCTCCTCCGCCGCCTGAGGACCCTCACGACCCGCTTCCAGGACCCTGTCGTCGTACGACACGACGACGGGGTCTTCGGCGTCCGCTGAGACGGCGGGGCCCGTATACGGGGACGGCCGGTGTTCGATTCCGGCTAGTGTGCTGGTCATGGCGAACGCAGAGATCGGCGTGATCGGCGGTTCGGGTTTCTACTCGTTCCTCGACGACGTGACCGAGATTCAGGTGGACACCCCCTACGGGCCGCCCAGCGACTCCCTCTTCCTCGGCGAGATCGCCGGCCGACGGGTCGCCTTCCTGCCCCGGCACGGACGCGGCCACCATCTGCCGCCCCACCGGATCAACTACCGGGCGAACCTCTGGGCACTGCGCTCGGTCGGCGCGCGCCAGATCCTCGGACCGTGCGCCGTGGGCGGTCTGCGCCCCGAGTACGGGCCCGGCACGCTGCTGGTGCCGGACCAGCTGGTCGACCGCACGAAGTCCCGGGTGGGGACCTACTTCGACGGGCTGCCGCTGCCGGGCGGCGCGGTCCCCAACGTGGTGCACGTGTCGCTGGCCGACCCCTACTGCCCCGCCGGGCGCGCGGCGGCGCTGAAGGCCGCGCGCGGCCGGGAGTGGGAGCCGGTGGACGGCGGGACGCTCGTCGTGATCGAGGGACCGCGCTTCTCGACCCGCGCCGAATCGCTCTGGCACCAGGCGCGGGGCTGGTCGGTGGTCGGCATGACGGGCCACCCCGAAGCGGCGCTCGCCCGTGAACTGGAGCTCTGCTACACGTCGTTGAACCTGGTCACCGACCTGGACGCGGGCGCGGAGAGCGGTGAGGGAGTCTCGCACGAGGAGGTCCTCCAGGTGTTCGCGGCGAACGTGGACCGGCTGCGTGGCGTGCTGTTCGACGCGGTGGCGGCGCTGCCGGCCGACGGCGAGCGGGACTGTCTGTGCACGACGGCGCTGGGCGGGATGGATCCGGGGTTCGAGCTGCCGTAGGTCCGTGCGGGGGTTCTCGTACGGGGTGCGGAGGCTTGCCCACGAGAGTGCGGGGGTTTCCGCACAGGGCGCCGGGGGCTTGCGCACAGGGATGCGGAGGTTTCCGCACGGGGTGCGGGGGCTTGCGCACGGGTTGAGGAAGCGGAAGTCACCGTTCGGGTGAGGGAGTTATCCACAACCTCTCGGTCGTCCACGGGCTTCGGCGGGCGGCGATGCGAGGGCCGATCGTGGTCTCGCAGGCCGATTCCTCGTCGCTGGTGGTGATCCCGTGTTCTTCGCTCCTTCTCTCCCCGTGTCCGAAACTCCGTCCGCATCCCCGTCCGCATCCCCGTGCGCCTCTCCGTCCGCCCCAGGCGCGCTTCCGCCGGGTTCTGAGGCTCCCGCGCCCTGCGGGGTGCCGCAGTTCCCTCCCGTGCGGGTGCGCGGCGGGCGGTATCAGGCGCGCCGGCTGGCGCGCGGCCGCAGGCGGGCCCTGGCGCTGGGGCTGGCGGTCACCGCGGCCGCGCTGGTGGCGGCGGGGCCGGGTGACGCCGAGGGCGCCCGCGGGCATCCCGACGACAGCCCGAGCGCCGGCGCCCTCGCGCCCACCGGCGAACCGGTACGCCGTCCGCCTCCCACGGAGACGGTGGCGGCGCCGGTGCGGATCGCCGACGCGGCGACGGTACGGCTGCTGCGGCCCGGCGACCGGGTCGACGTCATCGCCGCCGAGGAGACGGCGGGAGGCGGCCGGGCCCGGGTGGTGGCCCGCCGGGCGCGGGTGACGAAGGTGCCGGAACTCCTGGAGGGGCCGGCCGACGGCGGTGCGCTCGTCGTGCTGTCGGTGCCGCGGACCACGGCGGTGCGCCTGGCGGGCGCGAGCGCGACGGCCCGGCTGGCGGTGACGCTGTGGTGAAGTTTGTGGTGCGTTTTGTGCGCGGTTCGGTGTCGGAGGTCTCACCGGCCACCCCGGGCTGGACACGCCCGCCTCGTCCTGACGTAGGTTGCGGAGCTGTTCGTTCCACGACCTGTGCAGACGAGGAGTGTCCCCGAGGTGAGCGAGAACAAAAAGGAGCCGAGCGTCCTGCAGGGCTTCAAGGCCTTCCTGATGCGGGGGAACGTCGTCGATCTGGCTGTCGCGGTGGTGATCGGCGCGGCCTTCACGAACATCGTCAACTCGGTGGTGAAGGGCATAATCAACCCGCTGGTCGGCGCGATCGGCACCCAGAACCTCGACCACTACAGCTCGTGCCTGAGCACGAGCTGCGAGGGCGAGGAGGGCATCCAGATCCTCTGGGGCTCGGTCCTCGGCGCGACGCTCAGCTTCGTGATCACCGCGGCGGTGGTCTACTTCCTGATGGTGCTGCCCATGGCCAAGTACCTGGCGCGGATGGAAGCCCGCAGGAAGGCGAAGGAGAGCACCCACGAGGTCATCGAGGTGACCGAGCTGGAGGTCCTCAAGGAGATCCGCGACGCGCTGGTCGCCCAGCAGCGGCAAAGCGGGCAGCAGGGCCCCGGTTACGGCGGGCGCTGAACCGGCGGGGCGGCGGCCCCGGGGGTGCGGCGGCGGCCCTGGACGGCGTCGGCTCGCGTCCGGCCTCGCCGGCGCTTGTTCAGAGGTGGTGGGGCGGCTTCTCGTCCAGGAAACGCCTGAGGTCGGCCGCACTGTCGCCGCCGGCGCCCGGGCGCTCACCCCACCCGCGGTCCGTGTCGTCCGAGGACTGCTGGTCCAGCGGGTCGTCGAAGATCAGCGCGGGCTTGGGCTGCTCGCGCGGCTCAGGGGCCGAGGGGGTGGTCATACGTCCAGGGTACGGCCCGGCACCGGACCGGCCGTGCCGTCATCGACCGGCCGAAGCGGGAGCCGAGGTCGCAGCCGCGGCAGGATCCGGAGCCCCGCCCGAAGCCTCTGCGGAAACTGAAGCAGTGCCCGGAGCCACAGGGGGAGCCGGAGCCGCTCCCGCAGCCGCAACCGCAGCCGAAGTCGCAACGGCAACCGCATCCCCAGCCGCCCGCCACAGTTGCGGCGGCGTGCATACAACCGCCGGCGGAGGCGGACGCGCGAGACTGGCCGGCATGACAGTTGACGCTCTGACGGATGTCGCCGGTGTGCGGGTGGGCCATGCCACGCGGGCCGGTGGGGGTTGGCTCACCGGTGTGACGGTCGTCCTCGCGCCGGAGGGCGGGGCCGTGGCCGCCGTGGACGTGCGCGGCGGCGGTCCGGGCACGAAGGAGACCGACGCCCTGGATCCGCGCAACCTGGTGCAGCGGGTGGAGGCGGTCGTCCTGACCGGCGGCAGCGCCTACGGGCTCGACGCGGCGTCCGGGGTGATGGCCTGGCTGGAGGAGCAGGGGCGCGGAGTGTCCGTCGGTCCGGAGCCCACCCACGTGGTGCCGGTGGTGCCCGCCGCCTGCGTCTTCGACCTGGGGCGCGGCGGCGACTTCCGGGCCCGTCCGGACGCGGCCGCCGGCCGGGCGGCGGTCGAGGCGGCCGCGGCGACCGGGCCGGGCGAGCCAGTGCCGCAGGGCTGCGTCGGCGCGGGGACCGGTGCGGTGGTCGGACCGCTGAAGGGCGGGGTCGGCAGCGCGAGCGTGGTGCTCGGCTCGGGGGTCACGGTGGCCGCGCTGGTGGTGGCCAACGCGGTGGGTTCGGTGCTGGATCCGGAGACGGGGGTGTTGTACGGGGCGTTCTTCCAGGGGCGTGTGGGCTATCCGCGGGACGATGTGCGGGATGCGGCGCGCCGGCGTCTGGCCGAGTCGGCGGCGCGCAACGCTCCGCCGCCGCTGAACACGACGCTGGCCGTGGTCGCCACCGACGCGGACCTGACGAAGGCGCAGGCGCAGAAGCTGGCGGGTACGGCGCACGACGGCATCGCGCGGGCGGTGCGGCCGGTGCATCTGCTCAACGACGGGGACACCGTGTTCACGCTGGCGACGGGTGCGCGTCCGCTCACCGCGGGGGGCCCGTCCGCCGCCGGGGATCCGCTGGCGTTGAACGAGCTGCTCGCGGCGGGCGCGGACATGGTGACGCGCGCGATCGTGCGGGCGGTGCGGGCAGCCGAGCCGGTGGAGGGAGCGGGCGGGGCGTGGCCGTCGTACACGGAGCTGTACGGCGGCGAGGAGGTCCACGACGGCCACGACGGCTGACGGATCCGCCCAACACGCCCCGGACGGAAGGCGATTGTCCCGGTTCTGTCACGCGACGGCGTCAACGGCGTCCGGCGGGGAACCCCGTCGGCCGCCGGGGTCCTCTACTCCCGCGTAAGGGAGCGGATCTCGCACATCGCATGAAGCTGGAGCAGCCCGTGACAACGCCGGACATAGCAGCGCGGCGCGTACTGGGGGCGTGTGCCGCCCTCGTGGTCGGCGCCCTGACCCTCACCGCTTGCGGTGGCAGCGCCAAGGCCGACAACGACGGCGCGGGGGGCAAGGGCGGCAAGGACTCCGCCAGGACGGCGACCGCGAAGATAGCCATCTCGGCCGCGGACGGCTCCACGGGCGCGTCGATCAACTCGACGGGGGTGACGGTGAGCGGCGGGGAACTCACCGCCGTGAAGATGACGGTGGCGGGGTCGGGGAAGGCGGTCGAGGGCTCGCTGGCGGCCGACGGCAGGAGCTGGAAGCCGAAGGAGCAGCTGGAGCGCGGGACGAAGTACGAGATAGCGGCGACCGCGAAGGACGCGAACGGCCGGAAGGTGACCGCCGGTTCGTCCTTCACCACGGTCACCGCGGCCGGCAGCTTCATCGGGACGTACACGCCGGACGGCGGGTCGACGGTCGGCGTGGGGATGCCGGTGTCGTTCACGTTCGACAAGACGATCACCGACAAGAAGGCCGTGCAGTCCCACATCACGGTGACCTCCAGCAGCGGGCAGAAGGTGGTCGGGCACTGGTTCGGGTCGCGGCGGCTCGACTTCCGGCCGCAGGAGTACTGGAAGGCCGGCTCCAAGGTCACCATGAAGATCGACCTGGACGGGGTGCAGGGCGCGAACGGCGTCCGCGGGGTGCAGAAGAAGACGGTCAGCTTCACCGTCGGGCGTTCCCAGGTGTCCACGGTGGACGTGAACACGCAGACGATGACGGTCGTGCGGGACGGGAAGACGCTGAAGTCGGTGCCGGTGTCGACGGGCAGCGCGGAGTTCACCACGTACAACGGGCAGATGGTGATCTCGGAGAAGTTCACTCAGCTCCACATGGACAGCAGGACGGTCGACCTCGCCAACGCCTACGACATCCCGGACGTGCCGCACGCGATGCGGCTGACCACGTCGGGCACGTTCGTCCACGGGAACTACTGGTACAAGGGTGAGCCGCCGTTCGGCCGGGTGGGCACCAGCCACGGCTGCGTGGGGCTGAGGGACGTGCGGGGCGCGCAGGGCGACACGCCCGCCAAGTGGTTCTACGACAACTCGATCGTCGGGGACGTACTGATCGTCGAGAACTCCCCCGACAAGCCGGTGGCCCCGGACAACGGGCTGAACGGCTGGAACATGGAGTGGAGCGAGTGGACGGCCGGCAGCGCGGTCTGACACGGCGAGGCGCCGGGCCGCGCGCCCGGGACCCGTACGCATGGGGCCGTACGCATGCGGCCGCGTGCATGGGGTTGTGCGCCGGGCCGCGCGCCCGGGCCGTCGGGCGGCGCGGGCGGCCGTTCCGGTGGAACGGGGCGCTGACCGGCGGTTTCTGACGGTTCGTCGGGCCGGGCGGGAACATCTCGCGCGGTCCCGACGTTTTCCCGACGGACGTTTTCTCGGTTCCTGGACATGATGTCCGGCCGAGGGGCTACGGTATGCACCCACAAGGTGACATGCAGCGACGCCGGGAGAGACCTTGAGCGTTCCGTACGAGACGGAAGCGCACGGACCAGCAGAGTCGCCCGAGACTCCGGAGGAGCATCTCGCGCGGCTCCTCGGCCGTGCCCTGAACTCGTTCGAGCTGCCCGACGACACGATCAGGCGGCTCGACTGCGCACTGGCGCATGACAGCTCGCTGCACTCCGCGCACCACAGCGCGGGGCTGCACCGCGAGACCTACCGGCACACCTGGCTGCTGGCCGACGGCTGTGCGCTCACGCTGTGGGAGCTCGTGCACAATCCCCAGCCGGGCAGCGAGCCGCAACACGAGGTGTATGTGGACGAGGAGGAGCTGCGCGCCGCCACCGCCCGGCTGCCGCTGCCGCCGGACACGCCGGACTTCGAGCTGCCGGTGCTGGTGCAGCTGGCGCCGGTCCCCGCGCCGCGCCATGTGTACGTGCCGGACGACTCGGCCGACCATGCGCGCCGGCTGCTGCGCCGCGCGGAGAACGCCGACCGGCCCGGTCCGGACACGGCGACGCTGCTGACGACCGCGTTCGCGCACCAGATCACTCAGGCGTTCGGCCGCCCGTGCCGTGCCGGGCGCATCGGCCTTGGCTTCGCGCTGTACGAGCACGCGTTCCTGCTGCGCGACGGCCAGGAGATCTCCCTGTGGGAGGTCGAGCACACGGCGACGCCCGACGGGCGGCACATGTGCGAGGTGTATCCGTCGGAGGCGGCGGCCCGTGAGGCGATGGAGCGGCGGGCGGCGCAGGTGTCCTGAGCGCCGCCCGCGTGAGCCGTCCGCCCGGCGGCCGGCTCAGCCGTCGGCGTCGGTGAGCCGTTGTACCAGGTCGGCGAAGGCGGCCTGTTCGGCGCGGGTCAGTTCGGCGGTCTCCAGGTGGGGGCGTTCCTGGCGCTGGCGCGGCAGGCCCGGGAGCGAGGGAAGGTCCTGCGGCGCTGCGGGATCCGCGGGGCGTGCGGCCGCGCCCCGTCGCCATCCGTCGGAGTTGAGGCGCAGACTGTCCGCCCTGGAGTTGCGCACGCGCCGGGTGCGCCCGTCGGGGCGGCCAGGTCGCGCACGTTCTCCTGAGCGCCGTATGCGCCGCTCTCCCGTCCCGCCGCCGTTCCGGCCCGTCGGGTCGCTTCCCGTCGCGCGTTCGCCCGTACCCTCGCGGTCGCTCGCGCCCGTGCGGTCGTCGCCGTCCCCGCGATCGCCTGTGCTCGTCGTTCCGTCCGTCGCGGCGGAGCCTCGTGCGGCCGGGCCGGGGCGGCCTCGGCGCAGGAGACGGAAGAGGACGCACAGCCAGGCGGCGAGGGCGAGGGCCAGGGCGGCCGCGCTCGCCGTCTGGTGGATCGAGAGGGCCTCAGGCATGCGCACAGTACACAGCAAGATCCGGGATTCGGTATCGAATCGTGATGTATCTCGCAGGCGGTGCGGGGAACGCCGTGCGCCCCCGGTGGGCGCACGGAAACGGCCGGGGGGGGGGGCCCCCCCGGGGGGGGGGCCCCGACCGGGCGTGGGGTGGGCCCCGGTGGCCGGTCCCGCGGGCCCGGGGGCCCCCCCGGCCGGGGGGGTATGGT
>NZ_JBIARD010000005.1:0-370296 GCF_042889585.1 Streptomyces sp. NPDC002566 | reverse complement strand
AATTCGCGTGTATTGTGTTTGTTGTTTTGGTTCGGCGCCGGGTGGGGTGCGCTCGGCGGGGCGCCCGGGGTCGGGGGCCCCCCCCGCCCCGGGCCCCGCCCCCCCCCGGGGGGGGGGGCCCCCCCCCCGGCCGTTCGTGTCAGCCGAGTGGCCGGTACCGCGAGCCGCGGCTCACGCCGCGACCGGCTGCTTCTGCTGCGTGGCCGAGGTGGCCGCGCCGGTGCCCGGGCCTGCGGCGGAGGCGTCGGGGGCCGTCTTGCGCAGGCCCTTGAGGACGACGACCAGTGCGGTCGTGACGCACACGCCGGCGGCGATGGCGACCAGGTAGAGGACCGCGTTGCCGATCAGCGGGACCACGAAGATGCCGCCGTGCGGGGCGCGCAGCGTCGCGCCGAAGGCCATCGACAGGGCGCCGGTCACCGCGCCGCCCGCCATCGAGGCGGGGATGACGCGCAGCGGGTCGGCCGCGGCGAACGGGATCGCTCCCTCGGAGATGAAGGAGGCGCCGAGGACCCAGGCGGCCTTGCCGTTCTCGCGCTCGGTCTGGGTGAAGAGCTTGCCGCGCACGGTGGTGGCCAGGGCCATCGCCAGCGGCGGGACCATGCCGGCCGCCATGACCGCGGCCATGATCTTCATCGCCGAGTCGCTGGGGTTCTGGACGGCGATGCCGGCCGTGGCGAAGGCGTACGCGACCTTGTTGACGGGGCCGCCGAGGTCGAAGCACATCATCAGGCCGAGCAGGATGCCGAGCAGGATGGCGTTGGAGCCGGACAGTCCGGCGAGCCAGTCCGTCATGGCCTTCTGGGCCCCGGCGATGGGCTTGCCGACCACGACGAACATCAGGAAGCCGACGATCATCGAGGAGATCAGCGGGATCACCACCACCGGCATGATGCCGCGCAGCACCGGCGGGATCTTGATCCGCTGGATGCCGAGGACCACGCCACCGGCCAGCAGACCGGCGACCAGGCCGCCGAGGAAGCCCGCGGCGATGGTGGAGGAGATCATTCCGCCGACGAAGCCGGGCACGAGACCGGGCCGGTCCGCCATGCCGTACGCGATGTATCCGGCGAGGACGGGGATGAGGAAGTTGAAGGCGACGCCGCCGATCTGGAACATCAGGGCGGCCCAGCTGTCGACCTGGGTCCAGGAGAAGTGTTCCGTGACCGCGGGTGCCTTGCTGATCTCCCAGCCGCCGATCGCGAACCCGAGGGCGATCAGCAGACCGCCCGCGGCGACGAACGGGACCATGTAGCTGACGCCCGTCATCAGCCACTTGCGGAGCTTGGTGCCGTAGCCGTCGCCGGCTTCCCCGGCCCGCTCGACCGGCGTGCCGCCGCCGGCGGAGGCGCTGACCTCGCCGCGCTCGGCCTTGCCGCGGACCTCGGAGATCAGCTCGGCCGGGCGGTTGATGCCCGCCTTCACGCCGACGTCCACGGTGGGCTTGCCGGCGAAACGGTCCTTCTCACGTACGGGCACGTCGTGGGCGAAGATCACGCCGTCCGCGGCGGCGATGACGGCCGGGTCGAGCCGGGTGAAGCCGGCCGAGCCCTGCGTCTCGACGACCAGTTCGACGCCCGCCTCACGGCCGGCGTTCTCCAGCGACTCGGCCGCCATGTAGGTGTGCGCGATGCCGGTGGGACAGGAGGTGACGGCGACGACGCGGAAGGGGCGCTCGGCGGGGGTCTCGCCGGGTGTGCCGCTCGGAGCCGGCATGGGTGTGGTGCTGCCCGCCGTGGCGTCGGCGGAGGCCGCCGCCGACGCCACGGCGGCGTCCTGGGTGTGCTCACCGGCGCTGCCGGTGGCGTCGGCCGCGGTGTCCGTGTCCGCCACGGTGTCCGTGCCGGCCGCCGGCTCTTCGCCGCGGATCAGCGCGGCGGCGGCGCCCGCGTCCCGCACCGACCGCAGTGCGGAGGTGAAGTCGGCGTTCATCAGCTGACGGGCCAGGGAGGACAGGATCGTCAGATGGGCGTCGTCGGCGCCGGCCGGGGCGGCGATCAGGAAGATCAGGTCGGCGGGGCCGTCGGGCGCGCCGAAGTCGATGCCTTCGGCGGCGCGCCCGAAGGCGAGCGTCGGCTCGGTGACGTGGGTGCTGCGGCAGTGCGGGATGCCGATGCCGCCGTCGAGGCCGGTCGGCATCTGCGCCTCGCGGGCGGCGACGTCGGCGAGGAAGCCGTCGAGGTCGGTCACCCGGCCCTGGGCCACCATGCGCTCGGCGAGGGATCGCGCCGCCGCTTCCTTGGTATCGGCGGACAGGTCGAGGTCGACCAGGTCCGCGGTGATCATGTCACTCATCGCGGGCTCCTTCGCACGCGTATCGCCCGGAGCGTGAGGTGGGCGGGGGTGGGGACGGGGACGGAGAGGGGGGAGGGGGAGGAGCAGGAGGCGGGGCGGGGGACCCCTCGCCTCGGCGGTGTCACACGGCGGCTCAGGTCGCCTCGCGACCCGTTGCCCTGCTGCCCGCCACGAGCGGCGAGTAACACATCCGCTCGCCACCCCTGCCCGGGGCGTGCGACGAGGGGCGCGGCCGTGCTCTGCGGTGCGGTCATGACACCGGCTCCTTCAGTTCGCGGTCCGTCGGGAGTTCCGCCGTGACCGTCACCGCCGCCGGGTCCAGATCGGCCGGGGTCGGCATCACGCTGCCGGGGAGCTGGACCGCGGCCGCGCCGTGCGCGACGGCGGAGGCGAGGGCCTGCGGGCCGCTGCCGCCGGCGATGAGGAAGCCGGCGAGCGAGGAGTCGCCGGCGCCCACGTTGCTGCGTACGACGTCCACTCGCGCAGAGGCAAACCAGGCGCCCCCGTCCTCGACCAGCAGTTGTCCGTCGGCGCCCAGGCTGGCGAGCACCGCGCGCGCCCCCATCTGCCGCAGTTCCTCCGCCGCCTTCACGGCGTCGCCCACCGTCGCCAGCGGCCGCCCGACGGCCTCCGCGAGCTCCTCGGCGTTCGGCTTCACCACGTCGGGCCGCTCGCGCAGCGCCTCCAGGAGGGCGCGCCCCGAGGTGTCCAGCGCGATCCGCGCTCCCCCGGCGTGCGCCCGCGCGACGACATCGGCGTACCAGGACGGCGCGAGGCCCCGGGGAAGGCTGCCGCAGCAGGCGATCCAGTCGGCGTCGTGCGACTGCTCGCGCACGGTCTCCAGGAGCAGTTCCTGCTCGGCGGCGCTCAGCTCCGGGCCGGGCGCGTTGATCTTCGTGAGCACCCCGTCGGACTCGGCGAGCGCGATGTTGGAGCGGGTGGCCCCGGCGACCGGCACCGGTGCGACCTCGATGCCCTGCGCGTCGAGCAGGTCGGCGACGAGCGCGCCCGGCGCGCCGCCCAGGGGCAGGACGGCGACCGTACGCCGTCCGGCGGCGGTCACGGCGCGCGAGACGTTGACGCCCTTGCCGCCGGGGTCCATGCGTTCGCCGGTGGCGCGGATGACCTCGCCGCGCTCCAGCGACGGGACCTCGTACGTGCGGTCGAGGGACGGGTTGGGGGTGACGGTGAGGATCATGCGCGCACTACTTCCGTGCCGCCGCGCTCGATGGCGGCGGCGTCGTCGGGGCTCAGCCCGCTGTCGGTGATCAGCAGGTCCACGTCGCTCAGGTCGCCGAAGCGCGCGAAGTGCTCCTGGCCGTGCTTGGCGGAGTCGGCCAGCAGCACCACCCGGCGGGCCGCCGCCATCGCCGCGCTCTTGACGGCGGCCTCGGCGAGGTCGGGCGTGGTCAGACCGTGCTCGGCGGAGAAGCCGTTGGCGGCCACGAACAGGACGTCGGCGCGGATCTCGCCGTACGCGCGCAGCGCCCAGGCGTCCACGGCTGCGCGCGTACGGTGCCGTACGCGCCCCCCGACCAGGTGGAGCTGCATGCCCGGGTGGTCCGCGAGGCGGGCGGCGATGGGCAGGGAGTGCGTGACGGCGATCAGCGAGGCCTCCAGGGGGAGGGCGGCGGCCAGGCGGGCGATCGTCGTACCGGCGTCGAGGATCATCGTGCCCTCGGACGGCAGCTCGGACAGGGCCGCCTTGGCGATGCGGTCCTTCTCGTCCGCGGAGGTGCTCTCGCGCTCCGCGAGGTCCGGCTCGAAGTCGAGGCGTCCGACGGGTATGGCGCCGCCGTGGACGCGGCGGACGAGGCCGGCGCGGTCGAGGGCCTTCAGATCGCGGCGGATGGTCTCCGCGGTGACCTGGAACTCCTCGGCGAGCGACACGACGTCCACACGGCCGCCGTCACGGGCGAGCCGCAGGATCGCCTGCTGACGCTCCGGTGCGTACATGTCCGCTTCGCCTCCGAGTCGTGCCCGAACGTGTGGTTTCTACAGGGAGGCTACGCCCGGTTTTCCGGAAAGTAAACAGGTTCGGGCCCGAATCGGGCATGAACGGACTTCACGCGGCCGCCGTCGCAGGGTTGCGCACACGCCGAAGGGCCCGGCGTCCATCGCCGGGCCCTTCCTCGGAGACCTCGTTCTCGGGACCTCGTCCGCGCGACCCCGTTCAGCCGACGAGTTCGGACGCCGTCTTCTGCCCGGGCAGCTTCCTCGCGTCGGCAGGCTCCCCGGCTGCCGCCTCCTCCTCGGTGCCCTCTTCCCCGGCCGCCGCGTCCGCGCCTTCCACGTGCTGCGCGGGCCGCTTCGGCAGGGCGAACATCAGCAGGAAGATCGCGCCCATCACCGCGGCCACCCAGCCCAGCGCGTACCGGAAGGCGTCCGCGAACTCCGGGCCCACCTGGGCCGGCGTCAGACGCTCGCCGATCCGGCCGAAGAAGACCACCGCCACCAGGCCAAGACCGAGCGCGTTGCCCATCTGCTGCACGGTGTTGATCAGCCCGGAGGCCGACCCGGCGTGCTCGCGCGGCACCCCGGACAGCACCGCGTCCGTCAGCGGCGCGACGATCAGGCCCATGCCGACGCCCATCACCACCAGGGGCGGCGCCATCTGCCAGGACGTGATGTCGAGGCCGTACCGCGCGGACTCCCAGATGTAGAGCAGAACGCCGAGGGCCAGGGTCAGCGCGCCCGCCTGGAGCACCTTGCGGCCGAAGCGCGGGACCAGCTTCTGCACGGACAGACCGGCGGCCGTCGAGACAGCGAGGGAGAAGGGGACGCCGGTCAGACCGGCGTGCAGCGGGGTCCAGCCCAGCCCCTCCTGCATGTACAGCGTCCACACCAGGAAGAAGATGCCGAGGGCGATGCCGAAGACGAGTTGGACCGCGATGCCGGCGGCGAAGCTCTTCACCCGGAACAGGGAGAGCTCGATCAGCGGAGAGCCGTCCCGCGTGCCCTTGCGCCGCTCGTACACGACCAGGGCCCCGAAGACGACGAGCGAACCGGTCATCGAGACGTGCCCCCACAGCGGCCAGCCCAACTCGCGCCCGCGGGTGAGCGGGTAGAGCAGCATCAGCAGACCCAGCGTCACCAGCGCGACGCCGACGAGGTCGAGCTTGAGCGCCCTGGGGGCGCGGGACTCGGTGATGAAGCGGCTGCCGAGGATCAGACCCGCGACGCCCACGGGGAGGTTGATGAGGAAGATGGGCCGCCAGCCCAGCCCGAACAGGTTCCACTCCGTCAGGAGCGCGCCCAGCAGCGGGCCGGAGACCGCGCCGAGCCCCACGATCGCGCCGAACAGCCCGAACACCTTGCCCCGCTCATGCGCCGGGAAGGTCGCGTGCACGATCGACAGCACCTGCGGGACCATCAGCGCCGCCATGGCTCCCTGGAGGATGCGGGAGGCGACGAGCATCTCCGGGTTCACGGCGAATCCGCACAGCGCGGAGGCGAGGGTGAAACCGCCGATGCCGACGAGGAAGAGCCGCTTGCGGCCGTGGATGTCACCGAGACGACCGCCGGTGACGAGACCGGCGGCGAACGCGAGCGCGTAGCCGGCGGTGATCCACTGGATCTGGCTCCAGGAGGCGCCGGCCTCCTGCCGGATGGACGGGATGGCGATGTTGACGATCGTGACGTCGACGAGGTCCATGAAGGCCGCGGTCATCACGATCGCGAGGGCGAACCAGCGGCGGCGGTCCCCGGCGCTCGGGGGTGTGGACGTCGGCGGTGTCTCGGTGGAAGTCATGCCCCGGAGACTAGGAGCCCAGTAGGTCAGATCGTGTCCTAGTGGTGCGGCATCCTCGAAGGCATGACGACGGACACTCCGGCACGGCTGCTGCAGCTCCTCTCCCTCCTCCAGACGCCCCGCGAATGGCCCGGCGGCGAGCTCGCCGACCGGCTCGGGGTGTCCCGGCGCACGGTCCGGCGCGACATCGACCGGCTGCGCGAACTGGGCTACCCGGTCCAGGCCACGATGGGGTCGGACGGCGGCTACCGGCTGGTCGCCGGCAAGGCCATGCCGCCGCTCGTCCTCGACGACGAGGAGGCGGTGGCGATAGCGGTCGGCCTGCGGGCCGGCGCCGGGCACGCGCTGGAGGGCGTGGACGAGGCCTCGGTGCGTGCGCTGGCCAAGCTGGAGCAGGTGCTGCCGGCCCGGCTGCGCCACCGCGTCTCCACGCTGCAGGCCGCGACCACCCCGCTGACCAGCGGCGACGGCGCGAGCATCGCCCCTGAGACGCTGACCGTGATGGCGTCCACGGTGGCCGGCCATGAGCGGCTGCGGTTCGCCTACCGAGCCAAGGACGGCACCCAGTCCCGCCGTCTGACCGAGCCGTACCGGCTGGTGTCGACCGGTCGGCGGTGGTACCTGGTGGCCTACGACCTCGAACGGGAGGACTGGCGGACCTTCCGCGTCGACCGGGTGCGCGACCCTTTCGCCACCGGCGCCCGCTTCACCCCGCGGGAACTGCCGACGGGGGACGCGGCGGAGTACCTGCGCCGGTCGATCCACCGCCGCCCGGACACCCGTGAGTACGCGTACGACGTCACGTTCGCGGAGCCGGCCGAGTTCGTCACGGCCCGGCTGCCCGCCTGGCTCACCTCGGCCTCCGAAACCGGCGAAGGTTCCGACGACGGGACCACGGGCGGCTGCCGGCTGCGTGGGGTGACCAGTGACCCGGTGGAATGGGTGGCGATGCGTCTGGCTCTGGTCGGCTGCGAGTTCACCGTTCACGGGCCGGCTGAACTGGTCGAGTGCGTGAGGGAGTTGGGCGGGAGGCTGGGCAGGGCGGGGGCGGGTCCGCAGAGGTAGGGCTACTCCCAGCCGGCCCCGCGGAGCTTCTCCAGGTTGCGCAGGGCCAGTTCGGCCGGGCCCTGCGGGCCGGTCGGCGGCTGGTCGCCCCGGGACCAGCTCTCGACGGCCACCCTCACCGCGGCGTCGGCGACCGCCGCGGTGAACCGTTCGTCGGCGGTCAGGCCGGTTGTGTCGTCGTGCTCCTGCGTGCCCGCTCGCCGCTCCCGCAGGATCTGCGCGAGCGTCTCCTCCGAGGTGTGGCAGACCTCGGCCCAGACCTTGCCCAGGGCAGGACTGCTCGCGGCGAGGCGGATCAGGGTGCGAGCCCATTCCCAGGACGCGGCCGACACCCCCTCGCCGGGGGTGAGGGTGTGCCGCACCGCGTGTTCCAGCGCCTGCGGCAGGGGCAGTTCGGGCGGGGCATCGCGCACCGCGTCGGCCCAGCGCCGGGCGCCCTCCGCGTAGAGGGGCGCGACGGCTTCCTCCTTGGTCGCGAAGTACCGGTAGAAGGTGCGGGGAGCGATGCCCGCGGCGCCGGCGATGTCCTCGGCCCGGGTGGCTTTGAGGCCGCGGCTCACGAAGAGGCGGGCGGCCGCCCGCGCGATCTCCATCCGTGTCGCCGCTTTGCGCCGCTCGGTGAGTGAGGCCGAGGACGGGACCGGAGCGGGGGTGGAACTGGTCACAGTTGCAGGCTATGCCCCTGTGACACAATCTGCCATTCAGGCGGGCCACCCCGGGGTTCAGGTACGGGGTGACCCGCCCTTCGGCAGGTCCGGGCGCGGGCGGGCGAGCCTGGCGCGCGTGACCGGGGTGAGAAGAAGGCCGGGCCCGGCGCCTTGGGGGGGAAGGCGCCGAGGCCCGGCCTGGGGCAGTCCCGCCGCCGGGGGGGGTGCGTCGGGACGTGGTCCGGGGGTTCCTGCGCATGGCATGCGAAGCGGACGCTCGGCGCGGAACCGAGATGCGACGCAGGCCACGTGGTCGTACGGCTTCGGGGTCCGGTGGGTCCGAACTCCCGTGCCTGGAATTCTTGTTCCCCCGGTGTCACCGGTTAAGCGGCGTTGTATCGCCATGTTGGCCGCGGACTTCGGCCACCGTGCGCGCGAGGCGGCTCAGTCGGCTCGTCCACGCAGCGGCGCGGCGCCGCCCGCGAGGGGCGGCGCACAGCGCGGTGTTCACGGCGCCTTGAGGACGGCACCGGTCCCTTGGGCTACGCCGCCGCCTCGAACCCGGTGGACCGGGCGAGCTTCTTCAGCTCCAGCAAGGCGTGCTTCTCGATCTGGCGGATGCGTTCACGGGTCAGGCCGTGCTGCTTGCCGACCTCCGTCAGGGTGCGCTCCCGGCCGTCCTCGATGCCGTAGCGCATCTTGATGATGGAGGCCGTGCGCGGGTCGAGGCGGTCGATCAGGCCGTCGAGCTCCTCGCTGCGCAGCAGCGTCAGAACGGACTGCTCCGGCGAGACCGCGGAGGTGTCCTCCAGCAGGTCGCCGAACTGCGTCTCGCCCTCGTCGTCCACCGACATGTTCAGCGAGACGGGGTCACGGGCCCAGTCGAGCACGTCGATGACGCGCTCCGGCGTGGAGCCCAGCTCCTCGGCGATCTCCACGGGCTCCGGGTCACGGCCGTTCTCCCGGTTGAACTCGCGCTGGACGCGGCGGATGCGGCCCAGTTCCTCCACCAGGTGGACGGGCAGCCGGATCGTGCGCGACTGGTCCGCTATCGAGCGCGTGATCGCCTGGCGGATCCACCAGGTCGCGTACGTGGAGAACTTGAAGCCCTTGCGGTAGTCGAACTTCTCGACCGCGCGCACCAGTCCCGCGTTGCCCTCCTGGATCAGGTCGAGCAGGGGCAGGCCGCTGCGCGGGTAGCGGCGGGCGACCGCGACGACCAGGCGCAGGTTGGAACGGATGAAGACGTCCTTGGCGCGCTCCCCGTCGGCGACGAGGGCCTCGAGCTCCTCACGGGAGGCGTCCGCCTTGGACTCCTCGTACCCGTCGAGGACCTGTTGCGCGAACACACCCGCTTCGATGATCTGCGACAGCTCGACTTCCTTGGCGGCGTCGAGCAGTGGTGTGCGCGCGATCTCGTCGAGGTACATGCCGACCAGATCGCGGTCGGCGAGCTCCCCGCCGTGGACGCGAACACTGCTTGCCGCGCCGGTCTCGCCGGTGGCGGACTGACGACGGGCGACGGCACGGGTTGCCATGCGTGCTCCCTTGCGATGGTGGGTCAGCGGGTGGTCCGTAGACGCTCGGCACTCTTCTCGTGTGCCCGGCATCCGATGGAAACAACGACTGGAATCAGGACAGAATTCCCAACCCGACCCACGAATTTTCTGATCATGCAGTACCCTGTCCGGCCACCCAGGGAGGCGAGAGGATGTCGGACCGTACAGAGGTGCAGGTCAGACCGGGAGTCGAGGCGGACCTCGAAGCCCTCACGGAGCTCTACAACCACTACGTACGTGAGACGCCCATCACATTCGACACGGTGGCCTTCACGGTGGAAGAGCGCCGCCCTTGGCTGCTCTCCCACCCTGAAGACGGGCCGTACCGCCTGATGGTTGCCGTGGACGCCGGTTCACAGGAGATTCTGGGCTACGCCACCTCCAGCCCTCACCGCCCGAAGGCCGCCTACTCGACGTCGGTGGAGGTGGCGGTCTACGTCGCGGCGGGCGCCGGCCGCCGCGGTGTCGGCACCCTTCTCTACGAGGCGCTCTTCGAGGCGCTGGCCGGCGAGGACCTGCACCGCGCGTACGCGGGCATCGCGCTGCCCAACGAGGCGTCCACCCGTCTGCACGAACGCTTCGGGTTCCGCTACCTCGGCACCTACCGGGAGGTCGGCCGCAAGTTCGGCAGGTACTGGGACGTGGCCTGGTACGAGAAGGAGCTGTGACGGCACGGGGCGGCTCGGCGAGGCGGCGCGGGCAGGCGCGGTGCCCCCGCGCGCTCAGCCGAACTGCACCGACCGCTTGGCCAGGCCCAGCCAGAAGCCGTCGATCACCGACCGTTGCTCCCCCAGCTCGCCGAACGCGTCCGCGGCGCCCATCGTCACGAACAGCGGTGCGAAGTGCTCTGTGCGCGGGTGGGCGAGCAGGCCCGCCGGTGACTTGCGCGTGAAGTCGAGGAGCGCGTCGACGTCGCCGGCGTCGAGCGCCCGCCGCCCCCAGTCGTCGAACTCGGTCGACCAGCGGGGCACGCCGCCGGCGTGGCGCAGCGCGGCGAGGTTGTGGGTGAAGAAGCCGGAGCCGACGATCAGCACGCCCTCCTCCCGCAGGGGCGCGAGCCGGCGCCCGATCTCCATCAGCCGCACCGGATCGAGGGTCGGCATGGAGATCTGCAGCACAGGGATGTCCGCGTCCGGGAACATCTCGACGAGCGGGACGTACGCACCGTGGTCGAGGCCGCGGTCGGGGATGTCCTGGACGGGCATACCGGGGGCGCGCAGCAGCTTGCGCACGCTTTCGGCGAGCTCCGGCGCGCCGGGGGCGCCGTAGGTCACCCGGTAGTAGTGCTCGGGGAAGCCCCAGAAGTCGTAGACCAGGGGGACGGTCTCCACGGCGCCGAGGGCGAGGGGGGCCTCCTCCCAGTGGGCGGAGACCATGAGGATCGCCTTGGGGCGGGGCAGGCCGGCGGACCAGGCGGCGAGCTGGCCGGGCCAGACCGGGTCGTCCGCGAGGGGTGGAGCGCCGTGGCTGAGGTACAGGGCGGGCATGCGCTCCCGCTCCTGCGGGACGGCGCGTTCCTGAGCGGCGGGGGCGGACATGGCGGTGACTCCCTCCGAGGGCGGGACCCTCGACAGCTTTGCTTGAAGACTAAACTTCATCTCCATCTCACTGTACGCACCACTTGTTTAAGTTTCAAGGACGAAACCCGTACAGTGGAGTACATGAAGACGGCTGCCGCACCCGCTGAAGAGCCCCAGTGGCTCACCGCAGAGGAGCAGCGCATCTGGCGCTCCTACCTGCACGCCACGTACCTCCTCGAAGACCACATGGACCGCCAGCTCCAACGTGACGCGGGGATGCCGCACGTCTACTACGGGCTCCTCGTCAAACTCGCCGAGGCCCCGCGCCGGCGGCTGCGCATGACCGAGCTGGCCATGCAGGCGAAGATCACCCGGTCCCGTCTCTCCCATGCCGTCGCCCGCCTGGAGAAGAACGGCTGGGTGCGCCGCGAGGACTGCCCCTCGGACAAGCGCGGCCAGTTCGCGGTGCTGACCGAGCAGGGACTGGAGATGCTGAAGAGCGCCGCGCCCGGCCATGTGAACGCCGTCCGCAACGCGCTCTTCGACCGGCTCACCCCGGAACAGCAGAAGTCCCTCGGCGAGATCATGGAGATCATCGCCGAGGGACTGCAGCCCAACGAGGCGGGGGCGGACCTGCCCTGGCTGAGGTGAGGCCCGCCGGGACGCGGGTGCCAGCCGGCGGGCGCCGATCCGCACGCGCCGGCCGGCGGGGAGCCTCCCTAGCGGCCGGGGGTCAGTGGGCGACCACCGGGACCGGCATCGCGTCGTCGGCGTCCTGCGCGTCGGAGCCGGTCACCGCGCCCATGTCCGGCTTGCCGGCGTTGACGAGGGTGAGGGCGATCACCGCGGCGGTGACCAAGATCCCGACGGCGAACCAGATCGCGTTGGTGTAGCCGTGCACCATGCCCTCCAGCTGGACCAGCTGCCGCTGCGGAGCGGAGGTCGCCGAGGCCATGTGGTCCGTGATGTACGACGTGGTCGCGGACGCGGCGACGGTGTTCAGCAGGGCCGTGCCGATCGCGCCGCCCACCTGCTGCGAGGTGTTGACCATCGCGGAGGCGACACCGGCGTCCCGGGCCTGGACGCCCTGCGTGGACAGGGACATGGCCGGCATGAACGCCGAGCCCATGCCCAGGCCGAGCAGCAGCATCGCCGGCAGCAGCAGGGTCGCGTAGGAGGAGTCGATCTCCATGCGGGTCAGCAGCAGCATGCCGAGCGCGGCGACCAGGAAGCCGGGGCCCATCAGCAGCCGCGGCGGGACCCGGGTCATCAGCCGGGCGCCGATCTGGGTGGACCCGGTGATCATGCCCACGATCATCGGCAGGAAGGCGAAGCCGGTCTTCACCGGCGTGTAGCCCTTCACGACCTGCAGGTAGTAGGTCAGGAAGAGGAACAGGCCGAACATGGCGATGATCGCCAGGCCGAGCGAGAGGTAGACGCCGCCGCGGTTGCGCTCGGTGACCACGCGCAGGGGCAGCAGCGGGGCCTTGACCTTCGCCTCGACCAGCACGAACGCCAGCAGCAGCACACCGGACGCGACGAACATGCCGACGGTCAGGGAGTCGCTCCACCCATCGGACTCGGCGCGCGTGAAGCCGTACACCAGCGCGACCAGGCCCAGGGTGGACAGGACGACGCCGGGGATGTCGAGCGGCGAGCGGTTGCGGCCGCCCTCCGGCTCACGGATGACGAAGTACGCGCCGGCCGCGGCGACGACGGCGAAGGGGATGTTCACGAAGAACGTCCAGCGCCAGTCCAGGTACTCGGTGAGGAAGCCGCCGAGGATCAGGCCGACGGCGCCGCCGCCGCCCGCGATCGCGCCGTAGATGCCGAACGCCTTGGCGCGCTCCTTGGCGTCGGTGAACATCACGGCGAGCAGGGAGAGCGCGGCGGGTGCGAGCAGCGCGCCGAACACGCCCTGGAGTGCGCGGGCGCCGAACATCATCGCCTCGTTGGTGGCCGCGCCGCCCAGCGCGGAGGCGGCGGCGAAACCGGCCAGGCCGACGACGAAGGCCCGCTTGCGGCCCCACAGGTCGGCGATCCGGCCGCCGAAGAGGAGCAGACCGCCGAAGGCGAGGGCGTAGGCGGTGACGACCCACTGCCGGTTGCCGTCGGAGATGCCCAGATCCTGCTGGGCGGAAGGCAGGGCGATGTTCACGATGGTGGCGTCGAGGACGACCATCAGCTGGGCCAGCGCGATGAAGACGAGCGCTTTCCAGCGGCCCGGGTCCGCCTGGACGGCGCCGGGAGCCTTGCTGGCTGTTTCAGACATGGAGGTACCCACTTCGGGACTGCGTGACGGAAAAAAGACGAGAAAAGGCGCGGCACGTCGACGACACGGCAACGGCGACGGCCGGAAGGTCTGCGGGCTGACGCGGGTCAGCTCGGGTCTGACTGAGTGACGTAGGTCGGATGGGTGAGGTGACTCAGGTGGGTCAGGCCTGGCGGAGGTCCTCCATGGTCACGGCCGCGCCCGGCAGAACGGATCGGGCCGGGGCCCGCAGTCCGTCCAGGAACAGCTGAAGATGGCGGTGGACGAAACGGTCGGCGCTCAGGCAGGCGGTGCCGGCCGGCGGGCGGCTGAGCTGGGCCACGGCGACCATCAGGTCCCCGATGCCCACGTCGGCGCGGAGCTGCCCCGCCTGCCGGGCGCGCTCCATGACCTCTTCGATCAGCTGCTCGGCGCGGAGCCGGGCGGCCACGAGGTCGGGGTGGTTCTCGTCGAACGTGCTGGCGACCATCGGGCAGAGCGCGCCGATGCGCTCGTCGGCGGCCCCGTGCACGAAGCGCTCCAGCGCGCCGAAGGCGTCGCCGGTCTCCGCGAGCGCCTGCCGGGCCGTCTCGGCCGTCCGGTCCATGACGGAGCAGACGACCTCGCGGATCAGCGCGTCGCGGTCGGGGAAGTTGCGGTACACCGTGGCGTTGCCGACGCCGGCCCGGCGGGCGATGTCGTCGAGCGGCACGTCGGGGCCGAGTTCGACGAACATCTCGCGGGCGGCGGTGACGATCCGCTCCCGGTTGCGCACGGCGTCGGCGCGCGGCCGGGTCGCCTTGCGCGTCGCGGGGTGGACGGTCTGCACGGTGCACTCCTTCGAATCGGTTGATCCTTGAACCGAACCGGGGAAGCGTTCCCCGTTTTGCTCGGACACTGGCTAAACGGGGGAACAGTCCCCGTTAATTCCGAGAGCCGGACCTTTTTCATGTGACCTGGATCACCTCTGCCCCTACCTTCCGGTAACCCACGATCGGCCGCCCCAGCGCGCGCGCCACCACTTGACGACGGAGGGTGATGCCGAGGGTGCAGCCGGTGACCGGCGGCTGCCGGAGCGAAGGGTCCCCGCATGCAGCCGCAGCCCGAGCGCCCCGAGACGAGCGCCGGGCCGGGACGGCTGCGGGGGGACGGTGCGCGTGCTACCGCTCCCGCCGAGGAAGCGGGGGGCCGCGCGCGCCCCGGCGCTTCTGCTGCGCAACCGGGGGAAGGCCCCGGCGCTCCTGCTGCGGAGGCGCCGTCGGCCTCCTCAGGGGACGCACTCCCTGCGGCCCTGCCCCGCGCGCCCCGCCGTCGGATACGCACCCGCCGGGCGGCCGCACTCGCGTCCGTGACGGCTCTGACCCTGGCGGTGAGCACCTCCGCGGGCTCCGGACGGCTCCCCCCGAACCCGGCGACGGGCGGGGCCGGCCCTGTTTCCCCCGCCCGCACCGCCGCCCACACTCCTTGCCTGATCTACGGCAGCCCCACCGTGCAGATGTCGGAGGGCGTGCCGACGCCCGGCGGCTACGCACGCTCCACGGGCACCGTCCGCGCTCTCACGCTGATGATCGACTTCTCCGACGCGCCGGGCGCGGGCAACGCGCTGGACCGCTACCGCGAGTTCTTCCCGCAGACCCAGGAATGGTTCCGCACCGCGTCCTACGGCCGCCTCGACTACCGCCCCGACACCCCGATCCCCGGCTGGCTGCGCATGCCCAAGTCCTTCGAGGAGTACGGCATGGAGCGCGGCGCGCCCTTCGACCCCGGCTACCGGCGGCTGATCCAGGACATCGTGGCCGTCGCCGACCCCAAGGTGGACTTCCGCTCGTACGACCTGATGAACGTGCTGGTCACTCCCAACGCCGGCCCCTCCGCGCTGGACACGGTCCTGTCGGTGACGTTCGCCGGCAACACCGAGGCCCCGGTGGCCGACGGCGTCCCCGTCGCCAACGCGTCCTTCGTCTACTCCCGCCAGGACGACGGCTCCGGCACCTACGACCGCACCGGCTACCGGGTCCTCCCCCACGAGAACGGCCATGTCTTCGGCCTGCCCGACCTGTACACCCAGGAGGGCGGGGGCGCGGTCGGCCACTGGGACATCATGAGCGAGGACTGGGGGTCCAACAACGACCTGCTCGGCTGGCACAAGTGGAAGCTGGGCTGGCTGGACACCGACCAGGTGCGCTGCGCGAGCGCGACCGGCACCGCCGAGTACACCCTCACGCCGCTGTACCGTCCCGGCGGCCCCAAGCTGATCGTCGTACCGATCGACCGTCGTACCAGTTACGCGTTCGAACTGCGCGCGCACGGCGGCAACGACGAGACGGTGTGCCGTCCCGGTGTCCTCGTCTACAAGATCGACGCGGAGGTGGACACCGGCATGGGCCCGGTGCGCGTCCATGACGCCCACCGCGACAGCGGCGGCTGCACCCGCAGCCCCAACGTGCACGCCGAGCTGTCGGACGCGGCGTTCGCGCCGGGTGAGACGTTCGAGGACCCTGAGCAGGGGCTGCGCGTCGCGGTGACGGCGGCCGACCTGGAGGGGAACTACCGGGTGCGGGTGACACGGTCGTAGGCGAAGGCCCGGCGGCCGCGCATTACGGTGGGGCCTGCCGCCACCGCCGTACCGCCGCACAGTCGTATGGCCGCACCGCCGTATCGCCGCACCGCCGTATCGCCGTATCGCCGTATCGCCGCACAGTCGTATCGCCGCACAGTCGTATCGCCGTATCGGAGAACCGAAGCTCATGCCCGCGAACACGCCCACGCCCGCCGGGGATCCGCCGAGGCCGAACGGACCGCTGCGGTCCCCCGGGGGAGGGCGCGGGACGCCGGGGCCGACTGGGCGGGAGGCGGCCGTGCCGGAAGTCGCCGTCGCGGAAGTCGCCGTCCCGCAGGATGCGATCGCACCGGATGATGCGGTGGCGCCGGATGATGCGGTCGCACCGGATGATGCCGTGGCCACGGGTGATGCGGTGGGCCCGCGGGAGGCTGTCGCGCCGTTGATCCGGGGGATCGCCGTGCTCCGGGAACTGACGGCGGCGGGCGGCACGATGAGCCTGAGCGGTCTGGAGCATGCCACCGGGCTGGCCCGCTCCACGGTCGACCGCATCGCGGCGACCCTGGCCCGCATGGGTCACGTCCGCCTGGACGGCAGGGACGTCGTACTCGCGCCGCCCGTGCTGGAGTTGGGCAACGCCTACCTGGCGGCTCTCCTCCTCCCCGCCCTGCTCGGCGGCCGGGCGGACCGACTCGCGGACGAACTAGACGAGTCGGTCTCCCTCGCGGTCGCCGACCGGGACGGCATCCGCTTCATCCACCAGGCGACCCGCCGCCGTGCGATGTCCCTCAGCTTCCGCATCGGCGATCTGCTCCCGGCCGAACGCACCGCGCCCGGGCCGCTGTTCGCAACGGAATGGACCGACGCCGACTGGACCCTCTGGCGCACCCGCCGCACGACGGACCCGGACGGCAGGGACTTCCCGGCGCTCCCGCCACGCACCCCGGACGCGACGCGCGAACAGGACTTCGCCCGCCGGACGGACCAGGCGGCGCGCGACGGCTGGGCACTGGACGACCAACTCATCGAACCGGGCCTGGTGGCGGTGTCGGTCCCGGTACGGCACCCCGGCACGTCCCGGATCGCCTGCGTGGCGAGCGTGGTGAGCCACACGAGCCGTCATACGGCCGAGGACCTACGGGCTACGCTCCTGCCCCGCCTGCGGGAGGCGGCGGACGCGATGCAGCGAGCCCTGCACGAGAGCGCTCCCCCACAGCCCACGCCACCCCCCTCGCCCCTGGCTCTGTGGACGGGCGCTTCCAAGCAGGAACTGGGCCGCGAGTTCATCGAGTCCCTGGCCAGGGGCCTGACGGTGCTGACGGCGTTCGACGAGGGGAGACCCGAGCTGACCCTGGCGGAGGCGGCGAGGGCGACGGGCCTGACGAGAGCGACGACGCGCCGGGCCCTGATCACGTACGAGCACCTGGGCCTGGTGACCCGGTCGCCGACCGGCGCCTTCTCCCTGACCCCCCGAGTGCTGGCCCTGGGCTTCCCGCCCCTCTCCCGCACCACGCTCCCCCGCATCGCGGCTCCCCACCTGAAGACCCTGACGGACCTGATCCAGGAGTCGACGTCGCTGGCGGTCCTCACGCCCTTCGGCGACGAGATCCGCTGCACGGCCGGCGTGCAGGCCCGTCACGTCATGAGCGCGTCCATAGAACCCGGCACACACCTGCCGGCCCCCGAGACGGCGGCGGGCCGCCTGCTCCTGGAGGGCACCCCGCACGCCCTGGTCGACGAGCAGTGGGAGGAGGGCCTGCGCGCCCTGGCCGTCCCGGTCCACGACCGCACCGGCCGCACGGTCGCGGCCCTGACCATGACCGCCCACGCGGCCCGCCGCACCCCGGAGGAATGCGAACGCGACCTCCTCCCCCACCTACGGACGACAGCGGCCCGAATCGAAACGGACCTCCACATGACATCCCGCTTCACCCGAGTCCGGTTGACCTGACCCGCCCTCGAAGAAGGGCGAGATGAGGCGGGTCAAGACCCTCGGTTGTCCGATGCTCCGGACTCCCGCAGCCAGTGGATCACCAACCCGGGTAGCGGCCATGCCAGTGGGGATCCCAACCACTGGTGTACTCGCCGCCACTGGGGGAGTCGGTGAGCTGGGCGATGAGATCGCGGGCCAGGGTGTCGAGAACCCAGGCCAGTTCGTGGCGGCTGACCAGGTCGACCGGCAATGCCTCGGCGCCGTGCGCGGCGCCGAGGAACGCCCCGGCCACACAGGCCACCGAGTCGCCGTCGGGTGCCAGGGCGGCGAAACCCAGAGCCGCGTCCACCTGGTCCCGGTCGGGGAACGAAGCCGCGACGTACAGTCCGCCGAGCAGCGCCGAGGGCGCGGTGGCGTCCGGGGCGAGGCGCGCGAGCCGAGCCGCCTCGCCGGGATGTTCGTCGGCCTGCTCGAGCGCCGCGTGCAGTCGATCGCGTTCGTCGGCGGTGAGGGCGGGATCGTCAACGTCGTCAAGGGCATGAATGCCCTCCAGCAGCGCCTGCCGTACCTGCGACCGCCCGCCGGTCAGGCTCTCCTGCATGTGCGGCCCGCTGGTCAGGCAGTGCCCCGCCAGTACGACCGCATGCGCCGCCGCGGACTGCGCGGCGGAGTCGCCGTGTGTGAAGGCGGCGATCTCGCGTGCCCAATAGGCTGACGCCTTCGAGCCCTCGGCAGCGGTGCCCGCCACAGCGACAGGAAGAGCACGGGTGAGCGCGTGGCAGCCGCGGCTGGTCGTCGGACTTCCCATGCCGCCGGGCTCGACCCGTGAAAGGGCGGTGACGGTCGCCGGTGCGGAACCGCGTCGTTGGGCCAGCACGGGCACCTGGGCGAGCCAGCCGTCCGGCCACACCCTGTCGTCCTCCGCCCCGACCCAGCGGCTCCGCATCCGCTCGGACTCGATGCCCTGCAGAGCGGCCCACCGGCAGTAGGCGTGGAACACCACACCTGGGGTCGGCCCGAGGCCCCTGTGGGCGCTGCGCACGAGAGCGCGGATCGTGCCCTCGGCGGTGAAGCAAGCCAGCTGAGTCGAGACCCCGGCCCGCAACGGGACGCCGGACGGCAGCTTCCCCCCGGCGGCGCCGAGGGTGTCCCCGACGGCCAGTCCGAGCAGCAGGCCGCGCACCCGGGAAAGGGCCGTCTTCTCCTTCAGGAAGCTCTTGGGCCGCCCCGGCTCCGCGGTCCGGTCCCGATCCGGCTTCCTGCTCTCCTCGAATGCCTCAGGACGCTGGGCCTGATCCCGCTCGGCGGACTCCGCCGCCTCGTGAGGCGCCGAGGGCCGGCCTGGGGCGTCGTCCTTCCCGCCGCGGGCGGTGAGCACCGCCAGCCGGACCAGGTCTGCCCCGGTGTGGCCGGGCCAGCCGTGGACGACCCGCTGCCACTCCTGAGGGACGCCCGAGCAGCCCCAGCGCGCGCCGAGCAGTGCGCCGGCGATCGCCGCGACGGTGTCCGTGTCCGTGCCGGCCCGCACTGCCGCCTCCAGGGCGAGGCGAAGGTGCTGGGCCGGGAACTCGCCTTGCGCCGGCGACAGTTCGGGAACGGCTGTGCGGGTGATCGCCGACCAGGCGGCCTGCAGCGCGTGGACGACCCAGCCGTTGTTGGTGAAGTGGTGCGGCGGGTGGGCCTCCGCCTCGTCCAGCCGTCGCGCCCACACGCCTCGGCGCTCCGCGGGAATCAGGTCCAGGCCGGCGCGTACACCGTCGAACGTGCCGTCGAGCACCGCGATGCGGATGCCCGAGCACCACAGCACGCAGGCGTCGGCGCAGTCCGGGTCCGGATGGGTGAGCGCGCTGACGGCGACGGCGGCCTCGGCCATCGCCTGAGGGTCGCCCAGGTGACTCAGGGCGACGATCCCGGTGCGCATGAGCGAACCGTTGCCGGCGGCGCGTTCGTTTCCGGCGCTGAAGCGACGGGCGGCGTCGAGCAGAGCCGCGCCCGGCGCCCCGTCGGCACGAGCGGCGGCCCCCAGGACGGTGCGGGTCTGCGCGCCGACGTCACTCGCGCCGCCGCTCAGCCACTTCTGGAAGTTGACGGCGATCGCGTCGAGAGCCTCTGGGGTGCGCAGGTCCGCGCCGGTGGCCGCGACCTCGGCGATGCAGACCTGCATCTGGGTGTCGTCGGAGTACTCGCCGGGCTCGTACGGTCCCAGCCCGCCGCCGATCATCCGCGGCTGCTGGTCGTCGCGCAGTCGCGCCTCGAACTCGTAGGGCACGCCCAGCGCGTCGCCCACGGCCGCACCGAGAAGTACGCCGGCGGCCCGGTCGACGCTGTGCGCGTCCAGTCGGGGGTGCGGAACGCGGGCATGGGGCATCGGGGGCTCCGTAAGGTGCGGCGGCGCGCGGAAGAGGCGGACCGGACGGACGGTGACGGGACGTGGCAGGCGGCAGTGCGAGGCGGGGGCGCCCGGGCGGCGCAGGCGTGAGGAAGTTCCGAAAACGATGTGTGTGTCCGCACATTGACGCCCCGCCAGCTTGGCACAGGACGACACTTATCGTCAATGAGACGATTGAAGTCTTGGCGGTTGCGGGATGCCTGCCCCTCGGCAATCACCCGGCCCGTCAACTCGACGGGTCGAGCCCTCCGCCAGGGAGGTTCCCGCGCGCCGAGGCACACGGCCTGACCACCTCAGCACCCGGCTTACCGACGCCAGCGCCCAACCGAGCCCTGATCCGGTAACCTGTGGACCGAGCGCCCCGGCAGGCGCCGTGGCATGCGTCGTGGGCCCTCAGCCCACCTCCTCGACACGGCAGCTCGCCCCGGGTCGCTCAGGGCTTGACCAAGGTTTCGCCCAAGCCCCGCCTTCGTAGCTCAGGGGATAGAGCACCGCTCTCCTAAAGCGGGTGTCGCAGGTTCGAATCCTGCCGGGGGCACAGAGAAACACCTGGTCAGAGGCCCTTTCGTCCGACGGACGGGAGGGCCTTCGTACTCGCAGCACACATATGGCACACATGCAGCTGTGGGCAGAGGTGGGGAGCTGTGTGAGATGCCCGCGAAGGACGAGTTGGCCCGGCGCCGGCACGACAAGCTGGTCGACCGCTTGGAGAGCCTGATGCGGGCTTCACTGAAGCCTCGCTACCGGGGCTACCACGGGCAGCTGATCCTGAGCAGCGGC
This sequence comes from Streptomyces sp. NPDC002566, assembly GCF_042889585.1. Classification (NCBI taxonomy): domain Bacteria; kingdom Bacillati; phylum Actinomycetota; class Actinomycetes; order Kitasatosporales; family Streptomycetaceae; genus Streptomyces; species Streptomyces sp. NPDC002566. The sequence continues at coordinate 349,546 of NZ_JBIARD010000005.1, read as the reverse complement.
GATCTTGAGGAGATGGGCGAACTCAAGGACGTCCGTCGTGCTGCACGCGAGGCGGGCCGTCGTCTCGGCTGGCAACCGAAGACCCACATCGTCGACGCAAGACTCTTCGTGTACGACGACCGCGAGGTCCCCAGAGAGATCAGCGAGCTGGCCGCGAGGGATGCTGCCGCCGTCGACGCAGCACTCCGAAGGGGCGAGTAGAAGCAAGTACGGTCGGCCATCGCCGCCCCACCTTTACTGAAGGGCCTGCGCAGGCTGCCGGAAATCTGTCGAGCCCGACCCTGTGGTGGCTCTACCCTTCCCGCATGGCCCATGCCAAGACCTCGTACGTTTGCCTGCCCTGCCGGGCCTCGTACAAGCAGCCCTACCCCGGCTACCACGACCACGACCGGGTCTGTCCACGCTGCGCCGAACCACTGATCCACGTCGGCTCCGCCTTCGCGGCACCCAAGAGGCGGGACACCGCCGCCTGGCGCACTCTCTCAGTGCTGCTGCACGCCGGTGTGCGCTTCCACAAGAGCTGCTGCGGCGGCCCCGGCTACCGCCCGCGCACCCTCCGCGAGGTGCGCGAGCGGATGGCCTACGCCCAGGCCACCGGACAACCATTCGCTCGGGCGTTGGTCCGCCGCGACCTGCCCTAGCAGCCCGACAGCAGGGAGCGTTCCGCCGCGCCGCCGAAACGACCCCTGCTGTCAAAGACAGCACGGATTTGGCACACATCACGCCGCGGGATCCTCCAGGACGGCCACGGCCTCGGCAGCCTTGCGGGCTTCCTTCTCCGCTTTCTCCAGCTTGGCCTTCGCCTTGGCCAGTTGCTTGGAGCGGCGCTTGTGCATCTTCTTCGAGACCTCGTCCAGGCGGTCCGGGAAGAGATGCCCGTACGTGTCCAGGGTCAGCGTCGCCGACTTGTGGCCCAGCATCGTCTGGACGACGTTGACGTCCGCGCCGCTGGCGATGGCGAGCGAGGCTGCCGTGTGCCTCAGCTTGTGCGGGGTGACCTTGAGGTGCCCCAGTCCGGCCTTCACGACCGCCGGCGCGAAGAACCGCTGACGGAAGTTGCGGGCCCGCAGAGGCCCGCGCTGCGGGGCGGTGAAGAGCAGTTCCTCATCTCCCCGCCCCTGGACGTGAGGCTTCAGCTCCTCGGCCAGGAACCGCGGGATCGGTACGGAGCGACGCTCGTGGTTCTTGGGGGTGTCAAGGTAGAGCTTGCCGTTGTCCTCGACGTACGCCTCGACGATGTGCGCCCGGCAGGCGTCCAGGTCGACACGTCCCACCTTCAGCGCGGACGCCTCACCCCAGCGCAGACCCGTGTAGGCCAGCAGCAGGATGAACACCCGGTAGGCGCCTGCCGCGTTGGCCAGCCCGTCGACCTGCATGTCGTCGAGGTACACGTGGTCAGCGGGCATCACCTTCGGCAAGGGCACGCCGACAGCCGGGTTGACCGCCAGACGACGGGCCTTGACCGCGTAGCCGAGAACACGGCTGAGAACGACGTACGCCTTGCGGACCGACCGAGGGCTCAGCTTCCTGCCGCCGGTCGCCTCGCCGGACAGCAGGTCCGCGAGCCACTCGGCGATGTCCTCGAAGTGGATGCGGTCCAATGGCGTGGTGCCCCACTTGGGGATCACGTGGACGTCGAGAACACCGCGATAGCGGCCTCGGGTTGAACGCTTGAGATGGAGCTGCGCAGCCAGCCAGGACTCCGCTATCTCTGCGAACTTCGCCCGCGCGGCGGCTGGATCACGGTAGGAGCCGTCGCTGAGGCGGGACTCCATCTTCGTCCGCTCCGCCTCGGCATCGACCTTGCGGGTGAAGGTCTTCATCTTCGGCTTGCCGTCAGGGTCGTACCAGCGCACGCGGTAGCGCCCCGGTGGCGTACGGCCCGCCCGCTTGGCTTCCGCCGCAGCGCGAACGTACGCCGCGTGCCCTATGCGGTCCTCAATCCAGACCCGCGCCAACTAGCACCCCCTCCGGTCATCACTGGGCCCTGACGGGAGTGGCAGGAGCAGGGTCGCGGGAGGAACGCCGAGCCCGGTGGCGATGGCGACGAGGTCGTCGATGTCGCAGCGGCGGCGGGCGCGTTCGGTGCGGCTGAGGGCGGTGTTGGCCATCGGGCGGCCCAGTGCGGTGCAGCGGGCGCCGAGCTGGTGCTGGGTCAGCCCGCGCACGAGGCGTAGGTGCTCGATGGCGCGGGCGGCGTGAAGGCCGGCGGGGCCTATTTCGACAGGTCGGTTGGGCATGACAGATAGCTGTAACTTGCAGCCGACCGCTATGGCAAGAGTTAGTTCTTAAACTCTCCAAAAGTCGTTCGGGGGCGAAGTGGTGTTCGTCTCGTCGAATTCCGGTACATCACGAGCCGTTTCAGCGAGGAGGTTGTGCTACCTTCCCTCCGCGTCAAAGAATTGGGCGATTTGAGCACCTATCGGATGAGGTGTCCGGCGGGCTGGCCGCGTCACTCCTGACTGCTGGACACCGCTTCTGAGCTGCCGAGGTACCGGATTCCGGCACCTCGGCCGGTTGCTTCGCCGCAGAAAATTTCGGCTTCCGCGGGAGCCATTTCGGCAACCGGCGATCCGCCCTTACAGTTTTGGTCTTCCCCGGCGACGCCGAGGGAAGTAACCGGGAGTTTAAGAATTCACTCTGGACGCTTCCCAGGTGGTGTGGCTGTGTCGCCCACGCCTGCCATCAAAAACCCTGATTCCGATATGGAGACCTCATTGCCGAACCACTCCCCGCGCCTTGCCGGCGCCGAGCGTGACCAGCTCGCCACTCCCGCCGACGTGGCCGCGTACCTCGGGGTACCGGTCAAGACCCTCTACCAGTGGAAGTACCGGGGCATCGGCCCCAGCGTCCACAAGGTCGGCCGTCACCTGCGCTACCGCTGGCGGGAGGTGGACTCGTGGCTGGATGCCCAGACGTCGTACGACCTCACGGCCTGACCCCGCGTCTGGCGCGGACAACGAAGCGGCCCCCGGCGCGCCAACGCCGAGGGCCGAAGACTTCCCGACTGATCGCCCATCCCTGAACGAACGAGCTGGTGAGGGGCGGGACTTTGCCCGTCCTACCCCTCACCGGAGAGGAACGCCTATGGAGGACCCTACGTCCCCCAGCTCCACGAACACCTCCCCGACCGGCTGGCCCACTCCGGCGATCCCTGGCGAGGGCGTCCCCTGGCGCCGCAGGGATCAGGCGGACACACGGTCCCCAGCGTCGGGGACCGTCGAGCACTCGGCGGATGTGGAAACACACGGGGACCGTCCCTGGCCGTCTGCTGATGCTGGTGTTGGGGACCGTCCCCGCGACGTGCCCGCTGCTCGGTCCCCGCACGTCCCGGTCCCCGTATCGGCATCCAGTGCAAAATCGCAGGTTAGCGGCGGGAAATCGGGGACCGGTCCCCAAGAGGCTGCAGTTGCACCAGGGGACCGCCATGGGGACCGTGATCACGGTCCCCGCCAGTCGCCAGGGTCTGACAGCCCCGTGGCGGGAACCGCCCAGCAGGAGGGGACCGGTCCCGTCGACGCACCGGGACCGGATCACGGGACCGTCTCCCGGCCTCCTCAGGGACCGGCAGACCCTGAGGAACAAGGTTCCGGTGAGGGTGCGGAACTGCTGCATGAGTTGCGGGCGGTGATCGGGAAGTACGTCGTACTGCCCAGTGACGAGGCACTGACAGCGGTCACCCTGTGGGTGGCGGCCACGCACATCCAGACCGTTCTGCAGCACGCGCCGCGTCTGGCAGTCGTCGGCCCGACGAAGGGCTGCGGCAAGTCCCGGGTTCTGGACGTGCTCCACGAGACCGTGCACCAGCCGATCATGACGGTGAACATGTCCACGGCGGTGCTCTTCCGCGTCATCGGCAAGAACCCGCGCACGATCCTGGTGGACGAGGCCGACACCATCTTCAGCAAGGCGGGCGACAACGAGGACCTTCGCGGCCTGCTGAACGCCGGACACCAGCGCAACCGGCCCGCCTGGCGCATCTCCGGTCCGGAGCACAAGCCGACCCCGTATCCGACCTTCGCCATGGCCGCGCTGGCCTCGATCGGCGACCTGCCCGACACGATCACGGACCGGGCGGTCGTGCTCCGCATGCAAAAGCGCAAGCCGGGCGAGAAGGTGACCCCGTTCCGCTCGCGCTACGCCACACCGGAACTGAACGCACTGCGGGACAAACTGGCCGCCTGGCTGGGACCGCTGCGCGGCACGGCCGGCCGCATGGCGCCGACCATGCCGGTGGAGGACCGGGCGGCGGACACCTGGGAGCCGCTGATCATCATCGCCGACCTGGCCGGCGGCCACTGGCCCGCCAGCGCCCGTGCGGCCTGTGTCGCGATGACCCGGTTCGAGGCCGTCCAGGACGAGCAGACCAACCTGAAGACAAGGTTGCTGCGCGACATCCACAGCGTCTTCGAGGCACACGGCAACCCCGAAGCCCTGTCCTCCCTGGATCTGGTCACCGCCCTGCTCCAGGACCCCGACGCCCCCTGGGCAGAGCACGGCACCAACGGGCTCAACGCCTACCACCTGGGCAGAATGCTCCGGGACTTCGACATCCGCCCGGCCAACTACCGGTTCGACAAGGGCAGGCAGGCCAAGGGGTACGCCCGTAACCGGTTCCTCGACAGCTGGGCCCGACACTGCCCCGACCTCACCGAGACGGCGCCCGCCCCCACGCACGACGCCACACCCGCGCCCCCGGCCCAGGGCAAGCCGCCCGCCGCCCCGGCGGGTCAGCTGCCCATCGGCCCGCGCAGCGGCCCCGTCAGCCCGAAACGCGCCCGCTGACCCGCCTCCCGCTGGGTCCGTATCACTGCGTCGCATCCGTCCCCGCGCAGGTCACCGCGGGGACGGATGTCCTCGCCGGGACGGACTTCTCCGTACCTGCCCGAGTGTCCGTACCTGTGCTGACCAGGCATGGGACGCATGCGACGCACGTGACACATCTCCCGCCCCCTCACCACCGGAGCGCATCCTTGCACGAACAGCACCACGAACTCCCCACAGCTCAACAGCAGACGCACACCACCTCAGCCCCAGACAGCGCAGCAAGTTGTCGGGTAAGGAGTCCTTACCCGGCCTCCGCCCCCGAGATGGCGGAGGCACCCGGCGCCGAGGGGGCACCGAGGTCGGTCGGCCCGGGGGTGCCGACCGAGACGGGAGCCACCAGACCGTCGCCGCACGCCGCGCAGACACCGAAGCCGCAGCGCCGTCTGCGTCAGTCGCGCCTGCGTGAGCGCCGCGTCCACCCCCGCTACAGCGACAGCGAGTTCACCGACCTCGCCCACGCCGCCGCGCTCTGCCGCATGCAGACCGGCGGCTACGTCGCCGAGGCGTCGCTCGCCGCGGCCCGCGCCGAGGACCCGACGGCGGCGATCGCCGACTACCGCGCCATGGTGAAGGCGCTGATGGCCGCCAACCGCCAGCTGGGCATGATCGGCAGCAACCTCAACCAGCTCACCTGGCACCTCAACAAGGACGGCGCCTGGCCCGAGCCAGACGTCGTCCACCGGCTCCTGGCCCGCGTCGAAGCGTCGATCGACGACGTGGACACCGCCGTCGCCCAGGTCACGGAGGGAAGGCAGGGCCGGTGATACCGAAGATCATCACCGGCAAGGGCAGCACCCGCCGCCTGATCGCCTACCTCTTCGGCAAGGGCGACGCCAACGAGCACGTCGACCCCCACCTGGTCGCGTCCTGGAACGACTTCGCCCCCGATCCCGGCCGCAGCCCGCACCGCGACCCCAAGGAGGTGGAGAAGCAGCTCTACACGCAGCTCGACCAGCCGGTGGCGATGCTCGGCCGCCAGGCTCCGAAGACCACGGTCTGGCACTGCCCGGTCCGCGCCGCCCCAGAGGACCCCATCCTGTCCGACGCCCAGTGGGCGGAGATCGCCCGCCGGATCGTGGCCGCCGCCGGCATCGCCCCCGCGGGAGACGCCGAAGCCTGCCGCTGGGTGGCCGTACGGCATGCCGACGACCACATCCACATCGCCGCCACCCTTGTCCGCCAGGACGGCCGCCGCCCCAAACGGGACTACGACATCCGGGCCGTCCAGCGCGAGGCCCGAGAGATCGAAGTCGACTACAGGCTACGGCGCTTGAAGCCGGGCGACGGCACCGCCGCCAAACGCCCCACCAGCAAGGAGCACTTCAAGGCCAAACGCCAGGGCCAGGACGCCACCGCCCGCGAGATCCTGCGCATGCGGGTGCGCCGCGCGGTCGCCGCCGCGGCCGACGAGGCCGAGTTCTTCTCGCTGCTGGAGGCGACCGGCGTGGATGTACGCCTCAAGCTCGCTCCCTCCGGCGACGCGCTCGGCTGCAACTTCGCCCTGCCCGGCAACGTGAACGAGGAAGGCGACCTGGTGTGGTTCGCGGGCTCCACCCTCGCCCCTGACCTCTCCCTGCCCAAGATCCGCGAACGCCTCGCCACCACCAGCCCCGAGCCGGCCACCATCCACCCTGGCAACCCGTGGCACCAAGCCACCGCCGCCACCGAACGCATCCCCCACCACCTCACGAAAGCCGACGAGCAGACGGCCCAGGGCCAACTCGTCGCGCTTGGCGCGGCGCTGGACCTGCTGCCCGTCATGGCACCGACCGCGGCGCGGGCCAAACTCGAACAAGCCGCCGCTGCCTTCGAGCGCGCCACCCGCTCCCGCATCGCCGCCGACCTCGACAGCACCCGCGCCCTGCGCCGCAGCATCCAGACCATCTGGCGCGAGAGGCCACAGGACAGTGACGGCACCGGGCTCACCATGCTCCTGGACGCCGCACTCACCGCGGTCGCCTTCGCGCTGCACTGGCACCGCACCCGCCAGCACGCCCAGCAGGAGGCGGCAGCCGAACAGGCCCTCCTCCATCTGCAGACCGCGTACGCGCAGACCGTCGAGCCCGTCCTGGTCGGCCTCGCCAGTCGGACACCTGGCCCGCAGACCAAGCGCCGCTTCGCCCACCACCTTCAGGATGTGGTTCCGGAGCACGCCGAGCGCATCCTCAACGACCCCGCTTGGGACGCACTCGCCACCGTGCTCGCTGAGGCAGAGGCAGCAGGACACGACGCAGCCACCGTTCTCGGCCAAGCGCTGCACCAACGTGCCCTGGACGGCGCCCGCAGTCTCGCCCGCGCGCTGACCTGGCGTATCCGCCGCCTCGGCGAGCGCCACGTTCCTGGTCCTTGGGCCCAGGCAGCCAGGGCCCACAGTGCCATGCAACGGTCCAGTGTGCCGGTCCACCCCGCGGCAGCTATCGGCCAGCCACCACAGGGGTCACCGACACGGCGGCGCTGATCAGGCCCTCAGCGAGCCAACGCCTCGTGTGCAAATTGGCTTCGGACTAGGGGCGCCTTTCGGTCAACATTCAACCGGGACGCCATCATGCACGGCTTGTGCGGGTTTGCGGTATGGCCGCACTCGCCGTGCGCGTGGACGATGCCCCTTTGTGCCTGCCGAGATGTCATCCCGGTTGGTTCGCTGGACACGGGGGTGGGGAGTTGGCGTTCGCAGAGCATCAGTCGGTCTTTTCGGCGCCTGCGGTACCGCTGGGGACCGCGGATGTCGCCGGAGACGTGATCCGTCACGGCGTGTACACCGAAGGCGTCACCCGCCGGTTGAGTGCCGCCGCCTTCGCCCGCACGGACTGGCTGGCCGTGCTCCGTGCCCAACTCGCAGACCTGTGGAAGAAGCTGAAGGCAGCCGTGCGGAAACGCCTGCGGTGGCTGTTTCCCGCGAAGGAAGAAGAGAAGCCCGCTGACGCGTCCGAGCCGGCGCCTCCGTCGGTCGTGCTGGGCGAGGACTATGCGGTCTGGGTCCGGCGCCGCATCAAGAAGTCGGAGCGGCCGGTGCCGGTCTACGGTTTTCACCAGGAACCCGTCATCCACGCCAGCGACCGTGCCATCCGCCACATGCGAAGACGACGAATAGCAGTCACGGCGGTGATCGCACTCGTCGTCTGGCAGGTGATCGCCGGAGTTCTGACGGCGGGTTGGGCGGCTCTGGTCCTGCTGGGCGGGGTGTGGGGCGTCTATGTGGTCGAACGCTGCCTGGCGCAGGCGCGGTTCAACGCGCTGCTGGCCGGAGAACTGCATGCACCCACACCGTCCGTGCAGGCTCACGCGCTGCCGTACCTCTACGAGCGTCGACGAACCGGTGACCGGCACCGATTTCTCGGGGGAGGTCTCCAGGCATGGAACGAGGCGGTCATCGGCATCGACGTGGAGCCCGCGCCGGAGGGCCAGGACGAGGATGACGACATCTCCGGGCCACCTCCAGGATTCGCCTCACCGGCGCAAAGCACAGGCCAGCCCGACATGGCCGAGGTGGCCAAGGCTGTCCTGGAGGCGCTGGCCAAGCAAAACAAGCCGGTGGCCCGCAAGCCGCTGAAGCATTTCACCGTCGCCCAGTTGCACGCCCATGTCGCGCGCCGCCTGGACGACCCGGCGCCCGCTCACCACCGCGAGCACCCCATCCCACGCATGGAAGTCATCGGGATCGCCGGCATCCACTACAAGCGGTGGGACGAGATCGACGACGACACCTGGCGCAGCCTGCACACCCTCGCCGTGGACAGCTTCGGCGACAAGCCCGTCGAGGAGATCGCCCGCCGCTACATCTGGGCCCGTGTCACCGCCTGGAACGGCGACCTGATCGCCGCCATACTCGTCCACTTCGCCTACCAGGGCGGCTTCCTGCGCGTCACCGTTCGCCCGCACATCATGGGTCCGCTCAACCCGAAGGCGGCCGGACTCAAGTCCGCCGACCCCCGCAACCTGAAGTGGCTCGCCCGCACGGCGTTCAATGCGCTCGGTGACGTCTACGTCGGACTCGATCGGCTCATACGCCGCAAGCCGCGCAAGCGCCCCGAACTCGATCCGGGCAGTGGCCCGGTCAGCCTTCGCGAGGTCTACAGCGTCCGCTGGCTCGAGGACATGCACATGAACGACGACGCCCGCTACTACGTGCAGATGATGCAGCGCCGCGTCTTCGACTCCACCGAGATCTTCCTGCGCGACCACAACGTCGACATCGCCGCCTATCAGCAACAGGCCACCGCGATCTACAACTTCGGCGTCATGAACGGCGGCACCATGACCGGCCCCGTACAGGCCACGCCGTTCTCCGCCAACCCCTCCATGACGAACTGACCCACGAGCCCGCCAGGAGCCCCGCATGGCCATCCGCCGCCAACCCGACCCGGTCCCCAACGGTCCCAACTTCGGGATCATCAACAACGGCGACATGACCGGGCCCGCCCAGGCCGCCCCGTTCTCCCAGAACGCCACCCAGACCAACAACATCACCAACGAAGCCGTTGACAAAGCCCGCGAAAGCATCGAGGACCTCCGGCGACGCCTGGAAGGACTGCGGGGCCAGTACCCCGAAGCAGACGCCGCCCTTCGCGACCTCGCCATGATCACGCCGCGCCTCGACGAACCCGAACGCGAGCCCGGCACCGTGCGCTACATGCTCCAGAACCTCGTCGAACGCTGCGGCGGCATCCCGAACCTCCTCGCCGCTGCCCAGCTCGTCCAATCCACCGTCCTGGCTCTGCTACCCAGCTCCTGACCAAGCCGCCCCTCAGGGTCAACCAGGGAGCCTGGGCTCCAGCAGCTCCAAGGCTTCCTCCCAGCGGAAGCGATCGGCGCCGCCGCCCGCCTTGGGGCGATGCGGCTCGTAGCTGCCGATCCGAACATTCATCTCGCCCAGCTGGTCAAGGCTTCGGCGGTAGGCGGGATGGGCTGCCTGGGCCGTGTTCAGGTATGGCAGGACGGCCGTGGGAATGCCCATGCCGTACGCCTCGCACAGAACGCCCAGGGCGAGGGTGTCGGAGATGCCGGCAGCCCACTTGTTGACCGTGTTGAAGGTAGCCGGCGCGACCGCGATGGCGTCCGCAGGTGGCAGAGGTCGGGCCTCGCCCGGCGTACGCCAGGCCGAGCGGATCGGATAGCCGGTCTGGGCTTCGATCGCCTCGGTGTCGAGGAAGCCCAGACCCTGCGGGGTGGCGATCACACCGACGTCCCAGTGCCGTTCCTGCGCGGCGGTGATCAGCCTGCCGACGTCGCCGGCGATGCCGCAGGCGCACACGACGACGTAGAGGAACGGCTTCTTCTCCGGGGCGTTCGGCTCGGTCACGCAGGGACTCCCAGTTGGCGGCTGAAGTGGTGCAGTTCCGGCAGGGTACGGCCGCGGTCGCGTGCGGCCATGTCGGCGACCAGGTCGCGGACGGCGGGGCGCCGCACGTCCTGGGCGGCACAGGTCTCGGCGATACGGAGGGCTTGGTAGCCGTCGGCGAGGCGGCCCTGCTGACTGTAGGCACGAGCCGCCTCCACCCAGAGGGCGGCACGGCGCTCGGGCACAGGGATGTGTCGACGCATGAGGGGGCGAGCCGCTTGAAGGGCGAGCCCGGAGTCGCCGAAGGCCACTAGGGCGCTGAGCTCGTGGAGGGCGACGTTCGTGGGGCTGAAGTTTGCCCAGGCGTCCGGCCGGTCGAGCGAAACGTAGCGGGCGACCTCTTTGGCCTCGGAGAGGAACTCTTCGGTGGCCACGCGATCGCCTCGACCACTGGCTGCGGTCACGCCACGCAGCAGCAACAGCCCTACGGCGGCCAGGTACTTCGGGGATCGACGGTCGTAGGATCCGGTGAGCTGGTCGGCGGTGTGCCGGACGAGGGTGACGGCTTGGGCGGTGTGCTTCTCACGGGCCAGGACGTGGGCCTGCACGCGAACGCTGGAGGCGAGGACCACGGGGTCGCCGGAGCGTTCGGCCTCGGCCATCGCGCGGCCGACGGCGAGCCAGGCGTTGCCCTGATCGTGCTGCTTGAGCAGGAGGCTTGTCGAGGTCTGGTACGTGGTGGCCAGCAGGGCGGACAGCACATCGCTGTCTGCCGCATCACTAGAGGCCAGCCTCAGATCAGCGATCAAGCCGGGCAGGCTTCGTTCCAATTCCGCGTAGTCGCAGGTGTAGAAGAGTCTGCGGGCAGCGCCGACCCGTTCACGGAGGACCGCCGTGTCCAACGGAGCACCGGAGGTCGTCGGGCTCAGGCCAGGCAGAAGAGCTTGCACCAGGTCGTCGTGGGTGGCAGCGGAGGTGGCTGGGGTCGCGAGGGCGGCAATGCTCGCAGCGAGGAAGGTACGGCGGTGCATGTCTTCATCTTCGGGGTGAGTGGCGGAGGCGTCGGGAGCAGTGGCGAGGCCCAACTGCTGAGGTGGGATCTTGAGTTCCTGCGCGACGGCACGCAGGACGCGAATGTCCTCTGTGCCCCGGCCACCTTCCAGGCGACTGACCTTGGACTGGTGGTAGCCGAGCGCGGCGGCGACGTCCTTCTGCGAGCGTCGCTGTAACACCCTTGCCTGACGGATCACTTCACCGATCCGTCTCGCTTCACTGTGTGCTCCGGCCATCTGCCACGGCCCCTTCCGCCGCCGCCGATCCTGCCTGTTCAACCGAGCGTAGATCAGCCGTACTTCGCCGTGATGCAGCTCCTGCATAACCGATGCAGCGCCAGCACCTGGGCTAACCACCCGCCGCGACCAGCTGGTTGCGTGAAGTGGCCGCACCAACTTCGGGAGGCCGCTCATGGCAGCGCACCAGCTCAACCTGTCCCTACCCGCTACCCCCACCGCGGTCGCCTCCGCCCGGCACCAGGCCGCAGAGGCGATACAAGGCTGGGAAGCGGATCTGGGCGACGAGGTGGTGCACACGGCCGAGCTGGTGATCAGCGAGCTGGTCACCAACGCCGTCCGGTACGCCGGCTCCGGCCAGGTCTCCATGGAGGTGCGGCTCATTGAGGCCGTCCTACGCGTCGAGGTGTGCGACTCCAGTCCGGTGCTGCCTCGGCCCGATTTCCCGGACGAGCACAGCGAGAACGGCCGGGGCCTGTTCCTCGTCGCCGCTCTCACCGACCGGTACGGCGCCGAGCCGACGCCCACGGGCAAACGGTGCTGGGCCGAGATCGCCCTGACCACGGGCCCGGACCACGAAATCGCCGTCTCCCTTCCCCTCCAGAGGAGTTGATGATGCCGACCACCCGCACCCCGGCCGTCGCAGCCGAAGTGATCGCCGTACGCCCCGGTCCCCCGCTCTCGGGCGCCGTCGCCGTGGACGGCTCGAAGAACGCCGCTCTGCCCTTGCTGGCCGCCGCGGCAGCCCTCGGCCGCCCGGTGCGACTGGGCAACATCCCGGCGAACACAGACGTCCAGATCATGCAGGCGCTGTTGCAGCAGGCGGGCTGGCACGTCGCACACCCGGCGGGCGAGCCAACGAGCGCAGTGGTCCTGCCGACGGAGAGCCAGCGCACACATCCCGACCTGGCTCAGGCCGCCCACATCCGCGCGTCGTACTACCTGGTGCCCGCTCTACTCGCCCGCCACGGTGCGGCCCGCTTGCCCTGGCCGGGAGGCTGCCGGATCGGCGCCCGCGGGATGGAACTGCACTTCAAGGTCTACGAGGCGTTCGGCGACCGGACCGCATTAGACGACTCCGGCTACCGCGTCGAGGCCGTCATGCCGCACACCGGCACGGTCTCGCTGGTGCTGCCGTTCCGCTCCCGTGGGGCCACGGTGGCCGCCGTCCTCCGTGCCGTGACGACCGGTCGCCCGTTGCGACTGGGTGGCCCAAATCTCTCACCGGAGGTCCTGTGCGTGCTGGACGCGCTGGACGCTGTGGGCTGGGAGATCCGGGTCGGCGAGGATGTTCTGACCCTTTCGCCACCGTCTTCCGGACAGGGTAACGCCGTGGTGTGGGAGGTACCCGGAGACAAGATCGAGGCCGGCACCCTGGCCTGCGCCGTCGCCGCCACGCGTGGCGAAGCATGCATCAGGGGCGTAGGCGGCAGGGATGTGGGGCCACTGGTCTTGGCTCTCACGCAGTTGGGCATTCCTGCCGACGTCGAGGGCGGTGCGCTCTCTGTCCGCGCCCAGGACGCGAAGTCGGCAGGGCGCCCTCTCCGCGCTATCGCCTCCCTCAGCCCGGGCGGCCTGGACGCCGACTTCGAACCGCCCCTCATGGCACTCGCCCTCGGCCTACCCGGCACCCACCTCTTCGCCGACGCGATCAATCCCGGCCGCCACGGCAACCTGTTGCCCCAACTGGCCCGCCTCGGAGCCAAGATCGAGGAGATCTCCCCCACCGAATGCCGTCTGACCGGCCCCCAGCGACTGACCGGCGCGGGTGTGGAGGCAACCGACATCCGCACCGGCTCCGCCCTCATGGTCGCTGGCCTCACCGCGCGAGGCGTCACCACCGTTGGCGGCCTCGACCAACTCCGCCGTGGTCACGCCGACCTCCCCGGCAAGCTCCGTGCGCTGGGTGCCGACATCTGCGAGGTCACCCCATGACCGCCACCCGCACCCTGCGCCAGATCGTGGCCACCACCGACGTCCACTCCACCCTCGACCACGCCGCCCCGTTCCTGACCCACCTCCACGTTCTCCGCCCGACCTCGCTCGTCGTGGACTGCGGCGACTTCTTCGAAGGCTCGGGCTACTACCGCCTCGCTCACGGCACCATCGAGCGCAAGATCCTGCTCAAGCTGTACGACGTCCTGGCGCCCGGCAACCACGGGTGGCCGCACCACTTCGAACCCGACCTCCACTGCCTCACCGTCTGCGCCAACGCCGTCCATGCCGACACAGGCGACACGCTCTTCCGCCGCGTGCGGGTCGTCGAGATCGACGGCCGACGCGTCGGCGTCACCGCGGTGATCGGTCGGCAGGCTTTCCACTCGATTCCCGTCGGCCAGCGCGCCGAACACCGCGTCACCGATCCTGTCCAGGCGCTGCGCGAGCTGATGCTCGCCCACCACCATGAGGTGGACAGCTGGATCCTGCTCAGCCACTCCGGGTTCGACGAGGACCTCAAGCTGGCGGCTGCATGCCCGTTTCTAGACGTGATCTTCGCCGGGCACTGCCACAGCGATCAATCCGGCCCGGCTCGGGTGGGCGACACGCTCATCGTCAAAGGACGGGAACTCGCCGACGGGTACGCGGTTGCCACGCCGATCGGGCCGGGCTGGGGCGCCGGCACCACTCGCTTCCCGGACCGGAAACCAGCAGCTGTTCCAGCCGAACTGTCAGAGGCGATCAAGGAAATCGGGAGAGTCGGGAAGGAGTTGGCAAGCGGCCTCGGGCCCGTCGCTCGGGCGTATAGCCACCAGACACCCGATCGCCGCGGCCTGCTCCTCGACCTGGCCACGCGTCTGCGGAGCGGACTCGGCGTCGACGCAGTCATCCTCAACCACACCGCGCTGCGGCCTGTCCCGCTCGACGACATCCTCACGCTGGGCGACCTGCTCGCCATCGAGCCCTTCGGCAACCAGCTCGTTCACGCCCGTATCCCAGAACACTTCCGTCAGGACGTTCACGGCCTGTTGACCTCCCTCACGGAACAGGCCGGTCCTCTCGTCGCGTCGCCGGACCCGTTGCCGGACGGCATCACCACGATGCTGACCACCGACTACCTCGCAGACAACTACCTGGCCGGCCGCTCACACGCAGCAGGGCTGCTCCTCGGTCAGGCCCTCAAGCACGTCCTCACTGCGCCCGCCGACGGAGGCACGCGATGATCCTCACCGGCCCCGAAATCACCGCCGCCGCGCACGACGGCCGCCTGCGGATCACGCCCTTCGCCTCCGAGCAGGTCAATCCCAACAGCTACAACGTCCGCCTCGGCCCGATGCTGCTCACCTACACCGCCGACGTCCTGGACGCCCACCAGCCGAACGCCACCACCGAGTGCACGATCGGACCGGACGGGTACGTCCTCCAACCCGGCGAGCTCTACCTCGGCCACACCCTCGAAGAGGTCGGCTCCGACGTCTTCGTCCCGCTGCTGTTCGGTCGGTCTTCCGTCGGACGGCTCGGCCTCTTCGTGGAGATCACCGCCCCCATCGGGGACATCGGCTTCCACGGCCAATGGACCCTGATGCTCACGCCGATCCGCCCCCTCCGCGTCTATTCGGGCATGCGGATCGGACAGATCATGTTCTTCGCCTCCGTCGGCCCCATCTCGCCATACGCAGGCAAGTACCAGGCTGCGACCGGCCCGCAGCCCTCCGCCTACTGGCGCGACGTGACCAAGCTCCGGGCGGTGGCCTCGTGATCCTCACCGGACTCGCGATCGCCGCCGCTCAAGCCACGGGTGAGATCGTGATCGAACCGTACGATCCGGCCCGCCTCTCCCCCAACGCATACGACTGGCGCCTCGGCGACACCCTGCGCATCTGCGACGCCGATCTGGACGCGGCCTCTCCGACTCCGTACGCCGAGACCGCCATCCCGGACTCCGGATATGTCCTGCACCCTGGCGTGCTCTACCTCGGCATCACCCTCGAGATGACCGGATCGGAGACGTACGCCCAATTCCTCAACGGCGACCGCACCATCGGCGCGCTTGGCATCTGGGTCCACGTCTCCGCCCCGCTCGGGCATCAAGGCCACGCGATCCGCTGGACGCTGGAGATCCGTGCCGCCAGACCGGTCCGCGTCTATCCGCGGATGACCTTCGGCAAGCTCGTCTTCCTGCACAGCCTCGGCACCCCGGCCAGCTACCAACAGCACGGCCTCAAGTACACCGCGACCGCAGGCATCGACATCTCGCGCCTCTACGAGGAGCTCGCCGGAGGTGGCACGTGAGTCCACAGGTAGCGACCGTCCTCGACCTGCCCTTCGGCAGCGCCGGCGGCAGTGTCGAGCTCTTCCTCGACCTCTACACCGGCAAGAACCCACCGATCTCGGCCAGCGCCTTCATGCTCGCCCCGCAGGCGCCTCCGCCCCACCTACCTGCGGAGCTGGAGCTGGTGGCCGTACCTGGTAAATGCCTCTCCGGGCCTCCATTCACGGCGTACGTGGCCGCGTTGCGCCGGGCCCTGGCGCAGCGCATCGACCCATCCAGCGTCGACGTCCTCCACCTCCAACACCTCACCTTCGGCGGAACTCCGGCCCTGATACGCGCCCTACCCGCACACCCTCGCATCGCGCTCGTCCACGGCACCGACCTGCTGTTCGCCGAAGCCCACCGTGACCAGCTGCGTGTCCTGCAGGAAACCGCGCGTCTCGCGGACGCCATCGTCGTCCCGACCGGCGCCATGGCGGATCGGCTCCTTCAGCTCGCACCCACCACGCAGCGCAGGAAGATCGCAAAGATTCCCTGGGGCATCCCCGACCATCTGCTCACCACCCCACCGCCGCGCCCGGCCCGCCGACCGACCGGACACCTCCGGCTGCTCTACGCAGGACGCCTCACCGCCGAGAAGGGCATCGAGGCACTCCTACGCGCGATGCCCGTAGCCCAAGCCGTTGAACTGAGCATCGCAGCGCCTCGTCACCAGTTCCATGGTCTTGCCCCACTTCTGCGCCAGCTCAAGGTCCACGTCCGCTATCTCGGCTGGCTCAGCCGTCCACAGCTGTGGAGAGCCTTCGCCGACCACGACGTCCTCGTCATGCCCTCGACCACCCTCGAAGCCATGGGCCTCGTCGCTCTCGAAGCCCAAGCCTGCGGACTACCGGTCGTCTACCAGCCCGTTCCAGGGCTGAGCGATACCCTCGCCGCAACCGGCCTGGCCACCGACTTCACCAACCCAGCCACCCTCGCCCAAGACCTCAGCCGTCTCCGCTGCGCACCCGGCCTGTTGGCGACCCTCCAAACTGCGGGCCGCACCAACGCCGCTCGCTACCCCCTCAAGGTCACCGCCGCTGCTCTGGCCGACCTCGGCAAACAGCTCATCTGACCTGTTCGTGCCGCAGCCGGTTCCGGTCCGGCCTCCTCACTACGCTGACCAACGGGACATCTCACGGCCCACGATCGATCGGGAGACCATGGCGCTCGACCTCGACACCGACCGCATCCACCGACTCCTCCACGACGGTGCACGCGACAAGATCTACCCAGGCGCCGTGTGGGCCGTCGGTGACAGCCGAGGAACCCGAGCTAGCGGCAGTACAGGCGTCCTGGATCCCGAGCGGCCCGACGAGCCGATGCGGAGCGACACCGTCTTCGACGTCGCCAGCCTGACCAAGATCCTTGCTGTGTGGTCATCCATCGGTTGCCTCGTCGAGGACGGCAAGCTCCAACTCGACGCGCCGCTTGGCGACTTGTGGCCTGAAGTGAGCGGACATCAACTGGCGCAGGTGACCGCACGCCATCTGCTCACCCACACCGCCGGCGTCCCGCTCCGGGCCAACCTCAAGAACCTGTACGGCACCGACCCGCAGGACGTCCGCGACGGCGTCCTGCGTGAAGCCCTGCATCGCCCGCCCGGCGAGGCCGTGGAATACACCGACCGCGCCGCCCTTATCCTCGGCTACCTCGCCGAGCACCTCTCCGGTCAGCGGCTCGACGCGCTCGCAGCCGAACGCGTCTGGCGCACGCTGGGCATGGCACAGACCTGCTTCGGGCCGTTGAGCCTCGAGGCAGCCGCCCGCTGCGCACCGACCGAACTCGACGACGGCACGGGAACCCATCTCAAGGGGACCGCCCACGACTTCTCTGCCCGTCTGCTCGGCGGGGTGTGCGGCATCGCGGGGGCCTTCTCCGTCCTCGACGACCTCGCCACGTTCCTGCGCTACCTCCTCGATCCCAACCAGCCCAACGCATCACCCGGATTCAGCGCGGACTGGATCAAGGAATCCCTCCAGATCCACACCGGTGAACTGGCGCCGCCCCGCGGCCTGTTCTGGCACCCCGCACCAGGCACGACGCCGGAAGCCGACGACGTCTGGGTGCACTACGGCTTCACCGGCACCGCCATGTGGCTCTCCCCCCGGAAGGACCGCTGGGCAGCTCTGCTCACCAACAAGCTCTACTACAGCCGGGACCGCGAACCTCTCACCGGCATCCGCAACGAGTTCCGCTCCCTCGTCGTCGCCTGAACAGCCCCGCCGTTCAGGCTCCGACCACTAGCTCATCCACAGAGACGGCGCCCTCGCTCAGCTGGAGGTCCTGGTCGAATAAGGGCGTCGAGAGTGTGCTGGGTAGTTGAGAATGATGGCATGGCGCTGGGTGAACAAGAGCAGCAAATTCTCGATCTCATCTACGGCTTGGTCTATCCCCAGGGAACCTGGCCCACTTACCGCACGGTCGATCTACACATGGACAAGCGCCTCGGCATCGGTGATACCCAGGCCGCATTGCTGTCCGTGTCAGAGGAGTTGCTGAGGCGTCCCTGGCAGGTCGGGTTCTATGACAACGACGAAGTCCGCCTGACCCTCCGCGGCGTCAATGCCTGCCAGTGCGGCAGAGACGATCTTGACGCTCTCGCTTCCTTCTTGGGTTGGGTGTGCTCGCGTGAGGCCCAGACGCCAGTCGACCCTCCCGACTTCATGGTCACCAGCCGGGAGTACGCCGAGGCGCGCGGACTGGATTTGGGCCCTGTGCCTGATGCCCAACCTCCCCAGCCAACTCCTCCGGGCCAGCAGTCTGTTTCTCCAGAAGCGGCTAGAACTCGGGAGACGATGATTCACCTCCGGGTCCTCGGCATGCTGGTGCCGAGTTTCTGGCAGTCGGCAGGGCACAGTCACGAAGGCCCATGGGATTGGACTTTCGTCATCGACCGGCGTCGCCTGCGACGCTATCGCGAAGTCCGAGGCGGTGCTGACCTCCTTCGAATCGAGGAGGAGCTTCAGCAGAGCGCCCCTCTGGCAGTCGCGCCGGCGCCCCAACCGGAAACCGACACGCCGGACGAGCAAACGATCCTCGCGGGCGATGTAATCACCACTGCTGAGGACGCCCGAGTGGTTGTTCCGAGCCCCCGCGCCGGCTACGAGACCATGCTGTCAGTGCTGCGCGAAGACGTCGCTGCACTGTGCACCGCAGCCGTGAGCCAGGAGCGCTACGACGACGCCATCTTCGACGCCTTCCGACACGTGGAAGCCGAGGTACAACGCCGCACCGGACTGCATGACGTGATTGGGAGCCGACTGCTGCAACATGCGTTCATGGAGGAGGGGCCACGCCAGATCAAGGTGACGCACCGACAAGGTGACCAGCAGCGGCTATACGAGATGTTCGGGGCCGCAATCGGCCTGCATCGTGGAGACCGTGCACACAAGGACAAACCAGCCCTCATCTGTCGGACCTTGCAGGAATGCGTGCGGCTCCTCGCCCATGCTTGCGTCCTACTCGATCTCCTTGATCGGGACATGGCCGTGACCCCGACGATTCTCGGCTATGCCCAGCGCGACGACGACACACTGACTCTTCGGGTGGAACGCGCCACCCCAACCACCCGAGTTCTCATCGACGAACGGCCATGCCCAGTCCTACGCCGCGGCCTCGGGACTATCACAGTGTCCACAGTCGGCATTCCGACCGACGAACATGACGTAGTCCTGATCGACGGCTCGCTACAAAGCCCCAGCACGCCAATCTGGTTGGTCAGGGCAGCAGGACTGGCGAACTGGTACCGCGTGGAGGAGGTCAACATCCCCCTCTACACAAACCAGGACTGCATCGAGCCCCTGGACGTCACCGGCATCCGGCTCGTGATCCGAGAAGCGGGAGTCGAAGGCCAACGGATTGTCGCAACCAAGCGCTCCTACGTCCCCGGTGACTACGTCACATGGAGCTGGGACACCACGAGGACGCTATCTCGTGCTTGGGCCCGCGGCCGCTCCAACGAGCCAGCGTTTGTCGTATTCGACGCATCAACACTCTTTGACGGCGATCCGACTGCAGCTGCGCACCCAGCCCGCACCATGCGCATCAGCTTGGAACCGCCTTTGATCAAGGCCCGTGTCAAGGAGTTCCATCCCCTTCGTGCGCTGGCCTGGAAGACGGACGGCACGGCCGCTTGGACCGAGCCGATCGACAATCCCAAGATCAGCTCTGACAACAGCAGTTCCGTCTCCGTCGAACGCCAGAAGGGCATGCGCGTCAACGCGACAGGCCACTGCACGCTCCGTCTGGAACACGAAGGACAGTACGCCGAAGCAGTGGTCGAAGCCGGCGCACACCCCCGCGGCACTGTCACGGACTGGGTCACCGCCCTACCACCCGTCAGTGACATCATCTGGACGGAGAAGACCGGACTACTGATCGCCACCCGTGAACCCACCATCTGGCAGATCGACCCCAGCACGCGGAAACTACAGCCGGCTGCGGGTGTCGTACCCAAGCCACCGTTCTATGGAGGGGTCGAGACCCTGGCCCGCGCTGGAAACGGTGACTTGGCAATCCACCTCTTCGGCGAGCCGGACCTCCTGGTCCTCACCACGAACTCGGACTTGAGCGCCAGCTACACCGTCAGCAAACCTGAGCCGGAAAACTCGATTTTCGCTTTCGCCTGGCAAGGCATGGATCTCATCATTGCCATGCACACCCAGACGCTCTGGCGTTACACCCCCGATGGCCAGTACACGTTGCTTGGCCGAACCCCCCACCTCATCAAACGGCTTGCTCCGGATCCGGCCACCGGCAAACTACTGGGGATCACTGTCGAGACGAAGAGACAGCAGATCTGCCGCATTGACCCAGACCAGCCCGACGCCATGGAAGAACTGCTCGCCGATCCGCTGCAGACAAACACGCTTGCCGCTCTTGCACCAGCGCGGAGCGGCGAGATCTACGTGACGGACTTCTACGGCGGACGACTCCTATGCGTCGGCCCCGACGGCTCGCTCACCACGATGGTCGCGGGCCTTAAGAACCCCAACGCAGTCGGTGTCGACGGCGACGGAACGGTCTATGTGGCGGACTTCGCGGACCAAGCTGTCATCAGGCGGGTCATGCCGTGACCCTGTGCCAGAGAGCGCGCTACGCCGTTGGAGAGCCGACAAGGTGCAAGAGGCCCTTACCCGTTTGGTGACCGCACGGTCTTGCGTTGACCGCACGTGCGCAGTCGCAATGCCGCGCCACTCGCTGTCCTCCGCCAGGGCAATCTTCGCCGAGGCTGGGGGCCCAGTAGCGCCGACCTCTTTCCGTCTTGGGTCCCATGCCCTCCGCGTGCCCATAAGGGCGGTGAACTGAGGTCACTAGCGGTGCCTCAGCCGCCTCACGGCTACAAACAAGTAGCGCGAATCTGCAGGTCAGCACGCCTCCCTCGAGAGAAGCGCCGTCGCTTCCCAAGCCGAGAGCGCGAGTTCGCTGCTCGTCACGCGCTCCATGAGGCCGTGGACAGCCGCCGGGCTGTGCGGGCGTCCAGCGGTGAGCCGATACCTCACGGCCGACGGCTTCTACTGACGGCTAGCCATCAGACATCGGCTTTCGATCCCAACTCCCCCTTCACAGAACACCTGTTCGACGTGAAGGATGGGGGTGATCGCGTGTCAGTTCGGCACGTCGCTCGTTAGGCAGCGCAGTCGAAGCGCCGGGTGGGAAAGCGCTGATGACCAGCGTCCACCCGCTACGGGAGGGGACCCATGGGCGATCGCAGCACAATCGAGTGGACCGAGGCGACCTGGAATCCCACCACAGGATGCGACCGGATCTCCCCCGGGTGTGACAACTGCTACGCCTTGACGTTATCCAGGCGCCTCAAGGCCATGGGCGTTGCCAAGTACCAGACTGACGGGGATCCCAGGACATCCGGCCCGGGCTTCGGCCTCACCCCTCACCCTGACGCACTGGCCATTCCCCGCCAGTGGAGGGCCCCACGGATGGTCTTCGTCAACTCCATGAGCGACCTTTTCCACGCCAAGGTCCCCCTTGACTTCGTCCGGCAGGTCTTCCAGGTGATTGCCGAGACTCCCCAGCACACCTACCAGCTACTGACCAAGAGAGCCCGCAGGCTGCGACGTGTGGCTGGTGAACTCGACTGGCCCTCCAACCTGTGGATGGGCGTCTCCGTCGAAGATGCAGAGCACCTGGATCGTGTCGACGACCTTCGACAGGTTCCCGCAGCCGTGCGCTTCCTGTCCTGCGAGCCGCTTCTCGGTCCGCTTACCGGTCTACAACTGGACGGCATCGGTTGGGTTATTGCCGGAGGCGAGTCCGGGCCCCACCATCGCCCCGTACAGGAGGAGTGGCTGGTGGACATCCGCGACGCCTGCAACCACGCCGAAGTGCCCTTCTTCTTCAAGCAATGGGGTGGCCGCAGCCCGAAGTCAGGGGGCCGCGAACTCGACGGAACAACGTGGGACGAGATGCCGGCCCGACTGCCTGTCGCAGCCCATTAACGGCCAAAGTCCAGCAGACGCCGTACGCACTCTGGTGACATATGGCAACGGTGTGTGACCCTCTCCCCAGCGAGGCCGACGGGAGTAGGGGGACCGATCGTGGCCGTACCGAAGGATGCCGTGTGGGAACGCGATCCGCACACGGCTGCCAAACATGACTTACTGAAGCAGTACTTGGCGGCATGGGCGCCGATTCTGCTGTCACGACTCGACGTGATCAGTTACGCCGAAGGCTTCGCGGGTGCCGGCGTCTACAAACAAGGCGAGCCCGGCTCCCCGGTCATCGCTTACGAAGTCTTCGCCGACGCTCTGCACCGGTTCCCGAAACGTATGCGGGTGATCCTCATGGAGGAGGACGCCCGGCGCGTCAAAGAGTTACAGCGCCAGATGGAGCTCGCCCGCTCCCGGCAAACGGACGACATCACCAAACGAATAGCGGTCGATATACGTCACGGAGATTTCCACCCGGCCCTCCTGCAGAGGCTGCGGAGCATCGGCGCATTGGGGAAGCCTCTCTTCGTCTTGTTGGACAGCTTCGGCGGACCCGACATCCCCTTCTCGCTCCTCCAGGAGCTGGGGCGCCATCCCAGCACCGAAGTGATGGTGACCTTCGAGCCCAGCTTCCTCACCCGGTTCGCCGAGAAGCACGACGGCCACCGCCAATTCGGCGACGAAGCCTTCGGAAGCCAGGAGTGGCAAGGCGTCTTCCAGCAGCCGCCGTCAGGCAAGTTCACCTTCCTGCGCGAGCAATACCGGAACACGCTGCGCCAGGCCGGCTTCACGCACACGCTGTACTTCGAGATGGTCGACGAGGGCGGCAGGATGCTCTACCTGATCTTCGGCACCCAGCACGAACTGGGGCTGGAGAAGATGAAGGACGCCATGTGGAAGGTGGACCCTTCCTATGGCGTCCGCTACCGCGACCCCAGGGACACTCAACAGCAGATGCTTGACCTCGTATTCGAACCAGATACGGCTCCGCTGCGACGGATCCTGCACGACTTCATCTCCGAAACGCCCAATGGGCGAAGCATCCCCGAGCTCAAGCGATACGCCCTCTTGGAAACCGTCTATCGGCCCGCCCAAGTGATCGAGGCCGTCCGACAGTTGCGTGAGGCGGGGGCCGTGACAACGGAACCTCGTGCCATCAACTCCAAGACGCGAGTGAGCCTGGCGGTGATGCCGCCCACTACCCGTCCGTCAGCCGAGCAAGGCGCTCTCTGGTGAGAGGCCGCGATGGCACATGAGCCTGGGAAACGGCGTTGACTCGTAAGAACTACCGAGAGGAGTTTTCCCAGGTCAACGCACATTACCTTGCGCAGCCCCAGGTCAGCGCGCGCCCGTCACCATTCGCTGCCCAAGTGGCAAGATACAGCTCTCTGCCACAAGCAGGGCGCACCGCCCCGGTTCTGATGGAGGCTCTGATGCGCTTCGTGCTGATGCCGGCCAGACCGGTAGGCCGGCGGGCGGGAGCCCCGGCTGCGGGACACTGGCGATGGCCTGTGCGTCGCCTTACCGGTCCGGGCGGACGCTGATCGCGCCCGGACTTTCACAGGGCGGAGACCACGAGGGCTCAGGCACCCGAACGCCAACCGCCCTTGTCTCGCCCCCACCTCTCGGCGTGACGTCTTACCATGGGGCGGTGCTCCGCCAGAGATCCGGAGCAAGCAGTGTGGGTCGGTCGGGCGGAGTACGGTCGGGGTGAGCAGGGCGGGGCAGGCTGGGGAGGTCGGCAGTGTCTTCCGATGCGAGCTGGCCACGCACTTGGCCGTACACGGGCTCCGTGGCCGCCCGGTGTCGGGGCTGGACGTTCCTGTAGGGGTGTGGCCCGTCCGGCTGGACTTCGAGACCAGCGACCCGACCGACGACATCCGTGTCACCTTCTCCGACGGGCGCCGCGCCTACGTGTCCGCGAAGCGAAAGATCGACCGAGGGCGTCCGCTGGAAGAGACGCTGACGGGGTGGGTGGGACAGGCTCCGACGCTCGGCCCCGACGATCTTCTGGTCATCGCCGGCGAGGAACTCGTCGGGCCGGTAAAGAACCTCGACCGGGCTCTGCGACGCCGCCGTGCGGGCCTGCGCATGGAGACTGGTGACGAGTCCAGGGCCCTCGCCCTCCTCGCCGACCGGCTTCCGTCACGGGTCCGCGAGCTCGTCCTCGACCGGGCGCGTGTTCTCCACCTACCCGGCTCGACCGGACCTGCACCGCACCGTGACTTCCTGGCTGCCCTGATGGACCTCGTCGTGGCGGACGCACAGGGACACCGTGCCGTGAGCGCCCTGGCCGACTTCTTCCATCGGCAGGCGGGCGAGGCGCTCGGGAGTTCCGCCGAGGACTGGGTTGCCGCCCTGACCGCCTCGAGGGTGACCGTGCTCCCGGACCAGGGGGGTCCGGTGGCGATGCGTCTGGCCTCCCGTCGGAACGCCGTCGACTCGTACCGCACCCGGCTTACAGCGGAGGCCGGACGGATCGACCTCAGCCTGCTCGCCGATGACCTCCCGCCCCTCGTCGTCGACGACCTCATCGGCGGCCTCCGGATCGACGTGGAGGGCGAGCGCACCTCCTCCTTCCTCCTCCAATACCTGAGGCGCTGGCGCCGCATGCTCATCGTGGGGCAACCGGGCTCAGGCAAGTCGGTGGCGGTACGCGAGATCGCGGCCCACTGCGCCAGCCACGCGGACGCCCCCGCCCCGATCCCCGTGTCGCTGCCGCGTCTGCTGAAGGGACAGCCGCGACGCTTGACCCTCGATGGCCTGGTCAATGACGCCGTGGCGGACACCGTGCAGGACGCGGACCGGGGACCGCTCGCGGCGTACCTCCATGAGGAAATCGGTCAAGGGCACGTGCTCCTCCTCTGCGACGGGCTGGACGAATGCGGGGCGCGCGCGCCGTGGGTCGCGCAACAACTCGAAGAGATTCTCGCCTCTCTGCCCCCCTCCTGCGGGTTCGTGGTCACGACACGGACGAACGGACAAGGGGCCGCGGCGCGGCTCGGCCTGCCCCGGGTCGAGCTCGCGCCTCCTCAGAATCTCGACGCAACGGTCGACAGCATCCTCGTCGCCTGTGCCAAAGCACGGATTCCCGGGCCGGACCGAGCGGCCTTCCTTGCAACGCGACGCGCCTGGATCAAGGATGCGAAGAAGGAACACGCGCATCTGCTCGCAGTGCCGCTGCTCGCCGCTCTGCTCGCCCTCGTCTGCGCGAACGTGCCGGACGCCGACCTTCCTAAAGGGCGTGCGGCGTTGTTGCACCGCGCGGTGGAACAGTCCGTGCACCGGTGGGAGGGGCTACGGGGGACGCTCGACCCGGCCCGGCCCTGGGCACCCGCCCTGACGACGGGCATGCTCCTCGACGGATTCGTCACGCTCGGACGGCTCCTCGAGGGCGAGGCGACTCCTCCAGCGGGACGCGCCCTCGAGTCACTGACCGGCATGCTGAGGGACCCGCTGCGATGGGCCATGCCGCCCGCCGCAGCCGGCGAGGTGGCGGAGCACGTACTCCGGTTCTGGGACGAGCACGTCGCCGTGTTCGTGGTGAACGGCGCGGGCGAACTCACCACCCGCAGCAAGGTCTTCGCTGAGATCGCAACGGCCATGTGGGCACAGTCGTGCGGGGCCGAGGAACTGCGGGACTGGCTGCGCCACGCCCTCGTCCACACGGACTCCGACGGGGCTATCGCACTCGCCGCCGGACTCGATTCCCGTACGGCTGAGGCTCTGCTCGACGTCGGCGAGACACAGCGGGAGGCCACCCTCATGGTGGCTGACCTCGCGGCGCGCGGTGTCGTGGCTCTTTCCGACGGCGAACTGGAACGGGCCCTGGACCAACTCACGGACGGTGCTCTTGGCGCGCTCGCGGGCGAGCCGGTACTCCCGCGCGGCCCTAGCAAACCCCCGGAGTTCTTCCCGGCGCTGTGGGACAAGACGCGTGACGCGGGGCCCTGGCCCTTCGTGGAGGCCGCGTGTCTGCTGGCCCTGCCCTCGACATCGCGGCGTGGGCGAGCGGACCTTGTGGAACTGTCCGAGCTCGATGACACCGCCGAGTCGATCGCCCGGGCCCTCTGCGCGCTGACGGACGCCCGCACGGACGCGGCCCCCTTGGGCGGAGCGGAGATCGACGCGCTCCGCGCGGTGCTGGCGCTTCCCCTGCCGCAGGACTCCGAGATGGTGCAGAAAGGGCGGCGCAGTTGGGAGATGGTCGGTGGCGGCCGCCTCACACCAGGGCTCGAGCAGGTCGCCCTAGGCGCGGCCGAGCACCTGGGAGAACTTCCCGACGACGCGGGTGAGTACGTGTTCGCCCTCGCGATGCACACGCCTGGGTACGTCGCCGAGAGGATCTACGCCGTACTCGCACGCGCGGGATTCGACACGAGTCGGCGTTGGGGGAACATCGCCGCTCAGCTGCGAGACTGGGCATCCGGCGCCCTGGACGACAGAGCGGCTCTCCTTTCGGACCTCGTGTCACTCCACGGCCGGTGCCCGGAGTCCACAGGTGGGGATTTCTGGTCGCTCACCGCCCTCGGCGACCTTCTCTCGGCGACCGGATACTCCGATGCCCCGGCGCACGAGATCGACCGCGCCTTCGCCCACGACAGCGCGGCGGAACGCCGGGCGTGGCTCGACGCGATTGCTGACGCGTACGACATCGACAAGGCGGCCGTGGCTACCCAGGCTCGTCACCTCCAGCAGATCACCGCGCCCGATGCCCTGCTGGACGAATGGCTCGTCGCGGGCACACCGCCTCTGGTCAAGCCCTCGCCCATCCCCGGCGTCGGGCAGGTCCTCACGGACGCCCAGCAGACGGCGTTGCTGGCGTGCCTGGAAGCGGACTCCTCGTGGATGGCGTGGTCGGCGGCGAACGTGCTGATCAACCTGGAGGGAGGTCGCGTTCCGTGGGACGGTCAGGAGCTGTTCGGCAGGGACATGACCCATTGGCCTCGCCACCGGGCGGCCCTATTCCACGCCGTCGCCATCATGACCTCAGGCGATCGGCGCACTTCGCTCCTGGCACGGGCTGCTTCCGCGGAGTCGGCAGACCACCGAGTGGCGGCGAGAATACTGATCTCTGCCGTACCGCGTCTCGACCCCAACGGTTCGATCGTGGAGGCGCTGCGCCGGGACGCCGACCTGTCGGTCCGTCCGAAGGACGCGCATCAAGTCACGCCTGGCCCGACGCACTGGAGTTGTAACCACTGCCGGACGGTCCAGGCCCTCGACACCGAGGACTGTCCGGAGTGTGACGACGGTGTGCGCCCTCGGTCCTGAGGGGTGAGTCAGGAACAAAACCACGCGCGACGTGTCGGGCGAAGGCGACCACCGCTGGAAATGGAGCGGCGGTCACACGGAGTCCACCAATCATGATCCTCACCGTTGACGCGGTGAAGGAATCCGACGTGCGCGTCACGATGGGTTGCGGCGACACCTTCACCAGCAAGCGCTACCTGACTGGAAGCTGGACGACCTCGCCGACCAGGGCGTCGAGGCTGTATATCCCATCCGCGACCAGATCAAGACGATGGTCGTGCACCTAATCACCGGGATCACGCCGGCGAACCAAAGGCCACAGCGTAAGCGCCTTACGCGCGGCAACGACCGGATCGGTTGGGCAAGCACAAGCCGACAACGGCGGCTCTTACCAGTGTGTTTCGGGGTGCGGACCCACGATGCCTTCCGGAACACATGCAGCACACATGCGGCCGAGAAGCGCTGCGAACACGCGAGAACCGGCAAAGCGTGTTCCGCAGCTCAACCGCTCTTCGTCGGTAGTTTGCGCAGGTCAAGACCCCGCCCAGGGAAAACTCCTAAAGCGGGTGTCGCAGGTTCGAATCCTGCCGGGGGCACCAGCGCAAAGGCCCCGGACCGATCATGGTCCGGGGCCTTTGGCATCCACTTCTGACAACACACACGGCCGCACCACGATTGATCGCGGGGCGGCCGTGACATGACGAAGGCGCGACTTCCGATCCATCGAAGTGTGTAGTGCGCATCTCATCCGGCGGGTTGAGGTTGCGCCCCGCCTCCCCACCTAGGGTTGTGGGCGAGCAACAGCCCTGGTCGCCAGGGACGTAGCGACTTCAAGGAGAACAGTCACCATGGCTCCCGCCTCGAAGAACGTCGTCGAGGGTGCAGTGTGCGCCGTCATCGGAGTTGCGCTGCGCATGTTCACCGAGGATGTCCACATTCCCGTCTTCACGCTCACGAAGGTGGGCGTGGTGCTGATCGCCATCGGTGGCATACAGCTGCTTTACGGCGTGTACCAGGCGTTCAGCGCGCGGAGTGCGGAGTAGCGGATGGCCGGTCAGCGGCGTACCGCTCGGACCGCGCCGCCTGGTTCCGCCAGCACCCCGGCGTGTCCGGGCGTGCCAGCCCAAGCGTCACCAGAAACGCTGGAGAACTCCTTCCTTGAATACATGAGGACTGACCGCCAAGTCACCCATGAACGGGTAATCCAGCGTCACAATGAGGGCCGTACTGAAACCGAGCAATGCGCTCACTGCCATCGTCAGAAAAAAGTGAGCGACAAAACTTTCAATTTCGAGCATGCAGACGAGAAGCGTGACCGCCAAGCCGCCGCCGAGAACTAGGGCGTAAAAGATCGGAGGAAGGTTATGGTCGCTCCGCTCGATCCGTTGACGCCGGTGGAGGATCACCTCGTCCAGATTCTTTACCATGTCACCATAGAATACGGATTCCTTGCCTGAATCGGGCGTCTGCCGTTGAATTGTGGAGATTAGATTCTCGAGCGGCTGGCTGGCTACGGGCACTTTCTTCCCGGCCTTCATGGTTGGCCACTCATCCCCCACGACGTCATGAACATAGTGGTCCACGGCACCGTCGATGGCCGCGCGTGCCTCACCGTCGAAAACTTGCGCGTTCCGGACCAGCTGTGAAAGCGCTGTGGCCTCCCCGGCCACATCTGTCCGCGCCGTCTGAACTTCCTGCCATAGCACAACAATACTAAAAGCCAGAATAACGCCGTAAATAGCTCCGTACAGCCCCAAAGCGATCGGCAGCCCTTCGTTCAGCTTAGGGAGATACGGTTTCGCAAATCGGCGTACGACGGCGAGCAGAATGGCCCCGGTCAGGGCGAAGACTCCGACGACCAGCAAGACGACTGCCGGCCCGGGCATATGGCTCAACAGCCATCGACTCACTTCAACAGCCCTTCTTCACAGTTGTGGCAACCTGCGCGCGTGGCCAGCGCGGACATCGCATTGAGCCGGCACTTCGCCCTGATGCTCATGAGAGCACGTCATCAGGTCAGGCCGTCAGATACCACGCTGGCCGAGCCGACCGGAAAGGACACCGTGAAGTGCCAGGTGAGTCCCGGCGTCACTGCACGGGGTGGCCGGTGGCGGGGCCATCGGGAGATGATCGACGCGATCGCGTTGCAAGCAGACGCACGCCTGAACGCGGATGCCTGTGCTGCGGCCGGTACGTCTTTCGAGCGGCCCGGCTGAAGCGTCACCGTGCTTCACGGAGGACCGGGCCAGCCTGGGCGGCCAGACCGTGTGATCTTATGAAATAGATGAGGGGAGAGACAGACGAGTCGCCGCAGGGGGACCCGTAAGGTCGCCGCAGTCGTGACTGCGACTGTGCGCGAGTGGAGGGACGAGGAGGGTTGGGGTGTCCTCGACTCGCCCGAGACCCCTGGAGGATGCTTCGGCCACTACTCCGACATTCAGACGCCCGGCTTTCGCACGCTGTCACCAGGGCAACAGGTTGATCTCTCTTGGGAAGCACCCGGCTTCAAGCAGGACGGCTACGACTACCGGGCAGTGAGCATCGTCCCCCGCCCCGTCTGACATCCACGGCCGCGAACGCTGCACGTGGTCAAAACACGTCGTGGCCGGGGCGGTCGTCTCCGCGACGGCCTCAGCGCTGACTGTTGCGGAATCCGATGACCACGGCACCCCACCAGCAGGCCTGAGACACGAGAGCTGTCGCGGCTCCCCGGGCGAGGAAGCGCGGGGCAAGGGCGGCGGCAGAGCTCCGTTGCGTCATGCGTCTGTTCAGGAGCCCGGCCTGGAGGCCGTTGAGTGTGAGGACGAGCACCAGCCCCAACTTGATGCGGGTGAGGGCGGAGCCGAGGTCCGGGTGGAGCATCACTCCGCTGGCCACGAGACCGACGAGGCCGGTCCAGATGGGGACGTGGAGGCGGCCCGCGCTGTTCAGGGCCTCACTCAGGGTGCAACGGCCCGTCAGACACAGGAGAGCGTAGTAGTCGGCCACCAACACCGCTCCGAAGCCGAGCACGAGCGAGGCCAGATGGGCGAAAAGCGCCATGGTGTGGAGGGTGGCGTCCACGCGCAGGTGCAGGGATATCCAGGCGCATGCCGAGAGACCCAGGCAGGCGGCGAGTGCGGCAGCCCCGACCGTCCACCACGTGTCGTACAGCCCCAACCGCCGGGTGGGCGCCGCCTGAGGGGACATGGGCGACTCCGGGGGCAGTACGGACACAGACGACTCCTGGGGCGATCACGGGCGAGATTTAGGTAAGGCTCACCTAACAGTGATTTCAAGTCAAGGCCGGAAAGTGATCAGGGTTCCAACCGCGACGCAAGCGTGATCAGGGCGTGCCGCTCCCGCGACCTGCCCTTCGTCCGCCCAGGCGAGGTCGTCGCAAGGGCGCGGCTGTACTGCAGTGAAGTACAGCGACCCCGCCGACCAGCACCGACCGTCCATGCCCCTGTCTCCTGGCCCCGTGCCAGGTCAGCCCGCCGTCTGCTGGATCGGTTCCGGGGTGGCTCCCGTCCGGCGGCGTCGGGCGGCGAGGCCGAGGGCGGCGGTGGCGACGGCCCCGGCGAGGGCGAGTACGCCCAGGGCGTTCGCCAGCGCGCCGACGGCGGAGGTGAGCGCGAGGACCACGAGCGGGCAGATGAACTGGCCGAGGAAGAAGGAGCCCGTCCACAGGCCGGTGCCGCGGCCGCGGTCGGCGTAGTGGAGCTTGGACATGGCGAGGGTGAGCAGACTCGGCAGCATGATGCCGCTGCCGAGGCAGTTGATCACCGCGCCG
Source organism: Streptomyces sp. NPDC002566 (assembly GCF_042889585.1). NCBI lineage: Bacteria > Bacillati > Actinomycetota > Actinomycetes > Kitasatosporales > Streptomycetaceae > Streptomyces > Streptomyces sp. NPDC002566. The sequence continues at coordinate 318,429 of NZ_JBIARD010000005.1, read as the reverse complement.
GCGGTCAGTACGACGGGGTCGGGGGCGAGCCAGATCACCGCGAAGCCGACGGCGGACAGGCCGAAGGCGGTGGGCAGCCAGGCCTGCGGGCTGCGGCCGACCTTGGCGAAGACGACGGCGCCGATCACGACCGCGGCACTGGAGCAGGCTGTGGCCAGTCCGATCACGCCGGTGCTGCTCACGCCCATGTCGTCCAGGAGGAACGCCATCTCCACCTGGACGGTGTAGAAGAGGACGGCGCCGAAGAGGGTCAGCGCGCAGGTGCCGGCCAGTGGACGCCAGGGGAAGGGCCGCTCGGCCACCGGTTCCGCGGCGGTGGTGGCGGGCTCGTCCGCGTGGTCGGCCGGGCGGGGCCGCGGCAGGAAGGCGGCCATGGCCGGGGCGAGCAGCAGGCTCACGGCGTAGGCCCAGAACGGTGCGCGCCAGCCGGCCGATCCGGCCGCACCGCCCAGCACGAAGAAGGCCGTCGCGGAGATCGAGGCGCACATCGTCTGCATCGCGAGGTAGCGGTCGCGTTGCCGGCCGGAGTAGTAGTCGCCGATCAGCGTGGTGCTGCAGGTCATGATGGCGGCTTCGGCGACGCCGACGAGGGCGCGGCTGGCGACGATGGCGCCGAGGGAGTCCAGCCACAGGGGGGCGGTGCCGAGGATCGCGTACAGCACGGTCGAGACGACGAGCAGGCGTTTGCGGCCGAGCCGGTCGACGAGGACGCCGGCGAAGGGGGCCAGCAGCGCCAGGGAGAGGGCGGGGATGGTCAGGGCCATGGGAACGAGCGCGTCGACGCCCGGCACGTCGGCGAAGTGGGCCTGCATCTGCGGCAGGACGGGGGCGATGAGCACGGCGCCCAGGATGGGCAGACAGGCGCCGGCCATCAGCAGCGTGAGGCGAAGCAGGTGGCCGCGGCCGGTGACGGTGTGTTCGGGCGGGGCGTCCGCGACAGCTGCGGGAGGCGGGGAAGGGAGCGGGGGCACGGATGCGGGCATGCGGGAACTCCACGTGGCGCGTCGGGAGGAGGACGGGGCGGTGCGGCCCTCGTGGTCGGGCCGTCCGGTATCCGTGGCAGGTTCGGAGCGGGGAGCCGATGACTGCCGGACGTCGCGGCGGGCCGGCTCGCCGGGCGCCTGCGCGGTCCCGGCAGCGGGGGATGGTGTGGCTCCGGTGTCCGGTGGGGACGACTATGGGTCAGCGGACAGGTCCTGCCTAGCCCTCATTTGATCGATATCCAAGATGTGGATCATCCGTACCTTGGATGCTGGGCACCTGTAGGAGCCCGCTATCTCGGTGCGACAGTGGCGATACGGCCGGGCTGGGAAGCGGCCAGCTCCGCTCCCACGCGGGCCGCGGTCTCGCGCAGCCAGATGTGGGCCGCGTCGTGGGTGTGCACCGGGTGCCACCACAGTGCCTCCTGGAGAGGGACCGCCCCGTAGGGCGGTTCCATGAGGCGTACGGCGGCCACGCCGCGCAGCTTCTCGGCGAGGCGCTGCTGTACCAGAGCGATCCGGCGGGTGCCCGCGACCAGGAAGGGCAGTGCTTGGAAGCTGTCGACGGAGACCTCCACGCGGGGATCGACACCGAGCATGCTCAGCTGCCGGGCGGCCGGAGCGTCGTAGGCGCGCTGGTAGATGACCCAGGGAAGCCGTGCCAGGTCGTCCATGGTCAGCTGGTCGCCGACCTCGTCGTTCGTCTCGGCCACCAGGAAGGCCCAGCGGTCGGTGAACAGGTCGACGGTGGGGAAACCGCTGATGATGCCGCGCGGCATCAGAAGCCCGTCGGCCGTGCTGAGCAGCGGTGCCGTGTCCTCGGTGACATCGATGGGTGTCCTCTGGAAGCGCAGCCGTACCCCCGGGGCCTCGGCGTGCACGGTCCGGGCGAGTTCGGCGCCGAACACGGCGAGGGCGTAGTCGGAGGTGAGCAGGGTGAACTCGTGCTCCTCGCTGCCGGGGGAGAAGTCGGCCCTGCTGCTGAAGACCCGTTCCAGCAGGTCGCAGGCGGTCGAGGTGCGGTCCAGCAGAGCGCGGCCGAGGGCGGTCAGTTCGTACTGTTTGCCGACGCGTGAGAGCAGGTCGTCGTCGAAGTGGCGGCGCAGGCGGGCCAGGGCCGCGCTCATCGCCGGCTGACTGAGCCCGACGCGCTGCCCGGCGCGGGTGACGTTGCGTTCCTCCAGCAAGGCCCGCAGGGACAGGACGAGATTGAGATCGAGGCCGGAGAGGGACATGGCGCCTCCAGAGCGAGCCCCTTGCGGGCGGCAGTCATTCACACCACAGATGATCATTATCCAAAGAATCTATTTCCCAGATTACGGGGTGGCGGTCACATTGGTCTCACCGCAATCTGGAGGACATTCCCGTGAACCTCGCAGCCGCTTCCGCGTCCTTCTCCGGACCCTTCGCCCTTGGCGTTCTCTCTGCCTCTGACCTGGTGTCTTTCCCTGGTTTTGTGGCCCCCGGGGGGCGCGTTCTGGATCTTCGTACGGCCCTCGGGGAGCCGGCCCTGACGGCTCGGGGGATCTTCGAGCGCTGGGACGAGCTGCTCCCTCGCCTGCACGAGTTCGCGGCCGACGAGACGGCCGACTGGCGGCCGTTGGAGCACCTGCGGGCGCACGCGCCGGTCGAGCCCCGCCAGGTCTTCCAGTCCGGTGCCAACTACCGGCAGCACGTGATCGACCTGGAGGTCGCCCACCGGGCCCCTGACGACCCCCGCACCGTGGAGGAGGCGCGCGCGGAGATCGCCGCGGTCATGGACCGGAGGGCGGCCGAGGACCTGCCGTACGTGTTCACCGGCCTGCCGAGCGCGATCACCGGCCCCTTCGACGACGTCGTACTTCCGGACTGGGCCGAACAGCCCGACTGGGAGCTGGAGTTGGCGGCCGTCATCGCCAGGCCCGCCTACCGGGTGACGGTCGCGGAGGCCCTGGAGCACGTGGCCGGCTACACCATCGCCAACGACCTCACCGACCGCTCCAGCGTCTTCCGCCGGGACATGAAAGCCATCGGCACCGACTGGCTGCGCTGCAAGAACGCTCCCGGTTTCACCCCGCTCGGCCCGTGGATCGTGCCCGCCGAGTCGATCGCCGACCCGGGTGACCTGCGCGTCACGCTGAAGCTCAACGGCGAGACCATGCAGGACGAGTCCACCAAGGACATGCTCTTCGGCATCGCGCGGCTGGTGTCGTACATCTCCCGGACCTCCCGGCTTCTGCCCGGCGACCTGGTGCTCACCGGCAGCCCGGCCGGCAACGGAATGCACTGGGGACGGCTGCTGCGCGACGGCGACGTCATGGAGGGCTCCATCACGGGGCTGGGCGCGCAGCGCAACCGCTGCGTCGCCGAGAGGACGGCGTCGTGACGGCCCCGCCCGACCCCACGGATGCCGAGGCCGCGATCGCCGAGGCCGCCAAGCGGTGTTCCAACTGGGGGCGTTGGGGCGAGGGCGACGTGCTCGGCACGCTGAACTTCCTCGACGAGGCCAAGCGCCGCGAGGGGGCGGCCCTGGTCCACCGGGGCACGAGTTTCTCGCTGTCGCAGCGGTTCGACATGAACGGGCCGCAGAAGGGCTGGCGCCGCCGCACCAACCCCGTCCACACCATGCTGGACACGGGAACGGACGCGGCGCTGGGCAACCAGGGCTTTCCGCACGGCATCGGCGGCGCCGACGACGTGATCACGATGCCCCTGCAGTGCTCCACCCAGTGGGACGGACTCGGACACATCTTCGACCACGGCAAGGCGTGGAACGGACGCGACGCCGCGAAGACCGTCACCTCCGACGGCGATCTGGTCACCGGCATCGAGCACATGGCCCCGTACGTCGCCGGACGCGGAGTCCTCCTCGACGTCGGCCGGGTGATCGGCGACGAACGCGGAGAACTGCCGGACGGTTTCGCGATCACCGAGGAACACCTGACCGCGACAGCCGAGGCGCACGGCGTGGCCGTAGGCCGCGGGGACATCGTCGTCGTCCGGACCGGGCGGCTGACGCGCGCCCGCCGCGAGGGCTGGGGCGACTACGCGGGCGGAGACTCTCCCGGCCTGTCCTTCACCACCGCCGGCTGGCTCCACGCGAGCGAGGTCGCCGCCATCGCCACCGACACGTGGGGCTTCGAGGTACGGCCGAACGAGTTCGACGGCGCCTTCCAGCCGCTGCACCAGGTCGTCATCCCCCACATGGGCCTGCTCATCGGCGAGATGTGGGACCCCGACGCTCTCGCGGACGACTGCGCGTCCGACGGCGTGCACGAGTTCTGGCTCACCGCCGCGCCCCTGCCCATCACCGGAGCCGTCGGCTCCCCCGTCAATCCCGTCGCCGTCAAGTGACTCGTCCAACAAGGGAGTTGGCCATGGAAGGAAAGAGAGTCCTGGTCATCGGAGGGGGCACCTCCGGCAACGTCATGACCGTGCTGCTGCGGCGGGCCGGCATCGACGTCGACCTCGTCGAGGTCAAGGAGGACTGGAACGTACGCGGCTCCGGCATCACGCTTCAGGGCAACGCCCTGCGGGTGCTGCGCGAGATCGGCGTCTGGGACGAGGTCCGCGAGCACGGCTTCGGCTTCGACTCCCTGGGGCTGACGACGCCCGACGGCACCGTGCTCCACGTCGGCGACGTCCTCCGCACCGGCGGAGACGACCTCCCCGCCACCCTGGGCATGCAGCGCCCGGTGCTCCAGCGCATCCTCGTCGACGCCGTCCGGGCATCCGGCGCGAACGTCCGGCTCGGCACCACCGCCGAGATCCTCACCGAGGACGACACGGCAGTGAGCGTCCGGTTCAGTGACGGCACCGAGGGCGGCTACGACCTCGTCGTGGCCGCCGACGGCCTGCACTCCGCGACCCGCGCCGCCATCGGCATCGACGTCGGACCCGAGCCGACCGGCATGGCCATCTGGCGTGTCCCGGCGCCCCGCCCGGCCGGAGTGGAGCGCAGCGACCTCTGCCACGGCGGTCCCTGCTACATCGCCGGCTACTCGCCCACCAGCAAGGACACGATCTACGCCTATCTGGTCGAGGCCGGCCGCGACCGCGACACGATCCCGCCCGAGTCCTACGCGCAGGAGATGCGCCGCCTCGCGGAGGGCTACGGCGGTGCCTGGGACGAGATACGCGACTCGATCACCGACCCGGCGCAGGTGAACTACACCTGGTTCGACCGGATGCTGGTCGAGGGGTCCTGGCACCGGGGCCGGGTCGTCCTCGTCGGCGACGCCGCGCACTGCTGCCCGCCCACGCTGGCCCAGGGCGCGGCCATGGCCCTGGAGGACGCGTGGGTGCTGTCCCAGCTGCTGACCGACGGATCCGCGTGGGACGAGGAACTGCTCACGCGCTACCACGAGCGGCGGATCGACCGGGTCCGGATGGTCGTCGAAGCGTCCGTGCAGATCGGGCAGTGGCAGCTCGACGGCGTGCCCGGTGACGTGCCCGGGCTGCTGGGCTCCACGATGCCGGTGCTCAGGGAGCTGCCGTGACGGCCCACCCGCCCCCGGCTACCGCTGGGAGCCGCCCTCAGCCCGAGCCCCGCCCCTCGTCGAGCAGGCACGTGCACACTTCCCCGACTGTCGACGTACACGCGCACCTCCTGATCCCCGAGGTCGAGGCCCTGGTGGCCGGCCTGCCGGGCCTGGCGGAGGCCAAGGCCCTCGACGCCCGCCGCAACGGGCCCGCGGCCCAGGCCGTCAGCGGCCCCATGGTCGCCGAGCGCGTCCCGAAGCTGTCGGACGTCGCCGTACGACTGGCCGCGATGGACGCGCAGGGTGTGGACGTCCAGCTGGTCAGCCCGTCGCCCTCGCACTACCACTACTGGGCGGACGAGGAGACGGCGGAGAAGGTGTACCGGCTCGCGGGCGAGGCGACGGCCGCCCACTGCGCCCAGGCGCCCGGCCGGCTGCACGGTCTGGGTATCGTCCCCCTGCAGCACCCGGAATCAGCGGTACGCGCGCTCGAACTAGCCTTGGGCATGGGGCTGTTGGGCGTCGAGATCTCCTCGCACGCTCCGGGCCGGGAGCTGTCCGACCCCGCGTACGAACCCTTCTGGACCCGGGCCGAGGAGACGGGCGCGATCCTCTTCCTGCACCCCTTCGGCTGCACGCTCGACGAGCGCCTCGACCGGTGGTACCTGTCCAACACCGTCGGCCAGCCCACCGAGAACGCCGTCGCGCTCTCGCACCTGATCTTCTCCGGGGTGCTGGACCGGCACCCGGAGCTGAAGGTCGTCGCCGCGCACGGGGGCGGCTATCTGCCTACCCACATCGGCCGCTCCGACCACGCCTGGTGGGCCCGCTCCGACGCGGGCGCGGGCTGCGCCCACCCGCCCAGCAGCTACCTCAAGCGCCTGTACTTCGACTCCCTGGTCCACGACCCGCAGGTACTGCGGGCGCTGATCGGCGCGGTCGGTCCGGACCGTGTGCTGCTCGGCTCCGACTTCCCCTTCGACATGGGCGCCGAGGACCCCGTCGGCGCACTGCGCGCCGCACGCCTGCCCGCCGACGACTTCCACGCCGTGCGCGGTGGCAACGCGACAACGCTGCTGCGCCTCACCTGACCCCGCACAGGAGAACCCGCCATGAGCGCACGTCTGCTCACCCATCTGCGGCACGTCGACCTCGCCGTGCCCGACTACGACAAGCAGCTCGACTTCTACGCCGGCATCTGGGGTCTGACCCAGGTCGCCGAGGACTCCGGGATCTCCTTCCTCGCCGCCGAGGGCAGCCCCGAGCAGTACGTGGTGCGGCTGCGCAAGGCCGGGGAGAAGCGCCTCGACCTCGTCTCGTACGGCGCCGGCTCCACCGAGGACGTGGACACTCTCGCCGAGCAACTCCTGGCGGGAGGCGTGCAGTTGATTTCCCAGCCGGGAAAGATCGACACACCCGGCGGCGGCTACGGCTTCCGCTTCTTCGACGTCGACGGCCGCACCATTGAGGTCTCCGCCGATGTCGAGGCACGGCAGCACCGCCGTATCGAGGAGAAGGAGGCGATCCCGGTCCGCCTGTCGCACGTGGTGCTCAACTCCCCCGATCTGAACAAGACCCGTCAGTGGTACGAGACGCACCTCGGCTTCCGGCTCTCCGACACCCTCAGTTCGCCGCACATGGGCGAGGTCATGCACTTCATGCGGATCTCCAACCAGCACCACTCCATGGCCGTCGCCAAGGGCCCGCACACCTCCCTGCACCACGTCTCCTTCGAGATGCGCGGCCTGGACGAGTACATGCGCGGCTCCGGCCGCGTGATCCGCGCCGGCTTCAGGAAGGTCTGGGGGCCGGGCCGGCACCTGGCGGGCGACAACACGTTCACGTACTTCCTGGACCCGCACGGCAACACCGTCGAGTACACGACGGAGTTGGAGCTGCTGGACGAGGACACCTGGCACCCCCACGTCCACGACTTCTCCCAGCCCGAGGTCACCGACCAGTGGGGCACCGCCAATCCCATGAACGAACTGGTCGCCAAGGAGTCCTTCAACGACGTCGACCGCGGCTGTTTCCTCGCCCCACCGGTCTGACCCCCTCGAACCCCGGGGACGCGGTGGCCCTGTCAACCGCCCTGACGCCCTTGCCGCGTCCCCGGTTTCCACCGCTGTTCGAAGACCGCCGGAGCCTGGAGCCGTGCATGCGTTTCGCCACCTATGAACATCGACACCAGCGCCGGGCAGCCGTCGTGGAGGAGGACGGCACCCTCCACCCGGTGCCCGGGACGCGCTCGCTCACGGAGCTGATCAGCTGCGGCGACGGACTCGAAGCACTCCTTCGCGCCGGCGCCGCAACGCTCGACGTCCCGCCGGGCCCTCATGTGTCCGAGGTGCGGCTGCTGCCACCGCTTCAGCCGCCCACCGTGCGGGACTTCGTCACCTTCGAGGAGCACGTCGAAGGGGTACGGCGATCCGTCGACGGGGCCGGCGCCGACGGGGTGCCCGAAGCCTGGTACGACGCCCCGACGTTCTACTTCACCAACCCGTACGCCGTCATCGGCGCCCACGACGACGTCCCGGTGCCGCCGGGCAGCGAAGTCCTCGACTTCGAGCTGGAGGTCGCCGCCGTCATCGGCCGGGAAGGGCGGGACCTGACGCCGGGACAGGCACGGGACCACATCATCGGCTACACGGTCTTCAACGACTGGTCGGCCCGCGACCTGCAGTCCCGCGAGATGCAGGTCCGTCTCGGCCCGTGCAAGGGCAAGGACACGGCCGCCACCCTCGGCCCGTACCTGGTCACCGCCGACGAGCTGGAGCCGTACCGCGACACCGACGGCTTTCTGCGCCTGGCGCTGACCGCCTCGGTGAACGGCGAGGTCGTCGGCAAGGACCTGCTGTCCAACATGAGCTGGACCTTCGAGGAGATGGCCGCCTACGCCTCACGCGGCACCGTCGTCCACCCCGGCGACGTGCTCGGCTCCGGCACCTGCGGCAACGGCGGCTGCCTCGCCGAGCTGTGGGGCGTCCGGGGCGAGCAGTCCCCGCCCCCGCTGAAGCCGGGAGACACCGTCACCCTCACCGTGGAGGGCATCGGCACGGTCTCCAACACCGTGGTCGCGGGCAGGGATCCCGAGCCGCTGCCGACCGCCCGCCGCCGCACCCGGGAGCGGCCGTGAACGCCCCGCACCCCCGAAGACTCCTCGGCAAGGTCGTCGTCGTGACCGGCGCCGCGCGCGGTCAGGGCGCCGCCGAGGCCGAGGCACTGACCCGCGAGGGCGCCCGTGTCATCGCCACCGATGTGACCGAGGCCCTCGGCTGCCGCCGCCTCGATGTCACCGACGAGGAGCACTGGGCGGAGCTGGCCGCCGAACTGCGGGAGTCGTACGGCCAGGTGCACGGCCTGGTCAACAACGCGGGCATCACCTGGCGCGCCCGCCTCGGCGATGTGACCCCCGACGACTTCGCCCGCGTCCACGCCGTCAACGTCACCGGCCCGCTGCTCGGCATCCAGCACCTGACGCCGCTGATGCCGCCCGGCTCGTCCATCGTCAACGTCGGCTCCACCGCCGCGCTCAGCGGCCACTACCCGGTCGCCTACACGACCAGCAAATGGGCGCTGCGCGGCCTGTCGAAGACCGCGGCCACGGAGCTCGGCCCGCGCGGCATCCGCGTCAACACGATCCACCCCGGGTTCATCGAGACCGAGATGACCGCCTCCGCCGCCCCCGCCTTCCGCGAGGCGAACATCCGCGAGACCCCTCTCGGCCGCACCGGCACGGTGGACGAGATCACCCCGCTCGTGGTCTTCCTCCTGTCCGACGAGTCCTCCTTCATCACCGGCGCCGAGATCCCGGTCGACGGCGGCCTCACCGCGCACGGCGGCGTCAAGTCGATCTCGGACGCTTTGCGTTCGACTGCTGGGGATTCGGCTGCTGCGAGTCCGGAGGGGTCCCGGTGGAGATCGACCTCGGGCAGGTCTGACCAGGCGCTGCTCGGCAGCCAGCAGCGCGTGAGCGATGCGTGAGCGGACTGGCCGATACAGGGTGGCATGCCCCGGATCATGTGGCTCGCCGCGCAGTTATGACCAGGGGAAAACAGCATCGCGCGGCAGCGTCGGGCATCCCCCGGCAAGGATCCGATCCCGGCGCCGCCCTCTGGCTCGGCCTGGGCCTGACGCTGACACCCAGCACCGGGTGATGGCACATCACGGCCGCCGTCTGCCAGTACCGGCACCCGCTGAGCGACCGGAAACGACGAGGGCAACGCCAGAAGCCTCACAGGGCAACGGCACGGAAGGCAGTGGAAAGTGCCCACAGATCACTCGTCTGAACGCCGGCCCTGATGCGCTCAGGTCGCTGCCCGGCCCCGGCGGTCCGGAGGCGTTCCCAGTCCCGCTTGTGGTTGACCGCCGTCCACCGGGATGTGGGCGCCGTTCACGGCTCCGGAGGCCGGTGAGAGGAGGAAGGCGATGACCCGGGCGACCTCCTCGGCGTTCAGCAGGCGTCCGGCAGGGTTGCGCTCCGCGTATGCCTCGTAAGCGTCGGGGTCACGTCGGCGCAGGCGGTCCCAGCTCTTGCCCGGCAGAAGAATGGAACCGGGGCTGACGGTGTTGACCCGGACTCCGTACGGGGCGAGTTCCTGACACAGGGCACCCGCGAGGTAGATCTCCGACGCCTTGGCCGCTCCGTACTGCGCCGGGAAGCGGGGCTTCCACCCCGAGATGGAGGCGACGATCACCACGGAACTGCCGGGCCGCAGGCTCTCCAGCGCCGACCGCACTGTGCGCACCGCATGGCCGCCGTTCAACTCCCAGGTCGCCTGCCAGTCGTCGCGGGTCGAGTCGAGCAGGCTCCCGCCGCGCTTGCCACCGATATTGGCGACCAGCCCGTCGAGGCCGCCGAGTTCGCTGCCCGCCTGTCGGGTGAAGTCCTCCAGTTCATCCGGTGCCAGGACGTCCACGGATCCCGTCACGACCCGGGCGTCGAAGTCCTCACGCAGCTCGGAAGAGGCCCGCGCGAGGGTGTCCGGGTCGCGGCCGCAGATCGCGAGAGACGCTCCCTCAGCGGCGAGAAGCCGGGCGGTCGCGTATCCCAGCCCCTTGCTGCCGCCGGTCACCAGGAAAGATCTGCCGCGCAGTCCGTACGTGACACCCGGCGCTGTCGCAGCGCTTTCCATGGCCTCTTCACGCTGGTCGTCCATGACGTCACTCTGTCACCCGGCCGTTCGCCGGCGGTCAACGCACCAGCTTGCGGATGACGATGCCCACGATGAGGGTGGTCATCAGCATTCCCGCCGCTGTCAACGCGACCGCGAGCGCCGACCAGCCGGCTGTCTTGAGTTCGGACGGCATGCCGGTGCCGACGTTCAGCCACAGGGCAAGAGCCAGAACGAAGCTGTTTCCGACGCCGGTCACATCCGTGAGGTCTCGTCCCGGTTCGCGCACCGCGCCCGCCAAATGGAGCACCACGCCCGTCAGTGCGATTCCCAGCGCCAGCGCACGCGCCGGGTTGCGCGCCCGCACTCCCCAGCCGAGGACCCCGCCGACGACGCCCCGCCCGATGGCGCGCCGCAGTGGCGGCAGATCTGCCGTCTCGCGCTGCCGGGCAAGGTAGTAGAGCTCGTCGACTTCGCGGTTCCGGTTTCTTCTGGCCAGTGCCGACCGCACGGACTCCAGTGCCACGGCGGTCACTTCGGTGAAGGAGCGCTCCAGGAAGGACAGGACTTGCGCACCGTTGCGGAAGACCTCGCCGGCGAGTTCCATGTCACCGACGCTGGACGAACTGTCGAGGCTGTATCGGGAGTTGCCGGACGGAAGACCGAGGGTGCCCGTCACCGAGGAACCGTGCAGGCTGATCACGGACGGCGCGTCGGACGCCGAGATGAGCGACACGACTGTCGTGTTGTGAAGGACGAGGCGAGCCGCCTCATCAGCCTGACTGCTGTCCGCGCTGCCGCCGAGCCCGAGGTTGCGCACCTCCACGGGCCCTCGGACGGTGCTGTTGCTGATCGTGCTGTCCTGCGCGGGAACGACCAGTCCGTTCACTCGTACCGTCTCGCTGCAGCGGAGCTCGTTCGCCCGCAGCGGCTCGTCGAGTCGTACCCGCCGCAAAGTGAGCTCGGGCGTCTCGACGTCGTCGATCTCTATCGCCGACAGCCACAGATCGTCGAAGGTGATGTCCTCACGGGCCCGCAGTCCTCGCACGACTACGCGAGGCCAACCGAGGCGGCCGCCCGTGGCCTGGCTGCGGATCACGAGCGAGGACACGCGTGTGTTGCAGATCCGGATCGGTCCGCGCAGCGCGTTGATCTGTACGAGCTCTTCCACGCGGAGGCGCTCCAGCCGGGTGTGCCCGCACGAGTGCAGAGCAAGAAAGTCCAGCGCGGTGTCGATGATCGTGACCTCGCATCCCATCGAGGCATTGCGGATGGTCAGGCGGCCGATCCGGCTGTTCACCACCACGAGCGCGTCCGCCTCCACGTGGTCGACGACCAGTTCGTCGATGTGGCAGGAGCGTACAGTGAGCGCTCCGTCGATGGTCATGCGCTCCAGGGAGACGCGGTCGGCCGATACGGTGTCGAGCAGAAGGTCCGTCGGGACCTCGTCCTGATGCAGATGCACGCTGCGGTCGATGACGGTGCGCTGGCGCCCGATTCTCGCCAGGTCCTCCAACGTCCGGACAACTCCCACCCGCATCCCCCTGCTGATCGTCGCCGTTGATGTCGCTGTGCGTGTCCGCTGACGTGTTCACACACCGCGCTGCGTCGCGCTCGGGTGAGCCCCGTTTCCGTCCGTGCCGAGCCCGAGAGCCGCGAACAGTTCCTCCGTGCCGAAGGCGTCCGGTGGCCCGTCGAGCGCGCAGACGATCTGCTTGGCGGCCGTCTCCGGCTTCGTACGGTCGGTGCGTACCACCATGTCGAACAGGTGCCGGACGTCGGATCCGAGAACGTCCTGTGCGGTCTCGTCCCAGGCGGTGAGCCGCTTCGGAGTGTCGGTGTCTCCCCTGTCACGGGACCGTGTCTCGCACACGCTTCTCGGAACCCAGAGAAGGACGCGCAGCCACGTGGTCGCCGGACTGCGGTCCAGCAGCGTGCGCATGTCGGTGACGTTGCCTATGTGGGCGATGGGGATTCGGCCGTAACTCTGCGGCTGGGCGAGAGAAAGGGCGTCGACCGCGTAGACGTTGCCGTATCGCCGGGTCTCCACGACGATCCTGCCCTGGCGGCGCAGGTCATCGAGTTCCTCGGCGGTGACGAACCGGTATCCGGCTGAACGGCCGCTCCCCTGCTTGAGCTTGGTGACCGGTTCGAAACGTGGATCGGCGTGGCAGAGGGCTGCCGTCAGGGTGTCCTTGCCGGCGGTGGGAGGTCCGTATAAAACGATCGCGCTCACGGGTTCCTCAGCAGCCGTTGCGCGATGGACTCGATCTGCTCGGCCAGCGGGCGTGAGGCGCCGATGCGGTTGTCGATGACGTGGTGAGAGGTCACCGGACCGAGGTCGAGGCCGCTCGTGTAGGTGGGCCAGTGCGTCAGCTTCCACGTGTCGCGGGAGGCGTTGCGCGAGATCAACCGGTCTCGCATCGATTCCAGGTCGCTGTCCACCCACAGGGCCTCGAGACGGGCTCCGGCCCTGCGACACCGGCGCGCCACCCGTGAAGTCCATTGCGCATCGGCGCTCTCGGCGAGGAACGGCGCCACGGCGACCACGGACGTTCCGCACTCGAGGTTCTCCCAGACCGCCTTCATCAGGCACTCGTACTCGAGGGGCCTGGCGTGCTCCAGGTAGGCGGGACTGTGACGGTCGTCCGGATCCCCACCCAGTGCTAACAGCAGTCGCTCGGTCATCGGGCGGCTGATCGTGTCCTTGTCGAGCATGGCCCAACCGGTCGCCGCCGCCAGAAGCTTCCCGGCCTCCGACTTGCCCGATCCGGCATACCCTGCGACAAGCACAAGGGTGATGGTGCCTAACGCAGTGGTCACGCTGTCCGCCCCCGAGATGTCTCGCTACAACATGGCCCACTTTGTGGGTGGCTGGGGAGTATAGCGCCGAATGAGGGGCCTGCCGTAGCCGAATGCAGGGGGCTCGTCTGGCGTGATGTCCGAGGGGATTCCGCCCCGCACCCTCGGCAGGGCCGGACTTCAGATTCCGCCTCGGCCGGCGCCCGTCACCCCCGTCTCGTAGGCGACGATCACGAGTTGGGCTCGGTCTCGGGCGTGGAGTTTGGTGAGTAGGCGGCCGATGTGGGTTTTGACCGTGGCCAGGCTCAGGCGGAGGTGTTCTGCGATCTCCGTGTTGGACAGGCCTCGGGCGATCAGGCCGAGCACTTCCAACTCGCGGTCGGTGATCGCGTCCAGGGAGCGGCTGGGTGGGCGGGCCGGCTCCGGGCGGCGGGCGAACTCCGCTATCAGGCGGCGGGTCACCGAGGGGGCGAGCAGTGCCTCCCCCGCGGCGACGACGCCGATGGCGGTGAGGACCTCCGTCGGCGGGGTGTCCTTCAGCAGGAAGCCCGCGGCGCCGGCGCGCAGGGCGGCATAGACGTACTCGTCGAGGTCGAACGTGGTGAGGATGAGGACGCGGACGCCGGACAGGGCCGGGTCGGCGCTGATCCGCCGGGTCGCCTCGATGCCGTCGAGGTCGGGCATGCGTACGTCCATCAGGACGACGTCCGGGCTTTCACGGCGGGCGAGTTCGACGGCCTCGGCTCCGTTCGCGGCCTCGCCCACGGCCGTCATGCCGGGCGTGTGGTCGACGAGGACCCGGAAGCTGCCGCGCACCATCGCCTGGTCGTCGGCGATCAGCACCCGGACGGGGCTCACGTCGGTCACGGTCATCGGCTCCCTTCGGCGGGCAGACGGACGGACACCGCGAAACCGCCCTCCGGCCGGGGGGCCAGCCTCGAAGCTGCCGCCGTACATCATCGCGCGCTCCCGCATGCCCAAGAGGCCATGCCCGCCGGGCAGTTCGGGGGTGGCCCGGCTGCGCGCGGACGACGGTCCCTCGTCCACGATGTCGATGCGCACCTCCCGCGCGTCCGCCTCGACCGTCACCCGGCAGCGGGTCGGGGCGGCGTGCCGGACCACGTTGGTGACGGCCTCCTGGACGATCCGGTAGACGGTCAACCGCGTTCCCCCGGCCAGACCTTCCACGGACCGCACCGTCAGGTCGACCTCCACTCCGGCCCGGTGCGCCTGCGCGGCGAGCCGGTCGAGTCGGTCGAGATCCGGCACCGGTCCGAGGGGCGCGCCCTCGGTGCGCAGGACGCCGAGCGTGCGCCGCATCTCGGTGAGGGCCGCACGGCTCGTTTCCTCGATGACCTTGAGGGCGGCCCGCGCCTCCGCCGGGTCGGCCTCCGCCACATGCCCGGCGACGCCCGCCTTGACGGCGATCAGGCTGAGGTTGTGCGAGACGATGTCGTGCATCTCCCGGGCGATCCGCAGACGTTCCTCGATCAGCGCCCGCTCCGACCGGCGCCGCTGTTCCCCGGCGGCTGCGGCCCGGCGCCCGCGCAGGACGAACCCTGCCCCCCACGCCCCGCCGATCACCAGGAGCACGACCGAGGCCAACCCGACGGCGCCCCGCCAGTCCTCGCTGGGAGTGACCACCGCTTCCCCGGCGTAGACGGCGCCGCATGCCACCGGCAGCGCCACCGCGAGCGCGGGCACGGACCGGCGGGCGGGCTCTGCCAGTCCGACGAGGTAGGCCGCGAGCCCGGCGGCGGTGTACGGCTCGCGGGGGATGTCGAGGAGCGACGCCGTGGTCAGGGCGGCCAGTACGGCCGTCAGCACCGCGACGGGCCAGCGGCGGCGCACGGCGATCGGCAGGCCGACCATGGCTGCGATCAGCAAGCCGAGCCAGGGCGGCCCTGTGTAGACGGGCTGCCCGTCGTCGGAGGCCAGCCGGGCGAAGCCCACGTACACGGCGGTGAGGGCCAGTGCCGCGACGAGGTCGAGGGCGTGAGCGTGGCGCTGCCCTTCGGGCTTCATGGCCCGACCGTACCTGTACGCGTCCACTCAACCTGCCTGTCCCAGCAGCGCCATCAGCGCGAACGTCACCAGGGTCAGCGGCACCCAGCGCAGCACCGCCGCCCGGCTGGGCCGGGGCGCTCGGCACAGCAGCGCCAGACCCAGCGGCACGAAAGCGGCGCACAGTCCGGCCAGGGCGACCAGCGACTGAGGCATCGTGCCCTTCAGCACCCCCAAGGGCAGCGCCGCGGTGAGGCCGAGTGCGGCGGCACGGATCGGGCCGAGCACCCGCGTGCGCCAGGCGCCGAGGGCGAGGACCACCCACCCGGCGAGGATGGCGAGGTTCAGCGCGGCGAAGACGTGGAACGCGCCGTAGCCGGCGGAGACCGCATCCGTGGCCGCCTCGGCCCCCTCGGTGCGCACCAGTTGGAAGGCCAGATGGTCCACGCCCGCGTGGAAGGTGCGGGCGAAGAGCCCGGACATCACCAGGACGCCGCCCCACAGGCCCCAGCCGGCGCTCCGCGCCCCGATCCTTGCGGCCATCAGCGTCACAGCGGGCCACAGCAGCAGGTTGCCCGCGGCGAAGAGGCCGTACGCGGTGGCCATCAGCGTGGGGTGCCGCTCGTACGCGGCGAGTTGGTCAGGAAAGAAGAAGTGGAAGCGGGCCCTCAGTATCGCGCCGGTCAGCATCAGGAGCGGGCCGAGCACCAGTGCCGTGCCGCCCACCCAGCGTCCGGGAAAGCCGGTGGCCTCCAGCCGTTCCACGGGCAGCGCGCTGTGGAGGCGGGTGCCGATCGTGGTGGTCGGGGCGGGCATGGACGTCGTCGGGTTCGTCATGCCGATGACGATGCCTCTGCCTCCCCCTGAGGGGCGTCGGACCAGGAACTGGTCTTCGGGGTCAGACCTGGGTATGACCCTCTGGCTCCGGGCAGGGTCAGGCCGCGTTTGTCCGGGCCTCCGGGTGTGGGGTCAGGATCGCGGTGACGACCGTCGTGGATGACTTCATGACGTCGGTGACGAATCGCAGGCGGCCGACGGTGAGGCGGCGTAGGGCCGGGCCGTGGTCGGTCGCTACGACGAGGGCGGCTGCGAGCAGGAGCAGCCGCCACGCTGCCATCACCGGGCGGCGCGTCGGGCGGGGCAGCTCCGTCAGGGAGGCGTGGAGGCGCTCGCAGTGGAACGGGACGTGGCGCTGCTCGTCGGACAGGATCCGGGCTGCCACGTCCGCGGTGAGCGGGTCGTCCGTGCCTTCGCGCAGGGCGCGGTAGTAACGCAGGGCCACCACTTCCGCGATCATCAGCACCAGCAGTTCCATGCGCAGGCCCATCAGGCGCCGTAGCCGTACGAAGACCGTGTCGCTCCAGTGGCCCGTCAGCGTCTTCTGGCCGCCCGCTGCCAGGAGCAGGGCGAGCAGGCGGGCGTGGTTCTGTTCCTCGGCGACGAAGAGTCTGACCGCCTGCGCGTATTCGGCGTCGCCGGCCTGGTCGGCTTTGGCGACGAGGTTGGCGCCGTCGCCGTTCTCACCGACCTGGAAGCGCTGGATGCCGGCCCACACCGCCGGGTGCAGCGTCGCGCCCCGCGTCCAGTCCGGGTCGCCCTGGGCGCTCCTGCGGTCGTGTTCGTCCTCGAACCGCCTTGTCCACTCGGCGAAGCCGCTCGTACGCACCCGGTCCCCGCTTCCCGGACACGGACGCCGTGCCCCGGAAAGGGGGACGCGCGCGGGGGCCGAGCCGTTGCCTTCGGCTTCCGCGGTGGTCTCAGGCCGGCTCGGGTTGTGGTTCCGGGCGTCGGGTCGGGGGGAGGGACGGTTCCCAGAGTCTGGTGGTGCGCCGGTAGCCGTAGATCACCGAGGTCATCGCCAGGATGAGGAGAGGGCCGGACACGGCCGGGTACGCGGCCAGTTCCATCGGCAGGAAGCGGTACGACACCAGGAGCGCGGCGAAGACCGCGGTGCCGTGGAGGACGAGGTGGACTCCCGCCCGGTCCCAGCCCCGGTCGAACGAGCGCAGGCCCGCCTCGATCGTGAGCGCGAACACCACGCCGGCGACGAGGTCCACGCCGTAGTGGTAGCCGAAGCCGAGGGTCGCCGTGAGCGTGGCGATCAGCCAGAACGTGCCCGCGAACCGCAGCAGGCGGGGCGCCTTGCGGGTGTGGATGAAGATCGCGACGGACCATGCCGTGTGCAGGCTGGGCATGCAGTTGCGGGGGGTGAGCCCGTCGTACGGCACCGGCTGGGGGACGGTGACCGTCGGCGGGGTGTTCGGCCACAGGTTGGCCACCGCCCACTGCACGCCGCCGGTGCCGGAGGCCCCCGGGCCGTAGGCGAAGACCGGCCCCACGACCGGGAAGATCATGTAGATGGCGGGCCCGAGAAGGCCGATCACCAGGAAGGTGCGGACCAGGTGATGGCGGGGGAAGCGGCGCTCGGCCGCCACGTCGCGCAGCTGGTACAGCGCGACGACGACCGCGGCGACCGCGAGCTGCGCGTAGACCCACTGCAGAAGGTGGGAGCTGATCGGGCTGGTGGCCTCGACCATCCGGCCCACCAGCCATGACGGGTTGCCCAGCGCCTGATCGGCGGTCGCCACGTAGGGGTCGAGCACGTCGGTGCGTGTCTTCGCCGTGATGAACAGCCAGGTGTCGCCGATCTTGCGGCCGGCCACCAGCAGCAGGGCCAGGCCGACGCCCTTCAGCAGCAGGACGCGTTCCGGGCCGGTGCGGCGCGTGACGGCGATGACCGCGGTGCCCAGCATCACCCACAACGCGCCGTTTCCGACGGAATGGTCCTCGGGTATCCGGGCGTCGACCGCCCACCGCACCAGCGCGAAGACGGCGTCGATGCCGATCGCCGCGCCGGCCGCGATGAACCGCTGCCGCCAGGTGAGCACCACCATCATCAGCGCCAGACCGCCGTACAGCGG
The DNA here is from genome assembly GCF_042889585.1 of Streptomyces sp. NPDC002566. Lineage (NCBI taxonomy): Bacteria > Bacillati > Actinomycetota > Actinomycetes > Kitasatosporales > Streptomycetaceae > Streptomyces > Streptomyces sp. NPDC002566. The sequence goes on along the minus strand of NZ_JBIARD010000005.1, from coordinate 300,148 downwards.
CCCCGGCTTCGGGGCGAACACCAGGGCTTCCACCTGGGTGGTGACGGGGCCCGGTTCGCCGTAGCGGCGTGCGGCGATCTCCAGTGCGACCAGGAGCACGAGAGCGATCGCCCCCGCCGTCGCCCACAGCATCGCGCGACCGTGACGCCGCGCGACCGGCGAGATCCTGTCGCTTGTCCGCGAAAACACCCGCGATGGTCTAGTTATCAATCGTCTGGCCGATTTTGTCGAGTGGTCGATGAACGAAAGGCGACAGGGGTGACCATCGCGAGATCGAACATACTATCGGAGAGGGGGTGAAGTCGGGCTTGGGTCCTGAATCGGTCACCCTTGGGGCGGCGCGGGACTCCTGAGTCTTCTCCACCCCGGCTGTCTATCACCGTGCTCCGCCGACCGGAAGGTCGGCCGTCACAGTGACGCCGGGATCACCCGCCGGCTCGCCGCCGTAGTCGCCGGGAGAGAGCGCGGCCCCATCTCTGGGACGGGGTCTCGACATAGCGGTGGGTCAGCCAGGAGAGAGGGAGGAGAGCGGCTACGAAGGCTGCCTCCAGCACGAGGTCGTCGCGGGCGGAGCGGCCGATCGTGGCGTCCGTCACGGCCAGCATCACCGGGTGGAGCAGGTACACGGAGTAGCTGATCGCCCCCAGGACCGTCAGCCAGCGGGGGGTCCGCCGGTGCCGGAGGGCCCAGCCGGCGGCGAAGGTGAGGACGGCAAGCAGGAACGCCGCGAGCCAGCCGCGTTCCGTGAACTGTCGGGTGTCGCCGTGGCCGTGGGCACTGGCCACGGCGCACAGCAGCACCGCCGCGGTCGCGCAGGCGGTGGCCCGCCACGTCACCTGACCGTGCTCGGCGCGGTGGATCGCCGTGCCCAGGAACATCACGGCGAGGATCGTCAGCCCCTCCCAGACGGGGACCGTGCCGTTCGTCGTCACCAGCAGCAGGGCCAGCAGTCCGCCCAGCACACCCCCGGCCGTGCGCAGTACGGGCCGCCCGGTGCAGGCGCAGCAGACGGCGGCCGCCATGGCGACGGAGGCGATCGCCACCAGCGGGCCGGTACCCAGGGCGTGCGAGAGGGCCGAGGGCGGCAGGCTGACTCCGGCCGCGACGCCGGCGGCGGCCAGTACGGCCAGGGTGACCGCGACCGTCGCCGAGCGGTGGTGCCGGCCCACCGTGAAGAGGGCGACGGTGAGGAGGTAGAAGGCCATCTCGTAGGAGAGCGTCCACAGGACCAGCAGGAGATTGGGGGTGCCCAACAGCTCCTGGAACATGGTCAGATGGGCGGCGGCCACGGTGGCCAGGGGCTGCTGCGCCAGGTCGGGGCGGATCCGGGCCAGGTCCAGCGCGTGCAACGCCGCCAGCGCCGTGACGGCCACCGCCCACAGCGGGTACACGCGGAACAGGCGTCCGATCCAGAACGTCCGCACGGAGCCGCCGCGTTCGAGGGACGCGGGGATGATGTAGCCGCTCACCAGAAAGAACACCATGATGCCGTAACGGCTGGTGTTGAACTCGGGCATCAACTCCTGCCGGAACTGCGGCAGGAACGCGTACGAGGAGTGGTCGAAGACGACGACCAGGGCGGCGATGCCTCTGAGGGCGTCCAGCCAGCCGACCCTGGGTCTCTCCCGCAGCGGTGTCACTTGGGGTGAGAGCGGTGAATCCGTACGTAATCGGCTGGGGTCCACGGGTACCTGGGAGGGGGGCATGGGCAAGCGCCTTTCTTCGCGTGGGAGATCGCACGCCGGAGGGCGAGTCGTTCTGGTTGCCGGGTGTTACTTCTTCGGCTTCGAGCCGTCCGGGAGGGCGAGTTTCAGGGGGACGCAGGGTTCCGTCCTGGTCCCGGCGGCGTAGTGCTCGACCGCACGGGCCCTGTGGTCGCCCGCCGTGTTCTCGAAGGCGAGCAGGTCGCCTCTGCCCAGGGTGAGGTCCCAGCTCGACTTCAGGGGTATTACGGGTACGGGGTCGCCCTGCTCGTCCAGAGCCACCAGCGTGGAAGCGGGGGCGCTGCGCTCACACACGTACCCCGGTGGGAGTACGTCGATCGTCACGTGGATCTCCCAGGGGCGCAGCGCCCTCGCCAGGGCCTCCTGGGCCTCCACGCTGATGAACTGCTCCCGGACCGTGAGCCTCACCTTGCCGTCGCCGCGCCCCTGCACCGCGTACGCGACCGGCTGGGCCGGTGGTTCGGAGGCGAGCACGGGGCCGAACCCGAGCAGCGGGGCGAGTCCGAGCAGCGCGCAGGGCAGCGCCACGACGGCCAGGCGGCGGGGGGTGAGCAGGCGGCGCGGCGGTGTCGCGCGGGGCGGCTGCTCGCGGGTCGCGATGTCCCGTTTCAGCTCGGCCAGCAGACGGTCCTCGAACGTCGGCCTCGTGCTCATGCCTCTCCCCCGATGACGTACATCAGGGGCCCGTCCGGCGTCCGCGCCGCCTCCGGACGCCGCCGGGTCACGGGTGCAGCCGAAGCCATGGGCGCGGCACTCGCAGTCGTCGGGACCGATGCCGTCGTCGCAGCCGACGCCGTCGTCGCGGCCGCCTCTGCGCGCAGCGCCCTGCGCGCGCGGTGCAGGCGCACCCTCGCGGTGACCTGGCGGATGCCCAGCGCGGCCGCCGCCTCGGTGACCGTCAGCTCGTCCACCGCGATCAGCTCCATGACCGCCCGCTCCCCCTCGGGCAGTCGGGCCAGCGCGGCCAGGGCGCGCCGCCCCGGGCTCTCCGCGTCGAGCTTGTCCTCCAGACGGACGACGTCGTCGGCGTCCAGCAGCCGTCTCCCGGACAGGCGCAGATCGCGTGCGGCCTCACGGGCGATCCGGCGGCGCTCCGACGACACGACGTTGCGCGCGACGCCGTACAGCCAGGCCGTCTCGCTGCCGAGGCTCGGGCGGTACGAGGCGGCCGAGTCGAGGACGGCGAGGAAGATCTCGGCGGTCAGGTCCGCCGCGGTGTGCGGGTCGTCCACCCGGCGGGCCACGAAGCGCAGAACGGCGTCCACATGGCGTCGGTAGAAGTCCTCGAAGAGGCGCGGGTCCCGTAACGCCGCCTCCGGCTCACCCCGTTCAGCACCGTCCACGGGCGGTCTCCTTGTCGTCGTCGGGCAACGTCGTCGTCTGTTCTTGGCCCGAGGCGAAAGAAGCGTTACACGGGGCGGGCGTGACGTGTGTGCCGTCGGCCGCCCGTTGCCCGAGACTGACCCTGTGAGAGTGACCGATCTGCACCGCCGTCTGCTGGCCGACCTGCTCGACGCGGGCGCGCCCTACCTCCTGGCGCTGACCGGTGGTCACGCCGCCCAGGCGCACGGGCTCGTGGAACGCGTCGTACGGCATGTGGCCGTCGCGACCGAGAGCCCGGCCGGGATGGAGGAGATCGCCGGCGTGCTCCGGGCGGGGCTGGAGGAGCGCGGGTGGCTCGTCCCTCGGCCCCCGGAGACGGATCCGCTCTCCGCCCGGCTGGTCGTCGTCGAACCGGTCACCGGTGAGGAGTGCCAGGTCGACGTCCTCAAGGAGGTGCTGTGGCGGCCGCCCGTTCCCACGGATCTGGGTCTCGCCCTCTCCCTGGAGGACGTGGTCGGCACGAAGGTCCGGGCGTTGGCCGACCGGGGGCTGGCCCGCGACCTCATCGACGTCCACGCCGCCGCGGGGCGCTGGAGCCACCCCGAGCTGGAGGAACTGGGCCGTCGCCACGCTCGCGACGGCTTCGACCTCGCCGACCTCCAGGCCCGTCTGACCGGCGCGGAGATGATCGACGACGTCGAGTTCACCGCGTACGGCCTCGACGCTCCCGCCGTGGCCGCGCTGCGCCGGTGGGCGCAGGAGTGGGCGGACGACATCGCGGAACGCCTTCTGGAGTCGTCGCCTCCGGAGGAGGAGTGAGGGTCATCCGGCGGGCCGGTTCAGCGGCGGTCGAGGGCCCGGGTGATCAGTTCGGCCAGTAGACGGGTGCGGGGGAGCATGCGGGGGATCTTCACGTGTTCGGTGTCCGCGTGGGGGCCCTCGCCCACCGCGCCCAGGCCGTCCAGGGTGGGACAGCCCGCCGCCGCCGTGTAGTTGGCGTCGGAGGATCCCCCTACGGCTCTTCCCGTCAGGGGCGCCTGGCCCAGGTCCACGGCGGTGCGTGCGGCGAGGGCGAACAGGTCGGCGGAGGCCTGCGGTGGCATCGGCGGGCGTTGCGCGCCGCCCGAGATCTCCAGGTGCGCGCCGGGCGTCACGGGAGCGAGGCCGCGTACGAGGGCGTCGACGCGGTGCTGCGCCGTCGCCGTCGGCACCCGGACGTCCACCCACAGGCTCGCCCGCGCGGGCACCGTGTTGCGGACGCTGCCCGACGACAGCAGCGTCGGCGTGACGGTCGCCGCGCCGAGGACGGGGTGGGCGGCGTCGGCGGGCAGCGCGGCCTCGATGCCGGCGACGGCCAGGACCTGGTGGGCCGCCTCGACGGAGGCGTTGATCCCCTCGTGCGGCTCCACCCCGGCGTGCGCGGCCCGGCCGTGCACCACGATCTCGTACCGCGAGGTGCCCTTGCGGGCGGTCTTCACCGCGCCCCGCGCGTCAGCCGCCGCCTCCAGCACGAAGGCGGCCGCGCAGCGCCGCGCGGTCTGCTCGACGAGCGCGCGCGAGGTCGGGGAGCCGACCTCCTCGTCCCCGGTGACCAGCACGCACACCCCGGACGGCGAGGGCAGCGAGGCCAGCGCGTGGAACATCTGCACCAGGCCCGCCTTCATGTCGAGGACGCCCGGACCGCGGGCGATCCCGTCCTCGGCCGACCAGGGGTGGGAGCGGAGCGAGCCGAGGGGCCACACCGTGTCGTGGTGGCCCAGCAGCAGGACGCGCGGTCTGCCGAACGTCCACCGCAGGTGGGTCACCCCGTCGATCACGATGGTCTCCGGCGCGGCTCCCAGCAGCCGTGCGCCGAGCGCACCGACCGTGCGGGCGCTGCGCGCCACCGCGGCGTGGTCGGCGGAGAAGGACTCGCACCGCACGAGTTCCTCCAGATCGGCCAGCATCGCCCGCAGGCCGGCCGGCATCGCCGGCGGCTCCGCCCGCCGTCCTGGCATGGCCCGTCTCCTTCCGCCGGAGCGCCGTCGCCGTATCCACGACGGTAGGGCGGGTCGGGACCTGCCACCAGCGGCGGGGCCGCGAGGACCCGCCCGGTCAGAGCAGGCCCAGGTCGTCCAGCTCCTTGTGGAGGGCCGCGCGGGGGTGGTCGGCAGGCGTCGACGGCACCGAGCGGCGCTTCGGGGCGCGGGCGGCGGCAGCGGTCGCGAGTGCCGGGGCGGCCTCGGAGCGGGTGCCGCGGTCGCGGTCTCGGAAGAGCCAGGCTCCCGCGAGACCGCCGACCAGCCCGCCCAGGTGGCCCAGCCAGCTCACGCCGGGCGTGCCGGGGACGGCCGTGGTGAGCAGGTAGGCGAAGGAGGCCGCCATGACCAGGCCGATCAGGGTGTCGATCAGGTGCCGGTCGAAGAGCCCGCGGACGACGACGTAGGCGAAGTACCCGTAGACCAGGCCGCTCGCGCCGACCGTCACCGCGTCGCCCTGCTCCAGGAGCCACACCGCCGTGCCGCTGGTGAGGGCGACCAGCAGGCTGAGAGCGAGGAAGCGGGCGACGCCGCGGTACGCGGCGAGGAAGCCGAAGACGAACAGCGGGCCGGAGTTGCTCTCGATGTGGGCCCAACTCCAGTGCAGGAACGGCGCGGACAGCACGTGGGGCAGCGATCCGACGTCGCCGGACGAGACGCCGTAGTCACGGGCGAGTCCGTAGTCCTGTGCGGCGTTGGCCAGTTGGACCAGCCAGACGATCGCCAGGAACGCGAACACCGTGAAGAACGCCTTGCGCGCCTCCGCGATCAGCTGTTCCGGACCGACCGGTGTCCCTTCCGTCCTGCTCATCCCGCTTCCCCTCCCTGGCGGACCCCGTCCCCCTCTCCTCGCACTCTACGGAGTGCGGCGGCTCCCCGGGATCCCGCCCGGGCCAGCGTCAGGGTCACCACGACCGACGCGAGCGCCATCGCCATCATCGCCGTTTCCGGCGAGGTGAGTTGGGCCGCGGTGCCGGCGAGGGCGGCGCTCACGCCCTGGAGGGTGAGCATCCCGGCGGAGTGCAAGCCGAGGGCCTGGCCGGCGAGTTCGGGCGGGGTGAGGGCCATCAGGCGTTCCTGCTGGACGAGGCTCGCGCCGAAGCCGGCGGAGGCCACGGCGACGGCGACCGCGGCTACGGGCAGCGGCGGGCGCAGGACGAACACGGCGTACGGGGCGGCCAGGAGCAGCAGGAGAGGGGTGGCGAGGCGGCTGCGCACCGCGGGTGGGAGGAGGCGGCCGACGGCGAGGTCGCCGGCCAGCATGCCCAGCGCCGCGCACGCGAACAGCGTGCCCGCGGCATCGGGGTCGTAGGACACGAAGAGGGCTTCGCAGCCGACGATCAGACCGTTGGGCAGCCACAGGCCGAGGTAGAGCAGCCGGCGTGGTCGGGAGGACCACAGGCGGGCGTTGGTGCGCCAGGTCCGCGCGACCGAGGGGCGGCCCACGGCACGGGGTGCGCGGACGGTCAGCCCGACGCGGGCGACGAGCGCGGCGCCGGCGTGGAGGAGGGCGGCGAGGAGGAGGACGGGGCGCGGGGAGAGGACGGCGACGAGGACGCCGCCGGTCGCGTACCCGGTGATCTGCAGCAGCCCGTGCGTCATGTTGAAGACGGACCGCGCGGCGAGGTAGCCGCCCTCGGGGGCGATCTCGTTGAGCAGGCCCCAGCGCACCCCGCCGCCGAGCGCCGCGACCAGCCCCTGCGCGAGGACGGCGACGAAGACGGCCCCGATCGGCAGCCCCGGCAGGGCGAGTACGGCCGTGAGGGCGGCGAACGCCAGGGAGAGGCCGGCCAGGACACGTCTCGGCGGGAGGCGGTCGGCCCCGGAGAGGAGGAGCGTCGCGCCGAGGACCTGGGCGAGGGACGGCCCGAACATGCTCACCGCCGAGAGGAACGGGGAGCCTGTGGCGCGGTGGACGAGGGTGCCCAGGGCGAGTCCCGCGATGGTCTGGGCGGCGGTGTGGGCGGCTGAGGACAGGAGGAGGGGGGTGAACTCCGGGGTGCGGAAGAGGGGTCGGTATCCGGTCGCGCTGAGCGTCATGCGGGGAGTCTCGGGCGGGGCGGGAGGGGGTGGTTATTGTTTCGCCGGGCTGCGAAACGTTGGGGTGCGGTGGGGAGTCGGGCTTGGCTGGGCCTGGCGTGGGAGGGGCGTGAGCCCTGGCTCCGAGCGGGACCGTTCTGCCGTGTGGCAGAGGTGAGGGGGTGGGCGGGTGGGGTGGTGGCAGGTGAACGCCGACACGCTCGCCGGGAGCCGGTTTCTGATCTCGCCGCTCGCCGAGACCTTCGCGAGTCTGAAGCTGCTGCACTCCGGGGTGGGCGCTCATCCCGGGGAGACGGCCTGGCTGCGGGCGCATCTGCCCGGTTACCGGGCGCGGCTCGCCGCCGATCCGGTCACGGCGCGGCTGGTGCGGGCGGGGCTCGGGCGGCACTGGCTCGCGGACTTCCTGACGCCCACCCCGAGGGACGGGGAGAGCTTCGAGGACGGCCTCGGGCGGGTGCGGTCGGCGGGGGCGGCGGACGCCCGTGCGCATCTGCGGGTGTCCCTCGCGGGGCCGCTGCCGGCCGTCCTGGAGCGGGACGATCTGCCCGAGCGGGCGGCGGCGCTGCTGGAGTACGTGTGGGAGGCGGCCGTACTGCCCTACTGGGAGCGGCGGCGCAGAGTCCTCGAAGCGGATGTCGCGGTGCGGACGGCGCAGGTCAGTCGAGGTGGGTGGGCCTCGGTGCTGGATTCGTTGCGGCCGGGGACGCGGTGGCTCGGGGAGAGCCGGCTGCAGGTGAACCTGCATGAGTACCCCCCTCGGGAGATCTCCGGCGCGGAGCTGCTGTTCGTGCCGGTGACTCCGCACGCGGGGTGGGTGTCGTGGGAGGAGGCGGAGGGGCGGGGAGGGGTGGGTCGCTATGCCGTGGTCTATCCCTGCGTGGGGGCTCTCGCCGGGGACTGCGGCGGCGCAGCGGCGACGCCTGCGTTGAACGCGCTGCTGGGGGCTGGGCGGGCGGTGGTCCTGGTGCTGCTCGGGGAGGGGGCGCTGACCACGACGCAGCTGGTCGCGTTGACCGGGCAGGGGTTGGGGTCGGTGGGCCGGCACCTGCGGGTGCTGCTGGACGCGGGGCTGGTGGAGCGGCGGAGGGTGGGACGGTCGGTGCTGTACTCCCGGACGGGGGTGGGGGATGCGGTGGTGGGGGCGGGGGGTTAGTTGTTGCGCGGGGGTGTCGTGCGGGTCGGCTGGGGCTGGGGCTGGGGGGTGGGTCGCGCGGCCCGGCGCCACCGGGGTGCCGCCGCGCCCACCCGTGCCGCCCCAGCGACACGACTGCCCGCGGTTGGACGGACCGGGCGGGCCCGCGCGGTTTGGCGGGTGTGCGGCCTGCGCGGCTGGACGGGTGCGCGGCCCGCGATTAGGCGCGCGGCCTGCGTGGTTGGGCGGGCGTGCGGCATGCTCGGGCGGGGCGGGGTGCTGGGTGGGTGCCGGGTTGGGCAGCACCGGGTAGGGGCGCGGGGAACTGCGCGAGCGGCCACGACGGCGCAGCAGCGAATCGACGCCGCATCGCGGCACCCCACCCGGCCCAGGCCGCACGGCTGGACACCGGGTGCGGCAGTGCCGGGTAGGGGCGCGGGGAACTGCGCGACCCGCCACGACGGCGCAGCGGCGAACCGACAACGCATCGCGGCACCCCACCCGGCCCAGGCCGCACGGCTGCACACCGGGTGCGGCAGCACCGGGTAGGGGCGCGGGGAACTGCGCGAGCGGCCACGACGGCGCAGCGGCGAGCCGAGAACGCAGGGGCGCACGGTGCTTTCCAGGCACCGCGCCCAGGTGAGGGGCGGGCTGAGCCAGCGGAGCGTCTAGCATCGCGGGCATGACTACTGATGCTGTTGGTTCGCCCCTCGACGTGGAGATCGGTGCGCTCAAGGGAGGCGGCGCTGAGCTCTCGCGGTATGCCGGGCAGGTCGTGCTGGTGGTGAACGTCGCGTCCAAGTGCGGCCTGACGCCGCAGTACACGGGGCTGGAGCGGCTCCAGGAGCGGTACGCCGAGCAGGGCTTCACCGTGCTCGGAGTGCCCTGCAACCAGTTCCTCGGACAGGAGCCGGGCTCCGCCGAGGAGATCGCCGAGTTCTGCTCCGCCACGTACGGCGTGACCTTCCCGCTGACCGAGAAGGTCGAGGTGAACGGGGACGGCCGGCACCCCCTCTACGAGCGGCTCGTAGGCTTCGCCGACGCCGAGGGCCACGCCGGCGACATCCGCTGGAACTTCGAGAAGTTCCTCATCGGGCGGGACGGCACGGTCGTGGCCCGTTTCTCGCCGCAGACCGAGCCGGAGTCCGCCGAGGTCGTCGCCGCTGTCGAGAAGCACCTGGGCTGAGAATCCCCGGGCCGGGATCCCCGGGTGCCCTAGGGCGCAAGCCGAGCCCCCTCGGCAAGGACGGCGAGCTCGTCGAGAGGGCTTGGCCGGTCGCGGCACGGGGCGAGGAGATCAGGACCTGTCCTCCCCCTGAGCCGTGACCGGAGACTACGCCTTGACCGAGGCGACGAAGACGTTCCACGCGGTGGCGGGGAAGTCCAGCACGGGCCCGTTCTCGACCTTGGAGTCCCGCACGGCCATGGCCGCGACGACCGGCGACTTGATCTCGACGCACGCGCCGTTGCCGGTGGAGTAGGAGGACTTGGTCCACGTGTCCGTGGCACCCTGACGAATTGCCATTTTTTTGCTCCGGATTGCCGGTGTGATGAGTTGCTGTGTCGCCGCCCCGGGCAGGAACGCGAGCCCAGGAACGGTTTCCGCCAACGGCGTTGCCCGATGGCGTGATCGACGCTACTCGCCGACATCGACGTACGAAGCGACTATTCACTCGACCGGATGGCATATTCCAGATGAGTCTTCCATCCAGGTTGGGTGGGGTGTACTCTGCGGCACCTTCCACACCCGGCGGCCTCTCAGTGGCCGCCGACGGCCCTACTGGGCGTACTCCTTGGCGATCCGCGAAATGAACTGCCGGGACTGCTCGACGTTCAGCGCCTGCGCCCGCAGATGCTCGTACATCACGCTGTACTTCTGGACGTCGTTCGGCTTCTCCAGGTACAGATCGCTGGTGACGCCCTCGATGTAGACGACGCTGGAGTCGGACGCGTCGGGGAACTCCAGGATCGCGTACTGGCCGTTCAGGCCCGGGTGCGCGCCCATGTCGAAGGGGATCACCTGCACGGTGACGTGCGGCAGTTGGGACTGCTCGACGAGATACTCCAGCTGATCCCGCATCAGGGACCTGCCGCCCACGACACGACGCAGCGCCGCCTCGTCCATCACCGTCCACAGCCGCAGCGGGTTCTCCTCGGCGCTGATGCGCTCCTGACGGCGCATCCGGACCTGCACGCGCTTGTCGATCTCGGCCGGCGCGGTCTCCGGCAACGCGCCGGCGATCAGCGTCTCGGCGTACTGACGGGTCTGCAGCAGGCCGGGCACCACCTGCGGGTCGTACACGCGCAGGCTCGCCGCGTCGGTCTCCAGGCCGATGTAGACGCTGTAGGGGACATCCCCGAAGGCGTGCCACCAGCCCTGCTGGCGGGAGTCCTTGGCCATCTCCATCAGCGAGTCGACCATCCGCTGGTCCTCGACCTCGTAGACCCCGCACAGATCACGGACGTCACGCTGGCTGATGCTGCGCCGGCCGTTCTCCAGACGGCTGATCTTCGACTGCGACACGAGCAGGCGGTCGGCGACCTGTTCCGCCGTCATGCCCTTGTCCTCGCGGAGTTTGCGCAACTCCTGGCCCAGCCGGCGCCGCCGGACGGTGGGATTGACATTCGACGCCACGGGACGTGCACCTCCGGCTGCATGCCTGTATCTGACACTTTGCGTATCTGCTGTTGAGCAGACTGCCACCAAGGTGCTTTCCACCGCTGGAAAACAGTGGATATGCGATCGCCTGCCCCGGACATGCGTCCGCGCGGGACGGCGGCACCGAAGGACGTCCCTGACGGACGTACGGCGTCACCGCCCCGCGCGGGCCGCGGCGGCTCCCGAACGGGTCTTACGGGCCGTGCACATCGCAACGGGTACTGCGGGTGCTACGGGTACTGCGGGTGCTACGGGTGCTACGGGTGCTACGGGTCTCACGGGGGTGAAGGGGGTCCCCGTCAGCCGTCCCTCAAGGGTGTGCTCAGTGGGCCACGACGCGTGCCATGGCGCTTCGATGAGGCTGCACCGGAACGCCACGGGCGGGCTCCGGGGCCGTCCTCGCTCCCGGTCCGGCCTGACGGCCGGCCTGGGCCGGGCTCCGGCGCGGCTGGGCCGCCGCGCCGTTCTGAACGTCCATCACGGCGTGCGCCACGAGGCCGCCCATGGGGTCGTGCCTGATCAGGTCCCGCAGCCGGGAGCGGGACGAGCGTCCCTCGTTGCCCGGGTACAGGTGCTTGCCGAGACCGACCGCGTGCGCCAGCGCGGCGAGGGCCGCGGTCCGCGGGTCCGGCGGCACGCCGGTGCGGATCGCGGAGTCCAGCCGGGCCCTGATCTCCCGGCTGATCGCCGTGTCGGTCGCCTGGTAGCGAGTCGTCGGCAGCACTCCGCACATCTGGCCCGCCACGGCATGCACCATGCCGCACCGCTCCAGATGCGAGAGGTAGGTCTGACGGAGCCCCAGCCGGGGTCCGCCGATCCAGTGGACGGCCCGTACGGGAGCGCCGCGCCTTCGCAGCAACTCCAACGCGCAGTCCAGAGTCGGATCTCCAGTCGGCCGTGGGGACACCACGGCGATACGATCCCCGTCTGGGGCTATCCGTCCGGCCAGCGCCAGCTCCACTAGCTGCGCTCCGGCCAGACCAAGGTCGAGCGACTGCGGCTGCGCAGTGGTACCCGTGGTCGGGTCCAATGCCAGCAGCAGAAGCTCCTCCGGAAGTGTTCTGCGGCTCCTGCCCATCCATGCCTCCCCGCGTGGATGAATGACAGGGTGACCCCTCTCACATTCATCTGTCGAGGGTGCGTGACCGGTTCGTAGTGGAACCAGTAGGTATGTCGTTCTCGTCTACCGCAGGAGCCAAGGTCACTACCCAGGACACTGGTAGATGGTTCGGACAGCGCGTACGGCACTGTCTCGGGCGGCGGTTCACGGTTCGGCAGGCGCGCGCGGTGGGCGTGCGGCACATGAGGAGGCATCGGTGGCGGGCGAGTCCCCCGACAAGTCGAAGTCGAAGCAGCGCGAGTCGTCGGCAGAACCGACGTCGGGGAGCGCCGGCGCGGTTCCCGAGGCTCGGGGTCCCAGGGTCGCGGCGGCACGTGACGGCGAGGCGTCGAGCTCGTCGAGTGCGGCACGCGGGGGTGTGGACACGGCGACAAGGGTGTTCTCCGTCCGCGAGCTGAAGACCGACGAGGACGGGCAGGAGGAGCGGGGCGAGCCCGAGGAGAGCGCTGAGGAGGCCTCAGAGGCGGCTGAGGGCTCCCCGGAGAAGGCCGACGCCTCCGACGGGGCCTCCGGCGGCTCGGGGGGCGGCGACGAGCGCCTGCGGGCAGCGGTGGCCCAGTGGGTGGCCTCCGCGGACGAGGAGACGGCCGGGAAGGCCCCGGAGAGCACGAAGGACGCGAAGGACGCGGACGAGACCGAGGGGTCGTCCGCTGTCGAGGAGGAGTCCGAGAAGGACTCCGAGGCGAAGCCCGTCGCCAAGTCAGCGCCCAAGTGGGCCGCTAAGGGCGACGCCAGGGCCGAGGACGAGGCCTCTCCGAAGGACGAGGCGGACGACGCCCCCGAGGACGAGGCTCCCAAGGGTGGCGACGCCTCCGAGGACGACACCGCCGAGGACGACGAGCCCGAAGCCGGCAAGGCCGACGACGCCCCCGAGAACGACACCGAGGCCAAGGACGCCAAGTCCCCCAAGGCCGCCGAAGACGACGAGGACGCCGACACCGACGCCCCCGTCGACCAGCCCACCGCCATCTTCAAGATGCCGTCCGCCAAGCCCGCCGTGGACCAGCCCACCACGATGCTGAAGCTCGGCGGCGACGCCACCGAGCCCGCGTCCGGGGCGAAGAAGGACGCGAAGAAGCCGGCCACCGACGAGCCGAAGGCCGACGCCGAGAAGCCGAAGGCCGACGACGAGGCGAAGCCCGCCGACGACAAGGCGAAGCCCGCCGGCGGCGAGGCGGAGTCCGACCCCACCCCCACCCCCGAGCGCACCAGCAAGTTCGTCGCGCTCAAGCCCCTCGACGACCCGTCCACCCGCAAGCCGGCGACCGCCGCCCCGGCCGAGCCCGACGCCAAGACGACCGCCGAGCCTGAGGCCAAGCCGGCCGCCAAGCCGTCCCCGCAGCCGGCCACCGAGCCCTCGAAGCCCGCGAAGCCGGCCGCCGAGCCCGCGAAGCCGGCCGCCGACGCCACCGCCGTCGTGCCGCAGATCGGGCCCGAGCGCACCACCCAGCAGCCGCTGCCGCCCAAGCCGCCGCTGGACCTGCTGGCCGAGCTGACCAACACCCCGCCGCCCCCGCCCACGCCGCTGCGCACACTGGGCCGCCGGGTCAAGATCTGGACGCCGCTGTTCGTGCTGCTGGTGATCGTGTTTGCGATCGCGCAGGCCGTACGGCCGCTCCCGGCGCCCGCGCTGGCTCTCACCGCGAAGGAGACGTACACCTTCGAGGGCGGCAAGCTCACGCTGCCGTGGCCCGGCGAGGGCCAGGGTTCGATGGACGTCACCGGCATCGGCACCATGAGCGGCTTCGGCGACCAGAAGCCCGTGGCCATCGGCTCGGTGGCGAAGGCGATGACGGCGTACGTCGTGCTCAAGGGCCACACGCTGAAGTCGGGCGAGGAGGGGCCGGCCATCACCGTCGACCCCACCGCCGAGAAGGAGGGCGGCTACGACGTCAGCGGCGGCGAGTCCACCCTCAACACCGTCAAGGCGGGCGACAAGCTCACCCTGCGTCAGGCCCTGTCGGCCGTGATGATCCCCTCGGCGAACAACATCGCCCGGCTGCTGGCCCGTTGGGACGCGGGCAACGAGGCGGCCTTCATCGCCAAGATGAACGCCACCGCCAAGCAGCTGGGGATGACGAACACGAAGTACACCGACGCCTCGGGGCTGAAGGAGACCACCGTCTCCACCGCCGCGGACCAGGTGAAGCTCGGCAACGAGCTGGTGAAGATCCCCGCCCTGATGGAGATCACCAAGCTGCCGAAGTGGATCGACCCGACCGGCAAGGAGTGGCGCAACTACAACACGCTCGTGCCGTACAACAACGCCATCGGCCTGAAGACCGGCTCCACCAGCAAGGCCGGCGGCAACCTGCTGTTCGCCGCCACCAAGGAGGCCGGCGGCAAGACCGTCACCCTGGTGGGCGCGGTCCTCGGCCAGCACACCGCGCCGATCATCGACACGGTCAACGCGGTCAGCAAGACCGCGCTGCTCGCCGCCCAGGACGCGATGACCTCGGCGAAGATCCTCAAGAAGGGCGACGTCGTCGGGTACGTGGACGACAAGATGGGGCACCACACGCCCGTCGTGGCCACCGAGGACGTCTCGGCGGTCGGCTGGGCCGGGCTGACGGTGAAGCTGTCGTTCGCCCCCGGTGAGGTCCCGCACACGGCGAAGGCGGGCACCCAGGTGGGCACGCTCACCGTCGGCGACGGCGTCAGCGGGGCCGTCAAGGTTCCGGTCGCGCTCAAGTCGGAGCTGGCCGAGCCGGGCTTCCTGGACAAGCTGACCCGCGTCAGCTGAGCCCCGCACCGCTCACAGCCCCCTCACGCACCCCGCCGGGCAGCCGCCCGGCGGGGTGCGTGCTAGCGTCCGGAACCGGGACAGGTCGGCGGTCGTGGCGACGCGGCCGTGCAGCGGGCGCGGACGCGACGCGGCCGAGGACGGGAAGACGGGACACGGGGAGTGCCTTCAGGTGGCCACTGCGGAGCCGAGACGCGCCGACGACACACGGGTGCGCCTGCCCGCGCCGCAGGCGGGCGACCACGACCGTGACACCCGCCCGGCCCCCGCTGCCCCAGACGCCTCAGGCGCCCCGGACACCCCCGACGACGACCTCGCCTCCGGTGACCCCGTGAAACCCGACGCCGAGCCTGCCGGCCCGCGGAACACCACCGCCGCCCCGCAGGAGACCGCCCCGCAGGAGACCGCCCCCGAGCCCACCGCTGCTCCGGGCGGCGTCGCCGAGCGGGCGCGCGCCTGGTGCCGGCGGCATCTCGTGCTGTCCGTGACCCTGCTGTCCGGTCTCCTCCACGTCATCTGGTTCTTCACGTTCGCGAACAGCGGCGGGGACCTGGCGGCGCAGGACGCGTGGGCCGAGTTCGTCGGCCGGCACCCCGACTCCGCGTACAACCTCGCCTGGTACGGCGGGATGCACCCGGTGTCGTACAGCGTGGTGTCGCCGTATCTGATGTCCGTGCTCGGCGTCCGTACGACGATGATGATCGCCGGGACGATCTCGGCGGGGCTGCTGACGCTGATCCTGCTGCGCTGCCGGCCGGTACGGGACCCCCTGCCGCCGGCGCTGGCGGGCGTGTTCGGGCTGCTGTGCAACGCGATCTCGGGGCGGGTCACCTTCGGGCTCGGCACCATGTTCGCGCTCGGCGCGGTCGCCGTCGTGTTCTGCTGGCCGCACCGCTGGCGCTACAAGCGGTGGGCGAAGGCGCTGTGCGCCGCGCCGCTGGCCGCGCTCGCCACGATGGGCTCGCCGGTGGCGGGCCTGTTCGTGGGGCTGGTCGCCGTCGCGATGTTCCTGCAGAAGCGGCGGCCGGGCGCGTGGGCGCTGGGCCTCGCCCCGGCGGTGGTCGTGGCGCTGTCCGCCTGGCTGTTCCCGTTCTCCGGCACCCAGCCGATGCTGTTCGGCTCGACCGTGCTGCCGATCCTGTTCTCGGTGGTGGTCTACGTCGCCGTCCCGCAGGACTGGACGACCGTGCGGATCACGGCGGCGGTGTACGGGACCGCGGTGCTCCTGGTGTGGATCGTGAGCTCGCAGATCGGCTCGAACATCACGCGGCTGCCGATGCTGTTCGCGGGTGTGGTGCTGATGGCGGCGCTGCCGTTCGCGGCCCCGAAGACCCGCAAGTGGTACGCGATCGTGCTGACCACGGCCGTGTTCGTCGGCTTCGTCGGCTTCAAGACGGTCGACGACATCATCCACACGACGCCGAGGGCGTCCTGGGCGCGCGAGCTGGCGCCGCTGGTCAACGAACTCCAGGAGGTCGGCGCCGAGCGGGGCCGGGTGGAGGTCGTGCCGGCCCGCTCGCACCGGGAGGCGTCCGCGCTCGCGCCGTACGTGAACCTGGCCCGCGGCTGGAACCGCCAGGCCGACATGAAGCGCAACCCCCTCTTCTACGACGACACCCTCAACTCCGCGAACTACCACCAGTGGCTCCAGCGGTGGGCCGTGCACTTCGTGGTCCTGCCGAAGGACGAGCCCGACGGGGACGGCGGGCAGCGAGAGCGTGCGCTGCTGCAGCGCGGGCTGCCGTTCCTGGAGCAGATCTGGGGCGACGCCAACTGGCAGCTGTTCCGGGTGAAGGACCCCGCGTCCCTCGCGGAGCCGAACGCCGTCGTGCAGCGGGCGGCGCAGGGTGAGCTGACGGTGGACGTGCGGAAGGCCGGGCGGGTGCTGATCAAGATCCCGTACTCGCCGTGGCTGAGCATCGTCGACTCGGAGGGCGAGAAGCTGGAGCCGCCGCAGGAGACCCAGGCGTCCAAGGACCGCTCCGAGGGCGAGGCCAAGACGTACGACAACCTCAACGGGTGCCTCTTCGAGACCGAGGAGGACAGGGAGGGCGACAAGTGGACGATGCTGGTCGCCCCCCGGGCGGGGACGTATCGCCTTGCCGCGCCGTACGAGCTGCCCCGGGGGACGCCTTGCCCGGACGAGATGCGGTGACGTTCCCGTCCCGGTGACCGCCGGCCGGAGCGGGCGTCGCCGCCCGGGGCCGGTCAGCGCAGGTCGGCCACGTACGCGTCCGTGCCGGGGACCGTCGGGATGAAGGGCGCCAGCAGTTCCAGCCGTCCGAGGCCCGACTCCCCCACCGCCGTCTCCAGGTCGGCGAAGTGGGCGTCCCAGCAGTCCCTGGGGTCGCTCTGCAGGAACCACAGCAGGGTCAGCCGGGTGCCGACGCCCTCGACCTGCTTGACGTAGGTCATGCGGTCGCCGGGGAGGGGGGTCGGGCGGAAGACGGTCACCATCGCCGCCGGTGAGCCGGCGAGACGCCGGGGGAGCAGGCGGGTGCGCAGCCAGTCCAGGAGGGCGGGGCGCTGCTCGGGGGTGTCGGCGTCGACGACCTGGAGGACCAGTCCGGCGTAGGGGTGGTCGAGGGCGTGGAAGTCGCGGGGGCCGGCCGCGCCGTCGCGGTAGACGGTCGTCTCGTGGTCCTGGAACGCGGTGAAGACGTGGGTGCGGTCGCGGTAGACGCGGGCGTCCCGGTTGAGGCGCTTGTTGATGGCGACCGTCCAGCGCATGTGGTCGTCGTAGCGGCCGTCGGTGATCCAGTAGGTGGAGAGGTAGCAGCCGGCGGTGACGGGCTGGGCGATGGCCGACTTCTCGGGGGCGCGCAGGAGCTGGAGGTCTCGGGTGGCGACCCAGCGGCGGCCCGCGTACATCCAGGGCATGGCCATCGCGCCGGCGTAGTAGTGGTCGTCCTCGTACCAGCGGTTGTAGGCGTACTCATGGCCGGGGTGGGGTTCGACCATGGTGATCAGGGCGTGGCCGGGGTGGACCCCGTAGGGGCCGACGGCGGCCAGTTCGGCGTAGGTCTCGCTGCGGGTCTCCTCGCTCATGGCGTTCCCTTCCGTCCTCTTCCGTCCTCCTGCGGTCGCCCATACTCTGACGCCCCATCAGATGATGCGCCAGACCCGGGAGGTCCCGATGTCCCTGCTCACCGGCAAGACCGTCGTCGTCTCGGGAGTCGGCGCCGGGCTCGGTCACCAGGTCGCCGCCGCGGTCGTACGGGACGGCGGCGCCGCGGTGCTGGGGGCGCGGACGGAGGCGAACCTCGCCAAGAGCGCGGCGGAGATCGACCCGGACGGGACGCACACCGCGTACCGGGCGACGGACGTCACCGACGAGGAGCAGTGCGCTGCGCTGGCCGGGCTGGCGGTGGAGCGGTTCGGCGGGATCGACGCCGTGGTGCACGTGGCGGCCTGGGACTCCTACTTCGGCGGGCTGGAGGACGCGGACTTCGCGACCTGGCAGTCGGTCATCGACGTGAACCTGCTGGGGTCGCTGCGGATGACGCGGGCCTGCCTGGAGGGGCTGCGGGCGCGGGGCGGTTCGGTGGTGTTCATCGGGACGCAGTCGGCGGTGGCCGCGCCCTCGCAGGTGCGCCAGGCGGCGTACGCGGCGTCGAAGGGGGCGCTGACCAGCGCGATGTACTCGCTGGCGCGGGAGCTGGGGCCGTCCCGGATCCGGGTCAACACCGTGCTGCCGGGGTGGATGTGGGGGCCGCCGGTGCGGGCGTACGTGCAGTTCACGGCGGCGACGGAGGGGGTGGCCGAGGAGGTGGTGCTCGGGCGGCTGGCGGAGCGGATGGCGCTGCCGGAGCTGGCCACGGACGCGGATGTGGCGGACGCGGCGGTGTTCCTGGCGTCGGACCGGGCTCGGGCGATCACCGGCCAGTCGCTGCTGGTCAACGCGGGGGAGCTGATGAGGTGAGCCCTGAGGTGGGCCTTGCGGTGGGCTGTCGGTGAACCCTCGCATCGGTTCATGTGAGTGAACACAGGACACCATGACGAATAGCTTTACCTCCCTTTGACCCTACGGTTACTTGTCGTGTTCACGCGACAGCGCCCACGATGAGCGCCGGGCTGATCCCTGGGAGGGCGCACATGAACGGTCTCGACTGGGCCGTGCTCATCGGCTACTTCGGCGTGATGGTCGCCATCGGCTTCTGGTCCCACAAACGCGTGGACGACGTCAGCGACTTCTTCACCGCGGGCGGCAGGATGCCGTGGTGGCTGTCGGGCATCTCGCACCACATGTCCGGCTACAGCGCGGTCATGTTCACCGGGTACGCCGGGATCGCCTACACCTACGGCGTCACCTCCTTCGTCACCTGGTCCTTCCCCATCGCGATCGGCATCGCCATCGGGTCCAAGCTCTTCGCGCCCCGCATCAACCGGCTGCGCTCGCGCCTCCATGTCGCCTCCCCGC
Organism: Streptomyces sp. NPDC002566; assembly: GCF_042889585.1. Classification (NCBI taxonomy): domain Bacteria; kingdom Bacillati; phylum Actinomycetota; class Actinomycetes; order Kitasatosporales; family Streptomycetaceae; genus Streptomyces; species Streptomyces sp. NPDC002566. The sequence goes on along the minus strand of NZ_JBIARD010000005.1, from coordinate 280,969 downwards.
TGGAGTACCTGAAGAACCGCTACGACCTGAAGACGCAGCAGGCGCTCGCCTGGTCCGGGATGCTGCTGAAGATCGTGGACGTGGGCGCCAAGTGGGCCGCCATCGCGACCCTGTTGTCCGTCTTCACCGGCATCTCCCTCAACCAGGGCATCCTGATCACGGGCGGCATCACGGCCGTGTACTGCACGATCGGCGGGCTGTGGGCGGACGCGCTCACCGAGTTGGGGCAGTTCGTCATCCAACTGCTCGCGGGCGTCGCGATGTTCGTCGCGGTTCTGGCCGAACTCGACGACAAGGGCCTCGGGCCGGTCAGCGCGTGGGACGAGCCGGCCCTGAAGGGCCACGCGGAGCCGCTGGTCGGCGACTACGGCGTGGTCTTCCTGCTGGCCTTCCTGTTCATCAAGCTGTTCGAGTACAACGGCGGCATGCTCAACCAGGCCCAGCGGTACATGGCCACCGCCACCCCGCGGGAGGCCGCCCGCTCGGCACGGCTGTCGGCGGTGCTGTGGCTGGTGTGGCCGCTGGCGCTGTTCTTCCCCATGTGGATGTCACCGCTGCTGGTGAAGTCGCAGAAGCCGAACGGCTCCGACTCCTACGCCCTGATGACCGAACAGCTCCTGCCGCACGGCCTGTTGGGCCTCGTCATCGTCGGCTTCTTCTCCCACACGATGGCCATGTGCTCCTCCGACGCCAACGCCATCGCCGCCGTCTTCACCCGGGACTGCGCGCCGGTGGTGTGGCGCAGGGCGCGCACCTGGAGCGAGGGGCAGGGCCTGCGGGTGGCGCGGATCGCCACGGTCGTCTTCCTCGGGCTGTCCATGGCGGCCGCGACCCAGGTCAACTCCCCCGCGTTCAAGGACATCATCACCGTGGTGATCAAGTGGGTGGCCGGGCTGATGGGCCCGATGGCGATCCCGATGATGCTCGGCCTGCTGCGCCCGTTCCGCCGCTCCGGCCCGACGGCGGCCCTGACGAGCTGGTCGATGGGCCTGCTCGCCTTCTGGCTGGTCAACTACCCGATCAACTGGAACGTCGAGGGCGGCGTGCCCCTCCAGTACCAGGTCTCGGTGCCGCTGGCGGTCTCCCTGGTCCTCTACATCCTGATCGGCTACCTGAAGCCGGAGGACACCCCGGAACGCCTAGCGATCATCGACCGCGTCAACGGCGACGGGGGCGGCACGGGCACGACGGCAGCGGAGCGCGAGCAGGGCGCCTCAAGCCCGTCCGGCGTTTGAGGACGAGGCCCGTTCAGGCCGAAGCGGGGGCCCGGAGGCGGCAGCCCCCGGGCCGGCATCGACAGAACTCACTCCACCCCACCCCGGGGATAACGCGCCAACCAGGCGGCGGAAGCCCCCGCGGGGCTGTGGAGGGCCGGCCCCTGCGTCATCTCCATCGCGAAGTCGTCGCACAGTTCCAGCATCGTCGGACGGCCCTCCAGCTCGGCCACCCAGGCCGGCGGGAGGGCCGTCTCGCCGTGCAGCGCGCCGAGCAGCCCGCCGGTCAGCGCGCCGGCCGGTGCCGAGCGGGCGCCGTGGTTCACCGCGAGTCGCAGCCCGTGCCGGACGTCCTCCGCGACGAGGGCGCAGTACACGGCCGCCGACAGCAGCCCCGCCGCCGTCCCCTCCCCCGCCAGCTCCGCCACCCGCGCCGGGCCGGGCATCCCCTGCCGCACCGCGCCGAGCGCGTGCTGCAGCGCCTCCGACACGGGCTCGTGCCCTGGGCGGGCGGCCAGCACGGCGAGCGCCCGCTGCACCGCACCGTCGAGACTGTCGCCGCGGGCGAGGGCGTGCACGGTGACGGCGTACGCGCCCGCGGAGAGGTACGCGACGGGGTGGCCGTGGGTCTGGGCCGCGCACTCGACGGCGAGCTGGGCGACGAGCTGCGGTTCCCAGCCGACCAGCAGCCCGAAGGGCGCCGACCGGGCGGCTGCCTCGGGGCCCGTCCCGTCGGGGTTCTTGGGCGCCTCCAGGGTGCCCATCACCTCGTCGCCGAGCCCTAGGAGCAGCGCGCGGGGCGGGTCCCGGCGGACGTACAGCCACTCCTCGTGGGCCAGCCAGCCGTCCTCCTTGCGGCGCAGGTCGGGGCCCCAGTCGCGCTGGGTGGCCGCCCATCTGAGGTAGGCGCGGTGCAGGTCGGTCGGCGGGTGCCAGGCGCCGGTGTCCCGGCGGACCTGGGCGCGGATCAGGCCGTCCACGGTGAACAGGCTGAGCTGGGTGAGGTGGGTGACGGCGCCGCGACGGCCGTGGACGGGTGCGAGGTCGACGACGCCCTCGGGGCCGTGGGCCTGCCGGATCTCCTCCAGGCCGAGCCGGTCGACGGGCGCGCCGAGGGCGTCCCCGACGGCGGCGCCCAGCAGCGTGCCGCGCACCCGGCTGCGGAAGTCCTGCTGTTCGGTACGGCCCCAGACCGGGCCGGCTGTCGCACCCACCAAGTCCTCCCGGCACCGTCCGTACGTACGACGTTCGCCACTGTAATCGAACGAGGCCGGAGCGGCAGAGGAGGTCTGCCCGGCACGGCCGGGGGCCGCCTGTCACGGACGGGCAGGGTCGCCGACGCGCTCAGTTGACGACGCGCACCTTCGTGCCCGTCGCGCCGAACGCCCACAGGGCCGAGCCGTCGGCCTTGGCCATGCGGATGCCGCCGGTCTGGGCGCCGGCGGCCGGGTTCGGGGACGCGCCGTCGACGGCGTTGGAGAAGGCGACGTTCACGCCGGACTTCACGGTGAAGTACACGATGTGTTCGATCGCGACACCGTCGGAGCCGGTGGTTGCGTCCTTGCGCAGGGAGATCGTGTAGTTGCCGGGGTCGGGGTCGACGGTGCCCGGCCAGACGAGGAAGGTGCGGCGGGCCGCGTCGTCGGCGTCGACCAGCCAGACGCGGCGCTGCTGGAGGGAGTAGACGATACGGCGGCCCGTGCCGGAGTCCTCGGGCACGGCGGCCTTCGCCGGGGCGGACGGCGCGGACGCCGGGGGCCGGGGGCTCGCGGAAGCCGACGCGGAGGGCTTGGCCGCCGTCACCGCCGGCCGCTCCCCCTTGTCGGCCTGCAGCGTCAGCGCGCCGACGGCGACGATCGCGCCGGCCGTGAGACCGGTGACCCAGGCCCACGAGGGAAGCCGTCGGGCAGCCACGGGCACCTCTCCTCAGGTACGGGGCCCCGTCCTCCGGGGCCCGATCATCGTACTGTGCGGTTCCCGCCCCCGGGTTCCCGTCCCCCGGCCGCCGGTTCCCGTCCCCCGGCCCGCGATCCGACGCCGGAACCGCCCGGCCCGACGCCGGAACCATGCCCGGCCCGGCGTCGGATCGCGCTGTCCGCGGGGGGCTCAGTCCAGCACCGGGAGCAGTTCGGGCAGATGGCCGTCCGAGGCGGTGGCCGCACGCTGCCGTTCCTCGGGTACCTCGCCGTACAGGGTGGTGCGGGGCCGGGAGGGGCGGCCGGCCGCGTCGGCGACGGCGATCAGGTCCTTGACCGACTTGTAGGAGCCGTAGGAGGAGCCCGCCATCCGGGAGATGGTCTCCTCCATCAGCGTGCCGCCGAGGTCGTTCGCCCCGGAGCGGAGCATCTCGGCCGCGCCCTCCGTGCCCAGCTTGACCCAGCTGGTCTGGATGTTGGGGATCCAGGGGTGCAGCAGGAGGCGGGCCATCGCGGTGACCGCCCGGTTGTCCCTTGTCGTCGGTCCCGGGCGGGCGATGCCCGCGAGGTAGACCGGGGCGTTGGTGTGGATGAAGGGGAGCGTCACGAACTCCGTGAAGCCGCCGGTGCGTTGCTGGATCCCGGCCAGGGTGCGCAGATGGCCGAGCCAGTGCCGCGGCTGGTCGACGTGGCCGTACATCATCGTCGAGGAGGAGCGGATGCCCAGTTCGTGGGCGGTGGTGATGACCTCGATCCAGGTCGCCGTGGGCAGCTTGCCCTTGGTCAGGATCCAGCGCACCTCGTCGTCGAGGATCTCGGCGGCCGTGCCGGGGACGGAGTCGAGGCCGGCCTCCTTCGCCGCCGTCAGCCACTCGCGGATCGACATGCCGGTGCGGGTCGCGCCGTTGACGACCTCCATCGGCGAGAAGGCGTGCACATGCATGCCGGGGACGCGTTCCTTGACCGCCTTGGCGATGTCGAAGTAGGCGGTGCCGGGCAGGTCGGGGTGGATGCCGCCCTGCATGCAGACCTCCACCGCGCCCACGTCCCAGGCCTGTTGGGCGCGGTCGGCGACCTGCTCCAGGGAGAGGGTGTAGGCGTCGGCGTCGGTGCGGCGCTGCGCGAAGGCGCAGAAACGGCAGCCGGTGTAGCAGACGTTGGTGAAGTTGATGTTGCGGGTGACGATGTAGGTGACGTCGTCGCCGACCGCCGACTTGCGTACGTCGTCGGCGACTTGGCACAGGGCGTCCAGGGCGGGCCCGTCCGCGTGCAGGAGGGCGAGGGCCTCCTCGTCGGTGAGCCGGGTCGGATCGTCGGCCGCCGTGGCCAGCGCCTGCCGTACGTCGGTGTCGATGCGCTGCGGGACCATGCCGGGGGCGGCGGCCTCGCGCAGGGCGGCCCAGTCGCCGTAGACCTCGTCGAAGTCGTCACGCCGGTCGGAGGTGCGGCCGTCGGTGTCGATGGTGCGGTGCAGGTCGGTGCGGCCGGACGCCTCGAAGGCCTCCTCCGGCTCCTGCCACGGGAGCCCCTCGACGACGGCGTCCGGACGGGCGAGCCCGGTCGCGGGGTCGGCCAGCGCCCGTACGTGCGGCCGCAGCCGCGGGTCCAGCCAGGGCTCGCCGCGCTGGACGAACTCCGGGTAGACGCACAGCCGTTCGCGCAGGGTGAAGCCGGCGGCCGCCGACTTCGCGGCGAGTTCCTCGATCTGCGGCCAGGGGCGTTCGGGATTGACGTGGTCGATGGTGAGGGGCGAGACGCCGCCCCAGTCGTCGATGCCGGCGCCGATGAGGCGTTCGTACTCGGAGTCGACGAGGTTGGGCGGCGCCTGGAGGCAGGCGCTCGGGCCCATGATGTGCCGGGCGACGGCGACGGTGGCGACCAGTTCGTCGAGTTCCGCGTCGGGCATGCCGCGCATCGCGGTGTCCGGCTTGGCGCGGAAGTTCTGGATGATCAGTTCCTGTATGCCGTGGTAGGCGCGCGAGACCTTGCGCAGCGCGAACAGCGACTCGGCGCGCTCCTCGTAGGTCTCGCCGATCCCGATGAGGACGCCGGAGGTGAAGGGCACGGAGGAGCGGCCGGCGTCCTCCAGGACGCGCAGCCGCACGGCGGGCTCCTTGTCCGGCGAGCCGTGGTGGGGGCCGCCGGGCTCCGACCACAGGCGGGTCGCGGTCGTCTCCAGCATCATGCCCATGCTGGGCGCGACGGGCTTGAGCCGCTGGAAGTCGGTCCAGGACATCACGCCCGGGTTCAGGTGGGGCAGCAGCCCCGTCTCCTCCAGGATGCGGACGGAGACGGCGCGGACGTAGGCGATGGTGTCGTCGTAGCCGTGCGCGTCGAGCCACTCGCGGGCCTCGGGCCAGCGGTCCTCGGGCTTGTCGCCGAGGGTGATCAGGGCTTCCTTGCAGCCGAGGGCCGCGCCCTTGCGGGCGATGTCGAGGACCTCGTCCGGGGACATGAACATGCCGTGCCCGGCGCGGCGGAGCTTGCCGGGGACGGTGACGAAGGTGCAGTAGTGGCACTTGTCCCGGCACAGCCGGGTGAGGGGGATGAAGACGCTCTTGGAGTAGGTGATGACGCCGGGGCGGCCGGCCGCCTCCAGGCCCGCGTCCCGGACGCGGGCGGCGGACGCGGCCAGGTCCTCCAGGTGCGCGCCGCGGGCCTGGAGCAGGACCGCGGCCTCGGAGACGTCGAGGGCGACGCCGTCCCGGGCACGTTTGAGCGCGCGACGCAGGGCGTTCTCGGTGGGTCCTGCGCCGCCGGGGCGGTCGGCGGGTCCGGTTCCGGAGGTCGCGGAATTCGTCATCTCTTGAGCATACGTTCGCGCTGATCAGGGCCGACGGGGACGCCCGGATACGCCTGACCGGCCGGCGTCACGCGACGACGCCGGCGGCGGGCAGGTACCGGGCACAGTCGTCGAGCACCCCCAGGACCTCCTTCTCCCCCGCCGGGGGCAGTTGCAGCACGACCTCCTCGATGCCCAGGTCGGCGTAGTACGCGAGCTTGCCGGGGGACGGCTGGACGGCGTACGGGACGACCTGGAGGGCGGACGGGTCGCGGCCGGCGTCGGCCCAGGCGGCGCGCAGCACGGGCAGCGACTCGGACAGGCCGCGCCCGCCGATCGGCAGCCAGCCGTCGGCGTACTCGCCGATGTGGGCGAACAGTTTGGGTCCCGCCGCCCCGCCGATCAGGGTGCGGGGTCCGACGACCGGGCCGCGCGGCCGCTGGACGGGTTTGGGGTGGGCGTCGCTGGCGCGGACGGAGGCGTAGGGGCCCTGGTAGGCGGTGGGCCGCGCCGACCACAGGGCGCGCATCACCGCCATCCGGTCCCGGACGAGTTCACGGCGGGTGCGCCACTCCACGCCGTGGTCGGCGGCCTCCTCGACGTTCCACCCGTAGCCGAGGCCGAGGGTGAACCGTCCGCCGGACAGGTGGTCCAGGGTCGCGATCTGCTTGGCGAGGCCGATCGGGTCGTGTTGGGCGACGAGTGTGATGCCGGTGCCCAGGCCGAGGTTCTCCGTCACGGCCGCCGCCTGGCCGAGGGCGACGAAGGGGTCCAGGGTGCGGCCGTACTCGCGGGGCAGGTCGCCACCGGCGGGGTAGGGCGTGGTCCGCTCCACCGGGATGTGGGTGTGCTCGGGCAGGTAGAGGCCGGCGAACCCGCGTTCCTCCAGCTCACGGGCGAGGCGGGTCGGGGTGATCGTCTCATCGGTGAGGAAGATCGTGACGGCGATGCGCATGAGTGGCCTTTCGTCTCGTCCGACTCGGCGACGCGGGAGTCGCCCTCATCTGTACCGCCGCAAGGAGCCACTGTCCATACCGACCGGTCGGCATCAGAGAGTGGGGCGGCACGCTCCGCTCTCCCGCCGCCCGTCGATTCCCTTCCCGTCGTGGGGAGTTCACGTCCGCCGGGAACGGTTGCAGGCATGTGCCAAGACGACGCAGGGCTCGGAAGACGCGCGCTTTTCGTGACGGGTGCCGCCGCCGCGCTTACGCTCTCAGGCGTGAGCTTCGCCTCGGCCGCCGACGGTCATGAGCAGCAGACGAGGACTGTACGGGGCACGCTTCCCGCCGGTTCCCCCGACTTCGTGTATGTCCCCGTCGACGTCCCGCCGGGAGTGCGGGAGTTCAGGGTGTCGTACACCTACGACCGTCCCGCCGTCCCCGCCGGCACGCCCGGCAACGCGCTCGACGTCGGCGTCTTCGACGAGCGGGGCACGGAGCTCGGCGGAGAGGGCTTCCGGGGCTGGTCGGGAGGCGCCCGCACGGAGTTCTTCGTCCGGGCGGACGAGGCGACGCCCGGGTATGTCGCCGGACCGGTGCGCGAGGGCACGTGGCATGTGGCGCTGGGCCCCTACACGGTGGCGCCGCAGGGCCTGGCGTACGAGCTGACGATCACGCTGACCTTCGGCGAGCGGGGCGAGACCCCCCGGCCGGTGTACCCGCCGGAGCGGGCGCGGGGCCGGGGGCGAGCCTGGTACCGGGGCGACTGCCATCTGCACTCCTGGCACTCCGACGGCCGCCGCACACCCGGCGAGATCGCCGCGCTGGCCCGGGCGGCGGGACTGGACTTCGTCAACACCTCGGAGCACAACACCCATGCGGGGCACGGCGCCTGGGCGGACGCGGCCGGCGACGACCTGCTGGTCCTGCTGGGCGAGGAGGTCACCACGCGCAACGGCCACGTCCTCGCCCTGGGCACGGATCCCGGCACCTTCGTCGACTGGCGTTACCGGGCCCGCGACAACCGCTTCGGCCGGTTCGCCCGCCGGATCAGACGGGCGGGCGGCCTGGTCGTCCCGGCCCACCCGCACGCCACGTGTGTCGGCTGCGGCTGGCGGTTCGGGTTCGGGGAGGCGGACGCGGTGGAGGTGTGGAACGGGCCGTACACGCCGGACGACGAGGTGGCGCTGGCCGACTGGGACGCGATGCTGGCGGCGGGGGCCCGGGAGGGCCGTAAGGACTGGATCCCGGCGATGGGCAACAGCGACGCGCACCGGGACCCGGATCCGGTGGGGTCGCCGCAGACGGTGGTCCTGGCCGAAGACCTGACCCGCGACGACATCCTGGCGGGCATCCGCGCCGGGCGGTCGTACGTCGCCGAGTCGAGCAGGGTGTCGCTGACGTTCACCGCGACGGACGGCCGGGGCGAACGGGCGGGCATCGGGGAGCGGCTGAAGGCGGACCGGGAAGCGCCGGTGACCGTCCGCCTGGAGGTGCGCGGCGCGCCCCGCTGCACGGTCCGTTTCGTGACCGACCAGGGCGTCCTGTTCACGAGCGCTCCGCTGCCGGTGGCGGGCGCGGGGGTCGTGGAGTGGCGTACGACGCCTTCGTACGCGGCGTACGTACGGGCCGAGGTACGGCACGAGGTGGCGGCGGGGCCGGTGCCGGGGGCGTTGGCGGCGTTCACGAATCCGGTCTTCCTGGGACGGAACTGAAGCATCCCTCTGACGGGAAAAGGGGCAGCACCTCCTGCTCGTCGTCCCGGTCCGCGAGGACCTGGAGACGGACGCGTCCAGCGGCGCGGAGCTGCCCCGGATGCGCGAGGTCATAGACGCCGACCGGCCGAAGGCGGCCACGACGAAGTGCCCACGCCACTGGCGAGAGACACCGGACTGAGACGGCCACGTCAGACCTTGATCACACGAACACCCGGGCCGCCCAGCATCAGCAGGTCCTCGGGGTCCGAGGTCAGGATGGTCACGGGCGCGGGTGACGTGACTGCGGTGGCTACGACGATGGCGTCGAGGGCGTGTTTGTGGCCATGGAGTCCGGCTGCGGCGAGGAGCTTGCTGGCGTGGCGGGCGATGGCTTCGCTGGGTGGGACGACGTTGACGCGCGAGACGGCGTAATCGAACCGGGCCTGGTTGATTTTGGGGTCGCGGGCTTCGACGAGGGTGACGGAGCTGATGATGACGCGGATGTCCTCGGCCTCGGCGGCAGCCAACCACTCGGTGAGTTCGGGTGTGCGGCGTACGAGTTTGGACAGGCCCTCACAGTCCAGGACGAGGGTGCCGCTCACGCGGCGTCCGCCGAGCCGGCCGCGTCGCCACGCAGGAGCGCCCGCTTGGCATCGATCGCAGCCTGGTCGACGGGGCCGTGCTCGGCTTCGGCGTCCTCGATGAGTTCACGCAGCCGGTCGCGCTCCAGCTGCCGCTGGATGAGGCCTTCAACGTAGGCGGACATACCGCGTTTGCCGGTGCGCGCCTTGAGTGCAGCGATAGTGCCTTCGTGGAGGGAGACGGAGACCGGGCGGACGGGACCTTCACCGGGGGCAGGGTCGGGGACGGTAACCATGGGGCCATATTAACAAAACTCTTGTTAATGAGCGGGGCGCTTGTACGGATCGCCGCTTGGCGGGGTGTCCGCCGCCAGGTCCGCGACCACCGCCGCGTGGTCCGAGGGCCACACGCCGTCGACGGGGCCGTGGCCGGCGCGGCGGACGGCGCGGATGTGGCCCTCGCCCGAGGGGCCCGGTAGGCCGACGTGGATGTAGTCGATGCGGGCGGGGGGTTCCAGGAGGCGGGCCGCGTAGGGGTTCTCGGGGGTCCAGGTGGCGGAGGGGGCCGTCGGGTCGGCGTACTCCCAGGCGTCGTACAGGACTTGGCCGGGCACCGCGGGCTCGGTCTTGTAGCCGCCGAAGAGGCGCACCGCGTCGGAGTCCGGCACGGCGTTGAAGTCGCCGGTGACCACGGGCGGGAAGGGGGTGTCGCCGCGATGGCGGGCGACGAACTCGGCGAGTGCGGTGACCTGTTGGCGGCGTACGGCCGCGGCCGCCGGGGCCGAGGAGAGGTGGGCGGTGAAGAACGGGACGTCGTGGGCGGGGGTGGCGAGGCGGGCGTACAGGGCGGTGCGGCCGTCGGCGAGGTCGGCAGGCGCGGGCAGTTCGAGCACCTCCCGCTCGACCACCGGCCAGCGGCTCAGCACCGCGTTGCCGACGTCGACGGACGCGTCCCCGATCCGGCGCCGCCAGCGCCCGGGGGACGGGGACGGGCCCCAGGCCCAGTGCAGGCCCAGTTCGCGGGCGAGCCACTCCGCCTGGTTCTCACCGCCGGAGGCCCACACCTCCTGCAGTCCGACCACGTCGGGACGCAGGTCGCGCAGCACGGACAGGATCGCCTTCTGCCGCGCCTCCCACGGCCCGAAGCGCCACCACAGGTTCCAGGTCACGACCCGCATCGACAGCCTCCGCTCCACGGCACATGAGCATCGTATGATGGCTGCATGACGATTAACATGACGATGAGCCTGCCAGACGATGTGGCGGCATTCGTGAAGGCCAAGGGCAACGCCTCCGCCTACACGGCGCGCATACTGCGTCAGCAGATGCTCGCCGAGGAACTACAGAGGTCGGCGCGGGTGCGCGCCGAAGCCGACATCACGCCCACGGTCGCAGAGCCCGGTGAGCATGAAGAGGCCACGCTGGAGCGGTGGGGCCGGGTGGCGGGGCGATGAGGCGCGGGCACGTCTACGAACTGCGCTTCGCCGGTGGGCCGGCACACGTCCTGGTGGTCTCCTCCGATGTCCTCAACGACCAGCATAAGTCGGCGACCTGCGTGTTGATCTACCCGCAGCAGGTGCGCGAGGCCACACTGGTGGACATCCCCGTGAGCTCCCCCTCCTCCGGCACCATCGTGCTGGGTGAGTTCCGGACGCTGGCCGCCACCCGCTTCACCAATGACCTGGGCCCTGTGGAGGAGCGGGTGATGGAGGCGGTCGAGATCGGGCTTCGCGCCGTTCTCGATCTATGACCGCCGGCAGCGGTTCTCACCCCGGCCAGACGATCGCCTGAACCTCGCTGTACGCGTGCAGGGCGTAGGAGCCGACGTCGCGGCCGACTCCGCTCTTCTTGAAGCCGCCGAAGGGGGCTTCCATGTTGCGGGCGACCGTGTTGACGCCGACGCCGCCGGCGCGGAGGCGGCGGGCGACGCGGAAGGCCTTCGCCACGTCGGCGGACCAGACGTAGTCGATCAGGCCGTAGTCGCTGTCGTTGGCCAGGGCCACCCCCTCCTCCTCGTCGTCGAAGGGGATCACCACGACCACCGGGCCGAAGATCTCCTCCCGGGCGACCCGCATGTCATTCGTGCAGTCGGCCAGGAGGGTCGGGGCGACGTAGAAGCCGCGTGCCAGCGGCGGGCGTTCACCGCCGGTGACGACCACCGCGCCCTCCTTGCGGCCCAGTTCGACATACGACTCCACCCGGTCGCGGTGGGCGGCGGAGATCAACGGGCCGACGACGGTGTCCGGTTCGCTCGGGTCGCCCACCTTCAGCCGGCCCGCGTACGCCGCCAGACCCTCCACCAGCCGGTCGTACACGCCCCGTTGGGCCAGGACGCGGGTCGGGGCTGTGCAGATCTGGCCGCTGTAGAAGGAGAAGGTGGTGCCGATCCCGGCCACCGCCGACCTGACGTCCGCGTCGTCGAGGACGAGCGCCGCGCCCTTGCCGCCCAGCTCCATCAACTGCCGCTTCATGCAACGCCCGCACTCCTCGGCGATGCGCTGCCCGACCGCCGTGGAACCGGTGAAGCTCACCATGTCGACGTCCGGCGAGGACACCGCCGTCTCACCGACCTCCACCGCGCGGCCGGAGACGACGTTCACCACGCCCCTCGGCACACCCGCCGCCTCCAGCGCCTCCGCCATGCGGTACACGGACAGCGGGTCCTGCGGGGCCGGCTTCACCACCACCGTGTTGCCCATGGCCAGCGCCGGAGCGACCTTGCCCGCCGGGTTCGCCCACGGGTTGTTGTACGAGGTGACGCAGGTGACGACGCCGACCGGCTGGCGTACGGCCAGCGCGCCCGTGATGCCGGACTTCCCCATCGGGCCGGCCTCGTTGATCTGCGGCGGGATCGCCCACTCGGCGGGCTCCACGCGCGCGTACCGGCGGAAGCGGGCCGCCCCGACGCCCACCTGCATCGCCCGCGCGGTCCCCGTCGTCGCGCCCGTCTCCGCGCGGGCCAGTTCGGTGTACGGCCCGAGGTGGCCGCGGATGAAGTCCGCGGCCCGGGCCAGCACCGCCGCCCGCTCCTCGGGCGCCGTCCGCGACCAGGGGCCGAAGGCCTCGCGGGCCGCCGCGCAGGCCGCGAGCACCTGCTCCCGCGATGCCTCCGGAGCCCATCCGACCCTCTCCTCGGTCGCCGGGTCGGTCACCGCGTAGTGACCGCCGTCCGGTTCGACCCACGCACCGCCGACGAACAGCCGCTGCCCGTCGCCCACTCGGTCCCCGCCGGCGGCCGGCCCGGATCCCCGGCTCACTTCGTCGCCACCGTCCGTGTGTCGCGGCCCGAGCGCAGCACCCGGCCCGGCACCGCCCCGGTCACCACGTCGTCGCGGATCGCGGCGACCCCGTTGACCCACACCGCCCGCACGCCCAGCGCCTTGGAGTCCAGCCGTGGGCTGTCTCCCGGCAGGTCGTGCACCAGGGTGGCCGTGCCCGCGTCGATCCGCTCCGGGTCGAACAGGACCAGGTCGGCATGGAAGCCCTCCTCGATCCGGCCCCGCTCCCGCAGGCCGAACAGCCGCGCGGGGTCGTCGGTGAGCATCTTCACCGCCTGTTCCAGGCCGACGAGCCGGCGTCCGCGCAGACAGTCTCCGAGGAACCGGGTCGTGTACGGCGCCCCGCACATGCGGTCCAGGTGCGCGCCCGCGTCGGAGCCGCCCAGCAGCACGTCCTCGTGCTGCCAGGTCTCCGCTCTGAGCGCCCACGACGCCGGGTCGTTGTCCGTCGGCATCGGCCACAGCACCGTGCGCAGCCCGTCGGCGGCGCAGATCTCCACCAGGCAGGCGAACGGGTCCAGGCCGCGTTCCGCCGCGATGTCGCGCACCACCCGGCCGCTCAAGCCCCGGTTCGCCTCGCTGTAGGTGTCGCCGATGACGTACCGCCCGAAGTCGGCAAGCCGCCGGAAGACGCCCGCCTCCTTGGAGTCGGCGCGCCGCAGCATCTCGGCCCGGACGGCCGGGTCACGGAGCTTCTCGATCCGCTCCGGGACCGGCAGCGCGAGGACCGGCCCCCAGCCGGGGATGAGGTTGAGGGCGCAGAAGGTGCCCAGGGACATGTTCATCGGGGTGAGGATCGGCATGGTCAGGGCCACCACCCGGCCCCCGGCCTTCCGCGCCCGCTCGCTCGCCGCCAGCTGCCGGGGCACCCGCTCCGGCACGGCCGCGTCGACGGTGAGGACGTTCCAGTTCAGGGGGCGTCCGGCCGTCGCGCTCATCTCGACGAACAGGTCGATCTCGGCGTCGCTGAACTGGTCGAGGCAGCCCGCGACGATCGCCTCGATCTGGGTGCCCTCGTGCTCCCCGACGGCGCGTGCCAGCGCGAGCAGTTCCCGGGGGCGGGCGTGCCGGGAGGCGACCGGCTGTCCGTCGCCGTCGGAGTGGGTGGAGGACTGGGTGGTGGAGAAGCCCCATGCGCCGGCGTCCATCGCCTCGTGCAACAGCCGGACGATCGCGTCGAGTTGTTCCTCGCTGGGCTGTCCTCCGATCGCGTCCGGCCCCATCACGTACCGCCGCAGCGCGCAATGCCCCACCATGAAACCGGCGTTGACGGCGATCCGGCCCTCCAGCGCGTCCAGGTACTCTCCGAAGGAGTGCCAGTTCCAGGGCGCGCCCTCCTCCAGCGCGACCAGCGACATGCCCTCGACCTTGGACATCATGCGGCGTGTGTAGTCGGCGTCGCCGGGCCGCTCCGGGTTGAGCGGCGCGAGGGTGAAGCCGCAGTTCCCGGCGGCGACCGTGGTGACCCCGTGGTTCAGCGAGGGCGTGGCGTAGGGGTCCCAGAACAGCTGGGCGTCGTAGTGGGTGTGCGGGTCGACGAACCCGGGGGCGAGGACGAGCCCGGAGGCGTCCTCGACGGACCTCGCCTCCTCGGTGACGTGGCCGATCACGGCGATGCGGCCGTCCCGTACGCCGACGTCGGCGACACGGGCGGGCGCGCCCGTCCCGTCGACGACGGTCGCCCCTTTGATGACGTGGTCGAGCATGGGGGTGACTCCTTCGAGTGCGTGAGGATGCCTGCCTGGGGGCGCGGGGCTGTACCGATCTGCGGCTCCGCCGCGTGGGCGCGGCCAGCCACGACGCACCCGCACCCTCACCCGCCGACGGCGATCACGCGGCGGCCCGGAACCGCGAGGTGCGGTGCACGGGATCGGTGTCGATCTTCGGGATCACGTGCTCCCCGATCAGCCGGATCGTCTGCAGCGTCTCCTCCTTCGGCACCCCGACGGGCAGTCCGAAGGACAACTGGTCGGCGCCCGCCTGCTCCCACCGCTTGCACTGGCGCAGCACCTCGTCCGGGTCCCCGCAGATCAGCAGCTCCTCCTCCACCAGCAGCTCCACGAACTCCGGGGTGTACTCGGGCAGCGTCTCGGGCCACTCCGGGAAGCCCTCGGGCCGCGGGAAGGTGTCGTGGTAGCGGAAGACCAGCGAGGGCAGGTAGTGCAGCCCGCCGGAGGCGGCGATCCGGATCGCCTCGTCGTGGGTGGGCGCGCAGATCGCGGTCGTCGTCACCATCACGTTGTCGTTGACGAAGTCCCCGACCGGCTCGGCGTTCACGATCGCCGTCTTGTACTGCTCCAGCACCCACTCCATGTCGGAGACCTTCTGGATGCTGAAGCCGAGCACGCCGAGGCCCTTGCGGGCGGCCATCGCGTACGAGGGCGGGGAGCCGGCCGCGTACCACATCGCCGGGTGGGACGAGCCGTACGGCTTGGGCAGGACCTTCCTCGGCGGGAGCTGCCAGTGCTTGCCCTGGAAGCCGGCGTACTCGTCCTGGAGCCACATCTTGGGGAACTCGGCGATGGTCTCTTCCCAGATCTCCTTGGTGTAGTTCATGTCGGTCACGCCCGGGATGAACCCGAGGATCTCGTGGGAGCCGGCCCCGCGTCCGCTGCCGAACTCGAAGCGTCCCTCGGAGAGGTGGTCGAGCATGGCCACCTTCTCGGCGACCTTCACGGGGTGGTTGACCTGGGCCAGCGGGTTGAAGATGCCCGAGCCGAGGTGGATGCGGTCGGTCGCGTGCGCGAGATAGCCGAGGAAGACGTCGTTGGCGGAGAGGTGGGAGTACTCCTCCAGGAAGTGGTGCTCGGATGCCCAGGCGTACTTGAAGCCGGACTTGTCCGCCTGGATGACGTACTCGGTCTCCTCCATCAGCGCCTTGTGCTCGGCCAGCGGGTCGGTCTCCGCGCGCTTGCCGACGTATCCCTGTACAAAGAGCCCGAATTCCAAGGAGGTTCACCGTCCCCAGGTCACCGATTCCTTTTCTGACGACTCGTCAGATCAGCTTGCCGCCGACTGTGGCACCGCCCCCTCGCACCGTCAATAGCCGCACCACCACGAGCTGACTGACCGTCAGATGATGCTGACCCCGGCCAGCCATCCCCCATCGATGACGAAGGGCTGCCCGGTGATGTAGGAGGAGTCGTCGGAGGTGAGGAACAGCGCCAGCCGGGCCACCTCCTCCGGGCGGCCGATGCGGCCCAGCGGCACGAGCTTGCGGTACAGCCCGTCGAGTGCCTTGGCGGTCTCCTCGGCGTCCGCGGCCGGGTCCAGGGCGGCCGGGTTCGACATCGGCGTGTCGATGGCCCCGGGGCACATCGCGTTGACGCGGATGCCGCGCGGGGCCAGTTCCAGGGCGGCGACCCGGGTGAGCCCGACGATCGCGTGCTTGGTCGCCGCGTACGCGCCCACGGCCGCCATCCCGGTCAGTCCGGTGTAGGAGGCCGTGTTCACGATGGTGCCGCCGTCGGCCATGGCCGGGGCCACCGTCCGCACCCCCAGGAAGCAGCCGACCTGGTTGACCCGGACGACCTCCATGAACTCCTCGAGGGGCGTGTCGGTGAGGGAGTTGAACCGCAGGATGCCGGCGTTGTTGACGAGGCCGTCGACCCGGCCGTACGCCTGCTGCGCGGTGTCGAGCGCGTGCCGCCAGCTGTCCTCCTCGCGCACGTCGAGGTGCGCGTACAGCGCCCCGATCTCGTCGGCCAGGGCCTGCCCCTGCTCGTCGAGGACGTCGGCGACGACGACCCGCGCGCCCTCCGCCGCGAACAGCCGCGCCTCCTGCTCGCCCTGCCCGCGCGCGCCGCCGGTGACGAGCACGACACGTCCGTCCAGCTTGCCCATGGTGTCTCCTCAGGGGTGTGCGGCGATGCCGGGCCGGGGGCCGGCGTCGAGGTGCGGGGCCACGTCGGCTCCGAACGCCTCGATCTGGTCGGTCAGTTCGGTGCGGGAGCGGCAGCGGAAGCGGACCTGGATCTGGTCCACGCCCATCGCGCGGTACTCCCGCAGGGAGTCGGCGAGCTCCCGCGGCGGGCCGGTGAGGGTGCGGCGGCCCACGTCCCAGGCGGGCGTGCCGACGTAGAGGGGCTCGGTGATGGCCCCCACGGTGAACGGGGCGTCAAGGCCCGCGCCCGCCCGCAGGGAGCGGAGGCGCTCGATCTGCGCGGGCAGCCGGTCGCGCGGGTCCCCCTGCGGCAGCCAGCCGTCGCCCCTGAGGGCGGCGCGGCGCACGGCGGCCGGGGAGGAGCCGCCGACCCAGAGGGGCACGCGCGGCTGGGCGGGCCGGGGGCGCTGGCCCAGCCCTTCGAAGTCGTACGCCTTTCCGTGGTGGACGGGGTACTCCTCGGGACCGAGCGCCGACCTGAGCGCGTCGACGCACTCGTCCAGGACGGCCCCGCGGCTCGTGAAGTCGACGCCGAGCGCCTCGAACTCCTCCGGTACGTGCCCCGCGCCGACGCCGAGGATCAGCCGGCCGCCGCTGAGGTGGTCGAGGGTGGCGTACTGCTTGGCGGTGACCAGCGGGTGCCGCAGGCCGACGATCGCGACATGGCTGAGCAGCCGGACGCGTTCGGTGACGGCGGCGAGGTGGGCGAGGGTGGCCACCGGGTCGTACCAGATCGTGCCCATCGTGGACGCGAGCCGGCGCGGCACGGCGACATGGTCGCAGCAGGCGACGTAGGAGAATCCTGCGCGGTCGGCGGCGCGGGCGACGGCGACCAGGTCGGCGGGCCCGGCGTCGGCCTCCCAGCGCTCGGCGTACAGGGCGGACTGGGACTGGACGGGCAGCTGGATGCCGTAGGCGAGGCTCACCGGGCGCCGCCCGGCCACAGACCGTCCCGCGTCAGGCCCAGCAGGTCGATCGCGTTGCCCCGGACGATCCGTTCGACGACCTGGGGGTCCAGGTGGCCCATCTGCGCCTCGCCGACCTCACGCGACTTCGGCCAGGTGGAGTCGGAGTGCGGGTAGTCGGTCTCGTACAGCACGTTCTGGACGCCGATCGCGTCCAGGTTCCTCAGTCCGAACGCGTCGTCGAAGAAGCAGCCGTACACGTGCTCGGCGAACAGCTCCGACGGCGGGCGGTGGACCTTGTCGGCGACGCCTCCCCAGCCGCGGTTCTCCTCCCAGACGACGTCGGCGCGCTCCAGGATGTAGGGGATCCAGCCGATCTGTCCTTCCGCGTACATCACCTTGAGGCCCGGGAAGCGTTCGAACTTGCCGCTCATCAGCCAGTCGACCATCGAGAAACAGCAGTTGGCGAAGGTGATGGTGGAGCCGACGGCGGGCGGGGCGTCGGCGGAGGTCGACGGCATACGGCTGGAGGAGCCGATGTGCATGGCGACGACGGTGCCGGTCTCGTCGCAGGCGGCGAGGAACGGGTCCCAGTCGTCGGTGTGGACGGAGGGCAGCCCGAGGTGCGGGGGTATCTCGGAGAAGGCGACCGCGCGGACCCCGCGCGCGGCGTTGCGGCGGACCTCGGCGGCGGCCAGCTCGGCGTCCCACAGCGGGATGAGGGTGAGCGGGATCAGCCGGCCGCGCGCCTGCGGGCCGCACCACTCCTCCACCATCCAGTCGTTGTAGGCGCGCACGCACAGCAGGCCGAGCTCGTGGTCGGCGGCCTCGGTGAAGGTCTGGCCGCAGAAGCGCGGGAAGGTGGGGAAGCAGACGGCTGACTGGACGTGGTTGACGTCCATGTCGGCGAGGCGGGAGGGGACGTCGTAGGAGCCGGGGCGCATCTGTTCGTAGGTGATGACCTCCAGCTTGATCTCGTCCCGGCTGAAGCCGACGGCGGTGTCGAGGCGGGTGAGGGGGCGGTGCAGGTCCTCGTAGACCCACCAGTCGCCGACGGGGCCGTCGTCCCCCGGCGCGCCCATGACGGGCGCGAAGCGGCCGCCGAGGAAGGTCATCTCCTTCAGCGGGGCGCGCACGACGCGGGGTCCGGTGTCCAGGTACCGCTTGGGGAGGCGGTCCTGCCAGACGGCGGGGGGTTCGACGGTGTGGTCGTCGACGGAGATGATCCGCGGGAAGCTCTCGTCGGTCGCCAAGGTCTCCGATGTCTCCATGGGGGCACGGTAGCGCCGATCTGACGGTCCGTCAGTAACGGTGTGCGAGACGGTTTCGTACGCGTTCATGAGCGGTGACAGCGCGCGGCGGGGCCGGTTCGCGGGCCTTCGTGTGCGGAGGATGTGTCACGGCTGTGTCGCTTCCGTGTGCCGGTCCGCGATCGGCGTCGCCCCCGGCTGACGGTTCCGGCACGGACAGGGCAAACTGACCTGGTCGGTCATGATGCCTAGGGGGACCCCGATGAACGAGGGTGTACCGCGCGCACCGGAGCCAAGACGCCCCGGCTCCTCGGAGGAGCCCGCGGCGCTGCGCTTCGACGTGCTGGGTCCGGTGCGGGCCTGGCGCGGCGATCAGCCGCTGGCGACCGGATCTCCTCAGCAACGCGCGCTGCTCGCCGCCCTGTTGCTGCGCGAGGGACGTACGGCGACGGCCGCCGAGCTGATCGACGCGCTGTGGGGCGAGGAACCGCCGTCGCAGGCGCTGGCGGCGGTGCGGACGTACGCCTCCCGGCTGCGCAAGGCGCTGGACCCCGGCGTTCTGGTGAGCGA
Organism: Streptomyces sp. NPDC002566; assembly: GCF_042889585.1. Classification (NCBI taxonomy): domain Bacteria; kingdom Bacillati; phylum Actinomycetota; class Actinomycetes; order Kitasatosporales; family Streptomycetaceae; genus Streptomyces; species Streptomyces sp. NPDC002566. The sequence continues at coordinate 261,955 of NZ_JBIARD010000005.1, read as the reverse complement.
GTCGGGCGGGTACGCGGTGCGCGCTCCGGCCGACGGCTCGCTGGACCTGACGGCAGCTCAGGAACTGTCCGCCGAGGCGGAGAAGGCGCGCGGGGCCGGGGATCTGCGGCAGGCGCGGGAGACCTTGAACCGGGCGCTGGCGCTGTGGGACGGCGAGGCGCTGGCCGGGGTGCCGGGCCCGTACGCGGAGGCGCAGCGCGTCCGCCTGGAGGAGTGGCGGCTCCAACTCCTCGAAAGCCGGCTCGACATGGACCTGGAGCAGGGCTGCCACGCGGAGGCGGTCTCGGAGCTGACCGCGCTGACGGCGGCGCATCCGCTGCGCGAACGCTTCCGTGAGCTGCTGATGCTGGCGCTGTACCGCAGCGGCCGGCAGGCGGAGGCGCTCGCGGTGTACGCGGACACGCGGCGGCTGCTCGCCGAGGAGCTGGGTGTGGATCCGCGGCCCGGCCTGCGTGAGCTGCAGCGCCGTATCCTCCAGGCGGATCCGGAGCTGGCGGAGCCGTCGGCCGCGACTGAGGCGGCGGTGGTGCGGGTGCGGCCCGCGCAACTCCCGGCCACGGTGCCGGACTTCACGGGCCGGGCGGCCTTCGTGACCGAGCTGAGCGAGGTGCTGGCGGGGGCGTCGGGGCCGCAGGGCGGCGGTGAGGGCCGGGTGATGGCCGTGTCGGCGCTGGCGGGCATCGGGGGCGTCGGCAAGACGACGCTGGCCGTGCACGTCGCCCACCAGGCCCGGTCCGCCTTCCCCGACGGGCAGTTGTACGTCGACCTCCAGGGCGCGGGAGGTCGGGCGGCCGAGCCGGTGACCGTTCTCGGCGCCTTCCTGCGGGCCCTCGGCACGGCGGACTCGGCGGTGCCCGACTCCCTGGAGGAGCGGGCGGCGCTGTACCGGTCGGTGCTGGACGGGCGGCGGGTGCTGGTCCTGCTGGACAACGCCAAGGACGCGGCGCAGGTGCGTCCGCTGCTGCCGGGCACGGAAGGGTGCGCGGCCCTCGTGACCTCCCGGGTGCGGATGGTGGGGCTCGCGGGCGCGCATCTGGTCGACCTGGACGTGATGTCCCCCGACGAGGCGCTGTCGCTGTTCACGAAGATCGTGGGCGAGGAGCGGGTGGCGGCGGAGCGGGAGGCCGCGCTGGACGTCGTCGCGGCCTGCGGCTTCCTGCCGTTGGCGATCCGTATCGCCGCGTCGCGGCTCGCCGCCCGCCGCACGTGGACGGTGTCCGTCCTCGCGGCGAAGCTCGCCGACGAGCGGCGGCGGCTGGACGAGCTCCAGGCCGGCGACCTCGCGGTCAAGGCGACCTTCGAACTCGGCTACGGCCAGCTGGAGCCGGCCCAGGCGCGTGCCTTCCGGCTGCTGGGCCTGGCGGACGGCCCCGACATCTCCCTGCCGGCTGCGGCGGCCGTCCTCGACCTGGCGCAGGAGGACGCCGAGGACCTGCTGGAGTCCCTCGTCGACACCTCCCTGCTGGAGTCGGCGGCCCCCGGACGCTACCGCTTCCACGACCTGGTCCGCCTCTACGCGCGTGCATGCGCGGAACGGGACGAACAGCCGCCCGGCGAGCGGAAGGCGGCGATGTCCCGCCTCCTGGACTTCTACCTGGCGACGACGTCGGGCGTCTACGCCATCGAGCGGCCCGGAGACCGGCTGGTGGACCATCTGGCGGGGACGGAGTACCCGGGGCTGCGCTTCGCCGAGGCCGCCGCCGCGCTGGACTGGCTGTACAGGGAGGCGGACTGCCTGCTCGCCTGCGTGCGCCAGTCGCTCGGCGACGAACGGCTGCGGCGGGCCACGGACCTGCTGTGGGCCGCCAAGGACCTCGCGGAGTCGGGGGCCAACGCCCGTGACTACGAGGTGTCGGCGGCGGCCGCCCGCGAGGCCGCGCGCGCCGTGGGCGATCCGCGCACGGAGGGCCGGGCCCGGATGGCCATCACCAACGTGCACCTCGTCGCCGGCCGGTTCACGCAGGCCGACGAAGAGGCCGCCCAGGTCATGGAGTTGACGCGCGTCACCCGGGATCCGCTGCCGAGCGGCTGCACCCCGAACGACCGCGGGATCATCGCCCTGTACCAGGGCCGCCACCGTGACGGCGAGGCCCTCCTGAACGAGGCCATCGCCAACTACCGGGCCGACGGCAACCGGCCGGGCGAGGCCAGCGCGCTGTGCAACATGTCGCGGATCCTCCTGGCCACCGGCCGCACCTCGGGCGCCGTGGCGCTGGCCCGGGAGGGCGTCGCCATCTACGACAGGCTGGGGCACTCCCTGCGGGGCGCGAACGCCCGCTACGCGCTGGGCCTCGCGCTGACGCAGGCCGCTCAGCTGGAGGAGGCCGTCAGCTGCCTCGACGACGCGCTGGAGGTGTTCCGGGAGTGCCGCCAGCGGCTCTGGGAGGGCATGACCCTCTTCCGCACGGCCGAGGTCCATCTCGCCGCGCGCCGGTCCGCGCAGGCGGCGGCCATGGCCGAGCACTCCCTCTCCGTGCTGCGGGGCATCGGGGGCGAGTGGCGGCGCGCGAACGTGCTGACAGTGCTCGGGCGCAGCCTGCGGGGGCTCGGGCAGTCGGATCGGGCGCGGGCCTGCTGGCAGGAGGCGCTCGCCGTCTTCGAGCAACTCGGCTCGCCGGAGACCGAGGAGGTCCGGGCGCTGCTGGCCCCCGTCCCGGCGGCCTGAGAAGGCCCTGGTCCGGCGCATTCATCGTTCGTTTATCGCCGTCCGGCAGGCTCGTCCCACGTCGATCCGGCGCGTCGGGGGGCAGGCGGGTCGATGTCGGTCCCCACCACTAGGGTGGGCGCCCCGAACGCCCGTCCAGCGACCCGCGGGGGAGTCGCTGGACGGGCTTCACGGACCTCGTCCCGTCCTTTAGGAGTCACATCATGAGCGAGCAGCACAACAGCGAGGCGCAGGCCGCCGCCAAGCCGGCGGAGAACCACGCCACGGGCGAGAAGCCGGCCGTCACCACGCTGGAGAACCACGCCACGGGCGGCGTCGCCGACGTCCGCACCCTTGAGAACCACGCTACCGGCGGTGTCGCCGACGTCCGCACGATGGAGAACCACGCCACGGGCGGCGTCGCCGACGTGCGCACCCTTGAGAACCACGCCACCGGCGGCGTCGCCGACGTCCGCAAGATGGAGAACCACGCCACCACTGAGCGCGCCGAGTAGGCGCCCCGACGGGGGAGTTCGGCCGCGGTGGCGGGGAGGGGACGCCACCGCGGCCGACGTGTGTCCGTCAGAGCGCGATCACTCGGACCCGCTCATCACACAGCTTGGTCATGTCGTCCTCGTCGGAGGTGTAGAGCACGACGTCCCCCTCCAGTTGTCCGGCGATCACCGCGAGCGCCGCATCCATCGCGTACTTGTGGCCATGCAACCCGGTGTTCCTGAGCAACGCGATCGCCCGCTGGGCCACTTCGTGCGTGACCGGCTCGACAGCGACGCGGGACATGGCCCACGCCCAGGCACCATGCTGCACCTGTCCGTGATACGCCTCGATCAGGGTCATGGAACTGGTGACGACACGGATGCCCGACCGGTGAGCGTCCTTGATCCGCGCGAGCATGAGGCGCTCGCCGCGCACAGTTCTCGAGAGCCCCTCGCTGTCCAGGACGTAGCAGAGGGCGGACGTCATCAGCCTGCCTTCCGGTACGGCTCACGAGCACCTTCGTCGCGGGCCGCGCCGCTTTTGCGAGCGGTGAAGTACCGCTCGTGTTCACGTCGCTCCACCTCGGCTGCCGCGAGCTCGTCCTCTGCGAGAGGACCGTGCTCACTCTCGAGCCACTCCACCAGCTCCCCCAGCCGGTCCCGCTCCCGCTGGTGTTCTATGGCCCGCGTGACGTAGGCGCTGAAGGCCCCCGGCCCGACCTCCCGCCGGATCTCCTCGGCGAGTTCCTCAGGCAGCGTCACGGTGTACTTCTTGGTTGCCATACCAGGAACCATACCACCGGCGAGGCCACGATCATCACCCAGCGTGTTCCAATGGTCACTCTGCTCGTACGGGCGGCCGGGTGCCCTCCCGTAGCTCTCCCTTGACCACCTTCCCGCTCGCGTTGCGTGGCAGGTCCCGTACGAACTCGACCGCTCTGGGCACCTTGTAGTTCGCCATCTCCCTGCGGGACCAGGCGATCAGGTCGTCGGCGGTCAGCTGTGCGCCGGGGCGGCGGACCACGTAGGCCTTGCCCACCTCGCCGAGGCGGGCGTCCGGGACGCCGATCACCGCCACGTCGGCCACGTCGGGGTGCAGGCCCAGGAGTTGCTCGATCTCCGCCGGATAGGCGTTGAAGCCGCCGACGATGAACATGTCCTTGATGCGGTCGGTGATACGCAGGTTGCCCTCGGCGTCCAGGACGCCCACGTCGCCGGTGCGCAGCCAGCCGTCCTCGTCCAGCACCTCCGCCGTGGCCGCCGCGTCCTCGTAGTAGCCGCGCATGACGTTGAAGCCGCGGACCAGGACCTCCCCCGGGAACCCGGGACCGAGCACCGCGCCCTCGGCGGAGACCACCCGCACCTGGGTGCCCGGGATCGCCCGGCCGGACGTCGAGGCGATCACCGCCGGCTCGTCGCCCCGGCGGCACATCGTGACGATGCCGCTCGCCTCGGACAGGCCGTACGCCGTGAGCACGGTGGACACGCCCAGCTCGCCCCGCAGCCGTTCCACCAGCCGCAGCGGCACCACCGCCGCACCGGTCACCACCAGTCGCAGCGCCGAGAGGTCGTAGGCGTCACGGGACGGGTGGTCCAGCAGGGACTGGTGGAGGGTCGGCGGGCCGGGCAGCACCGACACCCGCTCCGACGCGACGTTCGCCAGCACCGTCTCCACGTTGAACACCGACTGCGGGATCATCGTCGCGCCCCGCGTCAGACAGGCGATGACGCCCGCCTTGTAGCCGAAGGTGTGGAAGAAGGGGTTGACGACGAGGTAGCGGTCGCCCCGGCGCAATCCGGCCAGCTCGGACCAGATGTCGTACGCCCGCAGCGTCTGCGCGTGGGTGATCACCGCGCCCTTGGGGCGGCCGGTCGTGCCGGAGGTGAAGACGATGTCCGAGGGCCAGTGGCCGGCCACCGCCCCCGCCCTCGACCGGACCTCGGCCGCGCCCACCCCCTCCCCGCCCGCGAGGAAGTCCTTCCAGGTGCGGAAGCCGACGGGCGCGTCCTGGGACAGCACCACCACCTCGCGCAGCGCAGGCAGCCCGGGCAGCGGCCCCTCCCCCGGCCCCTCACCGGCCGCCCGCCGCAGCGACGCCACGTACGAGGTCCCGAGGAACGTGCCGGTCACGAACAGCAGTCGCGCGCCGCTGCGCCGGAGCACATCGGCCGCCTCGCCGCCCTTGAACCGCGTGTTCAGGGGGACGAGGACCGCGCCCGCCGACACCGCTCCGAGCGCCGCGACCATCCAGTCCAGGGAGTTGGGCGCCCAGATCGCCACCCGGTCGCCCGGCTCCACCCCGTTCTCCAGGCAGGCCGCCGCCGCACGCTCCACGCGGGCGCCCAGCTCGGCGTAGGAGACGCGCGTACGCCCCTCCACCACCGCCTCGGTGTCCGCGAACCGCACCGCGGCCCACCGGACCAGCTCCGGGATCGTCTCCCACTCCACGTCACGGCCCATGACGCCTCCCCGGCAAGGTAGCTGACTGACCGTCAGATTAGCTGTAACCTGACGGTCTGTCAGCTCCGTCCGTCCCTGTCGCGGAGGTGTGCGCGCATGCCCGGAGCACCAGGAATCAAGGACGCCACCGCCGTCGTCGGCATCGGCCAGACGTCCTTCGCCAAGCGCCTCCCCGAGGACGAGAAGACGCTCGCCTGCCGCGCCGTCGTCGCAGCTCTCGACGACGCCGGGATCGCCCCCGGCGAGGTCGACGCGCTCGCCTCCTACACCATGGAGGAGACCGACGAGGTGGAGCTCGCGAAGGCCGTCGGCTTCGGGGACCTCACCTACTTCTCCCGCGTCCCCTACGGCGGCGGCGGCTCCTGCGCCACCGTCGCCCACCTCGCCGCCGCCATCGCCGCCGGACAGGCGACGGTCGGGGTCGCGTGGCGGTCGCGGAAGCGGGGCAGCGGGCCCCGCCCGTGGACCAACACCGCCGTCCAACTCCCCACGCCCGCACAGTGGACGCGGCCCTACGGGCTGCTGCGGCCCGTCGACGAGATCGCCATGCTCGCCCGCCGTTACATGCACGAGTACGGCACGACCCGCGACCACCTCTTCAACGTCGCGCTGGCCTGCCGCAACCGCGCCAACCAGAACCCCGCCGCGGTCATGTACGAGCGGCCCCTCACCCGGGAGTCGTACATGACCTCCCGTTGGATCAGCGAGCCCCTGTGCCTCTACGACAACTGCCTCGAGACGGACGGGGCGTTGGCGTGCGTGGTGGTGAGCCGTGAGCGCGCCCAGGACTGCCGGCAGCGGCCCGTTTACGTGCACTCCGCCGCGCAGGGGCTGCCCGCCCAGCACCACGGCATGGTCAACTACTGGAACGACGACCCGCTCACCGGCCCCGCCTGGGCCGCCGCCCGACACCTTTGGAAACACGCCGACTTCACCCCGCAGGACGTCGATGTCGCCCAGATCTACGACGCGTTCACCCCGCTCGTCCCGCTGTCCCTGGAGGGGTACGGCTTCTGCGGCCGGGGCGAGGGCGGCGCGTTCACCGAGGGCGGCGCGCTGGAGACCGGCGGACGGCTGCCCGTCAACACCGGCGGGGGCGGGCTGTCCGAGGCGTACGTCCACGGCTTCAACCTCATCAACGAGGGCGTCAAGCAGCTCCGCGGGACCAGCACCGCCCAGGTCCCCGGCGCCGCCACCTGCCTCGTCACCGCGGGCGAGGGGGTCCCGACCTCCGCGCTGCTGCTCAGGAACTGAGGAGTCCGAGATGCTCGAACCGGTCGTCGACACCGACGGCGCCCCCTTCTGGGACCACGCCGCCCGCGGCGAACTGCGCGTCCAGGCCTGCGCGGACTGCGGCGAGCCCCGCTTCCCGCCCCGCCCCTGCTGCCCGCACTGCCAGTCCTTCGCGAGCCGATGGCGGCGCACCGACGGACGCGGGCGCCTGTGGTCGTTCGTCGTCCCGCACCCGCCGCTGCTGCCCGACTACGCCGCCCACGCCCCGTACAACGTCGTCGTGGTGGAGCTGGCCGAGGCGCCGAGGATCCGGCTGGTCGGCAACCTGGTGACCGAACCCGGGGCGCCGCTGGACTCGTTCGACCCGGCCCGGTTGCGCATCGGCGCCCGGGTGCGGGCCGTCTTCCCCGAGGGCGGCCTGCCCCAGTGGGTCCTGGAGCGGCCGTGAGCGTGCGGCTGTCCCGCGACGGGGACACCGGCGTCGCCGTCGTCACCCTCGACCGGCCGGACCGGCTCAACGCCATCGACCTCGACATGGCCGGGCGGCTGCGCGAGGTGTGGCGGGAGCTGCGGTTCGACGACTCGGTGCGCGCGGTCGTCCTCACGGGCGCGGGCCGGCGGGCGTTCTGCAGTGGCATCGACCGGGACGCCGTCGTGCCCCAGCCCGCCTCGCCGTACATGCAGGACGATCCGCTGCTCACCGTCGGCCCGAAGGCCAACGACCTGTGGAAGCCGGTCCTCGGCGCGGTGGAGGGCATGGCGTGCGGCGGCGCGTTCTACCTGCTCGGCGAGTGCGAGTTCCTCGTCGCCGGCGCCGACGCGGTCTTCTTCGACCCGCACACCACGTACGGGATGGTCAGCGCGTACGAGTCGGCGCTGATGGCGCAGCGGATGCCGTACGGGGAGGTCGCCCGGATGACGCTCATGGGCGCCGCCGAACGCCTCTCCGCGCGCCGCGCCCACGACATCGGCCTGGTCTCCGAACTCACCGAGCCGGGCGAGGCGTTGCCCACGACGCTGACCCACGCGGCGACCCTCGCCGGCCTGCCGCCCACCGCCGTCCAGGGCACGGTGAGGGCTCTCTGGGCGACCCGGGCCCCGTCCCGTGCCGCGGCCTTCGCCGAGGCCCCCCACCTCATCACCCTGGGCAACCTGCCCCCGGAGCGTCAGGCGGAGCTGTTCACGGGCCGCCGGGCCGGGGGGTACCGGGTGCGGTGAGCGGGCCGGGTCAGGTCGTCCGCGCCGTGCCCGTGCCCTTCTCCGCGTCCAGGGCGTAGACGCAGCGGTCCTTGCTGCAGGCGTAGACGACTCCGTCGCGGACGACCGGGGAGCCGGTGATCTCGCCGCCGGTGGCGAGCTTCCAGCGCAGGCGGCCGTCGTCGGCCTTGAGGGTGTACAGGAGGTGGTCGGTGGAGCCGAAGTGGATGCGCCCCTCGGCGACCGCGGGGGCGCCCACGATGTCGCCGCCCGCCTGGAAGCGCCACTTGGGCGTTCCCGTGACCGCGTCGAGGGTGTAGAGGCCCTTGCCGCTGCCGACGTGGACGTGACCGCCGGCGACCAGCACCGGGTCGATGGAGGAGCGGGCCTCGGTGGCGATGCGCCAGCGGTCGCGGCCGTCGGCGGCGTCGAGGGCGTAGACCGTGCCGAGGTAGTCGGCGAGGTACACGCCGCCGCCGGTCACCGCCGGGCCGGGCACGAACGCGGGCGGGGACAGGAAGACCGCCGGGGCCTCGAAGTGCCAGCGCACCATCCCGCTCGCCACGTCGACGGCGAGGACGCGGGTGCCGGCGGAGAGGTAGACGTAGCCGTCGGGGGCGGCCGTGACCCGGACGGGGACGCCGCCGCAGGACGCCATGTCGCCGATGGGGTACGACCAGCGCTCGTCGCCCGTGCGGGCGTCCAGGGCGCGCAGCCGGGCGTCCTGCCAGACGTAGACGGTGCCGTCGTGCAGGGCGGGGCCGGCCTCCGGTGACTCGAAGTCGCTCTGGCAGCCGGTCACCTCCCACAGCTTCTGGCCGGTGGAGGCCTCCCAGGCCTGGACGCCGCCGCCGCGGGTGCCGGTGACGACGGTGCCCCGCTCGGCCTTGAGGCAGTACACCCAGCCGTCCGTCGGCAGCCGCCACAGGTCGGTGCCCTCACGGGCGTCGAGGGCGAACAGGGTGGGGCCGTCGGAGGCGTGGACGCGGCCGTCGGCGACCGCCGTGGACCAGGCCACGTCCCGCGTCTTGAAGCGCCGCCGCCCGGTCGCCACGTCCAGCGCGTGCACCTCGAAGGAGGTGACGTAGACGAGGTCGCCGGCGACGGACGGGGTGCCCCACACGTCGTTGGACATGCGGAAACGCCAGGGGCGCCAGCCGGCCGGGGTCTCCGGCGGCGCGGACGGGGCGGCCGGCAGGGCGGCCGGGTCGGCGCCGTTGACGCCGGGGCGGGGGCGCGACCAGGAGGCGACCAGGCCGGGCTCGGGCAGGGGTGCCTTGACGGCGGCGGTGGCGCGGACGTCGGCGACGCGCGGCCCGGGGCCGATCGGCACGGCGGCGCCCGGCAGCCGGACCGGGCCGGTGCCGGGGGCGGCCGTCGCGGGGCGGGAGAGGACGACCGGGTCGTGCGAGGGCGGCGGCGGGGGCGGCAGGGCCGGCCGGGCGGGGCTGGGCGCCGGTTTCGCCGGGCGGCCCCCGCGGCGCGTCTCGATGAGGGCGACCGCCTTCTCGGGCAGCCACGCCGACGCCGTGCCGCTGTCGTCGGATCCCGAGCCGAAGAGATGCGGGGCGAGCTGGGCTTGCAGGTCGGCGGGGTTGGGGCGGCCCGTGGCGTCCATCTGCATACAGGAGTCGATCAGCGGGCGCAGCTCGTCCGGGAGCCCGTCGAGGTCGGGCTCCTCGCGCAGCAGCATGAAGACCGTCTCGACCGGGTTCGCCCCGTGGAACGGCGGGTGCCCGGTGGCCGCGAAGACCAGCATGGAGCCGAGCGAGAACACATCGCTCGCGCCGGTGACGCTGCGCGAGTCCTTCGCCTGCTCGGGGGACATGTACGCGGGCGTGCCGACCGCCACGTTCGTCATCGTCAAACGCGTGTTCGACACTCCGGAGGCGATACCGAAGTCGATCACCCGGGGGCCGTCCTCGACGACGAGGACGTTGGACGGCTTCAGGTCCCGGTGGACGAGCCCGGCGCCGTGGATGGACTGCAGCGCCTCGGCGACGCCCGCGGCCAGCCACCGCACCGCCTGGGCCGGCAGCGGCCCGCACTCGTTCACTATCTCCTCGAGGGAGGGCGCGGGAACGTAGGCGGTGGCCAGCCAGGGCACGGCCGCGCGCGGATCGGCGTCGACGACGGCGGCCGTGTAGAAGCCGGAGACCGCCCGCGCCGCCTCCACCTCGCGCGTGAAACGCACGCGGAAGAGCTGGTCCTCGGCGAGCTCGGTGCGGACCGTCTTGATCGCCACGCGCCGGCCCGAGGCCGACCGCGCGAGATAGACCAGCCCCATGCCGCCGGCCCCCAGCCGTCCCAGCACCTCGAACGGCCCGATCCGCCGCGGATCGTGCTGCGTCAGCTGATCCACCACTTGCCTGCCACCTCCCCGTACGAGCCACGCCACCCGTGTGTGTACGCGACCCCGTGCAGCCCATTTGTGTACGCGGCCCCGTGCAGCGTCTCACCACCGCACCGCCGTGGCGGCACGCACCCCGATTCTTCCTGGCCCGGCCACCGGTTGCGAACCCGGCGACAAACGGGGTGTCCAACGCCATTCCCGGGCAAAAGCTACAGCTCAGCGCTCCAGAACCGCGAACGACGCCCCTTGATTGTCGGTGACCACGGCCACCGTTCCGTACGACGCGGTGAACGGCCCCGCCTGCACCCGGCCGCCGAGCCGGGTCACCGCGCCGAGCGCCGCCTCGCAGTCCTCCACGCCGAAGTGGACGAGGAAGTGCGGCGGCATCATCTCGGAGAACACGTCGGTGACCGGCGCCCGCCCGAAGTCGGGTTCCGCGCCGGACCCGAACAACGCCTCGTGGAAGAGGTGCCCGTAGAAGGTGTTGGCCGTCCCGGTGTCACGGGCGTAGAGCTGCGCCCAGGCGAACGCGCCGGGCCGGTGCCGGACGCCGAACCCGCGGTGGACGCCGGGCTGCCACAGGCCGAAGACGGCGCCCTCCGGGTCGGCGGCGAGTGCGGCCCGGCCCAGGTCGTCGACCGGGTAGGGCGCCATGACCACCTGCCCGCCGGCCGCCTGCACCCGGCGCACGGTGGCCCCGGCGTCCGGCGTCGCGAAGTACACCGTCCACACGGTGGGCATACGGCCGTCCGTCTTGTGCGCGAGACCGGCGACGGGCTCGCCGTCCAGCCGGGCCCACACGGTGGCGCCGTACGCCGTACCGGGCTCCTGGAACTCCCACCCGAAGAGCTCGCCGTAGAACCGCTTGCCCGCGTCCACGTCGGGAAGCTGCGCGTCCACCCAGCAGGGGACGCCCTCCGTGACGCCCGCCGCGTCCACCGATGCCCTGTTTTCGGCCATGCTGCCAAACTAACCGCGCCGTCCGCGGGCCGCAGACCAGGCACACCCGCCCCTCGACCCCCTCGCACCCCATTTGCAGTCGGCCGAATAGCGCTCCGATCACCCCTCGGTAAGCTGACGGCATGACAGGACAAGTGCGTACCGTCGACGGCCGCGTGGCCGGTCGGCGCGGGCAGGCGACGCGGCAGAAGCTGCTCGACTGCCTCAGCGAGATGCTCAGCTCCTCCCCCTACCGGGACGTCAAGGTCATCGACGTCGCCCGGAGGGCGGGCACTTCGCCCGCGACGTTCTACCAGTACTTCCCCGACGTCGAGGGCGCCGTCCTCGAGATCGCCGAGCAAATGGCCGCCGAGGGAGCCGGGTTGACCGAGCTGCTCGAAGGACGGTCCTGGGTCGGCAAGGCGGGCTGGCAGACGGCCCAGGAACTCGTCGACGGCTTCCTGGAGTTCTGGCGGAAGAACGACGCCATCCTGCGCGTCGTCGACCTCGGCGCGGCCGAAGGCGACAAACGCTTCTACAAACTCCGTATGAAGATCCTCAACTCGGTGAACAACTCCCTTTCGGACGCCGTCGCCGAGTTGCAGGCCAAGGGCCGCGTCGACAAGGACGTGAACCCGGCCGCGATCGCGGGTTCGATCGTCGCGATGCTCGCGGCGGTCGCCTCGCACCAGAAGGGTTTCCAGAGCTGGGGCGTGAAGCAAGCCGAACTCAAGCCGAACCTCGCCCTGTTGGTGCACCTGGGCATCACCGGCAAGAAGCCGACGAAGTAGCGCCCTTGTAGCACTCCCGCATCGATGCCCCGAGTCCTGTCACGCAGGCGGTGGTCCACCCCGGTGGGCCACCGCCTGCGGCCGTGTGAGGAGGATGTGCGGTCCTGTGCGGTCCTCACCGGCGCCCGGCTCGAAGGTGTGCGAAAGTGCGCGCGCGGGCGCCCTGTTCACGCCGGCAGCGGGCGGTCCTTGACGACGTGCTTCATCACGAGCGTGGACGTCAGCCGCTGCACCCCCGGCAGGGTCGCCAGCCGCTCGTCGTACAGCCGCTGGAAGGCGGCGAGGTCGGCGGTGGCCACCCGGAGCAGGTAGTCGGGCTCGCCGAACAGCCGCTGCGCGTCCAGGACGTGCTCCACCTCGCCGACGGCCCGCTCGAACTCGGCGACGGTGTCCCGGTCCTCCTGCCGCATCGAGACGAAGACCAGCGCCTCGAAGCTCAGCCCCACCGCGGCCGGCTCCACCACCGCGCGGTACCGGCTGATCGCCCCCGACCGCTCCAGCTCCCGCAGTCGGCGGTGACAGGGCGAGACACTCAGCCGCACGCGCGCGGCCAGCTCCGTCACGGTCAGCCGCCCGTCCTGCTGCAGCTCGGCAAGAATCTTCCGGTCCACGTCGTCCATGCGGCAGATCTTTCTTCAAGCACGCGCTTGCTGGGAAAACTCCGGGAACACCTTCGCCCGTATCGGCACTAATGTCCCTTCCATGGACTCGGGAACCCTGCTCTCCTTCCTCCTCGTCGACCTGCTGCTGGTGTGCGTGCCGGGCGCGGACTGGGCGTACGTGATCGCCGCCGGGCTGCGCGGCCGCTCGGTCGCCGCCGCCGTGGGCGGCCTGGTCGGCGGGTACGCCCTGCACACCGCTCTGGCCGCGGCGGGCCTGGCGGTGCTGGTGGCGGGCTCGCCGGCGCTGCTCACCGCGCTGACGGTCGCGGGCGCGGGCTACCTCGTGTGGCTGGGGTGGAGCGTGCTGCGCCGGCCCGCGGTGCCGGAGGCGGGGGAAGCACCCGCGACCGAGGGCGGACGGCGGGTCTTCCTGCGCGGGGCGGCGATCAGCGGCCTGAATCCCAAGGGCCTGCTGCTCTACCTGTCGGTGCTGCCCCAGTTCCTCGTCACCCGGGACGCGGTCCTGCCGGTGCCGGCGCAGACCGCCGCCCTCGGAGTCCTGCACATGGCGTGCTGCGCCGCCGTCTACCTGACGGTGGGCCTCCTGGCCCGCACCCTGCTCGGGGCCCGCCCGGCCGCCGCCCGCGCGGTCACCCGCACCTCGGGGGCGGCGATGCTGGGGATCGGGGCGTTCCTGCTGCTCCAGCATGCCTTCTGAGCGCCCCTACGGGGCTTCCGGGGCCTCCTGGGCGTCTCTGAGGGTGATCCGGAACAGGCGGATCTCGCGTTCCACCCGCGCCTGGTACGTCGCGTAGGGCGGCCAGAACGCCAGCGCCGCCCGCCAGGCCGCCGCCCGCTCCTCGCCCGTCAGCAGGCGGGCCGTCACGGGGAGGTCGGCGCCCTTGAAGCTGATCTCGGCGTCGGGGTGGGCGAGGAGGTTGGCGGTCCAGGCGGGGTGGCCGGGGCGGCCGAAGTTGGAGCCGACCAGCAGCCAGCTCCCGCCGCCCTCCTCGGGCACGCAGGCGAGGGGCGTACGGCGGGGCCGCCCGCTGCGCGCGCCGGTGGCGGTGAGGACGACCCCGGGCAGCATCTGCGCGCTGAGCAGCACCTTTCCCCGGGTGAGCCGGTGGACGGCACGGTCCAGGGCGGGAATGACATGAGGCGCGACCTTGGCGAAGGCCGGGGCCGAGGACATCTTCTGCACGAGGCGTACGCCGATCACGCCGTCACCTCCGGCCGCCCGAAGACGCGGGCCTCGTCGGCGGCGCGGGCGCGCAGCCGGTGCGCCGGGCCGAAGAGCAGGTCGTCGCCCGTGGCCCGCTTGAGGTACAGGTGGGCGTCGTGCTCCCAGGTGAAACCGATTCCGCCGTGCAGCTGGACGGCCTCGGCGGCGGCGGTGCGCTGGGCCTTGAGTGCCTGGGCGAGGGCGAGCCCGCCGACCCGCTCGCCCCGGGGCGTCGCCCAGGCGGCGTAGTAGGCGGCGGAGCGGGCGGCCTGGACCTGGACGTGGACGTCGGCCAGGCGGTGCTGGACGGCCTGGAAGGAGCCGACGGCCCGGCCGAACTGCTCGCGCTGCCCGACGTACTCGACGGTGCGCTCCAGCGCGCGGCCGGCGGCCCCGGCGGCCTCGCAGGCGAGGACGGCGGCAGCCTGGTGGCCGAGCCGCAGAAGGGCTCGCAGCACCTGCTCCCCGTCTTCCTCTCCCAGCAACTCCGCTTCCACGTCACGCAGTTGGACGCGCCCCAGCGGACGGGTCGCGTCCAGCGCGGTCTGCCGGGTGCGGACGAGGCCGGGGGCGTCCCCGGGGACGAGGAAGAGGAGGGTGCGGGAGCGGACGTATCCGCCCGTGCGGGCGGCGACGAGCAGCAGGCCGGCGCTGTGCCCGTCGAGGACCTGCGCCGCCTCCCCGTACAGCCGCCAACCCGCGCCGCCGTCCCGCCCACCGCCGTCCCGCCCGCCTGCCGTCCGGCGGGCCTGGACGCCGCCCGCGCGTCCGCCGCCCGCCCAGTCGCCGTCGTTGCCGCCGGTCAGCCCGAGGGCGGTGGCCAGGGCGGGGCCGGGGACGGCGAGGGCGGCGGTGAGGTCGCCGGAGGCGAGACGCGGGAGGAGGGCGGCCCGCTGGGCGTCGTCGCCGAGGGCGAAGACCAGCGGGGCGGTGAGGACGGAGGTGGCGAGGAGCGGGGAGGGGGCGAGGGCGCGGCCGGTCTCCTCGCAGGCGAGCGCGAGGTCGGTGACCGGGCAGCCGACGCCGCCGTACTCCTCCGGGAGGGCGAGGCCGGGCAGGCCGAGCTGGTCGGCGAGGGCGGCCCACAGGGCGGGGTCGTGGCCGGCGGGGGCGTCGAGGGCGGCGCGCAGTTCGTGGGGGCCGCAGCGTTTGCAGAGCAGTTCCCGCAGGGTGCGGCGGATCTCGTCCTGTTCGGCGGTGAAGCCGGGGTCCATGGGCGGCACTCCCCTCCGGAACGCCCGCTCCGGACGCCCCTGTCCGGACCGCTCCGGATTTGACGGAGCGTCATATTAGGGCGGGCGACCGGGGATGCCCAGAGCGACGACGCCTGCCCGGGCGTACGTTTCTGATGTACCGTCAGATTCATGGTGACCGTCAGCTCTCGCAGGGTCGCCGTGGTCGGCGCGGCCCTCTCCGACTGCGGCCGGGTGGACGACGCGACCCCCTACGCCCTGCACGCCCAGGCGGCCCGCCGCGCGCTCGCGGACGCGGGACTGGACCGCGCCCACGTCGACGGCTTCGCCTCCGCGGGCCTCGGCGCCCTCGCGCCCGTCGAGGTGGCCGACTACCTGGGCCTGCGGCCCACCTGGGTCGACTCCACCTCCGTCGGCGGCTCCACCTGGGAGGTCATGGCCTCCCACGCCGCCGACGCGATCGCGGCCGGGCACGCGAACGCCGTCCTGCTCGCCTACGGCTCCACCGCCCGCGCCGACATCCGGGCGGGCCGGCGGACCGGCACGTTCGCGTTCGGCGCCCGCGGCCCGCTCCAGTTCGAAGTCCCCTACGGCCACACCCTGATCGCCAAGTACGCGATGGCCGCGCGCCGCCACATGCTCGAACACGGCACGACCATCGAGCAGTTGGCCGAGGTCGCCGTCCAGGCCCGCGCCAACGCGGCCCTCAACCCCGACGCGATGTTCCGCACGCCGGTCACCGTGGACGACGTCCTGTCGGGCCCGATGATCGCCGACCCGTTCACCAAGCTGCACTGCTGTCTGCGCTCCGACGGGGGCGCGGCGGTCCTGCTGGCCGCCGAGGAGTACGTACGGGACTGCCGCACCGCCCCCGTCTGGATCCTCGGCGCCGGCGAGCACGTCTCGCACGCGAGCATGACGGA
This sequence comes from Streptomyces sp. NPDC002566, assembly GCF_042889585.1. Taxonomy (NCBI): domain Bacteria; kingdom Bacillati; phylum Actinomycetota; class Actinomycetes; order Kitasatosporales; family Streptomycetaceae; genus Streptomyces; species Streptomyces sp. NPDC002566. Next base: position 245,900 of record NZ_JBIARD010000005.1, on the reverse strand, counting down.
GTGGGACGACTTCACCGTCTCGCCGGCGGCGGTCAGCGGGCGTCTTGCCTTCGGGCGGGCCGGGGTGGGGCCGGCGGAGATGGACTTCGCGCAGATCTACGACGCGTTCACCTACATGACGCTGGTGACCCTGGAGGACCTCGGTTTCTGCGGGAAGGGCGAGGGCGGGGCGTTCGTGGAGAAGGGCCGGCTCAGGGTCGAGGGCGGGGAGCTGCCGGTCAACACCGACGGGGGCGGCCTGTCGGCCCAGCACCCGGGGATGCGCGGTCTGCTCCTGCTGGTGGAGGCGGTACGGCAGCTGCGCGGCGAGGCGGGGGCGCGGCAGGTGCGCGGGCGGGACGGCGGCCTGCCCCGCCTGGGCGTGGCCTCGGGGACCGGCGGATGGTTCTGCTCCTCGGGGACGGTGGTCCTGGGCCGGGAGTGAGAGCCGTCCCGGCCCGGACGCGCCCCCCTACGGGAGCGCGCGGGCGATACTCGCGGCATGGCAACGGATCTTCACGAGCTGCTGAGGTCGCTGCGGGTGTGGGACCCGGAGGTGACCGAGCTGCCGCCCTTCGACCCCGGGGCGGCGCCCGCCGATCCGCTCACGCTGTTCACGGCGTGGTTCGGCGAGGTCGCGGCGGCGGGCGAGCGGGAGCCGCACACGATGACCCTCTCGACCGCCGACGAGGAGGGGCTGCCGGACGCCCGGATCGTCATGCTGCACGGCGCCGACGCCTCCGGCTGGTCCTTCGCCAGCCACGCGACGAGCAGGAAGGGCCGCTCCCTCGCCGCCCGCCCCTACGCGGCGCTCACCTTCTACTGGCCCGTCCTGGGCCGCCAGGTCCGGCTGCGCGGCCCGGTCGCGGCGTCGCCGTCCGCCGAGTCCCAGGCGGATCTGCACGCCCGCTCGACCGGTGCGCTGGCCGCCGCGCTGACGGGCCGGCAGAGCGAGGTCCTGGCGTCGCCCGAGGAGCTGGCCAGGGAGTCGGAGGCGGCCTGGGAGCGGGCCCGCCGTGAGCCGGACGCCCCCTCGCCGACCTGGACGCTGTACCGGCTGCGGCCCGAGGAGGCGGAGTTCTTCCAGGGGGACGCGCGTCGGCGGCACCTGCGGCTCAGGTACCGGCGGGAGGGCGCGGCCCAGGAGAGTGACACGGGCCGGGGGGACGTGCCCTGGGTCAGGGAACTGCTGTGGCCTTGACCACAAGAGACGATCAATGTCCACGGATGTTCCAATTTGTCTGATCACGGTCAGATAAAAACCACTCCCCGCTCGTAGCGGTCGCCCTGACGACGCGTAAAGATTCACTTCTGGCTGTCGTCCGCCGCGTGGGAGCGGTGACACCGCCGGGGGGGCTCACGTAGGTCGTCCTGTCCGGGCTCATCGTGCCCGGACCCAGTGAACCGGCTCTTCACGCTTTCGCCGTGCCCGCGTGCGCGCAGTTCCGCGCGCACGTCCGCACGGACGCGCCCCTTCCGCGGTCTCACCCGCCCGCGCCCTGACCGGGCGACAGGGACCGCGAGAAGGAGTGTGCATGGGCCGAACCGCCCGTGAGAAGGCGTTCAGGTGGAGTGCGGCGACCGTCGCCGCCCTGGCCGTGACCGCGACCATGACCCCGTTGTCGTACGCGACCACGAACGACGAGCCGGCCCCGCAGCGGGTCGGTTCCGCGCCGAAGATCCCGCAGGGCGCCGTCCGCGCGGCGGACCCGGCGGCCGGGGAGTCGCTCGACCTGAGCGTCGTCCTGGAGCCCCGTGACCCGGCGGCGCTGAGCCGTTTCGTCGCCGAGGTGTCCGACCCGAAGTCGCCGAACTACCGCCGCTACCTCGGCACGGGTGAGTTCGCGAAGGTCTTCGGCGCGCTGCCGCAGACCGTCGAGAAGGTCCGCGCCGAGCTGGAGGACAAGGGCCTCACGGTCGGCGAGCTGGGCTCCGACGGGCTCACCCTGCCCGTGCGCACGACGGTCGCAGAGGCGTCCAAGGCCTTCTCCACCGAGTTCGACGGCTACAAGCTGAAGGACGGCGACACCGGCCTCACCAACACCCGCGCCCCGCAGTTCGACGGCGCGGTCGCGGACGACGTCCGCGGTGTGGTCGGTCTGAGCACGCTCGCCTCGTACGAGCCGCGCAACACCGGCGCGAAGAGCGCGGCCCGCAAGCAGCGGACCGCGGTGACGAGCGACGGCGCCCGTCAGTCCCGGCTGACCGGCACCACGCCGACGATGTGCACGTCCATCAGGGACCTGTACGCGTCGACCGACGGCGGCTCCCAGCCGGCCTACGACAAGCAGGACTACTGGAGCGCCAAGTCGCTGGCCTCGGCCTACAACATGGCGGACCAGCCCAACGTGCAGACGGGCACCACCATCGCCGTCTACTCGCTGGAGAACTACGACCTGCGGGACATCAACAGCTACCAGGCGTGCCACGGCACGAAGGTCCCGGTCAGCTCGGTGCGGGTCAACGGCGGGCCCTCGGATCCGGTGGACATGGACCTCGGCATCGGCCTGGAGACGGCGCTGGACGTCGAGACCATCGTCGGTCTCGCCCCGCAGTCGAAGATCCTCGTCTACCAAGGCGAGAACACCTGGGACCAGGGCACCGAGACCTTCCGCCGGATCGTCAACGAGAACCGCGCGAAGGTCGTCTCGGTCAGCTGGGGCAGCTGTGAGCTGAACACCCCGAACGAGGTCCTCGACGCCGAGAACCTGATCTTCCAGCAGGCGGCCGCCCAGGGTCAGACCGTCGTCGCCGCCTCCGGCGACAGCGGCTCCACCGGCTGTTACGTGCCCGACTACGCCGCGCCGAACGCGAACCAACTGGTCACCGACAACCCGGCCAGCTCGCCGTACGTCCTCGGCGTCGGCGGCACCACCATGCGGACCGCGGTCACCAACCAGACCACCTGGAACGGCTCCGGCGGCGGTGTCTCCCGGCGCATCCAGCTGGCGAACGACGGCTTCCAGAACCGCACCGGCGCCGGCTACAGCAACGCCTGCGGCGCCGGTGACGGCAAGGTCTGCCGCCAGGTGCCGGACGTCTCCGGCGTCGGCGACCCGGCCACCGGCTACCCGGTCGCCTTCGGTCACGACAGCAACGGCACCCAGTACTGGAACATCATCGGCGGCACCAGCGGCGCCGCCCCGGTGTGGGCCGCGCTCATGGCGCAGGCCGACCAGGACCTCGCCTGCCAGGCCAACGGCTCGGTCGGCTACGTCCACTCCGCGCTGTACCAGCTCCCGGGCACCGCGTTCCGTGACGTCACCACCGGCAACAACAACGTGACGGCGTCCGGCAACTTCAGCGGTTCATACCAGGCCGGCACCGGCTACGACCTCGCGACCGGCCTCGGCTCCCCGAACGGCCGCGAGATCGTCAAGGGTCTGTGCCAGGCCGTCCCGGCCTCCCCGGCCAGCACGTTCAACGCGCTGACCCCGGCCCGTGTCCTCGACACCCGCTACGGCATCGGCCGCGCCGGCACCAACCCGGTCGCCGCGAACGGCACCGTCAAGCTGAAGGTGGCGGGCGTCGGCGGCGTCCCGGCGACCGGCGTCACCGCCGTCGTCGTCAACGTCACGGCCGTCTCGCCGACCGCGTCCGGTTTCCTCATCGCCTACCCGAGCGGCACCACCCGCCCGTCCTCGTCCAACATGAACTGGCTGAAGGGCCAGATCGTCCCGAACCTGGTGACCGTCCCGGTCGGCAAGGACGGCTCGATCGACCTCTTCAACGCCGGCGGCGGCACCACGCACTTCATCGCCGACGTGTCCGGTTACTACTCCACCGAGGCCGGCGGCGGCACCTACCTGGCCAAGGGCCCGGCCCGGATCCTCGACACCCGTAACGCCATCGGCGTCCCGGGCAAGACCCCGGTCGCCGGCAAGGGCACGGTGTCTCTCCAGGTCGCGGGCGCCGGCGGCGTGCCGGCCTCGGGCGCCACCGCCGTGGTCCTCAACGTCACGGCGACCGCGCCGACCTCGACCGGTCACCTGATCGCGTACCCGAGCGGTGCGACCCAGCCGACCGCGTCGAACATCAACTGGCTCAAGGGCCAGACCCGTCCGAACATGGTCGTCCTGCCCATCGGCCCCGACGGCAAGGTGAACCTGTACAACGCCGGCACCGGCACCGTGCACTTCATCGCGGACGTCTTCGGCTACTTCTCGTCCGCGGCGGAGGGCTCGTCCTTCCACACCGCGGGCCCGAGCCGACTGCTCGACACCCGGTACGCCCTCGGCACGGCCCGCAACACGCCGATTCCCGGCGGCACCAACCTGGTGCTGAACATCAACGACGGCCACACCCTGGCGAACGCCAAGGCCGTGGTCCTCAACGTGACCGTCACCGCCCCGACGTCCAACGGCTTCCTGACCGTCTGGCCCGACGGAACCACCCTGCCGAACGCGTCCAACCTCAACTGGACCGCCGGCCAGACCGTGGCCAACCTGGTGACCGTGCCGGTCGTCAACGGAAAGATCGACTTCCGCCCCAACGCCGGCAACGCCCACGTGATCGCGGACCTGTTCGGCTACTACCTCTGACCGACGGCCCGCAACACCCCTCTCACAGCCCCCGCCCCCGCCGCTCACATCAGCGGCGGGGGCGGGGTCGTTCGTGCGGCGGACGGGGCGACGAGGGCGATCGCGGTGATCACCCGTGGGTTGGCGACGAAGTCGCAGTGGCGCTCGTCTTGTCGAGGAGCGTCAGCTCCTCCTCGGTCAGGCGCAGGCTTCCGGCGGCGATGTTCTGCGCCAGGTGTACCGGGTTCTTGGTGCCGGGAATGGCCAGCACGTGCGGACCGCGGTGAAGGGTCCAGGCGAGCCGCACCTGGGCCGGCGTCGCATCGTGGGCGCGGGCAACGGACTGAACGTGTGCGTCCTGTTCCCGGCTTGCGGCTGCCTCGCGCCGCAGGCCGGAGACCGCGAAGAACGGGACGAAGGCGATGCCCTGCTCCCCGCACAGGTCCACCAGCCCGCTCTCGTCGGCGTGGCGCCAGTCCAGGCCGTAGGAGTTCTGCACGCAGACCACGGGCGCGATCCCCTGGGCCTCAGTCACGTGCTCGGGCAGGACACCCGAGAGACCCAGGTGCCGGATGAGTCCGGCCTCACGCAGTTCGGCGAGAGCGCCGAAGTGCTCGGCGATCGAAGCTGTGCGGGGGCCGCCGATGCGCAGGTTCACCACGTCCAGGCAGTCCCGGCCTAGCTGTCGCAAGTTCTCCTCGACCTGGCCACGCAGCTGGTCGGGGCGGGCTTCGGCGATCCACTCGCCGGAAGGGTCGCGTCCGGGGCCGACCTTGGTCACGACGACCACGTCGCCGCGCCAGGACGCGAGGGCGCGGTTGATGAGTTCGTTCGCGGACCGCAGTGCCGAGAAGTAGAAGGCCGCCGTGTCGATGTGGTTGACGCCCTGCTCGAACGCGCTGTGCAGCAGGGCGACGGCGGCAGCGCGGTCGATCGGCGTGCCGTCGGAGTTCCCCAGCATGCCGTTGCCTGTCAGCCGCATCGCGCCGTAGCCGATGCGATTCACTTCCAGGTCCCCGAGCTTCCAGGTACCTGCTGCCGCCGCTGCGCTCACCGTGCTCCTCAGCCCGTGGGTCCGTCAGGTGCTGAAGTATGGAGCCGTCACGTGTGCCGCGACAGGCCAAAGCGCGCGGCGAAACGTCACATTCCCTTCGGGAACGAATCATCGCCGCGAAGCCGTTGGACTTGTCGAGGAAAGCGTCGGTCGCGGCGGCCTGTCATGTGACGGTGTCGTCGGCTTTCGTAGCCGGTTGTGCCGGCTTTTGGGCCAGGAGGTATGCCTGTTGGCCCTGGCGGGGTTTTTCCTGGGCGTTCGGTTCGCGGATCAGGCGGGCTTCAACTGGCAGTCCGGCCCGGGTCAGCAGGTCGGTGATGTGGTCCGGGGAGACCCAGTAGACGTCCAGGGACAGGTCGTGGCCGTAGGCGTTCTCCAGGTGCCGGAGCCTGTCGCCGGCCTTGAAGGCGAGCAGCAGATGGCCGCCTGGAGCCAGTACGCGGTGGAACTCGGCGAACACCACCGGCAGCAGCTCCGGAGGCGTGTGCACGATCGAGTACCAGGCGATGACGCCGCCGAGACTGCCGTCCGCCAGGTCCAGGTCGGTCATCGATCCTTCGTCGAACCGCAGGTCCGGATGCCTGCGACGGGCGACCACGACCGTCTTCGGGGACAGGTCGATGCCGAACGCGGTCACCCCGAGCGACTGGAGGTGCGCCGTCACATGGCCGGGCCCGCAGCCGAGGTCGGCGACCGGTCCGGCGTCGAGGGACCGCGTGAGCTGGGCGAACGTGCTGATCATCGCGCGGCCGTACAGGTCGCCTTCGAACAGCGGCGGGACGAGCTCGGCGTAGTCGACGGCGACGGTGTCGTAGGCCAGCCGAGTCGCGTGCAGGTAGGTCGGTTCGGTCACGGGTGCAGACCTTAACGCCCCTGAGGATTACATCCGTTGGCCTTCAGCTGTGAGAGGGGAGCGTCACGTGGCGACGCAGTCTCGGATGACCTTTCTTGCCAACAGGCGTCCGGGTGCGGACAGTTCCTCGGCGATCGCGTCCGCCAAGGGGGTGTCGAGTGTGATCGTCGCCGGGTGGGCGTCGGTGTGGGAGAGGCGGGCCAGGCGTTGGGGTTCGGGTACGAGGGCGCAGTCCTCGCCCCGGCGGTGGCCGGGCCGCTCGGCGTCGGTGTGCAGGGGGCCCTCGGGGCCGTCTCCCGTGCGGTGGGGCAGTGCGTGGGCGTGCGCCGCGACCCGGTCCCAGAACTCCCGCTCGGTGCTCGCGCCCTTGCGGTGGCCGAACGTGCGGGCCGTCACCGCCAGCCGGTGCACCTCGGAGCCGACGGCGTCGGCCAGTCGCCGGTCGCGCAGGACGGAGTCCATCGCCCGGGTGGACGCTATCCGGGCGGCGACCTCGTCGGCCTGGAACTCGACGTGCAGCGAGCCGGACCGGGTGAGCCGGGTCAGCAGCCGCGCCGTGCCCCGCACCAGCAGGCCGGGCAACCACATGATCCAGTTCCGGCGTCCTCGGGCGGTGAACAGCCCCGCCCCGACAGCCGTCTCGTCCGCGCGCCGCGAGAGGTCGGACACCGTGAAGACGGGTTCCGACGGTTCCTGGATCCGGGTCAGCTCGGCCCCACCCCTCAAGGCGCCGAAGGCCGTGCCGACCAGGGTGCCGCGCCGGACGTCGGCCGCCGCGAAGTGCCCCAGCTCGTGGGCGACGGCAGCGACACGCTGCTGCGGGGTGAACGTCTGCCAGAGCGGCAGGCCCAACTCCAGGCACGGCCTGCGGCGGACGCCCGTGAGGGAGAGCCGTACGGCGAAGTCCCCGCTGAGCTGAACGATCTCGATGCGCCGCACCCGGGCGGCGTCCGCGATCGAGTCCAGCAAGGCGAACAGGGACGGCGCGTCGTCCCGTCCGAGCGTGGGCAGGTCGGGTCTGGGCCTGCTGAAGCGGGGCCTCACCTGGACGGCGAGCCCGATCATCAACAAGCCGATCAGCGGCTGCACCACGGTGCTCCAGCCGAGAAGGACGAGCAGCAGGCCGCCGATCAGCAGACCCGCCGTACCGACGTGCACCAGCGCGGCCAGGCCGCAAGCGGCCGCCGCCGACCAGCCGATCCGGCGGGCACCAACCGCCTCGGCATCTCTTGAGGACACTTCAAGCTCACGCATCGCGCTTCCCCCCTGATGACAACGCGTCGATCACAGAGTGCCCCGATCAACATCAGGAACGTATAAGGGAATTACTCCGGGTCGGTCGACAGGCGGCCGTGGCGGTGGACGTCGCGCCAGGCGTCCCTGCGGCCCGCCTCCCACATCGCCCCGCGCAGGGTCCCCTCGTACCGGAAGCCGCACCGCTCAGCGACCCGGCAGGACGCCTCGTGCCCTACGGCATGACCCAACTCCAGTCGGTGCAGGCCGAGTTCCCCGAACGCCCAGCTCGCCATCAGCCGCAGGGAACGGGTGGCCACCTGGCGGCCTCGCGCCTCGGGCAGCACCCAGTAGCCGACGTTGGCGACGCTCTGCACGATGTCGAGGGAGTTCAGCCCGATCTGCCCGAGGACCGTCCCGTCACCGGCGTCCGTGACGCAGAAGGCCGCGCTGGTCCCGGCCACCGCCTGGGCGGCCTTCGAGCGCAGCGACTTCCGGGCGTCCCCGGCGTCCGTGATGTCCCGCAGCGGTGTGTTCCAGCGCAGGAACTCGGGGTCCTGGTGGCCGCGCAGCCAGGCGTCCACGTCGGCCTCGGCGTCCGGGTCCCAGGCGCGCAGGAGGAGGCCGTGACCATGGAGGCCGGATGCGGGCAGGACGGAGTGCGGCACGCGTATCTCGGTCATCCGGTCATTGAACACCGGGAGCACCCGGAGCCCCCGCAGGCCCGTCCGGGGTTCCCGCTCGACCGTCCGCGCCAGGGCCGCCACCGGCGTCCGCACCGGCGTCCGTACGGCGGAACACCGGCACGCCCGCCCGGAACGTCACCTCCAGCTCCGCCCCGGCGGACAGCTCCCCCGGGCCGACGATCTCCGTGGCCATCCGCGGCCCCTCCGCCAGATCGACCACCGCCACGACGTACGGCGTCCGCTCCCCGAACGGCGGCAGGTCGTTGCGGTGGACGACGGACCAGGTGTAGAGGGTCGCCCGGCCGCTCGCGTCCTCCCAGCTCACGTCGTCGCTCCAGCAGTACGGGCAGAACTCCCGCGGGTAGTGGTGAGCCCGCGCGCAGGCCGCACAGCGCCGGATCAGCAGCCGGCCCCGCGCCGCCGCGTCCCAGTACGCGCGCGTGAAGGCGTCGGCGTCGGGGACGTCGTACCGGCCCTCGGCCGCCGCGCCCATCTCAGAACCACCCCAGCGCGCTGTCCAGCGACCACGTCTGCCACGCCATCGCGAACAGCGCCACCGCCGAGATCAGCGCCATCATCGCGTTCTGCCCCTGCTCCGCCCAGTCGTGGACCATGAGGGTGAAGTAGAGGAGGTTGAGCAGCAGCCCGCCCGCCAGTGCGACCGGGGTCAGGAAACCGACGACGAGACCGAGCCCGAGCGCCAGTTCCGCGTAGACGACCACGTAAGCCATCGCCCGCGGCCTCGGGGCCACCACCCTCTGGAAGCCCGACCGTACGGCGCTCCAGCGATGCCGGGCCGCGACGTCCGCCGCCCACGCGATGCCCGTGCCGCGCTCGAACCAGCCCTTTTTGTCCTTGTGCCGCCAGCTCTCCAGCCACCACAGGCCGAGCCCGATCCGCAGCACGGCCAGCCATTGCGCACCGGTGAGCCAGATCGTGTCCATGAATCTGACGGTACGTCAGTTCAGGAGGGCGGGGAAGGCCGCCGAAGCGCCCGCGTCACCACGTCACGTCCATGAACGGACGCCCGCGGCACACGCTTCGCGCAGACCTCCCCCAAGCGTGATCGATCCGCAACCAATTCCGGTCTTGACCGAGACCCATCAACGTTTTACGTGATTACGCTCCCGCTCATGGCCGACTCCGCACCACTCGAGCACACCACCGCAAACGCTTCCGGCGGCGATTCCGGGAACCCCGCCGAGCGCCCCGTCTACGTCATCGGCGGCGGCCCCGGCGGGCTCGCCGCCGCGTACGAGCTGCGGACGCGGGGGATACGCGCGGTCGTCGTGGAGAAGGCGGACCGGGTCGGCACGTCCTGGCGCCGGCACTACGACCGGCTGCATCTGCACACCACCCGGCGGCTGTCGGCGCTGCCCGGCCTCACGATGCCGCGCCGCTTCGGACGCTGGGTCGCCCGGGACGACGTGGTGCGGTACCTGGAGAAGTACGCCGAACACCACGACCTGGAGCTCGTCACCGGCGTCGAGGTCTCCCGCGTCGAGCGCTCCCCCGACGGGACCGGCTGGCTGCTGCGCGCCTCCGGCGGACGCGAGCTGACCGGGGCGGCGGTCGTCGTCGCCACCGGCTACAACCACACCCCGTCGCTGCCCGACTGGCCCGGCCTCGAGGACTACCCCGGCGAGCTCGTCCACGCGTCCGCCTACCGCGACGGCGCCCCGTACGCCGGCCGGGACGTCCTCGTCGTCGGCGTCGGCAACACGGGCGCCGAGATCGCCGTCGACCTCGTGGAGCGCGGCGCGGCGCGGGTGCGGCTGGCCGTGCGGACCGTCCCGCACATCGTGCGCCGGTCCACCGCCGGCTGGGCCGCCCAGTACAGCGGCATCCTCGTGCGCCGGCTGCCGGTGGGGCTGGTGGACCGGCTCTGCCGGGTGATGGCGAAGGCGAGCGTCCCGGACCTGTCGGCGCACGGGCTGCCGCGTCCCGACACCGGGCTCTACACCCGGGCCAGGCAGGGGGCGATCCCGGTGCAGGACGTCGGCCTGATCGACGCGGTGCGCGCCGGGAAGGTGGAGATCGTGGCCGCCGTGGAGGGCTTCGAGGACGGCAAGGTCGTCCTCGCCGACGGCTCCCGCGTCGAGGCGGACGCCGTCATCGCCGCGACCGGGTACGAGCGCGCGCTGGAGGATCTGGTGGGGCACCTCGGCGTGCTCGACGAGCAGGGCCGCCCGCTCGCCCACGGCGGCCGCGCCCCGAAGGACGCGCCGGGCCTGTACTTCACCGGCTTCACCACCCCGATCAGCGGCACCCTGCGCGAACTCGGCCTGGACGCAGAACGAATAGCGAAGGCGATACGCCGCCAACTCGGCTGACCGGGACGCCCGGGTCGACCGTCGCCCGGCTCACCGCGCCACCTGGCTCGACCGTCGGTCCGGCCGCGGCTGACCGCGCCGACCTGGGCCGCCCCCGCGGCTTGGCAGGCCGCGCCGTCCCCTCGGCAGGCCCCGCCCACCCAGTCGACCGCCACCCCAACCGCGCCCACCGCCCCGACTGACCCGCCACCCCGACCGACCCGGCATCACGGCCGGCTCCGCCGCCTCGGCCGACCCCACCCCCAGCCGACCGCCCCCACCCCACCACCCCCAACTCCATTGCCATAGCTGCCCGTTACAGATGACTTCGGTGTGCCCGGAGCGTTGTCCCGTGCCTTTGTGCGGAGCCAGAATGTGAGGCCTGTTCACCTTTCCGGGCACCACCCCCTCGACGGAGGCCGCACGTGGCAAGTGAAAGACAGCTCTCCCCCGGTTCCGGCGCAGCCCTCTCCCGCCGCTCCCTGCTCGGCCGCACCGCCGCTGTGGCCGCGGGAGCCACCGCCGGCGCGACCGCTCTCACCGCGACCGCCGCCGGCACGGCGACCGCGGCCGGCGCCGGGACCTCCGCGACCGCGCGGGACGTGGACGTCGCGATCGTCGGCGCAGGTCTCGCCGGCCTCACCGCGGCACGCGATCTCGTGGCGGCGGGGAAGAAGGTCGTCGTCCTGGAGGCCCGTGACCGCGTCGGCGGCCGGGTGACGGGCCTGCCGCTGGCGGGCGGCGGGGTCACCGAGGGGGGCGGTGAGTTCATCGGCCCGACCCAGGACCGTGTGAAGGCGCTCGCCGACTCCCTCGGCGTGGCCACCTTCCCCACCTACAACAGCGGCAAGAACCTCCTCTACAAGGACGGCAAGAGAACCCCGTACGCCACCGACGGACTGCTCGGATCGGTCCCGCCGATCGACGCGGCCGGGCTCGCCAACGCCGCGATCGTGCAGGCCAGCCTGGACGACCTGGCCAAGCAGGTACCGGTCGACGCGCCCTGGACCGCCGCGAAGGCCGCGGAGTGGGACCGGCAGACCTTCGAGACCTGGCTGCGCGCCAACGCGGTGGTCCCGTCGGCGAAGTTCCTCCTCGACGTGGCCTGCACCTCGATCTTCTCGGCCGAGCCCCGCGAACTGTCTTTCCTGTTCGTCCTCTTCTACATCGCGGCCGCCGGCAACCCCTCCACCCCGGGCACCCTGGAACGCCTCACCGAGACCGCGAACGGCGCCCAGGAGCTGCGCTTCGTCGGCGGCTCCCAGCTGCTGCCGGTCAAGCTCGCCGCCACACTCGGCGACCGGGTGGTGCTGAACGCCCCGGTGCGCTCCATCTCCCGCTCCGGCAGCCGGTACGTGGTGAGCGCGAACGGCACGACGGTCACCGCCGACCGTGTCGTCGTCGCCCTGCCCCCGCCCCTCGCGGCCCGCATCTCCTACGACCCCCTCCTGCCGGCCGCCCGCGACCAGCTCACCCAGCGCATGCCGATGGCCTCCGTCGGCAAGGCCATCGCGATCTACGACACCCCCTTCTGGCGGGCCGACGGCCTCAACGGCCAGGTCGTCAGCGACACCGGCGTGATCAGCTCCACCTTCGACAACTCCCCGCCCGACGCCTCCTACGGCGCGCTGATGGGCTTCATCGAGGCCGACAAGGCACGGGCCCTGGACGCGGCGAGCGAGGCGGAGGTCAGGGCGGCGGTGCTGAAGGACTACACGACGTACTTCGGCGAGAAGGCCGCCCACCCGACCTCCTTCGTGCTTCAGCGCTGGAACAACGAGGGCTACACCCGGGGCGGCCCCGTCTCCATCGCCCCGCCCGGCGTGCTCACCCAATACGGCCCCGCCTTGCGCGCCCCCGTCGGCGGCATCCACTGGGCCGGCACCGAGACGTCCACCCACTGGATGGGCTTCATGGACGGAGCGGTGCGCTCGGGCGAGCGGGTGGCCCGGGAGGTGCTCGCGGCGCTGTGACGCCCGGGGCCGCGACACCGCCGGTTTCGCGGCCCGGCGCGAAGGGGGCATCTCCTCTGTGCAAGCCCATTCCTGACAGACCGTCAGTTCTGTAACCTGACAGTTCGTCAGTTACTTGGCAGTCACACAGGAGCGGGCGGGCCCATGCTTGGATCAACCCACGGCACCCTCACCACCGACTCCCGCCGGGCCCGGGTCCTCGCCTGCGAGGAACGCCCCGGGCCCGCCGTCCACGGCCGGTCCGCCGACGCGGACGACCTGGACGTCAGCGGACGCCCGCTGTACCAGGCCGTACCCGATCTGGACCGGTTCTTCCGCCCCGAGTCCGTCGCGGTGATCGGGGCCTCGGACGCCGAAGGCCGGCCGAACACGGGCATCACCCGGCAACTGGCCGCCTGGGCGGAGCGGGTGGGGGCACGGCTGCACCCGGTGCACCCCACCCGCGCGACCGTCTTCGGCATCCCGTGCGCGCCGTCCGTCGCCGACCTGCCCGAGCAGGTCGACCTGGCGGTGCTGCTCGTCGCCGACCCGCTGCCGGTGATCGAGGAACTCGCCGAGACGAAGGTGAAGTTCGCGGTGGTCTTCGCCTCCGGGTTCGCGGAGACGGGCGCGGAGGGCGCGGAGGCGCAGGGCCGGCTCGCGGCGGCCGTGGCCCGCTCCGGGATGCGCTTGCTGGGCCCCAACACCAACCTCAACGCCTTCGAACGGTTCCGGGAGGACCTCGACGGCCCGGCCATCGCGCTGATCACCCAGTCCGGCCACCAGGGCCGCCCCGTCTTCGCGCTGCAGGAACTCGGCGTCCGCCTCTCGCACTGGGCGCCGACCGGCAACGAGGCGGACCTGGAGACCGCCGACTTCCTCTCCTACTTCGCCGAGCAGCCCGAGGTGGGCGCGATCGCCTGCTACGTCGAGGGCCTCAAGGACGGCCGCGCCTTCCTGCTCGCCGCCGACCGGGCCGCCCGGCGCGGCGTCCCGGTCGTCGCGGTCAAGGTCGGCCGCACCGAGGTGGGCGCGCGCACCGCCGCCACCCACACCGGCAAGCTGACCGGCGCGGACGACGTCGTGGACGCGGCGATGCGCCAGTACGGCGTGATCCGCGTCGACGGCCTGGACGAACTCCAGGACACCGCGACCCTGCTGGCCCGGGCGAAGCCCCCGCGCGCGGACGGAGTGGCGGTGTACGCCATCTCGGGCGGCACCGGCGCGCACGTGGCCGACCTGGCGACGGCGGCCGGACTGCGGCTGCCCGAGCTGTCCGCCGCCAAGCAGGCCGAGCTGCACCAGTGGATACCGGAGTACCTGAACGTCTCCAACCCCGTCGACAACGGCGGGCACCCGGTCGGCGACGAACGGGGCCGCAAGATCATCGACGCGATCCTCGACGATCCCGGGATCGGTGTGCTGATCTGCCCCGTCACCGGCCCGTTCCCGCCGCTCAGCGACCGGCTGGTGCGGGACCTGGTCGACGCGGCCGAGACCACGGACAAGCTGGTCTGCGTGGTGTGGGGCTCGCCGGTCGGCACCGAGTCCGCCTACCGGGACGTCCTGCTCGGCTCCTCCCGGGTGGCGACCTTCCGCACGGTCTCGGGCTGCCTCACCGCCGTCCGCGCCCATCTGGAGCACCACCGCTTCGTACGGGACTACCGCTCCCCCTTCGACCAGGCGCCGCGCACCCCCTCCCCGTCCTTCCGCAAGGCGCGGATGCTGATGCGGCCGGGGCAGCAGCTGAGCGAGCACGCTGCGAAGCAGCTCCTTCGCGCGTACGGCATACGCGTACCGCGCGAACAGCTGGTGACCAGCGCGGCGGCTGCGGTGCGGGCGGCGGGGCCGGTCGGCTACCCGGTGGTGATGAAGGCGTCCGGCGCGCAGATCGCCCACAAGACCGAGCTGGGCCTGGTGAAGATCGGCCTCACCTCGGCCAGCCAGGTCCGCGACGCCTACCGCGAGCTGACCGACATCGCCCGCTACGAGGGCGTCGACCTGGACGGCGTCCTCGTCTGCCAGATGGTCGAGCGGGGCGTGGAGATGGTCGTGGGCGTCACCCATGACGACCTGTTCGGGCCTACGGTGACGGTCGGGCTGGGCGGCGTCCTGGTGGAGGTGCTGCGGGACGCGGCCGTCCGCGTGCCGCCCTTCGGCGAGGACCAGGCCCGGGCCATGCTCGGCGAACTGCGCGGGCGGGCCCTGCTGGACGGCGTCCGGGGCCGCCCGCCTGCGGACCTGGACGCGCTCGTCGAAGTCGTCCTGCGTGTGCAGCACATGGCTCTCGAACTGGGCGACGACCTGGCCGAGCTGGACATCAACCCCCTGATGGTGCTGCCCCGCGGGCAGGGCGCGGTGGCGCTGGACGCTTTGGCGGTGTGTCGCTGAGATGCGCATGAACAATTCCCCCGATGACTCCACTTGGACGGACAAGCCGGAAAGATCCGCTGACTCATTGGTACTGCACGCCACTGACAATCACGTCTCGACCCTCACCCTCAACCGCCCCCAGGCACTCAACGCCATCACCCCTGACCAGCGCGAACACCTGATCCAGCACCTCGCGGACGCCTCCGCCGACCCGGAGATCCGGGCGGTCGTCCTCACCGGGACCGGACGGGGCTTCTGCGCGGGCGCGGACCTGCGGGGCGGGCCCGCGAGGGGGGCCGGCGGGAACGGCGACAGGAGCAGGGGCGGTACGGGCGGCAGCGGGACCGCGCCCGGGGAGCGGATCCCCGGCGACGTGGCCCGGACCCTCCGGCTCGGCGCGCAGCGTCTCATCGCCGCCGTGCTGGACTGCGAGAAGCCGGTGATCGCGGCGGTGAACGGCACGGCGGCCGGCCTCGGCGCGCACCTCGCCCTCGCCTGCGACCTGGTCCTTGCGGCGGAGTCGGCCCGCTTCATCGAGGTGTTCGTACGGCGCGGTCTCGTCCCCGACGCCGGCGGCGCCTACCTCCTGCCCCGGCTCATCGGCCCGCAACGCGCCAAGGAGCTGATGTTCTTCGGCGACGCCCTCACCGCGGCCGACGCCGAACGCCTCGGGCTGGTCAACCGGGTGGTGCCGGACGCCGACCTGGACAAGACGGCCCGCGCCTGGGCGGAGCGCCTGGCCGGCGGCCCCACCCGCGCCCTCGCCCTGACCAAGCAGCTCGTCAACGCCTCCCTCGACTCCGACCGCGCCACCGCCTTCGCGGCGGAGGCGGCCGCCCAGGAGATCAACATGACGACGTCGGACGCCCAGGAAGGCGTGGCGAGCTTCGTACAGCGGCGGGAGGCGCGGTTCCGGGGGCGCTGAGGCTCAGGGATCCCGGGTCAGCACCCGCGGACTGCTCGCGTCCGGATCCCCGAAGAACACGAACAGCTCGGGCGACCGCTCCGTCCCACCGGAAGACCAGACCGTCTCCCCACGGCAGCCGTCCTCCTCGCCCGCCTCGTCGGCCTCGCCCGCCTCGTCGGCCTCGCCCGCCTCGTCGGCGGCGAGGCGGACGGCCACGCCGTCCCGTACGCGACCCGGCTCCAGCCGCCAGCTCCCGGCACCGTCGCACACCACGAGGTCCGCGGTCGCCCGGACGCCGGGATCGACCGGCATCCGCGTCAACTCCGCCCGGCCGCCCGGAAGCAGCTTCAGCACGGCCCCGTCCTCGCCGCGCCAGACCCCGGCGACCCGTTCGGCGGACAGCGGGGGCGGCTCGTACTCCTCGACCAGGCCCGCCGCCGTGGCCAGGGGCCCGGCGACGAGGGCGAGGACGAACAGGACGACGGAGGCGCCCGCGGCCCGCCACCACAGGCCCCGGCTGCCCGTCGGCCGCACGCGCGCGTACTCCATCGCGAGCACCGGCAACACGCCGAGGGCGGCGAGGCAGGCGGCCGTGGCGGGGAAGGACATCCCCGCCCACACGGCCCCCACGACGGCCCACACCGCCCCGACGAGCGTCACGCCCAGCAGACGGCGCGCCCACAGCGGCCATGGGACGCGGCGCAGCATGACGTCGGCGACGACGGCTCCCGGAAGGATCTGCGCCCCCGCATGCAGCAGTCCCAGCACCGGCAGCAGCACCGGCGCGAAGAGGAACAGACAGAGCAGCCCGAACGCCGGGCCGTAGCCGACGCCGTAACGATCGGCCGCCAGCGCCTGCCAGAACAGCAGCGCGGACACCGCCGGAAGCTGCGCCGCCCCCGCTGCCACAGCCGCGGCCGACTCGGGCCACGCCCGCCGCGGACCCACCCCATGCCGCACGCCTGCCCACCCCATGCGAGCAGCGTAGAAGTCACCGCCGGACCTCCCCGCAACACCCTTCCTATCTGACGATCCGTCAGCTTCAATGGCGACATGATGGGACACGCAGGCATGGCGGCCGCCGCAGTCCGCCACCTCCGGGGCAGGCCGGTCGAGGCGCATCCCCGGCCGGAGTTGCGCTGTGTCCGCGAGGACGAGCGGGCACCGGTGGACCAGGGCGAGTTCCGGCGCGTGCTGGGCACGTTCGCGACGGGCGTCACGGTCATCACCGCGCCGGCCGGCGCCGACGAGGACGCGCCCGCGGGCTTCGCCTGCCAGTCGTTCACCTCCCTCTCCCTCGACCCGCCGCTGGTCGCGTTCATGGTCGGCCGCACCTCCACGACCTGGCCGCGGATCGCACGCGCGGGCGTGTTCTGCGTGAACGTCCTGAGCGCGGACCAGGCCGGACTGTGCCGCGCGTTCGCGGTGAGCGGCGCCGACAAGTTCGCGGGCGTCGCCCACGACCCCGCCCCCACCACCGGCTCGCCCCGGCTCACCGGCGCGCCGGCCTGGATCGACTGCACGATCCACGCGGTGCACACGGGGGGCGACCACCTGATCGTGGTGGGCCGGGTGAACGCCCTGGGCGCCTCAGGCACGCACGAACCACCGCTGCTGTTCCACCGGGGCCGCTTCCTCTGACCCCGCCCGCAGCAGCGGTCAGGACGGATCAGCGGTCGCTCGGGGCCACCGCCTCCGGCCTCCGCCGGATCACCAGGGCCATCAGGGCCGCCGCCGCGCACAGCGCGCCGGACGCGTACCAGACCATGTCGTACGTGCCGAAGACGTCTCGGGCGACGCCGCCGAGGAAGGCGATCAGGGCCGCGCCGACCTGGTGGGCGGCGAGGACCCACCCGAAGACGATGGCGCTGTCGTCGCCGTACTGCTCGCGGCACAGGGCCAGGGTGGGCGGGACGGTGGCCACCCAGTCGAGGCCGTAGAAGACGATGAAGAAGACCATCGGCAGGTGGACGGACGGCGCGAGCAGCATGGGCAGGAAGAGGAGGGAGAGGCCGCGCAGCGCGTAGTACACCGCCAGCAGGCGGCGGGAGTCGAAGCGGTCGGTGAACCAGCCGGAGGCGATCGTGCCGGCGACGTCGAAGACGCCGATGACCGCGAGGAGCGAGGCGGCGGCCGTGACGGGCATGCCGTGGTCGTGGGCGGCGGGCACGAAGTGGGTCTGCACCAGGCCGTTGGTCGAGGCCCCGCAGATCGCGAAGGTGCCGGCCAGCAGCCAGAAGGGGCCGGTGCGCGCGGCGGAGAGGAGCACGGAGACCGCCCTGCGCGCGGCGCCCGTCACCGGCGCGGGCTTCGGGACGAACTCCCGTGCGCCGTAGGGCTTGAGGCCCACGTCGGCCGGGTGGTCGTGCAGCAGGAGCCAGACGAAGGGGACGACCACGAGGGCCGCCAGCGCGACCGTCAGCGCCGCGGGACGCCAGTCGTAGCGTGTGACCAGCCAGGACAGCAGCGGCAGGAAGATCAGCTGACCGGAGGCGGAGGCCGCGGTGAGGATGCCGCTGACCAGGCCGCGCCGCTCGGTGAACCAGCGGTTGGTGACCGTCGCGGCGAAGGCCAGCGCCATCGCCCCCGAGCCGGCACCCACCAACAGGCCCCAGAAAAGGAGCAGTTGCCAGGCCGAGGTCATGAACACCGTCAGTCCGGAGCCGGTCGCGATCACCGTGAGGGCGACGGCCACCACCCGGCGGATGCCGAAGCGGTCCATCAGCGCCGCCGCGAACGGCGCGGTGAGCCCGTACAGCGCGAGGTTGACCGAGACGGCCGCGCCGATCGTGCCGTGCGACCAGCCGTACTCCTCGTGCAAGGGGTCGATGAGCAGCCCCGGCACCGAGCGGAAGGCCGCCGCCCCGATGATCGTCACGAAGGTGACGGCGGCGACGAGCCAGGCGCGGTGGACACGCCTGCGGGCGGGCTTGAGGTCTTGTGCGGCGGCGAGGGCTTCGATGGTCCGGGTCACGCCATAGAGCTTCGGGCACGGGGCCACGCCCATCGAGTGGGCCGAAAGACAGCGTTCGTTAGGATCGGGCCATGGAAACGGCCACGGGCTCGCGCCCCCACCGCGTCGTCGTCCTCGCCCTGGACGGCCTGCTCCCCTTCGAGCTGGGCATCCCGCACCGCATCTTCGGCCGCCCCAAGGACGCCGCGGGCCGGCACCTGTACGAGGTCGTCACCTGCTCGGTCCGCCCGCCCGGTCCGGTCGAGACGGACGCCGACTTCGCGATCCAGGTCGGGCACGGGCCGGAGACGCTCGCCACCGCCGACACCGTGATCGTCCCGGCCTCCTACGAGCTGGGCCCCGTCTTCGAGGAGGGCGTGCTGACGGAGGACCTGGCCGCGGCTCTCGGCCGCATCCGCCCCGGCACACGCCTCGCCTCCATCTGCACCGGCGTCTACGTCCTCGCCGCCGCCGGCCTCCTCGACGGCCGCCCGGCGACCACGCACTGGGCCGACGCCGACCGCCTCCAGCGTCTCTTCCCGCGGATCCGGGTCGACCCGGACGTCCTGTTCATCGACGACGGCGACGTCCTCACCTCCGCCGGGGTCGCCGCCGGGATCGACCTGTGCCTGCACATGGTGCGCCGCGACCACGGCACCGCCGTCGCCAACGAGGTCGCCCGTCGCACGGTCGTCCCGCCGCACCGCGACGGCGGACAGGCGCAGTACATCGAGCGGCCCGTGCCCGACCCCCAGCAGGCGACCACGACCGGCGCCCGCGCCTGGGCCCTCGGCCGCCTCCACGAGCCGCTCCAGCTGCGGGACATGGCCGCGCGGGAGTCGATGTCGGTACGCACCTTCACCCGCCGCTTCCGCGAGGAGGTCGGCGTCAGTCCCGGCCAGTGGCTCACCCGGCAGCGCGTCGAACGCGCCCGGCACCTGCTGGAGTCCACCGACCTCTCCGTCGACCAGGTGGCCCGTGACGCCGGCTTCGGCACCGCCCAGTCGATGCGCCAGCACCTCCAGACGGTGCTCGGCGTCACCCCGACCGCCTACCGGCGGACGTTCCGGGCCGGCGCCGCCCTCAGAACGTGAGGACCGCCCTCGCCACCCGCCCGGCCTCCGCGTCCGTCGCCGCCTTCTCGAAGTCCTCGACCGGGTAGGTCCGGGTGACGAGTTCGTCCAGCAGCAGCCGTCCCTCGCGGTACAGCGCGGCGTACAGCGCGATGTCCCGCTGGGGGCGGGAGGAGCCGTAGCGGCAGCCCAGGATCGACTTGTCCAGGTAGAGCGACGAGACGAGGAAGGACGCCTCCGCCGTCGCGGGCGGCACGCCGAGCAGCACGGCCTGGCCGTGACGGTCGAGCAGGTCGATCGCCTGGCGGATCAGCTCCACCCGCCCCACGCACTCGAACACGTGGTCCGCCCCGGTCGGCAGCAGGTCCCGCACGCCGTCCGCCGAAGCCAGGAAGTCGGTGGCCCCGAACCGCCGCGCCACCGCCTCCTTCGCCGGGTTGGCGTCCACGGCGACGATCCGCCCCGCGCCCGCGATCCGCGCGCCCTGCAGCACGTTGAGCCCGATGCCGCCGGTCCCGATGACGACGACGGACTCCCCGCGGTCCACGCGCGCGCGGTTGAGCACGGCCCCCACCCCGGTCAGCACCCCGCAGCCGATCAACGCGGCGGACGTCAGGGGGACGTCCTGCGGTATCCGCACCGCCTGCACGGCCTTCACCACCGTCCGCTCGGCGAACGCGGAGTTGGACGCGAACTGGAACACCGGCCGCCCCGCGCGCGTGAACGGCCGCCCCGGCCGCCCGATGGCCCGCCGGCACATCGTCGGCCGCCCCCGGTCGCAGTCCGCGCACGTCCCGCAGTTGGCGAGCGTGGACAGGGCCACATGGTCCCCGGGAGCCACATGGGCGACCCCGGCGCCCACCGCCTCCACCACCCCCGCGCCCTCGTGCCCCAGCACCACCGGCGCCGGGAAGGGGATCGTCCCGTCGACCACCGACAGGTCGCTGTGGCACAGCCCGGCCGCCGACACCGCGACGAGCACCTCCCCGGGGCCCGGATCGCGGACGACGAGATCGTCGACGACCTCCGCCCGCTTCCCGTCGAACACCACGCCACGCATCAGACGACCCCCTTGCGCTCTCTGGGCAGGCCGAGCACCCGCTCGGCGATGATCGTGCGCTGGATCTGGTCGGAGCCGCCGTAGATCGTGTCGGCCCGGGAGAACAGGAACAGGTGCTGCGCTTCGTCGAGTTCGTACGGCGCGGTGGGCGACCAGTCGGCCGGCCCCACCCCCGCGGCCGCGCCCCGCACCTCCACCGCGAGCTCCCCGAGCCGCTGGTGCCAGCCCGCCCACAGCAGCTTGGCCACACTGGGCGCGCCCGGCCCGCCGGAGCCGCCGAGCGTGCGCAGCGCGTTCCACCGCATCGCCCGCAGCTCGGCCCACAGCTCCACGATCCGGGCGCGGAGGACGGGATCGTCGGCCGCGCCCGTCTCCACGGCCGTGCGCACCACGCGCCCCAGCTCCTCGGCGAACCCGATCTGCTGGGCCAGCGTCGAGACCCCGCGCTCGAAGCCGAGCAGCCCCATGGCGACCCCCCAGCCGTCGCCGTCGCCGCCCACCACGTGCTCCGCGCGGGCGTGCGCCCCGTCGAAGAAGACCTCGTTGAACTCGCTCGTGCCGGTCATCTGCCGGATGGGCCGCACCTCGATCCGCCCGGGCTGGTCCATGGGCACGAGGAGGAAGATCAGCCCGTGGTGGCGGGTGGACTGCGGGTCGCTGCGGGCCAGCACGAAGCACCAGTCGGCCTCGTGGGCGAGGGAGGTCCAGATCTTCTGCCCGGTGACGCGGTAGTCGCCGTCGGCCGTCCGCTCGGCACGCGTGCGCACACCCGCGAGATCCGATCCCGCGCCCGGCTCGCTGTACCCCTGGCACCACAGTTCCTCCCCGGCGGCGATCGCCGGCAGGAAGCGGCGCTTCTGGCCGGCGCTGCCGTGCGCGAGGAGCGTCGGCGCGAGCAGGTTCTCCCCGATGTGACCGGAGCGGGGCGGGGCGCCCGACCGCGCGTACTCCTCGGCCCAGGCGACCTGCTGGGTGAGGGTGGCGGTCCGGTTGCCGTACCCCCCTTCCGCCCAGCCGAGCCCGATCCAGCCGGCGCTCCCGAGGGTCCGTTCCCAGCCGCGCCGGTCGGCCTGTCCCTGTCCGCCGGCGTGCGCGGCCAGCCACGCCCGCGCGTCCGCCCGGAACTCGTCATCAGCCGCGGCAAACCCGAAGTCCACGCTGCCTCCTCCAGCCGGGGACCACACGGCCCCGCTCACAGGTGTCGATATCCGGTGAGGTGCGCTCCGCAGCCCCGCCCGGCCACGTTCCGCCCCCCTCCCCCGGAAGCAGTAGGGACCGGAGCCGATGCCCGATTCCGGCGCCGGCACCGCCACGCAGTGGGGACCGTTGGACACGGCCCTGCTGCTGCACCAGCCCGGCAGCGGCTCCGCCGTCAGGCGCGCGCTGCCTCGGCCCACCACCGCCTTGAGGCGCGCCGGAACCGCGTCGCCGGCGTGGCCGCCTCGGCTTCGCTCGCACGGGATGCCGCCCCCGCCCGCCGGTGCCCCCGCTCATGCGTTGGGTCGTGCTCCCTGTGCCGCCGCACGGGCCATCTCCTGGAGGCGTTCCAGCATCGGCATGGGGTCCGAGCCGACCGCTCCCGCCAGCGCCTGGCCGATCCGGTCCGGCGTCCAGCCGTCGGAGGCGTAGGCCGAGCGGAGTTCGCGGGGCTGCGCCCACACCGCGATCTTCTCACCGGCGACCGTGTAGACCTGGCCGGTTATCCCCAGGTCGCGCGCGCGGTCCGACAAGAGGAAAGTCACCATGGCGGCGACGTCCTCCGGCTCGCCGATCTCCGCGAGTTCGGTCGGCACTCCGGCCGACATCCGGGTGCGGGCCACGGGGGCAACCGCGTTGGCGCTCACCCCGTACTTGTGCAGGCCGAGCGCCGCGCTGCGCACCAGCGAGATGATCCCGCCCTTGGCCGCGCTGTAGTTGGCCTGCGAGACGGAGCCCTGGTGGTTGCCGCTGGTGAAGCCGATGAGCGTGCCGGACCGCTGGGCCCGCATGACCGCCGAGGCCGCCCGGAACACGGTGAACGTGCCCTTGAGGTGGGTGGCGACGACCGGGTCCCACTCGTCCTCGGTCATGTTGAACAGCATCCGCTCCCGCAGGATGCCGGCCACGCAGACGACCCCGTCGAGCCGCCCGTAGGACTCCATGGCCGTGTCCACGACGCGTTGTCCGCCCGCCATCGTGGAGATGTCGTCGGCGACGGCGACGGCCTCCCCGCCGGCCGCCTCGATCCCCTTGACGACGGCCTCGGCGACCTCGCTGGTGGGTGAGGCGCCGGCCACGGAGACGCCGTAGTCGTTGACGACGACCCGCGCCCCCTCGGCCGCCGCCGCGCGCGCCACCGCCCGTCCGATGCCTCGTCCCGCGCCGGTGACGGCGACGACCTTGCCGCTCAAGAAGTTCCCCACGCCGGGCCCCTTCCCGCAGTTTCTGACGGACCGTTAGATTTTATGGCCCGTCAGTCAGTCGGGGACAAGCCCCGGGGAGGCACGAATGGCACTGCCCTCGCTCCATCCGGCGTTCCAGGACATCGCCAAGCGCGTCAACAACTGGGGGCGCTGGGGGGACGACGACGAGATCGGCACGCTGAACCTGATCACCGACGAGGTCGTGCGGGCGGCGGCGGCCGAGGTCCGGACGGGCCGCCGGGTCCCGCTCGCCCTGCCCCTGCGGGAGGACGGCGTGCAGACGGGGATGATCCCCGGGCGGGTCAACCCGCTGCACACCATGGTGCAGATCAACCAGGAGATCTTCGGCCCGGGCTCGGTGGCGTGCAGCGACGACGCCGTGACGATGGGCCTCCAGGCGGCCACCCACTGGGACGCGCTGACCCATGTCTCGCACTCCGGCAAGCTCTACAACGGCCGCCCGGCCGGCACCATCACCCCGCACGGCGGCGCGGAGTTCAGCGGCATCGACAAGGCGCGGCACGTCGTCTCGCGCGGAGTGCTGCTGGACGTGGCACGCGCGCGGGGCGTCGACCGGCTGGCCGGCGGTCACGCGGTCACGCCCGAGGACCTGGAGGCGGCCGAGGAGCTGGCGGGGACGCGGGTGCGGGCCGGCGACATCGTGCTCGTGCGGACCGGGCAGATGCGGCTGTACCTCGCCGGGGACAAGCACGGGTACGCGTACCCCTCGCCGGGGCTGTCGCTGCGCACCCCGGAGTGGTTCCACGCGCGCGATGTGGCCGCCGTCGCCGACGACACCCTCACGTTCGAGATCTTCCCGCCGGAGATCGACGACCTGTGGCTGCCCGTGCACGCCCTCGACCTCGTGGAGATGGGGATGCTCCAGGGGCAGAACTGGAATCTCGAAGAGTTGTCCACAGCCTGTGGAGAAGAGGGGCGCCACTCGTTCCTGCTGTCGGCGATGCCCGAGCCGTTCGTCGGCGGGACCGGGACTCCGGTGGCGCCGGTGGCGATCCTGTAGGGCGGTTCGGGGGCTCCGGCCGACGGCGGCCGCGGCGGGGCGGCGCACACGGTTCGACGGATGGTGGCGCGCCGCTGCCCGCCCCGAGCACGGCACCGCGCGCCACCATCCGACTCGGCGTACCCTCCCCTCGGTTCCCCTCGGCCCTGAGGGCTCCGACGCCGAATCGGCGATCCGCACTCGGCGAGGGCCTCCGTCACCGACGCCCTCGTCGTCCCCTCACGGCGAATCGCTGACCACAAGCGTGATCAAACGGACACGTGACGTCAACACCCGATCGGTGATTTGTTGCTTGCACCCCGTTTTGTCGCGGGCGCGCACGGAAGCACGCACGGGCGCACCGAGGCCCGCCGGGGACACACGCCCCACATCCCCTGCCACCGTGCACCGGCCGTACGGGGCCGCCCGTACGCCGCGCGTCACACAGCTTCGTACGCGATCCCCCCGTACGACGGTTTCTGACAGACCGTCGCCGTCCCGCCCGTCGGGCCGGTGTCCGGGCGGGGCGCCGCACAGCGGTCGAGTTCGCACCAGATGCGCTTGCCGGGACCCTCGACGCTCCAGCCCCAGCGGTCCGCGAGGCAGTCCACAAGGGCCAGTCCGCGGCCGCCCGTGGCGTCGTCGCCCACACAGCGGGGGACGGGGGCGCGGTCGCTGCTGTCGGCCACCTCGAGCCGTACGACGCCCTCCCAGGGCCCGCCGGCGCCCTCCGGTGCCCCTCCGGCCGCGCCCGGCAGCGAGAGCCTCAGGACGGCCGGACAGCCCGTGTGGACCACGGCGTTGGTGACCAGCTCGGAGACGAGCAGGATCAGCGTCTCGGCGAGCGGCTCGTCGGCCCCTATCCCGGACCCTGCGAGGCGCCCACGGGCCCACCTGCGGGCGCGACCCACCTCAGTGGGGTCGGGCCGGATCTCCAGCTGCACTTGAAGCACCTGCACCGCTCACACCATCCGAACCGGCGGACACATGGCCGCGCGCCACGTGAGCCACGCTAGCCACGCGAGGACCATGACGACGAGGGCCACGATCGTAGCCATTTTCTGCATGACCAGAACAACGATCAGGGGCAGAGTGACGGAACGTGAATCCCTTGAGAGACAGCTTGGTTGACGTACAGTCACCTCAACAAGCGCTTCGGGCATATTCCAGCGCGAAGGAGTACCCGTGCGGCATACTGTGCGACGCTCATCGCGGGAAGTCGAACAGACGGGGCCGTGACGCCCGTCCGCCCTGCGAGCAGCGGTGCGCACCCCCGTTCCCGGCGTCGCCCCAGGGGCTCGGCCGGCACGGTCCGCGCTCACGGCAACTCGCATCTCACAGAAGGTACCGGAGCGACCACCCGACTCCGGGCCGTGACGGGTCACCGATCGGACACAACCGAATCTCACATTCCGTGACCATGTCTTGCCACGATCAGTGACACGCACCGCGCGGCCCGCCCGCGCTTGCACATCACCGCAGGCAGGCGGCCTGCGGCGGCTGGTGGCCCGGCGTCGTCAGCAGGTCCTCGGCGAGCCGTTCCTCACTCTCCGTACTGCCCCCCGTACGCCTCGTGCGCACCCAGGAGCGCTTCAGCAGCAGATGAACCTCCGCCTCCCAGGTGAATCCCATCCCGCCGAACACCTGGAGGCAGTCGCGCGCTCCGCGCACGGCGGCCTCGTCGGCGAGCAGCCGGGCCGCCGCCACATCGGCCGGACCGGCGGTGACGGCGGCCGCGTACACCGCCGCCCGGGCCACCTCCACGCGCACCAGCAGGTCCGCGCAGAGGTGTTTGACGGCTTGGAAGGCGCCCACGGGCCGCCCAAACTGCTCGCGCGTGCGCGCGTGTCGCACGGCGAGCTCGCACGCGCGCGTGGCCGTGCCGAGCTGCTCGGCGGCGGTGAGGAGGACCGCGACGGGATCGGGGGCCGGGGCCCGGCCTCCCGGCGTCCGGTGCAGCGGGGTCAGCGGGTCCACCGACCGCAGGGGCCGCGCGCCCTCCGCGTCGCCCAGGACGACGTCCGCCTCGGCCAGCCACTCCACCAGGCCGCCGTCGACCGCGGTCACCACGCTCTCGCCGGTCGCCGCGCCGGGCACCTCACCCGCCGCGAGGAAGGTGGCCGTCAGCGGGCCGGGCAGCAGGGCGCGGCCGGCCTCCTCGAAGGCCAGGACAGCCTCGGGCAGGCCCAGTCCGACGCCGCCGTCCGCCTCGGGCAGCCGGAGCGCGAAGAAGCCGGCCTCCCCGAGGTCCCGCCACAGCCGGCGGTCGAGCCCGGGCCGGGACACCGCCGCGCGCAGCTCCTCGGGGCCGAACCGCCGCGCCAGCAGCTCCCGTACGCCGTCTCGCAGGTCCCGCTGGTCCTTCGTCAGCCGGAAGCGCACGTCAGCCTCCCTTCGGCAGGCCGAGGATCCGCTCGCCCACGATGTTGCGCTGGATCTGCGAGGTACCGGCCGCGATGGTGTACGAGAGGGAGGAGAGCCGGTCCAGCACCCAGGGCCGCTCCAGGTCGAGGGCGTCGTCGCCGAGGACGTCGGCCGCCGCGTCGTAGAGCTCCTGGCGGGTGTGCGAGTAGCTCAGTTTGAAGACCGAGCCGCCCGTGCCGGGCACGCCGCCGCCCGTGGCCTCCGCCTCGCTCACGTTCCACTGGGTGAGCCGCCACAGCGCCCGCAGCTCGGCGTTGAGCCTGCCGAGCCGCCTCCTGAGGGCGGGATCGTCCCAGCGGCCGTTGCGACGCGCCTCGCGGGCGAGTTCGCCGAGGGTGCGCCGGCAGGCGACCACCTCCCCCGCGAACGCCGTGCCGCGTTCGAAGGACAGCGTCACCATCGTCACCCGCCAGCCGTCGTTCTCCTCCCCCACCCGGTTGGCGACGGGCACGCGCACGTCGTCGAGGAACACCTCCGCGAACTCGGCGGATCCGGCGAGCGTCCGCAGCGGCCGTACGGTGACGCCGGGGGCGTCCATCGGCAGGGCGAGCCAGGTGATGCCCCGGTGCCGGGGGGCCGACGGGTCGGTGCGCACCAGCAGTTCGCACCAGTCGGCGACCTCGGCGTGCGAGGTCCAGATCTTGGAGCCGTTCACCACGTAGGCGTCGCCGTCGCGTCGCGCGCGTGTGCGCAGCGCCGCGAGGTCGGAGCCGGCGTCGGGTTCGCTGAAGCCCTGGCACCAGACCTCCTCGCCGCGCAGGATCGGCGCCAGCCAGCGCTCCCGCTGGGCCGCGGTGCCCTCGGCGGCGATGGTCGGCCCGGCGTGCAGCAGTCCGACGAAGCCCGCGCCGACGTAGGGCGCGCCCGCCTCCTCCGTCTCCTCCAGGAAGATCAGCCGCACGGTGGGGGAGGCGTCCCAGTGCACGTGCGCGTACCCGGCGTCGTACAGCATGCGCTGCCAGCCGAGGTCGTAGGCCCTGCGGGCCGGCCAGTCGTCCGGGGAGGGCTTCGGGGGCAGCGTGGGGAGCGCCTTGGCCAGCCATTCCCGCAGCCGGGCCCGGAACTCGGCTTCCTGCGGGGTGTCCGCGAGGTCCATCGGCGTCACCCGGAGCGGTCGGGACGGCGGTCGCGGTCGAGGTCCAGGCCGAGCATGCGGATGGCGTTGCCCCGCATCAGCTTGTAGACGGTCTCGTCGTCCAGGCCCTTCACGTGGTCGAGGGCGACGTCCTTGGTGTGCGGGAAGGTGGAGTCGACGTGCGGGTAGTCCGTCTCGAAGGTGGCGTTGTCGCGGCCGACGACGTCCAGGGACGCCACGCCGTGCTTGTCGCGGAAGAAGCAGCAGAAGATCTGCCGGTAGTAGTACGTCGACGGCGGCTCGGGGACGATGTCGCGGACCCCGCCCCAGGCGCGGTGCTCCGCCCACACGTCGTCGGCGCGCTCCAGGGCGTAGGGGATCCAGCCCATCTGGCCTTCGGAGTAGGCGAGTTTCAAGGCCGGGAACTTCACCAGGACGCCGCTGAAGAGGAAGTCCATCATCGAGGCCATGGCGTTGTTGAAGCTCAGCGAGGCCTGGACGGCGGGCGGCGCGTCCGGTGAGGCGGCGGGCATCTGGCTGCTGGACCCGATGTGCATGTTGACGACCGTGCCGGTCTCCTGGCACACCGCGAAGAACGGGTCCCAGTAGCCGGAGTGGATGGAGGGCAGGCCCAGGTAGGTGGGGATCTCAGAGAAGGTCACCGCGCGCACGCCGCGCGCGGCGTTGCGCCTGATCTCGGCGACGGCCAGCTCGACGTCCCACAGCGGGATCAGGCACAGCGGGATGAGCCGGCCGCCGCTGTCCCCGCACCACTCCTCGACCATCCAGTCGTTGTAGGCCCGCACGCAGGCCAGCGCGACCTCCTTGTCGTGCGCCTCGGCGAAGGTCTGGCCGCAGAAGCGCGGGAAAGTGGGGAAGCAGAGGCTGCCCTCGACGTGGTTGAGGTCCATGTCGGCGAGCCGCGCCTTCGGGTCCCAGCAGCCGCGTCGCATCTCCGCGCGCGTGATGCCCTCCAGCGTCATCTCGTCGCGGTCGAAGCCGACGGCGGCGATGTTGCGCTTGTACGGGAACTGGAGGTCCTCGTAGATCCACCAGTCGGTGGGCGGACCGTCGGGGTCCATGGTGATCCGGTACTTGCCGCCCACGTATGCCAGCTCCCCGATCCCGGCGGTGAGGGGCTTGGGGCCGCGCTCGTGGTACTTGCGCGGCAGCCAGGTCTCGAAGAGGTGCGCGGGCTCGATCACGTGGTCGTCGACGCTGATGATGCGGGGCAGTTCGGTCATGGTCCCCTCCGCCTGGCGGACGCGTGCTGAAAGGCCGCAGGTGCCACGGCCGGGTCCGCGGGCCGTGGTCCGGCGGGCGTGGTCCGGCGGACCCGGAATCTGATGGCCCGTCAGATCTGTTCTGCCCAGCAGGCTAGTCCGCGACCCCTGGACCGACAAGGCGACGAGCCCTACGCTCTGCCCACAATCTGACTGAGCGTCAGCTCTTGAGGGGGCCGCCGTGACCGACACCGCCCACGCCCTGAGCGCGTCCCGCACCCTGTGGGACCTGCTCGACCGCCGCGCCGCCCTCACCCCCGACCGCCCGGTCCTCCTCCAGGGCGACCGCGCCCTGACCTTCGGCGGGCTGCGCGAGCGCGCCGAACGCACCGCGGCCGGCCTGTACGACATGGGCGTACGCCCCGGCACGGTCGTCGCCTGGCAGCTCCCCACCCGCCTCGAGACGGCCGTGCTGGCCTTCGCGCTGGCCCGGCTGGGCGCCGTGCAGAGCCCGGTCATCCCGTTCTACCGGGACCGCGAGGTCGGCTTCGCGCTGCGCGAGTCCAAGGCGGAGTACTTCGCCGTGCCCGGTGTGTGGCGGGGCTTCGACCACGGCGGGATGGCGCGCCGCCTGGGCGCGAAGGGCGTCTTCGAGGCCTACGACGACCTGCCCGAGGGCGATCCGGCCGTGCTGCCCGCCCCGCCCCGCGACGGCACGTCCGTACGCTGGATCTACTGGACCTCGGGGACCACCTCCGACCCCAAGGGCGTGCTGCACACCGACCGTTCGCTGATCGCGGGCGGCTCCTGCCTCGCCCACGCGCTGCGCCTCACCGCCCGCGACGTCGGCTCGATGGCCTTCCCGTACGCGCACATCGCCGGCCCCGACTACACGGTCATGCTGCTGCTGTACGGCTTCCCGGCGGTGATGTTCGAGCAGTTCGCGATGCCGGACGCGCTGGCGGAGTACCGGCGGCACGGGGTGACGGTGGCGGGCGGCTCCACGGCGTTCTACTCGATGTTCCTGGCCGAGCAGCGCAAGCGGCCCGGCGACCCGGTGATCCCCTCGCTGCGGCTGCTCGCGGGCGGGGGCGCGCCCAAGCCGCCGGAGCTGTACCACGCCGTCGCCCGCGAGATGGGCGTGCAGCTCACCCACGGGTACGGGATGACCGAGGTGCCGATGATCACCATGGGCTCGCCCGACGACACCCCGGAGAACCTGGCGACGACGGAGGGACGGCCGCCGCGGGGCATGGAGATACGGATCGCGCCCGACGGGGAGGTGCGGCTGCGCGGGGAGGCGGTCTGCCGGGGCTACCTCGACCCCGCGCAGACGGCCGAGGCCTTCGACGAGGAGGGCTTCCTGCGCACCGGGGATCTGGGGCGGGTGACCGGCAGCGGCCATCTCGTGCTCACCGGCCGGCTCAAGGACGTGATCATCCGCAAGGGGGAGAACGTGTCGGCCAAGGAGATCGAGGACCTGCTGCACACCCACCCGGCGGTGGGCGACGTGGCGGTGATCGGGCTGCCGGACCCCGAGCGCGGGGAGCGGGTGTGCGCGGTGGTCGAACCGGCGGCCGACGCGGGCGCGCTGACCCTGGAGGCGGTGACGGCGCACCTGCGCGCGGAAGGGCTGTCGCCGCACAAGCTGCCCGAGCAACTGGAGGTCGTGGACGCCCTTCCGCGCAACGAGACGCTGCGCAAGGTGCTGAAGTACAAGCTGCGGGAGCGGTTCTCGGCCGCGCCGCCCACGCCGTGAAGAGGGCGCCCGGCGACCGGGGCTACTCGGGAACGGTGAAGTAGCGGGCGAAGGCGGGGACGACGTCCGTCTCCAGGACACGGCCGTCGGTGTCCGCGTCCAAGTCGGCGGCGACGGCGCGCGCGGCCTGTCCGGGCACGCCCAGGCAGGTCAGCACCCGCACGGTGTCCTCCACGGTGACCGCTCCGTCGGCGCCGGCCACGGCCAGGGCCGCGTGCAGGAACGGGCGGGCGATCTCGCCGAACCGGTCGGGGTTGTCGCGCAGTCGCTTGACCGCCCCGCCGACGAACTCCTCGCGCGTGATGCGCTGGTCCCCGTCGCGGTCCGCCATCCCCGCCATGCCCTGCCAGAACGCCTCGGCGCCGGCGTACAGGGCCTGCCCCTTGTCCGAGCGGGCCGGGGTGTCGAACTCGGTGAGCAGCGCCTGGGCCGCCGCCGCGAAGTCCTCGCGGCTGATGTAGCCGTTGCCGTCCTGGTCGAAGGTGGCGAACCGGCCGGCGATCCTGCGCTCGTACTCGCTGCTGACCATCTCTTCTCGGACCGCCTTACGTCGTCGCGTGCGGGTGCTTGTCGGCAGGGAGCGTACGACGCCGGCGACGCCCCGGGGACGGAAAGGCGGCGGTTGTGCCTGAACCGGGGTGAATTCGGGACAAACGTATGGCGCGCCGACGTGAGGTGACTCTCCGTCGGGCGCGAGGACCTTCAGGCGCGCGTCAGGCGGACAGGGGCTCGGTTCCGTCGTCCACGGCCGCCGGGACGTCGCCGTACACGTCGAAGAGGCGGCGCACCCCCAGCGCGCCGAGCACCCGGTTGACGTGGGAGTGCTCCTCGGCTCCGCGCGCCGGCAGGATCAGGCGCAGCCTGCCCCGGCAGGAGCGGATGAGGCGGCGGGAGGCGATCAGGACACCGACGCCGCTCGAGTCGCAGAAGTGCACCTCGGAGAGGTCGAGGACGAGGCTGTGCCTGCCCTCGGCCACTTCGTCGTGCACCCGCTGACGCAGCACCGGTGACGTCACGAGGTCCAGCTCACCGGAAACATGGAGCACGGCCCATCCGCCGCGCTCGACGCCGATCACTTTGAAAGCCACCACCACGCCCTTCAGTCGCCGAAACGGAAGCTGTCCCTTCGCTTCCTCGCAGCGCGGCTGCCCAGCGGCCGTTCCCCGAAACTCCGCACAGAAAACTGCCCATGAAGAAAAGAGGCCTGATTCAGTCGCTTTCGGTCCCGTTCAAACATGCTGAAACAGGGTCGTTCGAACCCGATCACGGGCGGAACGGACCGGCCCGGCGTGCTGACGCCCCTTTACCACCCCCGGCGCGACGGGGGGCGCACATTGCGACAAAGGGGCGTGCGCCGACCGGTGTGCCGACTACATTCGAGCCGACGGGGGACGCACGCTGGACAAGGACACAGGTCGGCGAGGACGCCGAACGGAGCAGGGGCGAGGGGGTCGCAGGGTGGAGAAGGACACACTGCCCCGCTGGGACCGCACGATGCAGCAGCGACTCGCGCACGGGGAGGCCGCCGCCCTCGGTGAGCTTTATGACCGGTTCGCTTCGCTCGTGCACGGACTCGCCCACCGCGTGCTCGAAGACGAACGGGCCGCCGACGGCATCACCCGCGAGGTCTTCGCCCACGTCTGGGAGCACCCCGACGCCTACGACCCCCGGCAGGGCCCCCTGCGCACCTGGGTGGCCTCCCTGACCCACCGCCTCGCCGTGCGGCGGCTGCGCGCCACCGAGACCGAGGCCCTCGGCGACGGCGGCCCCGGCACCGCCGAGCAGCGGGAGGACCTGGAGAACAAGGTCCGGCACGCCTCCGTCGCCGCCCGCGCCGACTACATCGTCCAGTCCATGCCGGCCCCGCTGCGCGCCGCCCTGGAACTGGCCTACTTCCAGCGCCGCGACTACCACCAGACCGCCGCCGACCTCGGCGTCACCGAGGACGAGGCCCGCCGCCGCCTCCGCCTCGGCCTGCAACTGCTGTCCACCGCGCACGACACGACCACCCCGGACGCCACCGCCCCCGGGGCGCCGCCCGGATACGGGGGCGCGGCATGACCGCCCCGCACGGCGACCGGCACGACGGCACGGCCCACGGCACGAACCACGGCTCGGACCACGACCCGTACGACGACCGGCGCCACGACCCGGACGGCCGCGCGTCGTCGCCCCCGCCGCTGGAGCACCCGGTGCTGAAGTCGATGCTGGGCGCCTGGGCGCTGGCGGCCTGCTCGGCGGAGGAGACCGCGGCCGTCGAGGAGCACCTCGGCGAGTGCGGGCCCTGCGCCGACGAGGCGCTGCGGCTGCGCGAGGCGGTCGGCCTGCTCCAGCGCCCCGAGAGCCTCGACCTCGACCCCGCCCTGCGCACCCGCGTCCTCGACGCCTGCCTGGACCGGCGCCCGCCCCGCGTCCCGGTGCCCGTCTGGGCGTCGTCGTACGACGCGGAGACCGCGCGACTGGACGCGCTGCTGCAGGACTTCGGGGACGCCGAGTGGCACGCGCCCGTGCGGCTGCGCTGGTTCCGCGGCGAGGGAGCGACCAGCCGCCGCACGACCGTCGCCGGGGTCATCGCCCATCTGATCGCCGTGGACGGACTGGTCGCCGCCGCGCTCGGCCTGGATGACCCGCTGCGCTCGGGCGGCGGCCCGGGCCACGACCGCGGGACGGCGGCGGCCGCGAGGGACGACGCGGGCGCCGGCCGTGCGCCGGTGGCCGTCCGCACCCCGGCCGCGCGGACCGAGGCCTTCTGGGAGGCCTCGCACTTCCCGCCGACGCGTTCGGTGCGCGGGCCGTGGCGGGAGCAGACCCACGCCGTCGTGCGCACCGTCTCCTTCACCGGACCGACCCCCGGCGCGCTGCCCGTGTCGTACGGCCACTTCGAACTGCCCATCCGGGACGCGCTCTTGGACCGGGCCTTCGAGTGCTGGGTGCACGCCGAGGACATCGCCGACGCCGTCGACTACCCGTACGCCCCGCCCGCGCCGCGCCATCTGCACGGCATGATCGACCTCGCGGCGCGGATGCTGCCGAAGGCCCTCGCCGCGCGCCGCCGGGCGGGACTTGCGGCGCCCGGCGCCCGACGGCATCTGGTGAGCGCCGGCAGTCCCGGCCGCAGCCTCCGCCTGGAGATCGAGGGCGAGGGCGGCGGGCAGTGGCTGATCCCGCTGGACTCCCCGGGTGCGGTGGGCTCCGCCGACCACGAGGTGGCCCACGTGGCGCTGGACGACCTGGAGTTCTGCCGGCTGGCGGCCGGTCATGTGCCGCCGGAGGAGGCGGCGGCGGGGCAGCTGGGGGACCGCTCGGCGATCAGGGACGTGCTGTTCGCCGCGGCGAGCCTGAGCCGGATGTAGGTCCGGCCCGGGCCGGACCAGGGGCCGGCCGAGGGCAGCAGGTCAGGCGAACACCACCGTGCGGCGGCCGTTGAGGAGGATGCGCCGCTCCGCGTGCCACTTCACGGCCCGCGCCAGCGCCTGGCACTCCACGTCCCGCCCCACCGCGACCAGCTGGTCCGGGGTGACGTCGTGGCCCACCCGCTCGACCTCCTGCTCGATGATCGGCCCCTCGTCGAGATCGGCCGTCACATAGTGCGCCGTCGCGCCGATGAGCTTCACGCCCCGCGCGTGCGCCTGGTGGTACGGCTTCGCGCCCTTGAAGCTTGGCAGGAAGGAGTGGTGGATGTTGATGATCCGCCCGCTCAGCTGCTTGCACAGGTCGTCCGACAGCACCTGCATGTACCGGGCGAGGACGACCAGCTCGACGTTCTCCCCGCGGACGATCTCCAGAAGCT
This sequence comes from Streptomyces sp. NPDC002566, assembly GCF_042889585.1. Taxonomy (NCBI): domain Bacteria; kingdom Bacillati; phylum Actinomycetota; class Actinomycetes; order Kitasatosporales; family Streptomycetaceae; genus Streptomyces; species Streptomyces sp. NPDC002566. The sequence continues at coordinate 211,272 of NZ_JBIARD010000005.1, read as the reverse complement.
GGGCCTCCGCCTCGGCCTTGTTCTCCCGCGTCACCGCGATGTGGTGGAAGGGAATGTCGTACGAGGCCACCAGCTCGGCGAAGTCGGTGTGGTTGGACACCACCGCCGCGATCTCCACCGGCAGCGCGCCGATCCGCGCGCGGAACAGCAGGTCGTTCAGACAGTGCCCGAACTTGCTGACCATCAGGACGACGCGCATCTTCTCGTCGGCCCGGTTGATCTTCCAGTCCATGTGGAAGGAGTCGCCGATCGCCGCGAAGCTCGCCCGGAGCTTGTCCACGGTCACCGGCGCCTCCGCCGAGAAGTGGACGCGCATGAAGAACAGTCCCGTGTCGTGGTCGCCGAACTGCTGGCTGTCCTCGATGTTGCAGCCGGTCATGAAGAGGTAGCTCGACACGGCGTGCACGATGCCCTGCTTGTCGGGGCAGGACAGGGTGAGGACGTACTGGTCGGCGAGGCTCGCCGAGGCTCGGGTGGACTGCTCACTCATGCAGCACAGGGTCTCACGACGGCCCGCGCGGCCCGGCATCCGTCCGCAGGGCGGGCAGGGAGGACGGGACGGACCGGGCGGCCCGGACGGAACCGGGGCGGACCGGACGGAGCCGATGAACCGGGCAGAGCTACGCCGACCTGGTCAGGATGCGCAGCACCTCGAGCGTGCGCGGGGGCGCGTCCGCGTCCTCGCCGTCGGCCGCCGCCATCCGGACGTGCGCGTCGCGCGCCGCCCGCACCGCCTCCGGCCAGCCGGGGTGGTCGACGTACGCGGAGACCGGCGCGTCCGGGCCGACCTGGTGCATGATCCGCAGCACGCGCAGCACCGCGGTGTCGACGAGCGCCGCCTCCTGGGAGTCACGGAAGATCGTGCCGACGTACTTCTCGGCGGACCAGTTGTCCAGCCAGGTGTCCTCGACGAGGCGGTACACGGCGTCGGTGACGTCACCGTAGCCGTCCACCCCGGCCAGCCAGACGTCCCGCTGGAACACCGGGTCGGAGAGCATGTGCAGCGCGGAGCGCACATTGCTGCGCCAGCGCCACCACGGCATGTCGTTCAGTGGCATGCCGCCCATGGTGGAGGAGCGACGGCCGCGACGGGAAGAGTTCTCCGAACCTTGTTGCACGGTCGTCGATCGTACGTTCTCCGTCCCGCGCGCCTCGCAGGCCCCTGTAATTCACCTCCGCGTCACCAGACGTCGACCAAGGGTCACTCCAGGGTTGGCCGTGTGAGGGAATCGTGTGGGGCCATGACCGGCAGGCGACGCACGCGAAGCACCTTCCTCCCCAGGCTCCTCCGCTTCACCGGCTCCACCAGGGCCGCCGTCCTCGCGGCGGGCGCACTGGCGGGCTGTACGTCGCTTCTCGCCGGCTGCGGGGTCGTCCCCGGTACCACGGGGGGTTCCGGGGGCGGCCCGGTCGTCGTCATGACCTGGGCACCCGAGGGCACCGGCGCGACCAACAAGCCCGGCATGCCCGCCTTCGCCCTCGCCTACGCACGCTGGGTCAACGCGAACGGCGGCATCGGCGGCCGCAAGCTCACCGTCCTGACCTGCAACGACCACAACACCGCCGTGGACGCGGCGAAGTGCGCCCGGCGGGCCGTCAAGGAGGGGGCGGTGGCCGTCGTCGGCTCCTACAGCCAGCACTCCGACTCCTTCTTCCCGCACCTGGAAGGCGCCGGCATCCCCTACATCGGCGGCTACGGCGTCACCAACGCCGAGTTCACCAGCCCGCTGTCCTACCCGGTCAACGGAGGCCAGCCCGCGCTGCTCGCCGGGCTCGGCAAGGAACTCGCCGGGAACTGCGGTCCGGTCGCGCTGGTCCGCCCCGACACCATCGCGGGCGACGCCCTGCCGCCCATGCTCGACGCCGGCCTGACCACGGGCGGGCACGACTCGGCCGAGGACCAGCGGGCCCCCGAGGACTCCGCCGAGTACTCCGGGCAGGCCGAGAAGGCGCTGAAGGAGGCGACCGGCGACCAGAAGGAGAAGGGCTGTGTGATCCCCGCCCTCGGCGACCGCACCGCCACCTTCATGGACTCCTTCCGCCGCACCCGCGACGACTACGCCGACGTGCGCACCGCCACCGTGCTCGGCAGCGTCGACCAGACGGTCGTCGACTCCACCGGCGGCGCGTCCAGCGCGTTCGAGGGGGCCTACGTCACCGGCTGGTACCCGGTGGCGAGCGATCCGCGCTGGGACGGGATGAAGAAGGTGATCAGCGAGAGCGCCTTCTCCGACACCCGGATCGACGCGGCGGACACCGGCGTGCAGACCACCTGGATCGCGTACGCGGTGCTGCGCGCGGTCGTGGAGTCGCTCGGCGACGGCGAGGTGAGCGCCACCACCGTACGGGGCGCCCTGGACGACGGGCTGAGGATCGACACGGGCGAGCTCACGCCGGCGCTGCGCTGGCAGTTCAGCGACAAGCTCGCCTCGATCGGCCTTCCGCGCCTGGTCAACGCCCATGTGACCCTGCAGACGGTGAGGCGGGGTCGGCTGGTCGCGGCGAAGCCCGGGTTCGTGGACGTCACGCGGACGATGGAGAAGGCCGAGGTGGACTGAGGAGCCGCCGAGGTGGGCTGAGGGGGCGCCCCGAGCCCGTCGGCGCCGGCGGGGAAGGGCTCCCGCCGGCGTCGCGACCGTCGAGCCGTCAGAGCTGGACGGGCTGGCGCTCCGTCAGGCCGTACTTCCGCGCGATCTCGTTCCACACCTTCGCGGCCCGCGCCTTCTGGGTGCTGGCGGTGCCGCTCGCCCGGTTGCCGGCCTGCGTCTGGGGCGTGCTGCGGGCCTGCCCCTTCTTGCAGTTGCGCTTCTTGTCGCCGGCGACCTGGTCGGCCCAGGCCGCGTAGTGGTCGTCGGCCGACGCCGACGCCTGCCACGCCTTGGTCAGGGCGTCGGTCAGCGCGGCGTGGTTCGGCAGCTGGTCCACACTCAGGGCGGACAGCTTGGTCACCAGCTGGTTGCGCTGCTGCGCCGCGCCCCGCAGATCGGTGGCCGCCTGCGCGAGATCGGTGCACGCCTTGACGTCGGCCACCGCGCTGATCACCGTGGCCCGGCTGCTGCCGCTGTCCGAGAGCAGTTTGTCCAGCGCGATCGCCTGCTGTTCGGCCCCGTCGGCGGACGCCGAGGCGGAGCCCTCGGTGGCGGGCGCGGACGCGGCGACGGTCTTGTTGTCGTCGCCCTTGTCGCCGCCGTCGCCGCCGGCCCCGAGCAGCGCGCCCGCGCCGACCCCGAGGACGGCGATGCCCACGCCGATCGCCGCGATCATCGGCAGCCGCGAGCCGGTACGGCTGTCACGGCCGCGCCCGTGGTCGTCGTCCCGCCGGCCGCGCCGGCCGCCGGAGCCGTCGCCGGGCGGGGTGTAGGAGGGCTGGGGGGCGGCGGGGTGGCCGTGCCCGGCGCCCTCGCGCTCGGAGATGCGGGGAATCTGCTGCGTGGAGCCGTCGGCCGGGCCGTCGCCGGCCGGGCCGTCGCGGAAGAGGTTCTCGAACCCGGCGGGCGGCTGCCGGTCCGCGCCGCCCCCGCCCGGGCCGTACGGCCCCTGGCCGGTGACGGGCGGGATGTACTGGGTGGCCTCGGCGTCCGGGGAGGCCGCCGCGCGGCCCAGGTAGTGGGTGGACTCCGACGGCGTCTCGGGCGGCAGCGCGCCGGGACGGACCGGCGGGATGTACTGCGTCGCGCCGTCGTCGGCGGGGCCGGACGGGACGGGGGGTATGTACTGCGTCGCGCCGTCGTCGCCGGGGCCGGACGGGACGGGCGGTATGTACTGCGTCGCCCCCTCGTCGGCCGCAGGGGGCTGCGGGTAGGAGGTGTGGTGATCGCCGCCCGGGACCGGGGGCATGTACTGCGTCGCGCCCTCGTCGGCGGCGGCGGGCGGCGGGAAGGAGGCGGGGTGGCCGCCGCCGTGGCCGGACGGGACCGGCGGTATGTACTGCGTCGCCCCCTCGTCGCCGGATGCGGGCGGAAGCGGCGCGCCGGGCATGCCGTGGCCGTAGGACGGGGCCGGGGCGCCCTCCGGGGGCAGGGGGCCCGCGCCGGCCGGGCGGGGCGCGCCGGCACCGTCGGGGGACTGCTGCGTCCACGCGTCGGAGCTCGCGCCCTGCGGGGCACCCCACTGCTGCTGGTCCGCCGGGAGCGGCCAGCCCTGCCCGGGCTGCTGCTGCTCCGGGCCCCAGGGCTGGCCCCAGGTCTGGCCGCCGCCCGGGGCGGACGCCGAGGGCTGCTGCTGCTCGTGCGGGCGGGGTCTGGAATAGGAAGCGTTCGTCATGCCCGGCAGCAGGGGCTCCCCGCCGTCGGAGGGCAGCACGATGCCTTCGTGCGCGGGCCGCGCCGAGGGCTCCTCGCCCTGTCCACTCTGCGTCACCGGGACTCCTACGAATGGGGGACCTTCGTCAATCGTCGGCTCACGCTACCGGGTTCCCCGAATCCCGTGCCACGCAGCTCAGGACGTGACGTGCCTCCCAGTGACGTCGGTAACAGAACCGGAGCGCCGTGCGCTGCGTCCGCCGTGCCCCGCGCGACGAAGGGCCGCTTCCGCTTGTGGCGAGGACCCGTTCACGCCACGGCGCCCCGTCCGTTCAGGCGGCGGTCTGCAGGTCCAGACGTGCTCCGAACTCCCTGACCACCGCCTCCTCCCGGAACGGCTCCAGCCGCTGCTGGAGGTCCTCCAGGTACTCCGCGCCCCGGTTGGAGCGGAGCGTCTCGAGCAGTTCCACCGCCTTCAGGCCGGTCGCGCAGGCCTCCTCGACCTCGCGCTTCTGCACCTGAGCCGTGGCCAACAGCACATAGCCGATGGCCCGGCGGCGGGCCCGGCTCTCCGGATGCCCGGCCAGGGACTGCTCCGCGCAGCGCGCCGCCGCCTCGGCCTGGCCGAGGTCCCGGTGGCAGTGCGCCAACTCGTCGGCCAGGTAGGCCTGGTCGAAGTGCGCGATCCACGGCGGGTCGTCCCCCGACCCCGGATCGGCCGCGTCCAGCGCCGACACCGCCCGCGCGGACGCCGTCTGGGCCGCCCGTACGTCGCCCATCAGCGCGTGTCCGCGGGCCTCCGCGGCGTGGAACATCGCCTCCGCGCGCGGGGTGACCCGCCCGCGCGCGCCCTCCTGCGCCGCCCGCGCCAACTGGGCGATCTCCCGCGGGTTCCCGAGCTGCGCGGCGAGGTGGCTCATCGAGGCGGCGAGCACGTAGCCGCCGTAGCCGCGGTCGCCGGCGGCCTGCGCGAGACGCAGGGCCTGGATGTAGTAGCGCTGGGCGAGGCCGGGTTGGCCGGTGTCGACGGCCATGTAGCCCGCCAGCTCCGTCAACCGGGCCACAGCGGCGAAGAGTTCACGCCCGACGGCCTCCCGGTAGGAGCCGGCGAGGAGCCCCGAGACGACGCTGTTGAGATAGTGCACGACGACCGGGCGCACATGCCCGCTGCCGTACTGGTGGTCGAGGTCGACGAGCGCCTGGGTCGTCGCCCGTACCGCCGCCACGTCGGACAGGCCCACCCGCGGCCCCGCCGTACGCGCCACCTGGGCGTCCGCGGACGAGATCAGCCAGTCCCGGCTGGGCTCGACGAGCGCCGAGGCGGCCACGGACGAACCGGACAGGAAGTCCCGGCGGCCCACGTCGCTGCGCCACAGTTCGCAGACCTGCTCGATGGCGCCCAACACCGTGGGGGAGAACTGGAGGCCGACGCCGGACGCGAGGTTCTTGCCGTTGGCCATCCCGATCTCGTCGATCGTGACCGTGCGGCCGAGTTTGCGGCCCAGCGCCTCGGCGATGATCGCGGGCGCGCGGCCACGCGGTTGCTGCCCGCGCAGCCAACGCGCCACGGACGTCTTGTCGTAGCGCAGGTCGAGGCCGTGTTCCGCGCCGCACATGTTGACGCGGCGGGCGAGTCCGGCGTTCGAGCACCCCGCCTCCTGGATGAGCGCCTGCAGCCGTTCGTTCGGCTGCCGTGCGACGAGAGGCCTTGCGGCCATGGGCACTACCCCCTGTGTCTTGGCGGCTCGCGTGCGGCGGCGGCGCCTTACCGCGTTCCGAGTTGACGTCTCTTCCACCGGATGTTTCCGGCCGTGAAGATCGATGCCCCGCTCGCAAGGCGAAAATGCGAGGCATGTGAGGATTGCCGGGTGCGGGGCCCTTTCGGACGGAAGCCGACCCCCGAACGTCACTACCCGCTTCCGCGCCCGTTCCTGCCGCGCGCCCCCGCGCATGCACCCGTGCGCCCCGAACGGGGGCCCGGTGCTCCTCCCCCGCGCACACGGGCGGGCGTAACCCCTGGTGACGCCCGGAGTTGTGCTCGTCGTGGAAGAGACCATCGCGGGCGCCGAAGCCACCCAGATCCCGAAGCAGCGCGGAGAATCGCTGCTGGAGACCGCAGTTCGCTATGTCGAGGAGCGTCACTGGGAGGTGGTCCCCGGCACCTGGCTGGAAGCCGTCGACGGGGTGCAGCGCTGTTCCTGCGACGACACTGCGTGTCCGGCGCCCGGCGCGCACCCCGCGCGGCCCGACTGGGCGGCCCAGGCGACGGGCAGCGCGACCGTCGCCCGGCGTATGTGGCAGCAGCAGCCGTCGGCGTCGATCCTGCTTCCCACGGGACGGACCTTCGACGCGATCTCCGTGCCGGAGACGGCCGGGTTCCTGGCGCTGGCGCGCATGGAGCGGATGGAGGCGACGCTGGGGCCGGTGACGCTGACGCCCGACCGGCGGATGCAGTTCTTCGTCCTGCCGGGTACGTCGGCGAAGGTGCCGGGGCTGGTCCGCGCGCTGGGCTGGTCTCCGGCCTCGCTCGATCTCCTCGCGTGGGGCGAGGGTGCGTACGTGGCCGCGCCGCCCACCCGGTTCGGGTCCCGCGGGGCCGTGCAGTGGGCGTGCCGTCCGACGCCGGCGAACCGATGGCTGCCGGACGCGGAGGAGTTGATCTCGCCGCTGGCCTACGCGTGCGGGCGGGAGCGCTGAGGGCGCTTTCGGCTCCACTGAAGTCGGCTGTCACAGCCTAGAGTTCTGGCATGACCTCCGATGCAGTCGTCGCCGGTGCCGCTGTCCGTGTGCGCGGGCTCTGGAAGCGGTTCGGGCAGCAGGTCGCCGTGGCCGGGATCGATCTCGACCTGCCCGCCGGGAAGTTCATCGGGCTGGTCGGCCCCAACGGAGCCGGGAAGACCACCACGCTCTCCATGGTCACCGGGCTGCTGCGGCCCGACCAGGGAAGCGTCGAGGTCGTCGGCCACGACGTGTGGCGCGATCCGGTCGAGGTGAAGGCCAGGATCGGCGTGCTGCCCGAGGGACTGCGGCTGTTCGAGCGGCTGTCCGGGAGCGAACTGCTCGGTTACAGCGGCCGGTTGCGCGGCCTGCCGGGCGCCGAGGTGGACAAGCGGGCCGGCCAGTTGCTCGACGTCCTCGACCTCGCCGGGGCCCGGCACAAGCTCGTCGTGGACTACTCGACGGGCATGCGGAAGAAGATCGGGCTCGCGGCGGCGCTGCTGCACAACCCCGAAGTGCTCTTCCTGGACGAGCCGTTCGAAGGCGTGGACCCGGTGTCCGCGCAGACCATCCGGGGTGTGCTGGAGCGCTACACCGCCTCCGGCGCGACCGTGGTGTTCTCCTCCCATGTCATGGAGCTGGTCGAGTCGCTGTGCGACTGGGTGGCCGTGATGGCGGCGGGACGGATCCGCGCCCACGGCCCGCTGGCGGAGGTGCGCGGCTCCGCACCCTCGCTCCAGCAGGCGTTCCTCGAACTCGTCGGCGCACACGGCCGGGACGCCGTCGCCGACCTCGACTGGCTGGGCGGCGGCGCCCGGTGACCGGCGTGACCGGCGTCGTCGTACGGCTGAAGCTGTCGCTGGTGCGCAACGGGCTGCGGCAGTCGGGGGGCCGGCGGGCCGCGTACGTCGCCTCCGCGGTCGTCACGCTGCTGTTCGCCGTGCTCCAGTTCGTCGGCCTGGTCGCGCTGCGCGGGCACGCGCACGCGGCGTCGCTCGGGGTGTCGCTGGTGGCCGTGCTGGGGCTCGGCTGGGCGGTGGTGCCGCTGTTCTTCCCCAGCGGCGACGAGACGCTCGACCCGACCCGGCTGGTGATGCTGCCGCTGCGGCCGCGCCCCCTGGTGCGGGCGCTGCTCGCGGCCTCCCTGGTGGGCATCGGACCGCTGTTCACGGCATTGACGCTGCTGGGCTCGGCGATCGCCGTGACGCACGGGGCGGTGGCGTACGGGACGGCCGTGCTCGGCGTCGTACTGGGGCTGCTGGTGTGCGTGGCGCTGGCGCGGGCCGTCGCCGCGGCGAACATCCGGCTGCTGACCAGCCGCAAGGGCCGCGATCTGGCCGTGCTGAGCGGGCTGGTGATCGCGATCGGGGCGCAGGTCGTCAACTTCGGCGCGCAGCGGCTCGGCACGGCCGGGCTCGGGCCGCTCGATCCGGTGGCGCGGGTGCTGGCCTGGGCGCCGCCCGCCTCCGCGATCGGCGCGGTGGACGCGGCGAGCCAGGGCTCGTACGGCGTCGCCGCTGCGCGGCTCGTGGTGACCGTGGGCGCGTTGGCGGCTCTGGTGGCGCTGTGGGCGCGGAGTCTGACCCGGCTGATGACCGCGCCCGACGGCTCCACCCTCCAGGCCGCCGAGCCGTCGGCCGAGGGCCGGCGGTCCGGGCGGGCCCCGGGGGCGCGGCGGCTGCTGCCGGACGGGCGCACCGGCGCGGTCATGGAACGCGGCCTGCGCTACGTCTGGCGCGACCCCAAGACGAAGGCGGCGTGGGTGTCCTCGCTGGCCATCGGGCTGATCGTGCCCGTCTTCAACGCGGTCCAGGGCACCGGCTCGATCTACTTCGCCTGCTTCGCCGCCGGGATGCTCGGCATCCAGATGTACAACCAGTTCGGGCAGGACACGTCCGCGTTCTGGATGGTCGCGACGACCGTGTCCTCGACCCGGGACGCGTACGTAGAGCTGCGCGCGCGTGCCCTCGCGCTGCTGGTGATCACCCTGCCGTACGCGACGCTCGTGACCGCCCTCACGACGGCACTGCTCGGCGACTGGGCGCGGCTGCCCGAGGCGCTGGGGCTGTCGTTCGCGCTGCTCGGCGCGATGCTGGCGACCGGGGCGTGGACCTCCGCCCGCTTCCCGTACTCCATCCCCCAGGAGGGCTACAAGAACGTGGCCCCCGGGCAGGCGGGCCTGGCCTGGATCGCCATCTTCGGCGGCATGGTCGCCGCCGCACTGCTGTGCGCCCCGGTCATCGCGCTGACGATCTGGCTGAACGTGAGCGCGGGCGGCGACGCGTGGACCTGGACCCTGCTGCCGGCAGGCGCGGCCTACGGAACGGCGCTCACCCTGCTGGGCCTACGCCTGGCAGCCCCCCACACGGCAACCCACCTACCGGAGATCCTCACAGCGGTGAGCAAGGGCTGAACCAGGGAACTGGAAGTCGCCCGGTATTCGGGCTCACTTCCGACAAGGGCCAAGCCCAGCCCACCAAGGGGCGCGGGGAACTGCGCGACCAGCCCCCACAACCCGCACCCACCCACGAGCGCCCCGCCCCCAGAACCACTTCCGACGAGGGGCACGCCCAGCCAACCCAGGGGCGCGGGGAACTGCGCGACCAGCCCCCACAACCCGCACCCGCCCACAACCACCCCGCCCCCGGGACCACCTCCGACAAGCGGCACGCCCAGCCAACCCAGGGGCGCGGGGAACTGCGCGACCAGCCCCCACAACCCGCACCGCACCCGCCACGAGAAGACCCCCGGCGCTACCGAGCGAGCACCCCTTCCAGGAACGGCTCGATCGCCGACCGCCAAGCCACCGGCTGGTCATAGTGGACGAGATGCCCCGCGTCGGCGACCTCGGCGTACTCCCCGCGCGGCAGCACCCGCACCATCTCCTGCGCCTCCGCCCGCCCCAGCTCACCGTCGAGCCCGCGCACCACGAGGGCCGGGCACTGCACCTGCGTGAGCTCCTCCCAGTGCGCGTCGAGCACCCACGTCTCACGGGACTTCAGCATCTGCTCGGGCTCGAACACGGGCTCCCAGCCGTCGGCGGACTCGCGCATCACCTCGGCGTAGAACTCGCCCCGCGCCGGATTGGGGCGCTCCACCCAGGGATCGTCCTCGCCGAACCACTTGCGAACGTCGGCGAGGGTGGCGAAGGGAACGGGCCAGGACTTGAACCAGTCGGCCCACTCCCTCTGCGAGGCCGCGCCGAGCGCGGAGGCCCGCATGTCGCAGATGACCACGCCGGCAACGAGATCGGGCCGCTTGGCGGCGAGCTGCCAGGCGGTCAGCGCCCCCATGGCGTGGCCGATGAGGACCGCGGGGGCGAGACCGAGCTGTTCGAGAGCGGCCTCGGCGTCCTCGACGTACGCCTCACGGGTGTAGGCGGCGGCCTGCGGGGGCTTCTCGCTCCGGCCGTGACCGCGCTGGTCGAGGGCGATGGCCCGATGCCGTTCGGCCAGCCAGCGGGCGGTGGACGCCCAGTGCGAGGCACGGCCCATCAGGCCGTGCAGTAACAGGACGCCGGAGCCCGCCCCTGCCCCCGCCCCCTTGCCCGCGCCTGCCGCGGCCGGCGACTGGGCCGGGATCATGATGTCCGGCGCATGGTCCGGAGGGTCTCCCTTGGGCGGGTCACCGAACTCCCAGGCGGCCAGGCGTACGCCGTCCGCTCCGGTCACGTCGATGCGTCGCGCCATACGTTCTGGCACCCCCCTAGCTCCGCTGTGCTGCCGCTACCGCTGCCTACCCTCACGCATCACCCTGCGCGCCGTCATTCACTCCGTCACTCGCACATTATCGAACTCTTATTCGAGAATTGGTTCTTCCGCGGCCAACACCCCTCGTTCGAGTGACCTCGCTCAAGGATTGATCGCCCCGACCGAGGGGAGATCTTCAGCGGGGGGCGGACCGCTCGGGGAAAACGGTCCGCGGGGAATGACCCTGAGAGCTCGGGGCTCCGGGTCAGAACAGGGGAGGACAGGCCCCGGCGCCACACGGCGCCGGGGCCCTCCTGTCGACTGCGGCACACCATCCCGCCCCCTCAGGTCATGCCTCACGCGACAGGGTGGCACGCGCGGCGGCGATGCGCTGCGATTCGACACAGGGAATCACCGATCCGATGACATCCACCCGTGCCTCAACAGCCCCTTTGACGCCAGGAATTGAGCAAGGCTCAGCACTGGCCGAGCACCCGGCGCCGGCGGCGCCTCAGCGCTTGGCGACGAACACGTGGGAGGCGACGTCCGACGCCAGCTCGGCCGCCTCGCCGCCGCTGCCCACGAGGACACCGCCGGCCGACTCCGTCACGCTCACCACCGAGCCTGGCTGCACTCCGGCGCGGCGCAGCGTGTACATCAGCTGCGCGTCCGTCTGGATGGGCTCGCCGATCCGGCGCACGACGACGTTCTTGCCCTCCGTGCCGGGGTCGAGGTCGGCGAGGGACACCATCCCCTCGTCCAGGAACGGGTCGGCGCCGTCCTTCTCGCCCAGCTCCTCGAGCCCCGGGATGGGGTTGCCGTAGGGCGACTCGGTGGGGTGCCGGAGCAGTTCGAGCACACGGCGCTCGACGGCCTCGCTCATCACGTGCTCCCAGCGACAGGCCTCGGCGTGGACCTGCTCCCACTCCAGGCCGATCACGTCGACGAGGAGGCACTCGGCGAGGCGGTGCTTGCGCATCACGCGCGTGGCCAGCCGACGGCCCTCGTCGGTCAGCTCCAGATGCCGGTCGCTGGCCACGGAGACCAGGCCGTCGCGCTCCATGCGCGCCACCGTCTGGCTGACCGTCGGCCCGCTCTGGTCGAGCCGCTCGGCGATCCGGGCGCGCATGGGGACCACACCTTCCTCCTCCAGCTCGAGGATGGTGCGGAGATACATCTCCGTGGTGTCGATCAGTCCGGACATACGTGCCCCTCGATTAGCTCTGCCGAAGGCCGGCCGGCTCCGGCGCGTGCGCTGGCCCTGACTTCAATTCTGCCGGATACCACTGACAACCGTGCCGCCCCGCCCGAACGAGCAGCCCCGAGGCCCTCGCCGTATTGACACCGCACTGGTCCAGACCGCACCGTGATCCGCGACACGGCGGGCGGGCGCCGACCGCCGTCCACCGCGCCCGGCACCTCTCGCACGGCCACCCACCACCTCGCACCCACCCGACACGGCAAAGGGGCCCCTCGGATGAGCGACCGCACGCCCGCCGCACAGTTCTTCGACGCGGCGATCGAGCTGCTCCACCGCGTCCGCGACGAGAACTCGGCGGACATCCAGGCCGCCGGCGGCCTCCTCGCCGACACCGTCGCCTCCGGCGGCCGCCTCTTCGCCTTCGGCGCCGGCCACTCCTCCCTGGCCGCCCAGGACGTCGTCTACCGTGCCGGCGGCCTCGCCCTGATGAACCTGCTCGCCGTCCCGGGCACCGTGGGCGTGGACGTCACCCCCGCCACGCTCGGCTCGGCCCTGGAGCGCGTCGACGGCCTCGCGGCCGCCGTCCTCGACACCTCGCCGGTCCGCGCCGGCGACGCCCTGGTGATCATCTCCCTGTCCGGCCGCAACGCCCTGCCCGTGGAGATGGCCCTCAACGCGCGCGCCCTGGGCGTGAAGGTCATCGGCGTGACCTCTGTGGCGTACACCGAGGAAACGAAGTCCCGGCACGCCTCGGGGACGTTCCTGAAGGACCACTGCGACGTCGTCCTGGACTCGAAGATCGCGGTCGGGGACGCCGAGCTGACCTACGACACCGTCCCGGCGCCCTTCGCGCCCGCCTCCACGGTCGTCACCACGGCCCTGCTCCAGGCCGTCATGGCCACGGCGGCCACGACCCTCGCCGACCGCGGCGTCGAGCCCCCGCTGCTGCGCTCCGGGAACGTGGACGGCGGCCACGAGTGGAACGGCCGGGTGATGGAGCAGTACCGCGACCGGATCTTCTACCGTCACTGAGCCCGCGCCCCTCGGCAGTCGCCCCAGCGGGGACGACCGACCGCTCGGGGCCGGGCACGGCCCGCCGCGTCAGGCGATCCCGCCCTCGACGCCCCCCGACGCTCCCCGGGCGCCCGCGTCCGTCGCCCCCGCGAGGTCCAGCGACCCCGCTATCCGCACGGCCACGTCCTCCGCGTACGTCGCGTCGGAGCGTTCGAAGGGGCTGCGGCCCGCGCCCCGGAGGAACGTCACGACGCCCAGGGTGCGCCCCCGGCTGCGCAGCACCGCGCACAGGGCGTGGACGGTGTCCTCGGGCCACTGACGCGCGCGTGCCCACTCGCGCGCCTCCTCCGCCGCCACCGTCCCCGCCGACGCCCGCACCGAGCCCGCCCGCGCCACGCACTGGAGGGCAGGGTGGCCGTCGGCGTAGCGCACGGGCAGCCCCGCGTGGCCGGTGAGCGCGCTCGGTCCTGGCCCGCCCGAGGGAGTGGCCGCGACCCGCACCAGCCGCCGGGCCCGGTTCCCGCCGCCGCTCGCCTCGCCGTCGGCCGCGGGCGGCCCCTCGACGCGGTCGATCACGGCGTGGTCGGCGAACCCGGCGAGCGCGAAGTCGAGGTGCACGGTGGCCGCCTCCGCCGGGTCCTCGCACTCGGCGGCCGCGCGGGACGCCCGGTGCAGCTGGTTGGCGCGGAACCGCAGCAGCGCGGCCTCCTGCTCGCCCAGCTTGGCCTCGGTGACGTCCTGGAACAGCCAGGCCACCCCGAGCGGCACCGGCTCCTCCGTGAGCGGTGACGCCAGCCGCAGGAAGCCGCTCCGCCAGCAGCGCCGCTTCTCGCCGTCCGGCGAGCGCACCCCCACCCACATCTCGGCGGGGGCGGGCGGGGCGCCCTCGGCGAGGACGTGCGTCAGCGCGTTCTCCAGCTCCTCCACGCCGCGCGTGAGCAGTTCGCCCAGGGGGCGGCCCAGGACGGTCGTACGGCCCGTGCCGAGCGCGCGGGCGGCGTGCGCGTTGACGACGGCGGGGCGCAGGTCGGCGTCGACGAGGACGACGCCCCAGGACGCGTCCTCGAGCAGCGCCTCGCTGAGCGCGATGGAACGCTCCAGGTCGATCTGCGCGTGCACCTCGCTGAACGCGCAGTACAGTCCGGCCGGCTTGCCGTCGGTGCCGTGGACGGCGGCGGACTGGGTGCGGACGAGGACCCGGCCGCCGTCCTTGGTCAGCAGCGCGAACTCGTGCACCTGGCGGCCCGGCGCGTGCATCGCGGACGTCAGACGGCTCTCGACCTCCGGGGCGTCCGCCTCTCTGACCGCCCAGCCGGCGAAGCCGCGACGGCCCACGGCCTCCCGCGCGCTCCAGCCGAGGATGCGTTCGGCCTCGCGGTTCCAGTGGGTGACGACCCCGTCGGCGTCGAAGGCGCACAGGGCCGCGTCCATCCCGTCGAGGAGGGCGGCGAGCAGGTCGGAGCCGTCCGGGCCGGGCCGCTCGGGCTCGTCCGGTCCCAACTCGTCGGTGGTCCCACTACGCCGGGAAGCACTCACCTGAACCCCCTGCAGGTTCGCTCACGTGCCCTCATTCAACTTGAACGTGACGCAGCGCACATATGGTTCCCGCAAGTTCGCGGAGGACAACTTCGGGGAGGAATCGCCGCCCCCGGGAGGAGGGCCGCCACGTCCGCGTATCGCGCTACCCGGCCAGCCTCAGGTCGACCCACACGTCGCTCTCGCCGTCGAGCGTGTACCGCTCGGTCTCGGCGAACCCGCGCGCCAGCGCGAACCGCAGGCCGTCCTCGTTGGCGGCCAGCACACACGTCTCGACCGCCTCGGCACCGAGCTCACGCGCGTGGGCGAGCGCGCGGTCGTAGAGGGCGGCGCCGTAGCCGCGCCGGCGGTATGGGGGCAGCACGCGCGCGATGACGGTGGCCACGGCCTCCTCGCCGCCGGCCGCGGGCGGGCGGACGGTCGTGCAGCCGACGAGGACGTCGCCGGCGTAGGCGTTCTCCAGCCGGTAGCGCTCGGCACGCGCGCGTACCTCGTCCAGGGTCAGGGCGGCGGGCGGCACGATCAGATTGTGGACGTGCCGCCACTGCTCCAGCATGGCCTCGCCCTCGACGGGCTCCACGCGCAGGACATCGCTTCGAAGATCGGTCACCCCGGCAGGGAACCGCGCCGCGCCCCGCGCGTCAACGCGTTCGGCCACGCCGGGCGGGAGGCGGAGGGCGCCGCCGTCGACTTCTCGAAAAAAGACTTGAAGCCGCACCGGGGGCTTTTTAGTGTGGTCGCACCGAGGAAAGGAGGTGGTTCGGAGCATGTATGCACACCGGACGTCGGAGGTGGCTGCGGGCTAGCGGCCCGTCGCCCCGCTTCAGTGCGGTGCCGGACCAGCGCGTGTGAGACGCGCGCAGCCGGCCAGTTCCACGCAGTCACCCGACCCGCGAGTCGCCGGTACGTCCGGCCGGCCCTCCCAAGGGAGGACCAGACTCGCGGGTCGTCTGCGTTCCAGGGGCGTCGGCCCGCTAGTGGGCGATGTCGCCGTAGCCCTCGATCTCCTGGGGGCCGCGGGCGCCGGGGCCCGTGTAGCGGGCCGAGGGGCGGACCAGGCGGCCCGTGCGCTTCTGCTCGAGGATGTGCGCCGACCAGCCGGCCGTGCGGGCGCAGGTGAACATCGAGGTGAACATGTGCGCCGGGACTTCGGCGAAGTCCAGGATGATCGCGGCCCAGAACTCGACGTTCGTCGCGAGCACCCGGTCTGGCCTGCGGGCGTGGAGCTCCGCCAGGGCGGCCTTCTCCAGGGCCTCGGCGATCTCGAAGCGCGGGGCGCCCAGTTCGCGGGCGGTGCGGCGCAGCACGCGCGCGCGGGGGTCCTCGGCGCGGTAGACGCGGTGGCCGAAGCCCATGAGGCGTTCGCCCTTGTCGAGGGCCTGCTTGACGTAGGCCTCGGCGTCACCCGTGCGTTCGATCTCCTCGATCATGCCGAGGACGCGGGAGGGCGCGCCGCCGTGGAGCGGGCCGGACATGGCGCCGACGGCCCCGGAGAGGGCTGCGGCGACGTCGGCGCCGGTGGAGGCGATGACACGGGCCGTGAAGGTGGACGCGTTCATGCCGTGTTCGGCGGCGGAGGTCCAGTAGGCGTCGACGGCGGCGACGTGCTTGGGGTCGGGTTCGCCGCGCCAGCGGATCATGAAGCGTTCGACGACGGACTGCGCCTTGTCGATCTCCCGCTGCGGCACCATGGGGCGGCCTTGGCCGCGGGCCGACTGGGCGACGTAGGACAGGGCCATGACGGCGGCGCGGGCGAGGTCCTCGCGGGCCTGCTCGGCGTCGATGTCGAGGAGCGGCTTCAGTCCCCACACGGGGGCGAGCATGGCCAGCGCCGACTGGACGTCGACGCGGATGTCGCCGGAGTGGACGGGGATGGGGAAGGGTTCGGCGGGCGGCAGGCCGGGGTTGAAGGCGCCGTCGACGAGGAGGCCCCAGACGTTGCCGAACGAGACGTGGCCGACCAGGTCCTCGATGTCGACGCCCCGGTAGCGGAGGGCGCCGCCCTCCTTGTCCGGTTCGGCGATCTCCGTCTCGAACGCGACGACTCCTTCGAGCCCGGGTACGAAGTCGGACATCAGGCGGCTCCTCATGATGTGGGCGGCTCTTTTTTTGCGGTGACGGCGGTACGACGACGGTACGGACGGTGTGCGCGGCATGCGGTGTACGCGACGGCGGCGCCGGCGGATCCACGGCCCGTGCGGGGCTCGCGGTCCAGGGCGGTCACCCCGGTGATGCCCAGTGCGCCGTCGGGTCACCCACCGGGGCGGCATCTGCACCATATCCCCGAGTGTCACCTTTGGGGAGCCCTTACGGCACTCAGTGCCACCTCCTGTGGCACGGCCGGTCATACGGCAGGATGACCATGTGAACGCAGCAGACGCCGCCTCCCCCGATCCTGCCTCCATGCGCAAGCAGTACCGGGCCGAGGGCCTGACCGAAGCCGATCTGGCCGCCACGCCGGTGGAGCAGTTCGCGCGCTGGTTCAAGCAGGCGGCGGCCGAGGCTCACCTGTTCGAGCCGAACGCCATGGTGGTCTCCACCGCGGACGCCGAGGGCCGGCCCAGCTCCCGCACGGTGCTGCTGAAGAGCTTCGACGAACAGGGCTTCGTCTTCTACACCAACTACGACTCGCGCAAGGGCCGCGACCTGGCGGAGAACCCGTACGTCTCACTGCTCTTCCCGTGGCATCCGATGGCCCGCCAGGTCATCGTGCGGGGCGTGGCCCGGCGCACGGGGCGGGACGAGACCGCCGCCTACTTCCGCACCCGGCCGCACGGCTCCCAGCTGGGCGCGTGGGCCAGCGCGCAGTCCTCGGTGATCGACGGCCGCGCCGGTCTGGACGCCGCGTACGCCGAGCTGGCGGCCCGCTATTCCGAGGGCGACCAGGTGCCGGTGCCGCCGCACTGGGGCGGCTTCCGGGTGGCGCCGGAGTCGGTGGAGTTCTGGCAGGGCCGCGAGAACCGCCTGCACGACCGCCTGCGGTACGTCGCGGAGGCGGACGGCAGCTGGCGGCTGGAGCGGCTCAGCCCCTGAGCGTGCTCCACCGGCGGCTGGAGCGGCTCAGCCCCTGAGCAGCCGCGGCGGCCCGTTCAGCGCAGCGCCTCCTCAAGGAGCGCCGCCCACTGCGCCACCACCCGTTCGCGGCGGGCGCTGTCGTCGGTGAGGAGGTTGGCGAGGCCGAGGCCGCGGGCCATGTCCAGGAGGCCCTGGACGGTCTCGCGCACGCCCGGACGGGACTCGTCGGCGCCGAGGAGCTGGACGGCGATCCGGTGGGTCTCGCGGCCGACCCGGGCCTCCAGTTCGGTCACCCGGGGCCGCAGCGGCTCCTCGTCGGAGGCGGCGACCCACAGATGGAGGGCGGCGCGGAAGAGCGGGCCGGTGTAGAGGTCGACGAGGGCGGCCACGACGGCCTGCCGGTCCCCTGCCGCACCCTCGGGGAACAGGGCGCGCAGCGCGGTGGAGCGTTCCTCGGCGACGTACTCGACGGCGGCGGTGAAGAGGTCCTCGCGGGTGGGGAAGTGGTGCTGGGCGGCGCCGCGGGAGACGCCGGCGCGCTCGGCGACGACGGAGACCGTGGAGCCCGCCCAGCCGTGTTCGGCGAGGCAGGCCACGGCGGCCTCCAGGAGCCGCTGCCGGGTGGCGCGGCTGCGGTCCTGTTTGGGGGCGCGGTCGCCCGGGACACGGTCGGCCGTGCTCACAGCACCCATGCGGGATCCCGTCGTTCGAGGAAGGCCGTCATCCCCTCGTGTGCGTCGGGCTGGGAGAACAGCGAGGCCGTGAGCCGGCTCATCCCGCCCGCGTCCTCGGTGAAGGCCTCCAGCACCTTAACCGTGAGTAGCTCCTTCGTCCTGGCCAGGGCTTGTGGGGCGGCCCGGCGCAGGCCGTCGAGGACGGGGGCGAGGGCCTCGTCCGGGCCCTCCTCGCCCGCGGCGGCGGTGACCAGGCCGATGCGGGCAGCTTCCCGTGCGCCGAACCGCTCGCCGGTGAGGCAGTAGCGGGCCAGGGCGCGCGGGTCGACGCGGGGCCGCAGCGGCAGCGCGATGACCGCGGGGGCGACGCCGACGCGGACCTCGGTGAATGCGAACGTCGCCGCGGCGGAGGCGACGGACAGGTCGCACGCGCCGAGCAGTCCGAGACCGCCCGCCCGTACATGGCCGTCGACGCGGGCCACGACGGGCTTGGGCAGGCGGACGATCAGCTCCAGCAGGCCGGTGAACGCCTCGGCGGGCGGCGGGTCGCGCAGGTCGGCGCCCGCGCAGAAGGTGTTCCCGGTGTGGGTGAGCAGGACGGCCCGTACGCCGGGGTCCTCGCCGCACCGCTTCAGGGCGTCGGTCAGTTCGGCCACGAGCGCGCTGGAGAGGGCGTTGCGGGTGTGCGGGGAGTCGAGGCTGAGGGTTTCGACGCCCCGCGCGCGGGTGCGGCCGATCAGCGGTGTCATGCGTGTTCCTCCCTGAGCCGCTGGCGCCGCGGCCGGCGCGGCTGCGAGCTGGTCAGTACGACTTGGGCAGGCCCAGGGTCTGGTGGGAGACGTAGTTGAGGATCATCTCCCGGCTCACCGGGGCGATACGGGCCACGCGCGCGGCCGATATCAGCCGGGCGAGGCCGAACTCGCGTGTGAGGCCGTTGCCGCCGAGGGTGTGCACGGCCTGGTCGACCGCCTTCACACAGGCCTCCCCGGCCGCGTACTTCGCCATGTTGGCGGCCTCGCCCGCACCGGCGTCGTCGCCCGCGTCGTACAGACGGGCCGCCTTCTGCATCATCAGGCGGGCCAGTTCCAGTTCGATGTGTGCCTGCGCGAGGGGGTGGGCGATGGCCTGGTGGGCCCCGATGGGGGCGTTCCAGACGGTGCGTTCGCGCGCGTAGCCGACCGCCTTGGCGAGGGCGTGGCGGCCCATGCCGATCGCGAAGGCTGCCGTCATGATCCGCTCCGGGTTGAGGCCGGCGAACAGCTGGAGCAGGCCCGCGTCCTCGTCGCCGACCAGGGCGTCGGCGGGCAGCCGGACCTCGTCGAGGACCAGCTCGAACTGCTTCTCCTCGCTGTGCAGTTCCATGTCGATCATGCGGCGGGTGAAGCCGGGCGCGTCTCGCGGGACGATGAACAGGCAGGGCTTGAGCCTGCCGGTGCGGGCGTCCTCGGTGCGGCCGACGACGAGGGTCGCGTCCGCGATGTCCACGCCGGAGACGAACACCTTGCGGCCGGTGAGCAGCCAGTCCGTGCCGTCGCGGCGGGCCGTGGTGGTGATGCGGTGGCTGTTGGAGCCGGCGTCGGGCTCCGTGATGCCGAAGGCCATCAGGCGGGAGCCGTCCGCGAGGGCGGGCAGCCACTGCTGTTTCTGCGCCTCGGTGCCGAAGCGGGCGATGACCGTGCCGCAGATCGCCGGGGAGACGATCATCATCAGGAGGGGGTTGCCCGCGGCGCCGAGCTCTTCGAGGACGAGCGAGAGTTCGGTGATGCCGCCACCGCCTCCTCCATACGTCTCGGGGAGGTTGACGCCGATGTAGCCGAGCTCGGCCGCCTCCCGCCAGAGGGTCCGGTTTCCGGCGTCGGGGTGGTCCTCGGCGAAGGACGCGACGGCCTTGCGGAGGGCTTGGTGCTCTTCGGACTCGATGAGGTCGGTCACTGTGGCTCCTTCGTGTGCGTCGTCGTCGTGGCTGGTCGCGCTCGCGCGGCGCAGCCGCATATCGATACGGCCCGGCGCCCCTAGGGTTCGTTGCTGTCGACCACCGCCAAGAGGGCACCGACCTCGACCTGTTGCCCTGCCGTCACTTGCAGGGCTGTCACCGTGCCCGTGGTCGGGGATGCGATGACGTGTTGCATCTTCATCGCTTCGAGCCAGATCAGCGGTTCGCCGGTGCGGACACTCGATCCGGTGATGAGACCGGGCGCGACCTTGACGACGGTGCCGGGCATGGGCGCCAGCAGGGAGCCCGGGGCCCGGTCGGCTGCCGGGGCGGGGAAGCGCGAAAGAGCCGTGAGGACCGTGGCGTTGACGTGGACCTGGTCGCCGTACCTGGCGACCTCGAACCTGCGCCGGACGCCTTCGGCTTCCAGGACCACCAGGTCCGCTCCGGCGTGCACGACGCGCACGCCGTCCGCCACCAGGCCGTCCCGGGTGTGGTGGTAGCGGACCTCGTGCTCCTCGCCGCCCAGCGCGTACCGCTTGATCTGCGGCTGCGACGGCAGGTTGCGCCAGCCGCCGAAGCGGGAGCGGCCGTGGGCTTCGGCGAGGGCCGCCGCGAGCGGGGCGTACGGGTCGGGGGCCGGCTCGGTGAGCGAGGTGAGGTGGCGGTCGTAGAAGCCCGTGTTCATGCGGGCGGAGGTGAACTCCTCGTGGCGCAGGGAGCGGACGAGCAGGTCGCGGTTGGTCACCGGGCCGTGGATCGCGGCCCGCTCCAGCGCCCCCGCCAGCGTGCGGACGGCCTCCGCGCGCGTGGGGGCGTGCGCGACGACCTTGGCGAGCATCGGGTCGTAGTGGACGCCGATCGTGTCACCGTCGGCGTAGCCGGTGTCCAGGCGGACGGCGTCGGGGACGGCGAGGCGGTGCAGCACTCCGGTCTGGGGCGTCCAGCCGGTCGCCGGGTCCTCGGCGTAGAGGCGGGCCTCCACGGCGTGGCCACGCGCGCGTGGGGGCTCGGGGGCGAGGGCGTGCCCTTCGGCGACGCGGATCTGCTCGGCGACCAGGTCAAGCCCGAACACGGCCTCCGTGACGGGGTGTTCGACCTGGAGGCGGGTGTTCATCTCCAGGAAGTGCGCCCTGCCGTCGGCGACGAGGAACTCGACGGTGCCCGCGCCGACGTAGTCGACCGCGCGCGCCGCCCGGACGGCGAGGGCGCCGAGCTCCCGCGTGAGCGCGTCGGAGAGGCCGGGCGCCGGGGCCTCCTCGATCACCTTCTGGTGGCGGCGCTGGAGCGAGCAGTCGCGCGTGCCGAGCGTCCACACGGTGCCGTGCGCGTCGGCGAGGATCTGCACCTCCACATGGCGGCCGTCGACGACGTACGGCTCGACGAACACCTCGCCGTCGCCGAAGGCGCTCGCGGCCTCCGTGCGCGCCGCCTCCAGGGCGCCGTGAAGGTCCTCCGTACGGCGTACGACGCGCATGCCGCGCCCGCCGCCGCCGGCGGCCGCCTTCACCAGCACCGGCAGGTCGGCGTCCGTCAGGGCGTCCGCGCTCAGCGGGGGCAGGCCCATGAGCGCCTTGGCGCGCGTCTTGGAGGCCATCGCCTCGATCGCCTCGGGCGGCGGCCCGATCCAGACCAGGCCGGCGTCCAGGACCGCGCGCGCGAAGCCGGCGTTCTCCGAGAGGAAGCCGTACCCGGGGTGCACGGCGTCCGCGCCCGCCGCCACGGCCGCCTTCACGATCAGGTCGGCCCGCAGATAGGTGTCGGCGGGCGCCGAGCCCGGCAGACGTACGGCCGCGTCGGCCACGCGTGTGTGCAGGGCGTCGTCGTCGGCGTCCGAGTGCACGGCGACCGTCCGGATGCCCAGCTCCCGGCAGGTGCGGAAGACGCGGCAGGCGATCTCGCCCCGGTTGGCGACCAGCAGAGAAGCGATCACTGGAGTTCCCCTCACATCCGGAAGACGCCGAAGCCGCCGCGCGCGCCCTCGTAGGGCGCGGTGTGGACGGCGGACAGGCACAGCCCGAGGACGGTGCGGGTGTCGCGCGGGTCGATGACGCCGTCGTCGTACAGCCGCCCCGACAGGAACATCGGCAGCGACTCCGACTCGATCTGCTGCTCCACCATGGCGCGCAGCGCGGCGTCGCCGTCCTCGTCGTAGGGCTGCCCCTTCGCCGCGGCCGACTGGCGGGCGACGATGGAGAGCACCCCGGCGAGCTGCTGCGGGCCCATGACGGCCGACTTGGCGCTGGGCCATGCGAACAGGAAGCGCGGGTCGTAGGCCCGCCCGCACATGCCGTAGTGCCCGGCGCCGTACGAGGCGCCCATGAGCACCGACAGGTGCGGCACGCGCGAGTTGGACACCGCGTTGATCATCATCGCGCCGTGCTTGATGATGCCGCCCTGCTCGTACTCCCTGCCGACCATGTAGCCGGTGGTGTTGTGCAGGAACAGCAGCGGGATGTCGCGCTGGTTGGCGAGCTGGATGAACTGGGCGGCCTTCTGCGACTCCTCGCTGAACAGCACGCCCCGGGCGTTCGCCAGGATGCCGACGGGATAGCCGTGCAGGGTCGCCCAGCCGGTGACCAGGCTCGTCCCGTACAGGGGCTTGAACTCGTCGAAGTCGGAGGCGTCGACGATCCGGGCGATCACCTCGCGCGGGTCGAAGGGTGTGCGCAGGTCGCCTGGGACGATCCCCAGGAGCTCCTCGGGGTCGTACTTCGGAGGGACGGCCGGGCCGGGATCCTCGTACGCCTTGCGGTGGTTCAGGCGGGCCACCACGCGGCGTGCCTGCCGCAGCGCGTCCGGCTCGTCGACGGCGAAGTGGTCGGCGAGGCCCGACACGCGCGCGTGCATCTCCGCGCCGCCCAGCGACTCGTCGTCGCTCTCCTCGCCGGTGGCCATCTTCACCAGCGGCGGACCGCCGAGGAACACCTTCGCCCGCTCCTTGACCATGATCACGTGGTCGGACATGCCGGGGACGTACGCGCCCCCGGCGGTGGAGTTGCCGAAGACGACGGCGACGGTCGGGATGCCGGCGGCGGACAGCCGGGTCAGGTCGCGGAAGACGGCCCCGCCCGGGATGAAGATCTCCTTCTGGGAGGGCAGGTCGGCGCCGCCCGACTCGACCAGGCTGATGCAGGGCAGCCGGTTGGCGAGCGCGATGTCGTTCGCCCGCAGGGCCTTCTTCAGCGACCACGGGTTGCTCGCGCCGCCGCGCACGGTCGGGTCGTTGGCCGTGATCACGCACTCCACGCCCTCGACGACCCCGATGCCGGTGACGAGCGACGCGCCGACGGCGTGGTCGCTGCCCCACGCGGCCAGCGGCGACAGTTCCAGGAACGGCGTGTCGGGGTCGAGGAGCAGCTCGACGCGCTCCCGGGCGAGGAGCTTGCCGCGCGCGCGATGCCGGGCGACGTACTTCTCGCCGCCGCCCGCGAGCGCCTTGGCGTGCTCGGCGGTCAGCTCGTCGAGTTTGGCGAGCATCGCCTCGCGGTGGGCGCGGAAGTCGGGGCCGTGGGGATCCAGCGCCGACGGCAGGACGGTCACAGCAGGACCTCCGGGATGTCCAGGTGGCGGGAGCGCAGCCATTCGCCGAGGGCCTTGGCCTGCGGGTCGAAGCGGTGCCGGGAGGCGGCGCCGGCGCCGAGGAGGCCCTCGACGACGAAGTTCAGGGCGCGCAGCTCGGGCAGGACGTGCCGGGTGACCGTCAGCCGGGCGCTCTCCGGGATCAGCTGCCGGAACCGGTCGACGGTCAGCGTGTGGGCGAGCCACCGCCACGCCTCGTCCGTGCGCACCCACACCCCGACGTTCGCGTCCCCGCCCTTGTCCCCGCTGCGGGCCCCGGCGACGAGCCCCAGGGGGGCATTCCGCACGGGTCCGGCCGGGAGGGGGTCGGGCAGGGGCGGCTGCGGTACGGCGTCGAGGGCGAGGGTGACGGCCGGCGGGGGCACCGGGACGCGGCGTCCGTCGTCGAGGACGGCCGTGTGCTCCACCGTGTCCTGCGGGACGTAGGCGGCCTCGAACACCCCGTAGGGGGAGCCCCTTCCGGGCGGGGCGAGGACGTGGAAGCCGGGGTAGCTCGCCAGGGCCAGCTCGACGGCCGCGCCGGTGAGCGCGCGTCCGACGGCGGCCTCGTCGGGGTCGCGGACGACGAGCCGCAGCAGCGCGCTCGCCCCCTCCTCGGTGTCGGCGTCGGCCCGGTCGGTGCGGACGAGCTCCCAGTCCGCCTCCTGCGGGCGCGCCTTCTCGAACACATCCCCCATCTGCTGCCGCACCAGCGCCGCCTTCGCCTCGATGTCGAGGCCGGTGAGCACGAAGACGACCTCGTTGCGGTGGCCGCCGATCCGGCTGAGGCCGACCTTCAGGTCCGGCGGCGGGGCCTCGCCGCGCACGCCGTCGATCCGCACCCGGTCCGGCCCGTCCTGGGTGAGCCGTACGGTGTCCAGCCGGGCGGTGACGTCAGGGCCCGCGTACCGGGCGCCGCCGGTCTCGTACAGGAGCTGGGCGGTCACCGTGCCGACGTCGACGAAGCCGCCCGTCCCCGGGTGCTTGGTGATGACGCAGCTGCCGTCGGCGTGGAGCTCGGCGAGCGGGAAGCCGGGGCGGCGGACGTCGCCCGCGCGGAAGAAGGCGTGGTTGCCGCCGGTGGCCTGCGTGCCGCACTCCAGCACGTGCCCGGCGACGACGGCTCCCGCGAGCCGGTCGAAGTCGGTCGGAGCCCAGCCGAAGTGGGCGGCGGCCGGCCCGGTGACCAGGGCCGCGTCGGTCACCCGTCCGGTGACCACGATGTCTGCGCCCTCGCTCAGGCAGGCGGCGATGCCGAAGCCGCCGAGATAGGCGTGGGCGGTGAGGCTCCCGGGGTGGCGGGCGCCGAGGTCGTCGCCCTCGACGTGGGCGACCCGCACCGGGACGCCGAGGCGGCCGGCGAGTTCGCGCACGGCGTCGGCGAGTCCGGCCGGGTTGAGGCCGCCGGCGTTGGTCACGACGCGGACGCGCCGGTCGTGCGCGAGGCCGAGGCACTCCTCCAGCTGGCGCAGGAAGGTGCGGGCGTACCCGGCGGAGGGGTCCTTCAGCCGGTCCCGGCCGAGGATCAGCATGGTGAGTTCGGCGAGGTAGTCGCCGGTGACGACGTCGAGTTCACCGCCGGTGAGCATCTCGCGCAGGGCGTCGAAGCGGTCGCCGTAGAAGCCCGAGGCGTTGCCCACGCGCAGCGGCGCGGTCACCGGACCGGGGCCTTCGCGCCGTCGCCTGACTTCGGCGGGCGGCCGGCGCCGGGCGGCCCCGCGAAGGCCTGCGCGACGTCCAGCCAGCGGTCGGCGTCGGGTCCTTCGGCGCGCAGGGCCAGGTCGGCGCGGTGGGCGCGCTGGGTGACCAGGAGGCAGAAGTCGAGGGCGGGGCCGGTGACGCGGTCGGCGGCGTCCTCGGGGCCGTACGTCCACAGCTCGCCGCCGGGGCCGAGGAGTTCGACGCGGAACTCCTCGAACGGCACGGACAGCCCGTGGACGCCGAAGGAGAAGTCACGGGTGCGCACGCCGAGGCGGACGATGTGCCGGAGCCGGTCGGTGGGTTCGGGGGTCACGCCCAGCGCGTCGGCCACGTCCCGGGCGTGGGCCCAGGTCTCCATGAGCCGGGCGGTGGCCATGGAGGCGGCGGTCATCGGAGGGCCGTACCAGGGCAGACGCGCGCCCTCGGGCACCGCCGCCAGGGCGTCCTGGAGGGCCGCGCGCCCGTCCCGCCAGTCCGCGAGCAGCTGCGCGGGCGGTTTCCCGGCCCCCTCGTTCGCGCCGTTGTCCACGAAGTCGCCGGGTTCCGCCAGCGCCTTCTCCACCTCGCGGGCGAAGGCGGCCTGGTCGGTCACGGCCAGCACGGAGGAACGGTCGGTCCAGGCGAGGTGCGCGATCTGGTGGGCGACGGTCCAGCCGGGGGAGGGCGTCGGGAGCGCCCACTGATCGGACGTCAACTCAGCTACCAGCAGGTCGAGTTCGTCGCTCTCGGCACGCAGGTCGGCTAGCACGGGCGTGGGGTCGGCCATGGGGGGAGCATGGCAGCGGGCCTAGAAACAAGCAAGCATGCTTGCATTATTTGCTGCACGGGCACGCACGCGTGCAGGCCATGGACGACCGCGCCTCACACCTCCGGCACAGCCGTCTTGACGCGCCCCACCTGGGTCCGCACGGCCCCCATGCTCGCCGCGACGACGAGGGCGATCGCGGCGGCCTGCGCGGCGGAGAGCGTCTGGCCGAGGACGAGGAAGCCGGACAGGGCGGCGAGGGCGGGCTCCAGGCTCATCAGGACCGCGAACGTGGAGGCGGGCAGGCGGCGCAGGGCGAGGAGTTCCAGGGTGTACGGCAGGACCGAGGACAGCAGCGCCACCGCGGCCCCGAACCCCAGCGTCACCGGGTCGAGGAGCCTGGGGCCGGACTCGGCGAGCCCCAGCGGCACGAAGAGCAGCGCGCCCACCGCCATGGCCAGCGCAAGACCGTCGGCCTGCGGGAAGCGGCGGCCCGTGCGGGCGCTGAAGACGATGTACGCCGCCCACATCACGCCCGCACCCAGGGCGAACGCCGCCCCCACCGGGTCGAGGTCGCCGAACCCGCCGCCGCCGAGCAGGAAGACGCCCGCGAGGGCGAGCGCGGCCCAGACGAGGTTGACGGCGCGCCGCGAGGCCAGGACGGACAGGGCGAGCGGGCCGAGGACTTCGAGGGTGACCGCCGGGCCCAGCGGAATGCGGGCCACCGCCTGGTAGAAGAGGCCGTTCATCGCGGCCATGGTGACGCCGAAGACGACGACGGTGGCCCAGTCGGCCCGCGAGTGCCCGCGCAGCCGCGGCCGGCAGACGACGAGCATCACGACGGCCGCCACCAGCAGCCGCAGCGCCACCACGCCCAGCGCGCCCGCCCTCGGCATCAAGGTCACCGCGAGCGCGCCGCCGAACTGCACGGACACACCCCCGGCGAGCACGAGCCCGACGGGCCCGAGGGATCCCCAGCGGCCGCTTGGACCAGCACCCGCCCCCGTGGAGGCGGAGGCGGACCGGGACGACGGGGTGGACGTGGCGGCGGTGTCGGAGGTGCTCACGGGCGGTCCTGGATCTCGGCTCGGGAAGAGCGCCGACGCCGACGGCGACGACACGGGGCGACTAGGCGCATGCGTTCAGCAAGATGTACTTTCCAGTCCACGGTAATGGACCAGGACAGGAGTGTGAAGCGGATTAGCCGCTGTCACCCCGTCATCTCAGATCCCGGACGCCCTGGACCCTCCGGACGCCCCGGACGCGTCGGACGTCCTCTCACCGGACGCCCCCTCCAACGCCCCCTCCAACGCCTCCGCCAGCACCTCCGCCAGATGCCGCCCCCGCACTCCCGCCAGCTGTTCCAGCTGGGTCCGGCAGGAGTAGCCGTCCGCCAGGACCGCCGCCCCCGGGGGAGCCTCGCGCACGGCGGGCAGGAGCTGTTCCTGCGCGCAGCGCTCGGAGACCTCGAAGTGCCCCTTCTCGAAGCCGAAGTCGCCGGCCAGGCCGCAGCAGCCGCCTGCCAGCTCGCCGGTGAGGCCGGCGGCCGCGCGCAGGCGGCGGTCGGGCGCGTCGCCCAGCACCGCGTGCTGGTGGCAGTGGGTCTGGCCGACCGCCGGGCGGTCCAGGCGCGGCGGAGTCCAGTCGGGGGCGTGGCGCTCCAGGGTCTCCGCGAAGGTGAGGACCCGGGCGGCGAGACGTGCCGCGCGCGGGTCGTCGGGCAACAGGTCCGGCAGGTCGGTGCGCAGGGCGGCCGCGCAGCTCGGCTCCAGGACGACGACCGGGGCCGCCGTCTCCAGCACCGGTTCCATCAGGTCGAGCGTGCGGCGCAGCACCACGCGCGCGTGGTCGAGCTGCCCGGTGGACACGTACGTCAGCCCGCAGCAGACGCGCCCCCGGCGGGCCGTCAGCAGCCGCAGGGCGGAGCGGGAGCGGGCGTCGCCGACGGGCCGTCCGCGCATCCGCAGCGTCGGCGGCAGAGCGACCCGCAGCCCCGCCGCCTCCAGCACCCGCACGGCCGCCCGTCCGACGGCCGGCGAGAGATGCTCGGTGAACGTGTCCGGCCACAGCACGACGAGATCGCCCGTGCCGTCAGCGGGGCGCCTGCGCCGCCACCAGCGGCTGAACGTCTCCCGCGCGAGCCGTGGGATCGTCCGCTCCGGCGCGATCCCGCCCGCCCGTTTCACCGCCCACGCGACCGGCCCCGTCGAGGTCAGCGCGTTGAACAGCGGCACCGCGCGCGTGCGGCTCGCCCAGCGCAGCCACACCGGGAGCCGGCCCATGCTGTAGTGCGCGGCGGGGCGTCGCCGGCCCGAGTAGTGGTGGTGCAGGAACTCCGCCTTGTAGGTGGCCATGTCGACCCCGACCGGGCAGTCCGAGCGGCAGCCCTTGCAGGACAGGCACAGATCCAGCGCCTCCCGCACCTCCTCCGAGCGCCAGCCGTCGGTCACCAGCTCGCCCGCCAGCATCTCGTGCAGCAGTCGCGCACGCCCGCGCGTGGAGTGCTGTTCCTCGCCGGTGACGCGGAAGGACGGGCACATCACGGCGGGCCCGGACGCCGTCGCCGTACGGCACTTGGCGACGCCGACGCAGCGCCGGACCGCCGCCGAGAAGTCGCCGCCGTCGCCGGGGTAACCGAAGGCCACGTCGACGGGCTCGCGGGGCAGGACGGAGAAGCGCAGACCGGAGTCCAGGGGCGCGGGCCGCACCAGCATCCCCGGATTGAGCAGGTCGTCCGGGTCCCACACCCCCTTCGCCCGCTCGAAGAGGGCGACCATGTCCGCGCCGTACATCGCCGGCAGCAGTTCCGCCCGCGCCTGTCCGTCGCCGTGCTCGCCCGACAGCGAGCCGCCGTGGGCCGTGACCAGCTCGGCCAGTTCCTCCGAGAAGCGGCGGAAACGCGCCACGCCCGCCGCGCCGAGCAGGTCGAAGTCGATGCGGACGTGGATGCAGCCGTCCCCGAAGTGCCCGTACGGGGTGCCGCGCAGACCGTGTGCGGCGAGCAGCGCCCGGAAGTCGCGCAGATACGCGCCGAGCCGGGCCGGCGGGACCGCGCAGTCCTCCCAGCCGGGCCAGGCCTCCGAACCGTCCGGCATCCGGGTGGCGGTGCCGCTGGCGTCCTCGCGGACCCGCCACAGGGCCCGCTGCCCGGCCTCGTCCGTCACCACCATGGCGTCCACGACGTCCGCCCCGCGCAGGACGGCCTCCGCACGCGTGCGTGCCTCGCCCGCCGAGTCCCCGCCCGTCTCCACGAACAGCCAGGCCCCGCCCCGCGGCAGCCCCGCAGGCGACGGCACCAGGTCGGCCGCCATGCCCTCGACCGTCAGCGGCCCGTACTGAAGCAGCCCGGCTGCGGCCTCGGCGGCGGCCGTCTCGTCGGCGTAGCCGAGCACCGCGAGCGCACGCGCGCGTGGCGCTTCGACGAGGCGGACGACGGCCTCCGTGAGCACGCCCAGCGTGCCTTCCGAGCCGCAGAAGGAGCGGGCCACGTCGGCGCCGTTCTCGGGCAGCAGGGCGTCCAGCGCGTACCCGGAGATACGGCGGGGCAGCTCGGGGAAGCCGGTGCGCAACCGGGCCAGCTCGCCGTCGACGAGTTCCCGCAGACCGTCCGGCGCCCCGCTCCACCCCCGCCCGAGCCGCAGCCGCCCGCCCCGCGCGGTCACCACGTCCAGCTCGCGCACGCTGTCCGCCGTCGTCCCCCAGGCCACCGAGTGCGAGCCGCAGGAGTTGTTGCCGATCATCCCGCCGAGCGTGCAGCGGTTGTGGGTGGACGGGTCGGGCCCGAAGCGCAGCCCGTGCGGCGCGGCGGCCTCCTGGAGCCGGTCGAGGACCAGCCCCGGCTGGACGACGGCGGTGCGCGCGCCGGGGTCCAGGGAGACCAGCCGGTTCATGTGCCGGGTGAAGTCCAGCACCACCCCGACGCCGGTGGCCTGCCCGGCGATCGACGTGCCCCCACCGCGCGGCACCACGGGCACCCCGCGCTCCCGGCACACCTCCAGCACGGCCGCCACGTCGTCGGCGTCGCGCGGGGCGACGACGCCGAGCGGGACGCGACGGTAGTTGGAGGCGTCCATGGTGACCAGCGCCCGGGAGGCGACGTCGAACCCGACGTCACCCCTGACGGCCTTGCGCAGTTCGTCCTCGAGATCCGACATCCGTCCCACCGATCAGCCCGTCCGCACCTGGGTTCCTCGGACTATGCCCTCCCCCTGATTCTCGTCTCACCCGACGGACGAGGTTTCGCCCGCGTTTACGGAAACGGCTACGCTCGCCTGCGTGGCTGAGATCCAGATTCCTGCTGACATCAAGCCCGCCGACGGTCGATTCGGCGCGGGCCCCTCCAAGGTGCGGATCGAGGCGCTGGACGCCCTGGCCGCCACCGGCACCTCACTCCTCGGCACCTCCCACCGCCAGGCCCCGGTCAAGAACCTGGTCGGCCAGGTGCGCGAGGGAATCTCCGAGCTGTTCCAGGTCCCGGACGGATACGAGGTGATCCTGGGCAACGGCGGCTCCACCGCCTTCTGGGACATCGCGACCCACGGCCTGATCGAGAACAAGTCGCAGCACCTCAGCTTCGGCGAGTTCAGCTCGAAGTTCGCCAAGGCCGCCAAGCTGGCCCCCTGGCTCGCCGAGCCCACCGTCATCTCCTCCGACCCGGGCACGCACCCCGAGCCCGAGGCCGAGGCCGGCGTCGACGTCTACGCCTTCACGCACAACGAGACCTCCACCGGCGTCGCCGCCCCCATCCGGCGGGTGCAGGGCGCCGACGAGGGCGCGCTGGTCCTGGTGGACGCCACCTCCGGCGCCGGCGGCCTCCCCGTCGACATCGCCGAGACTGACGTCTACTACTTCGCCCCGCAGAAGTCCTTCGCCTCCGACGGCGGCCTGTGGATCGGCGTCTTCTCCCCGGCGGCGATCGAGCGCGCCGAGCGCGTCCACGCCTCCGGCCGCCACGTCCCGGAGTTCTTCTCGCTCCCGACGGCGATCGACAACTCCCGCAAGAACCAGACGTACAACACCCCGGCCCTGTCGACCCTCTTCCTGCTGAACCAGCAGCTCGAGTGGATCAACGGCCAGGGCGGCCTGGACTGGTCGGTGCGCCGCACGGCGACCTCGGCCCGCACGCTCTACGGCTGGGCCGAGGACGTCAAGTACGCCGACCCGTTCGTCACCGACCCGGCCAAGCGCTCCGCCGTCATCGGCACGATCGACTTCACCGACGAGGTGGACGCCGCCGCCGTCGCCAAGGTCCTGCGCGCCAACGGCATCGTCGACACCGAGCCCTACCGCAAGCTCGGCCGCAACCAGCTGCGCGTCGCGATGTTCCCGGCGATCGACCCGGCGGACGTCGAGGCCCTGACGAAGTGCGTCGACTACGTGATCGAACAGCTCTAACCCGTACGGCAGCACCATGAAGGGCGCTCGGTGACGGCACCGGGCGCCCTTCGCCGCGTCCACGGGGCCTCGCGGCCCCGCCTGCCCTCGTGGCGGGTCTACGTCGCCGTGCAGCTCACGCTCGGTACGCCTCCCCCGCCCGGCGCCCCGCCGAAGCCGAGGCTCGCCGAACCGCCCGCCGGGACGCTGCCGTTGTGTGCGGCGTTCGCCGCCGTCACCGTCGCACCGGTCTGGGTGTACGTCGCGTTCCACATGTTCGTCACCTTCTGGGCGCCGGGCCACGTCCAGGTGACCTTCCACGAACTAAGCGGCTTGGAACTGGAGTTGGTGACCTTCACCTCCGCGTTGAAGCCGCCTCCCCAGTCGCTGCTGACGCTGTAGACGGCGGTGCAGGCGGGCGTGCCGCCACCCGGGTCGCCGGGATCGCCGCCTCCGGGGCCGGGAGGGAAGCCCGGGGCCTTGATGCTCGTTAGGTAGCCGTCCCTCACGGTGTCCACGGTCGTCCAGTCGTCCTTCAGGATGCCGCCGGTGTCACCGGAGTTGGGGTTCCAGGACCAGAAGGTCCAGTGGAAGGAGTCGTTGCCGTACGCCGACGTCGAGCGCAGGTAGCTCACCAGGGCGGACAGCCAGCGCTGGTCGACGGTGGACTGGAGCGTCGTGCCGAACTCGCCGAGCCAGACCGGGGCGATGTTCTGCTTGAAGATGTAACCCCAGTACCGGTCCCAGATGCCCGGCATGTTCGCGGGGAACGAGGGGTCGCTGAACCAGGGCTGCTGGGCCACGCTGGTGGCGTAGTCGTGCGCCGAATACACCAGCCGGTCGGCCACGTTCAGACGGACCGGGTACTGGGCGACGCCCATCAGGTTGCCGCCCCACCAGTTGGAGGAGCCGTTGAAGCTCTGCACGCCCTCCACGAAGATCAGCAGCTGCGGGTTGACGGACAGGACCGCGTTACCGGCCCGCTCGGCGGCCAGCCGCCAGTCCCTGGTCGTGTCGCCGCACCCCCAACAGGCCGGATCATGCGGCTCGTTGTGCAGATCGATGCCGACGACGGCGGAGTTGCCGGCGTAACGGCCCGCCAGCGCCTTGAGGTTGGCGATCCACGTCGACTCGGGAACCGCCTGGGTGTACCAGAGCGCCGACTGGCCCGCCGAGTCCGGCCGGTGGCGGTCCAGGATGACCTTCAGGCCGGTCTGGCCGGCGTAGCCGACGATCTTGTCCAGGACCTGCAGCGAGGTCAGGCCCTGGAGGTCGGCGTTCTTGCCGCCGGAGAAGTCGACACCGACGGGCGTCGCACCCGGCTTGAGGATGTCGTCGCTGTAGGGGACGCGGAGGGTGTTGTAACCCAGCGTCCGGATCTGGTCGACCATGCTCTTGTAGTCGCGGGTCCACAGGCCGTGGACGACCCGGTTGTCGGTCTCGAAGCCGAACCAGTTGATGCCGGCGACGCGGACCGGCTGACCGGCGGAGTCCAGGAGCCGGCGTCCACTGGTGTGCCAGTAGCCGGCTCCGGCGTCGGCGGAGCGGAGCCCGCCCGCCGCCGTCCCGGCTCCGGCCCCCACGTCGGCGGCGGTGTCGGCGGTGGCCCGCGCGCCGGCCGCCAGCGGTAACACGAGCGCGGCGACCACCGCGCACAGCGTCCTGCGCAAGCTGGTGCGGAACATGTGCCTGTTCCTCTCGGGAGGTGCGGGCCGGAATCAGTGGGAGCGCTCCCACCCCGCTCTCCCATGGAAGTCAAGACGCATGAACACGTCAAGATGCGGAACGCTGCGGACTCGGCTTCGCGCCCGACCGGGGGGGGGCGGCTGACCTCCCGCCGATCCCGGTTACCTCCGCAGCCCCCGGGGGGCGTCCGCCGCCCCGGGGGCTTTCGCCGCTGCCGGCGCGGCGAACCGCCTCGCTGCCCGCACCCCCCGGGCCTCCGCTACCCCCGGGGCCTTCCGCTCCCCCCGGGGCCTTCCCCCGGGGGGGCCTTCCCCCCCCCGGGGCCCCCACCCCCGGCGTCTCCGCCGCTCCCGCTACCCCCGCCGCCGCAGTCGCCGCACGCCGAACGCGGCCAGGCACAGCGCCGCCAGGGCCGCCGCGCCCAGCTTCACGGTCCTGCCCGCCCCCTCGCCGCCACCGTCCCCGCTCTTCGAGGACGCCGAACTTCCGCCTCCGGAAGCGGACTTGCCGCTCCCCTCGGCATCGCCCGGAGCGTCCTCCGCCTGCACCGGGCTCTGCTCGCCCTCCGTGCCGTACAGCAGCTTCGAGCCGTCGGCCGAGAAGCTGACGGACTCCCCCTGCCGCTGCAACGGCAGGTCGAGCCGCCCCAGCCGCTCGGGCCGGCCGCCGTTCCAGTCGTAGTCGATGCCGCCGAAGTAACCGCGCACGGCGAGACGCCGGCCGTCCGGGGAGAGGGCGGCGTCGGTGGCCCACAGGTCGATGGGGGCGACGGGCCTGAACACGTTGACGCCGGAGGCGGAGAGCCGGGCCGGGCCCTCGTAGAGGTGCCCGCCCTCCTCCTGCTTGTCGATGATGTAGACACGGCCGGTCTTCGGGTGCACCACGAGCGACTCGGCGTCGCGCGGACCGTCCTGGTACTTCACGACGTACTGCGTGGCCCGGACCTTCTGGTCCTTGAGTTCCTTCGGCTCGGGCAGCCGGTACACCCACACGTGGTCCCACTCGACGCCGTCGTTGTCGCCGATGTCGCCGACGTAGAGCTGGCCGTCCGGTCCGACGGCGATCGCCTCGACGTCGCGCGGGGTGCCCACCCCGGTCATGGTGATCGTCGCGACGGTGCGGCCGGTGGAGCTGTCCACCGCGTAGAGGAAGGCGCCC
This sequence comes from Streptomyces sp. NPDC002566, assembly GCF_042889585.1. Lineage (NCBI taxonomy): Bacteria > Bacillati > Actinomycetota > Actinomycetes > Kitasatosporales > Streptomycetaceae > Streptomyces > Streptomyces sp. NPDC002566. The sequence continues at coordinate 177,027 of NZ_JBIARD010000005.1, read as the reverse complement.
TTGTCCTGGTCGTTGTGCGTCCAGTAGATCCCGGGGTGCCGGCGGGAGGCGGCCAGGCCGCTGGACTCGGTGATGCGCGGGTCCTCGATCGTGAAACTCCCGTCGCCGTCGGCGGCGGAGGCGGGCACGGTGAGGGCGCCCACGAGCAGGGCCCCGGCAAGGAGGGCGAACGGTCGACGCATGCCCCAAGACTGCCACCCCGCCCGGCCTTTGCGTCGTCCGTGGCAGGCCTCACACCCCACACGTCACCTTGATCCCTCATGATGAGCGGATGCTCAGGTTGATGCCCGTCGGCGACTCGATGACGATCGGCAGCGCGGGTGAGCACACCTGGCGCTACCGCCTGTGGCGGCACCTGTGCGAGACGTACGGCGGCTCGTTCACCCTCGTCGGCCCGCGCGAGACCCTGTACGACAAGGCGGCGGACGCCCCCACCTCGTACACGTACGCCGAACCCGGCTTCCCGCGCCGGCACCTGGCCGGGTGGGGCGAGGGCTGGCTGCACATGGCGCCGCTGGTCGGCGAGGCGGTGCGGGAGCAGCGGGCGGACGTCCTGCTGGTCTCCCTGGGCCTGATCGACCTCGGCTTCTACACGAACGCCGAGCAGACGGCGGACAACGTCCGCGCGTTCGTCGCCGAGGCAAGGGCGGCCCGGCCGGGGGTGCGGGCGGTGCTGCTGCCGGTGATCCCCAACGTCCGCGCCGCGAACGACGCGCCCTTCGCCACGCAGGTCGCCCGCTTCAACGAACTGCTCGCCAAGACGGCGGCGGACCTCGACCAGCCCTCGTCGCCGCTGCTGATGGCGTCGGTCCCGGAGACGTGGGACATCCACACCGACACCTACGACGGCACCCATCCGAACGCCAGCGGCGAACACAAACTCGCCGGCGCGTTCGCGGACGCGCTGCACCAGGCGTGGGGCATGGGCGGCCCCTACGACCCGTAGGACCCGTAACACCCCTAAGGCCCGTAGGGGGCGCAGAAGTTCGCAGGCCCCGGAACCCCCGGTGCCCTACGACCCGTACGCCCCCTACACCCCCGACGACACAGCCGGCTGACGCTCAAGTCCTCACCAGGCGAAGGCCTCCGGGGACGGACCCGGGCCGGGGAAGATCTCGTCCAAGCCGGCCAGGAGCTCGTCGGACAGCTCCAACTCCACTGCGCGGACCGCCGACTGGAGCTGCTCGGCGGTGCGGGGGCCGACGATCGGGCCGGTCACGCCGGGGCGGGTGAGCAGCCACGCAAGGGCGGCCTCGCCGGGCTCCAGGCCGTGCTTGTCGAGAAGGCTCTCGTAGGCCTGCACCTGTGCGCGGACGCCGTCGTCTTCCAGGGCGGCGGCGGCCCGGCCGGAGGCGCGGCGGACGCCCTGCGCCTCCTTCTTGAGGACGCCGCCGAGCAGTCCACCGTGCAGCGGGGACCAGGGGATCACTCCGAGCCCGTACTCCCGCGCGGCCGGGATGACCTCCATCTCGGCGCGCCGTTCGGCCAGGTTGTACAGGCACTGCTCGCTGACGAGCCCGATGGTGCCGCCGCGGCGGGCGGCGATCTCGTTGGCCTGGGCGATCTTGTAGCCGGGGAAGTTGCTGGACCCGGCGTAGAGGATCTTGCCCTGTTGGACCAGGACGTCGATGGCTTGCCAGATCTCCTCGAACGGGGTGTTCCGGTCGACGTGGTGGAACTGGTAGACGTCGATGTGGTCGGTCCCCAGCCGCTTGAGGCTGGCGTCGACCGCGCGCCGGATGTTCAGCGCGGAGAGCTTGTCGTGGTTGGGCCAGGCGGCCCCGTCGCCGGCCATGTTGCCGTACACCTTCGTGGCGAGGACGACCTTGTCGCGCCGCTCGCCCCCCTTGGCGAACCAGCTGCCGATGATCTCCTCGGTGCGGCCCTTGTTCTCGCCCCACCCATACACGTTCGCGGTGTCGAAGAAGTTGATACCGGCGTCCAGCGCCGCGTCCATGATCGCGTGGCTGTCCGCTTCGTCCGTCTGCGGTCCGAAGTTCATGGTCCCCAGGACCAGTCGGCTGACCTTGAGTCCGGTACGTCCGAGCTGCGTGTACTCCATGGGGCCCCAGCCAACGCCTTGAAGCCCACTCGAAGCAAGCAAGCGCCCGCCTGCGATCGCCGCGAGGACAACCCCTCAGGGGGCGCGGGGAACTGCGCGACCAGCCCTCACAGACCCGCAGCCGACCGGCGACGGCCCCCACAGACCCGCAGCCGGCCGGCGACGGCAAGCACCCCGAGCCGCCCGGCCAGCGGAGCTAGAGCGCCGCGGCCACCGCCACGACGACGAACATCAGCACCAGCACGGCGGCCATGATCCGGTTACGGGTTTTCGGGTCCACACCACGAGCCTAACCGGCCCCGCCCAGTGCCCACCGGCCGACCGGGTCGTAGCGGGGCTGCTCCCCCGGCGTCCCGGACCTGGGCAGGTTGCTGCGCACCAATACCAGCTCGCCCACCGTCCACGTCCGGCCGGCGAAGGCGTCCAGCGTCTCGACGTGACGCCGGACGTCGACGGCGTCCCGGCTGCGGGCCAGCGTCAGGTGGGCCTTGTAGCGGCGGTGCTCCCCCATGTCGAGGCCGGCCTTGCGCGCCGCGGCCTCGGCCCGCTCGGCGAGCAGCCGCAGCGCCGCCGTCTCGCCGTCCGCCCCGGCCCACAGCGCCCGCCCGTGCCCGAACTGCCCGCCGCCCCGCAGCGCGAGAGCGAAAGGCGCGGTGCGATGCGCGACCCGCGCCAGCCGGGCCGACAGCTCCGGTACGACGTCGTCGTCGACCTCGCCGTAGAAGGCGAGCGTGAAATGCCAGCCGGGCCGTCCGGTCCAGCGCAACGCGTCCGCACCGGGCAGCTTCCGCAACGCGGCCACCTCGGCGGCGAGTTCGAGGACGACGTCCTCGGGAGGCAGGACCGCTGCGAAGAGTCTCATACGGTCAGTCTGCCCCTGCCCCAGCCCCTGCCCCGGGTTCCGGGCGTGTCCCGGACGCCGTACGTATCGTTGTACTGCGCGGCTGCACCCGCCCACGGGACAGCCGGGGAGGAGCGCCACGATGACCGTCGTCGACGACAGGATCGCCATGGCCGACGCGAACACCCAGCGCCTGGACGAGTGGTTCGAGCGGCTGGAGCAGATGCCCGTCCCCGAAGGATTCCGGGTCGAGATCGTCGGGGGCAGCGTCCACATGACACCTCAGAGGGCCACTCACTGGGAGATCATCTTCCAGATCGCCTTGGCTGTCCGCGAGAAGTCCGGGAAGGGCGTCAGGGTTCTCTCCGACGTCCGCATCGACTTCCCCGGTCAGGAGAACGGCTTCTGCCCGGACGTGGTCAGACTCCGCGACTCCGCTGAGGCCGACGACGAGGGCCGCTGGCGTCACGACGACGTCGAGTTCGTCGCCGAGGTGATCTCCAAGGGCACCGCCGCCAACGACTACGGCCCCAAGAAGACCGCCTACGCCGTCGCCGAGGTGCCCGTCTACCTCGTCGCCGACCCCTACCAGGGCAAGTGTCACCTCTACACGCAGCCCAAGGACGGCGAGTACCTCAGTGAACTGTCGGTGGTCTTCGGGACGGACGTCGACATGACCGCCACCCCCCTCGGCCTGACCCTCAAGACCGACGAGTTCCCCCGCGACTGAACCCGTGCGCGGCCGATCCTGAGGGTCCGCCGAACGTCGGACCGGGGCTACGCCGCCGCGGCCAGCTCCTCCCGCTCCCGCGGCACGAACCGCACCGTCGGGTGCCCGTGGCGCCAGCCCACCGCGAGCCGCAGACCGCCGATGCGGGTGAGGATCACACCGATCGCGACGGCCGCGACGGCGGAGACCGCGCCGCCCGCCGCGAGGCCGGCGCGGACGCCGTACACGTCGGTGATCCAGCCGGCGATCGGCGCGCCCACCGGGGAACCGCCCAGGAAGACCATCATGTACAGGGCCATGACCCGGCCGCGCATGGCGGGGTCGGTGCCCATCTGGAGGCTGGTGTTCGCGGTGACGTTGAGCGTCATGCCGAACACCCCGATCGGGGCCATGAGCAGGGCGAACAGCCACAGGGACGGGGCGGCCGCCGCGACCAGCTCCAGCACGCCGAAGGCGATCCCCGCCGCGACCAGCACCCGGAGCCGGGCCGTGCCGCGCCGGGCCGCGAGCAGCGCGCCGATCAGCGAGCCGACGGCCATGAGCGTGTTGAAGAGGCTGTAGGAGCCCGCGCCGGCGTGGAAGACGTCGTCGGCGAAGGCGGTCAGGTAGACGGGGAAGTTGAAGCCGAAGGTGCCGACGAATCCGACCAGGACGATCGGCCAGATCAGGTCGGGGCGTCCGGCGACATAGCGCAGGCCTTCCCGCAGCTGGCCCTTGCCGCGCGCGGCGCGCTCGACGACGTGCAGTTCACGGGCGCGCATCAGCAGCAGGCCGGTGATGGGCGCGACGAAGGACAGGCCGTTGGCGAGGAACGCCCAGCCGGTGCCCACACCGGTGATCATCAGGCCCGCGACGGCGGGGCCGACGAGCCGGGCGGACTGGAAGTTCGCGGAGTTCAGGCTGACCGCGTTCTGCAGCTGCGCCGGGCCGACCATCTCGGAGACGAAGGACTGGCGGGCGGGGTTGTCGAGCACGGTCGCCAGGCCCACGGCGAAGGCGGCGACGTAGACGTGCCAGACCTGGACGTGTCCGGAGAGGGTGAGCGCGGCGAGCGCGACGCCGGTGAGGCCCATCGCGGCCTGGGTGCCGAGCAGCGTGCGGCGCTTGGACAGCCGGTCGACGAGGACGCCGCCGTAGAGCCCGAAGAACAGCATGGGCACGAACTGCAGGGCGGTGGTGACGCCGACGGCGGTGGCGGAGCCGGTGAGGCTGAGCACCAGCCAGTCCTGGGCGATGCGCTGCATCCAGGTGCCGATGTTGGAGACGACCTGGCCGGCGAAGAACAGCCGGTAGTTCCTGACCCTCAGGGAGCTGAACATCGAGGACTTGCGGGCGCCTTCGGCAGGCGCCGGTGGAACAGTGTCGTGGGTGGTCGGTGCGGGGGCGGAGTCTGCTCCGGGTCCCGAACTCAAACGGGTTCGCCTCCTTCTGGCGTCCTACAGGTGTGCGAGTTTCTCCAGCACGGGGGCGGCGGCGCGCAGCTTCGCCCACTCGTCGTCGTCGAGGCCGTCGACGAGGGTGGCCAGGAAGGCGTTCCGTTTGCGGCGGCTCTCCTCGAGCATGGTTTCGGCCTGCTCGGTCTTGGTGACGACCTTCTGGCGCCGGTCCTCAGGGTGCGGCTCCAGCCGGACCAGGCCCTTGGCCTCCAGCAGCGCCACGATGCGGGTCATCGAGGGCGGCTGCACGTGCTCCTTGCGGGCGAGTTCGCCCGGGGTGGCACTGCCGCACAGGGAGAGGGTGCCGAGCACCGACATCTCGGTGGGGCTCAGCGACTCGTCGACCCGCTGGTGCTTGAGCCGACGGGACAACCGCATCACGGCGGATCGCAGGGAGTTCACGGCGGCAGCGTCGTCGCCATGGGTAAGGTCCGGCATGTTCTTTAGCGTAACTCATTACCCTCGCTAAGGACCACTGCAGGGGTCCCCGAGTGCCCGTGACGCCCGCCACGCAACCTCACCTGTACCCGAATGTCACTCATACGGGTGATACGTGCGCGGAATGCCTCCCACCGTCCCGATACGTGCCGCGACCCTCGTAGCCATGGGGACCAGTGTGCTCAGCCTGCGAATAGACCACGACCTGCTCGAACGGCTCCGGCACCATGCCGCCAGAAGCGGGATGAGCGTCCAGGACTACGTCGTCCAGACGCTCGTCCGCAACGACTTCGACGAGCGGTTCCAGATCGCCGTCGAGGAGACGGAGAAGTTCTACGGCCTCGCATGAACCGCGTCGAGCGGATCACGCGAGGCCGCAGGGCTCACGCATCGGCCGGCCCGAAGGCCGGGTTCACACCGGTCGGCTCACCGGCCCGTGGGCCCGCCGGCCGGCAGGCCTGTGGACCGGGCGGACCGGCGGTCCGGCATCAGGTCAGTCCGAGAGCCGGCATCAGGTAGTAGAAGGCGAACACGGCGGCGACGACGTACATCGGCGTCGGCACCTCCCGGCCCCGCCCCGCCGCGAGGCGCAGCACGGCGAAGGTGATGAAGCCCATGCCGATGCCGTTGGTGATCGAGTAGGTGAACGGCATCATCACCATCGTCACGAAGGCGGGGACGGCGATCGTGTAGTCCGCCCAGTCGATGTCCCTGACCGAGTTCGCGAGGATCAGGAAGCCGACCGCGACCAGGGCCGGGGTGGCCGCCTGGGACGGGACCATCGTGGCGACGGGGGCCAGGAAGAGGGCGACGGCGAACAGGCCGCCGGTGACGAGGTTCGCGAAGCCGGTGCGCGCGCCCTCGCCGACGCCCGCCGTGGACTCCACGAAGGCGGTGGTGGCCGAGGAGGAGCTCGCGCCGCCCGCGGCGACGGCGATGCCGTCGACGAAGAGCACCTTGTTGATGCCGGGCATCTGCCCCTGGGCGTCGGTCAGCTTGGCCTCGTCGCTGACGCCCATGATCGTGCCCATGGCGTCGAAGAAGCAGGACAGCAGGACCGTGAAGACGAACAGGACGCCCGTCAGCACGCCGACCTTCGAGAACCCGCCGAACAGGCTGACCTGGCCGATCAGGCCGAAGTCGGGGCTGGCCACGGGGTTGCCCGGCCACTCCGGGGTGGTCAGGCCCCAGGACGGCACGTCGGCCACGGCGTTGACGATCACCGCGAGGACGGTCATCGCGACGATCGAGATCAGGATCGCGCCGGGCACCTTGCGGACGATCAGCGCCAGCGTCAGCAGCGCGCCGAGGACGAAGACGAGCACCGGCCAGCCGGTGAGGTGACCGCCGGTGCCCAGCTGGAGCGGGACGGTGGTCTGGGCGACGTCCGGGATGCGGGTGACGAAACCGGCGTCCACCAGGCCGATCAGCATGATGAACAGGCCGATGCCGATGGAGATCGCCTTGCGCAGCCCGAAGGGCACGGCGTTCATCACGCGCTCGCGCAGACCGGTCGCCACGAGCAGCATCACGACGAGACCGGCGAGGACCACCATGCCCATCGCGTCCGGCCAGGACATCCGGGGCGCGAGCTGGAGGGCCACGACGGAGTTCACGCCGAGGCCGGCGGCGAGGGCGATGGGGACGTTGCCCACGACGCCCATCAGCAGCGTGGTGAACGCCGCGGTCAGGCAGGTCGCGGTCACCAGCTGACCGTTGTCGAGCTGGTGACCGTACATGTCCTTCGCGCTGCCGAGAATGATCGGGTTCAGCACGATGATGTAGGCCATCGCGAAGAAGGTGGCGAAGCCTCCGCGGATCTCACGGGCGAGGCTGCTGCCGCGCTCGGAGATGCGGAAGTATCGGTCGAGAGCACCGTGCTCGGGCGTACTGCCCGGCTCCTGCGGCGCGGGGTCCTTGGCAGTGGCCGAGGGCGACATTGGCGTTTCCTACGAACAGAAAGGGACAAAGACAAACCGTTTCAGTATGAACACATAGATGAAGCCACGCCATCTCCGCGCGTAGACCGACAGGCCTCGTAGGCTGTCCCCCATGGCCCCCTTCCTTACGGGATCTCCCAGACACGAGGCGCCGGAGCCCCTGGAGGGCCCCGTGGTCGGCACCGTCACCGGCGGCACCGTCATCTGGTTCGTCCTCTTCCTCGCCCAGCTCCCCTTCTACGGCTGGTACGAGGACCACGGCCATCTGTGGTGGCTGTGGACCTGCCTGGCCGGCGCGGGCCTCGGCCTCATCGGCATCTGGTACGTGCGCAAGCGGGACGCGGCGATCAAGCGGGAGGCCGCGAGGGCGGGAGACGCGGCGGACGCCACGCACGCCGGGGACACGGCACACGGCGGGGACGCGACGGACGCGAGGCACACCGGGGACGCGGCGGACGCCGCCGGCCTGCGGGGCGTCGACGCGCGCCCCTCGGACAACCCCTAGGACCCGTAATACCGCCGCACGACGGGTACCCTCCCCCCTCCTCCCAGGGTCGGATCTTTCGGACTTCCGGCGGGTGACCGCCCTAATCCGCACGTACTGTCGAACCCATGACCCACACCGACGCCGACGCCGAGCACGCCGCCACAGCCGCAGCAGCCGCCCCGGCTCCCCCGGCGGCGACCGGGCTCACCTCCGCCGAGGTCGCGGAGCGCGTCGAGCGCGGTGAGGTCAACGACATCCCCGTCCGCAGCAGCCGGTCCGTCGGCGAGATCGTCCGGGCGAACGTGTTCACCCGGTTCAACGCGATCATCGGCGTCCTGTGGCTGGTCATGCTGGCGGTCGCCCCGATCCAGGACAGCCTTTTCGGCTTCGTGATCCTCGCCAACACCGGCATCGGCATCATCCAGGAATGGCGGGCCAAGAAGACCCTCGACTCCCTGGCCGTCATCGGCGAGTCCCGGCCGACCGTGCGGCGCGACGGCGTCGCCGTACGGGTCGGCACCTCCGAGCTGGTTCTCGGCGACCTCATCGAGATCGGCCCCGGCGACAAGATCGTCGTCGACGGGACCTGCGCGGAGGCGGACGGGCTGGAGGTCGACGAGTCGCTGCTCACCGGCGAGGCCGATCCCGTCGTCAAACACCCCGGCGACGAGGTCATGTCCGGCAGCTTCGTCGTCGGGGGCGGCGGCGCGTTCCAGGCGACCAAGGTCGGCCGCGAGGCGTACGCGGCGCAGCTCGCCGAGGAGGCCTCGCGGTTCACGCTCGTCCACTCCGAGCTGCGCTCGGGCATCTCGAGGATCCTCAAGTACGTGACGTGGATGATGGTCCCGGCCGCGATCGGCCTGGTCGTCACCCAGCTGATCGTCAAGGAGAACGACCTCAAGGACTCCATCGCGCGGACCGTCGGCGGGATCATCCCGATGGTCCCGGAAGGGCTGGTCCTGCTCACCTCGGTCGCCTTCGCGATCGGCGTCATCCGGCTGGGCCGCCGGCAGTGCCTGGTCCAGGAGCTGCCCGCGATCGAGGGCCTCGCCCGCGTGGACACCGTGTGCCTGGACAAGACGGGCACCCTCACCGAGGGCGGGATGGACGTCACCGAGGTCCGCGCGCTCGACGGGGCCGACGACGCCTACGTACGCCGGGTGCTCGGCGCGCTCGGCGAGGCCGACCCGCGGCCCAACGCCTCACTCCAGGCGATCATCGACGCCTACCCGGACGACGCCGACGGCTGGCGCTGCACCGAGGCGCTCCCCTTCACCTCCGCGCGCAAGTTCAGCGGGGCCACGTTCAGCGAGGGCGACGGGGAGCGGAGCACCTGGCTGCTGGGCGCCCCCGACGTCCTGCTGGGCGCCGACGACCCGGCCCTCGCGGAGACCGAGCGGCTCAACGAGCAGGGCCTGCGGGTCCTGCTGCTCGCCCGTGCCGCCGGCGACCTGTCCGACGCGGAACCGGCCCGGGGTGCGCGGGCCACCGCGCTCGTCGTCCTGGAGCAGCGGCTGCGCCCGGACGCGGCCGACACCCTCGGCTACTTCGCCGAGCAGGACGTCCGCGCCAAGGTCATCTCCGGGGACAACGCGGTGTCCGTGGGCGCGGTCGCCGCCAAGCTCGGCCTGGACGCCCGTACCGTCGACGCGCGCGAACTGCCCGTCGGCCGGGACGACATGGGGCGGGAGCTGGACCGGGCGACCGTGTTCGGGCGGGTCACCCCGCAGCAGAAGCGGGACATGGTCGGCGCGCTCCAGTCCCGCGGGCACACCGTCGCGATGACCGGCGACGGCGTCAACGACGTGCTCGCGCTCAAGGACGCGGACATCGGCGTGGCGATGGGCTCGGGCTCCGAGGCGACCCGGGCGGTCGCACAGATCGTGCTGCTGGACAACAGCTTCGCGACGCTGCCCTCGGTGGTGGCCGAGGGCCGGCGGGTGATCGGCAACATCACCCGGGTGGCGACGCTCTTCCTGGTCAAGACGGTGTACTCGGTGCTGCTGGCGCTGCTGGTGGTGTGCTGGCAGGTGGAGTACCCCTTCCTGCCCCGCCACCTGACCCTGCTGTCGACGCTGACGATCGGCGTCCCTGCCTTCTTCCTCGCCCTCGCCCCGAACACCGAACGCGCCCGCCCGCACTTCGTGCGCCGCGTCATGCGGTACTCGATCCCGGGCGGGGTGCTGGCCGGGGCGGCGACCTTCACGACGTACCTGATCGCCCGCCACCACTACACAGGGCCGGGCGCGCTGGACGCGGAGACCAGCGCGGCGACGCTGACGCTGTTCCTGACCTCCATGTGGATCCTGGCGATCATCGCCCGCCCGTACACGTGGTGGCGGATCGCCCTGGTGGCGGCGATGGGCGCGGCGTTCCTGGTGGTGCTGGTGGTGCCGTGGCTCCAGGATTTCTTCGCCCTGAAGCTGGTCGGGGTGTCGATGCCGTGGACGGCGGTCGCCGTCGCGGCGGCGGCGTCGGCGCTGCTGGAACTGCTGTGGCGGTGGCTGGACCGGCGTTCCCCGGAGTGACCTGACGCAAAACGGCCTCAAGTAGGTCATTGCACGCAAAAAGGTCGTCGATCATAATCCGCGTGTCGGGCTCGAGCCCTGCCTCCGGCATCCTGCCGAACCCGCGATACCGCCGGCCGCCCGGGAAAGAGAGCTGACCAGGTGCTGAGCAGTGGTGGGTACTCGGGCGTTTCGAGGACCGCTGTGGCGGGAGCGCTGCTGCTGCTCGCCTCCTTCGCGGTCGCCTCCTGCGGCGGCGGAGGCGACAAGGCCGACGCCCCGAACGGCAAGGTCACGGTCGTCTACGAGGACGACACGGTCAAGCCCGCGGACCGACGGGCGGTGGCGGTCGTCCGGCGGTCCCGCGTGCTCGAGCAGGTGGCCGGCTGGCTGAACACGTCGGTCGCCCTCCCGCACGACCTGGTCGTGAAGGTCACCGACGAGGTCCCGCCGGGAGTCACGGACGCGGTCACTCAGCCCGACGGCAGGACCGTCTATCTGCCCCCGCCGTTCCTGACCCAGATCCAAGGGGTGCTCGGCAAGGTGGTCAAGACCGTCGAGCGTCCCGCTCTGTTCCCCCCTTCCAGCTACAACGTCGACGACCTGACCGCGCTGTCGACCCAGTTCGTCTTCGGTCACGAGGTGGGTCATGCTCTGCAGCGCCAGCTTCTGCTGGCGAACCTCGGACTGGAGGAGGACGCCGCCGACGGGTTCGCGTCGTTCTACACCGTCAACGAGGTCGGTCCGGGGCCGTCGCTGGCAGCCGCGCTCCTCTTCGACGAGCTCGCCCGCGAGGAGGGCAAGCTGACCCTGGAAGGGTTCTCGAGCGATCACCCCGTCACCCAGCAACGGGTCTTCACCTTCCTCTGCCACCTCGAGGGCAGCGACCCCAAGAGGTTCTACGAGCCGCTGGTCGGGGCGGGGTACCTGCCGAAGACCCGCGCCCCGCTCTGCCCGCAGGCCTGGGCGATGCTGGACTACGGCTGGTGGACCCAACTCCAGCCGCATTTCCGCCGGGCGTTCGAGGGTCAGGGCGACAGGACGCAGGAGAACGCACATGAGCGTCTGATCGCCGAGACGAAGGCCCTCGCGGAGAAGCTCGACGAGATTCGCACCGGGCAATGAGCCGTCGATCAAACAGGGTTCGCGCCGGGCGCCCGCGCTTCCGCCAGATCTCGACGAGGCGGCGCGCGTACTCCTGGGCGCCCCCCGGTTCCGGGCTAACCGGCGGTCACATGCCCGTCCGGCTCCTCGAGAGGCGCTGACCGATCGCTCGGCGTGGAGGGAGCCGGACGTCGAGGCGGTGGGCACGGTCGCGGCGGGGAGAGTCGGCCCTGCGGTGGCAGGGCGCTCGGAAGCGGGCCGGCCGGGCGCTTGCCGAGGTCCTTCAGCCGGAGCGCGGGCCGCTCGACCAGGTGCCAGGAGGCGACGGCGAGGATCAGGGTGAAGGAGAGCCTCAGCGTCGCACTTGGGCTTGCGTGAAGGTTTGATACTGACCTGTTGGGCTTTCTTGGCTATTTTGCCCGCTTTTCGGGCAGCTCCGGCAGTTTCGTCGCGGCGCTTTTCCAGGACGGCGGCATGGGCCTCACCGGCGACAGCCGACTGTAAGGGTGCCCATTCGTGCAGACAGACTCCGAGGGCGACGGCACTGCAGCGTTCCAGAGTTTGGCGGCAAAGTATTGAGCCCGGCCGCAGTGGCGGCCGGGCTCAAAACCACGGCAAGGTTAGCCATCCGTCCACATGGCTCGCGTGTAGGCCTCGTGGCCTTCCGTTAGCCCTTCTTCGCCTTCCAGTGTTCGGGTGATCGAACCGCCGCCGTTTTCGAGCATCACGATCGAAGCGAGCAAGAGTCCACGCAGAAGACCGTGCAGGACGAAGTTGTTGGTGTTGAAGTACCTGTCGTACAACGCCTGGGTGAACCGCTGGAACGCGGCCAGATCCACGCTGCTCCCGCCGAGCCGCTCATCGAAGGCCAGCCCGGTGGGCACACCCAATAGGTCACCGGTCTGTTGTGCGAGCGCGGCGAAGGTCTGCCCCACCCCGACCCCTGGATCCCAAATGACCCTCGAACCGTCGGCGGTCTGGAACGGGTAGCCCATTAGTCCCACCTTGTCATGATCACGACGCCTGGATACTCCTCCCTGAGCTGCTGAATCCGGGCCTCGACCGCTTCAACGAATCGCTGATCTTGGTTCCCATGGGTGAACCGGAAACCGATCGGGGCGTCCGCGTAGAACTCGGGAAGTTGCTTGCGGGCGTTCAGGTACTTGGCGAACTTTCCGTTTATGTGGGTCTTGAGCCACACGGCATCGTCCCAATATCCAATCACGTCCTTCAATTCCCAAAGGACGTCACCGGAGAAGTGGTCGATGTCAGTGATCAAGTTCCCGGTGACCGGATCGAAGACGTCGTAGTCCCTCTTTCCCTCGAGGCAGCCCTTCGCGGCCGAGGCGGCAGCCACCTGGACACCCATCATGGTCGCCGCACCGGACGGGGCCGCCTTGGCCGTCGCGCCTATTAACTTGCAGCCGCGTCGGATGAGCTTGAGGGCGTCCCATGCCTTGTCAAGTGCCTTCATCTTGGCTCCGATGAGAGCATCGGCCGCCAGGGGTCCGCAGTCCTCGAAGCTCTTGTTATCGAGGCATGCCTCCAGGTTTCCGAGACCTGTAACCGCACTGGTGAAGGTGTACAGGTTCTCCAGCGCCTGCTTGAGTTCAGGGCTGGTGATGATGTCGCAGAAGATTTCCTTGTGCTGGCACCATCGGGCAGATTCTTGCGGATCGCACGGGACGATGGCCTGCTGACAGCGGTAGATCTTGCGTGCCTGGTAGCCGGGGTCCTGCTCGGCCTTCTGTTTTGCTTCGAGGGCGGCCTTGCGACGGACCTCTTCTTCCTCCCGGTACTTCTTCACGGAGATGGCGAAGGTCTCCTGGGCCGCCTTGAGTGCGGCGTCCGCGTCCTGGCCGGCCGCAATGGCCGACTGCCGTGCCTGCTCGGCATAACCCCAGGCGGAGGAGGCAGAGGCCTGGGCCATCTCGGAGGAGAGTGTCGCGTCGGAAGCGGACAGGGCTGCGGCCTCGGATGCCGTGCTGGCTTCGTTGGCTGCCTTGCGTGCGCGGGCCGCGGAGGCGGCGGCACTGGCGGCTGAGGCTTCGGCGTCCTTGGCATACTGGGCCGCCTTGGCCGCGCTGGACTGGGCCTCCTTGGCGGCAGCGTCAGCCTTCAGCGCCCAATCGTTGGCTTCTGCGGCGGCCTTGCGAGCCGTGGCAGCGACCTTATGCGCCGTCGCGGCGTTCTTCTGTGCTTCAGCCGCGATCTTGGCAGCGTCCGCGATCAGTTTCTGGACCTGTGCCTCGTGCGTGGCGTCGAGATGGTCCTGGCGTGCCGCCTTGTACTGGCCGTAGACGATGAATGCGTGGACGGTTTGCGGTGAGCCTTCGAGCGCAATCCGGGCGGCGGCCTTGACCTCGTCCCGGCCCGTGCTTAGCAACTGGGCAGATCGGACGCGTTCGTCCTGGGTGCGAGCGGTGAACTGGGTCGTGGCCAGGAACTGGCTGTACTTCTTGGGGTCTCCGCTGTTCAGCGCCGCCTGGGCGGCATCGGCGAGCACCGGACCGCCCTCGGATGCGACCTGCGCAACAGCGACGCGCATGCCCTGAGCGGCGGCCAGGTACTGGCCGTCGTTGATGAAGGCGGTGACAGCTGCCGCGTCTCCGCGGAGCGCCGCCTCGGCCGCAGTACGCACCTCAGGGGCTGCGCTCTCTTCGGCGAGGCGCTCAGTGTAGGATCGTTCGTCCTGCTCGCGAGCGGTTTTCCAGCCGTTCTTCAGGTAGTCGATGACCACCTCATCGGGCCCGGCGAGTGCGGCTTCGGCTGCGGCCCGTCCCCAGGCCGTTCCGTTCTTGGCCGACAGCAGGGCCAATCTGCGGCCTTCGGTGGCAATGATCGCGAGGTCGGCCCCCGGTTCTGCGGCCTTGGTCACGAGCCGGTCGCGTTCGGTGTCCCGGTCCTTGACCGCCTGCAGCAATTGTGCGGCCTCGGCGACCTGGGCGTTGTACTTCGCCTTTTGGTCCTTGGCGAGCGCTATGCCGGCGTTGGTGCGGCCCAGCAGGTCCTCGGCCTCCACCTCGCGGGCGAGGGTGTAGACCTCCTGCGCCTTGGCCACCGCTGCCGATGCGGTGGTCGCGGCCTCGGTGGCCGCGTTGGCGTACGCGGTGGACTTGGCGGCCGCGGTAGCCGCGTCGCCAGCGTGGTGTGCGGCATCTTCGGCCGATGCTGCGGCGTTGTTGGCGTGGGTGGCGGCCTTGCGGGCGGCGTCACGGGCTTCGCCTGCTGCCTTCGCGGCCTTGCGGGCGAGTGCCGCTGCTGCGTTGGCGGCGCGGTTGGCCTCCGCCGCATGCCGCTTGGCGGAGGCAGCGGCGGCACGCGCCTCGGCGGCGGCGGCACTGGAGCTGCCGGCGTAGTCGCTGGCAGCGATCGCTGCGTCTGCGGCAGCGGTGGCGTCCGTACCGGCGGCCACGGCCGAAGCCGCAGCATTACCGGCGGCGGTCGCGGCCTTTTCCGCCTGGTCCGCGGCGTCGGCTGCGAGATTAGCGCCCTTGGCAATGGTACGAGCGTTCTCGGCAGCCACGCGCGCCGCGTCGGCCTTGCCCGCATCAGTTGCGGCGTCAGCTGCGGCCGACTGCGCACGTGCCGCAGCCTGGGCGGCGGACGCGGCCGCAGCCGCTGCCCGGGACGCGGCGTTCGCGGCGACACGGGCGGAGTTCTTCGCGGCGCTGGCAGCGTCGATCGCCTTCTGCGCCGCGACGGCGGCCTGGGAAGCCGCCTTCGCGGCATCGGCGGCTGCGCGGGCTGCCTTGCCTACTTCGCCGTTGGCAGCCGCCGCTTCTGCCTTGGCGGCGAGCGCGGACTCCTTGGCTAGCCGGGCCGACTCTACGGCCTTGGCCGATTGCGCCTTGGCGGCCGCGGTTTCCTTGGCGGCCTGCCGGCCAGCTTCCGTCGCCTGCTCGGCGAGCTCGGCGACGGTGGCGTGCTCTTCGTCCTTGTTGCGTGCGACGAATTGGCCGACCTCCAGAAACGCCCGACGGTCATCCGGTGTGCCATTCAGCGCGAACTGGCCGGCTGCCTGGACGTTTCTGCCACCCAAGCTGATGATTTGGACGACCTGAAGACGATCGTCCTGCTCACGGGCGGTGTACTGCCCCTCGCGGAGGAACGCCACGATGTCTGCCGGAGTGCCGTTGAGCGCGGCCCGCCCAGCGTCCGCTTCGACTTGTCGTGCGGTGCTGACGATCTGGGCGACCTGCACACGCTGGTCCTGTTGCAACGGCTCTTCCCAGCCGTCGTCCAGGAAGTCTTCCAGTGCGGAACGGCCGCCGGCCAGCGCCGTTCGGGCAGCGGCGAGGAGTTCCATACCTCCGATACTTCCGAGCTGTGCCGCATTGACTCGCTTGTCCTGGAGGTTCAGGCTCTCAGCGACAGCAAGAAAGCTCTCGATGTCGGCGGCACTTCCTATCAGCGCCGCTTCCGCAGCCGCCTTCACGTTCGGGCCGCCGTCGCGCCAGTAGTCCACCACCTGGCCACGGTCTGTGGGCGTCACGTCCGACAAGGCCGTGAGCCGTCCCGCACCGGTCTGCCGGCCCGCCGAGGCGGGCGAGGCTCCCAGGAGGCCTAGGGTGAGGGCCATGGTCAGCATGCCTAATGCGGAGGCGCGTAACGCGCGCCTGATTCTTCCCGGGTGCTGAGGCCCGTGGAGTGTTGGTTTCACCAGACTCTCATCTCATCACCGGCGACTCACTTCAGTGGGAGGCGGGCCGACGGCCCACCTCCCACATCAGGTGCCACCGTTTTGCATCATTTCTCGGTCAGTTGATCCCGGCCAGGACGATGCCGCCGAGGGTGCCGCTCAGCCCCTATCGTCCACTGGGACAGCAGCACCCTGGTGCCATTGGCGCGACGGACGGTGTCAATAGACGGGCTGTCCTGGGCGGTCGCGCCGATGGGGAACTGGTAGGGGCTGGGACAGCGAGGGCGTCCTGGAGATGGCTGAGCAGCATTCCATAGCGCTTGGTTGTCGCCGTCCGGCGTCGGGGTTGGGTTCAGGAACTGGTGGCGGTGGTGGAGATGTCTTTGATGCCGCTGCTGTGGACGGCGGTGAATGCGCTCCAGGTGCCGGCAGTCTCCTTGTCGGCGGTCCAGATCTGGCTGTCGCTGCCGATCGCGAAGAGACGGACCTTGTCACCGAGCGTGGTAGCGGCAATGCCCTGAATGCCGCTGCTGGCCATGTACTTGAAGGCGGACCAAGTGCCAGCGGCGTAGTCGCCGATGGCCGCCTTGATCTTGGCGTCGCTGCCGACAGCAAACAGGTGAACCTGGTCCCCAACGGCGGTGGTGGCGATGTACTTGATGCCGGTGGTGCCGGGGACAACCTTAAAGGCGCTCCAGGTGCCGGCGGTGTAGTCACCGTTGGCGCCGTAGATCCGCCCATCACCGCCGATAGCGAACAAGCGGACCTTGTCGCCCATCGCAACAGCAGAGATCCGCTGGAACGCGCCGTCACCGGGGACGACCTTAAAGGCGCTCCAGGTGCCGGCGGAGTAGTCACCGTTGGCGCCGTAGATCCGCCCATCACCGCCGATAGCGAACAAGCGGACCTTGTCGCCCATCGCAACAGCAGAGATCCGCTGGAACGCGCCGTCACCGGGGACGACCTTAAAGGCGCTCCAGGTGCCGGCGGAGTAGTCACCGTTGGCGCCGTAGATCCGCCCATCACCGCCGATAGCGAACAAGCGGACCTTGTCGCCCATCGCAACAGCAGAGATCTGCTTCATAGAGCTACTGCCAGGCACGTGGGCGAAGGAGGTCCACTCGCTAGCCGTGTCATAGTCACCGGAATTAGCATGGATTTTCTCGTCGCCACCGATGGCGAAGAGCCGGTTCACAGGCCGGGAGGCCTTCACACCCTCTACCCACGAGCGGAGATCGTCCACACGGGTGTCGTAGGCGCCGCTCTTGCTCTCGTCGAGCCTGCCGTCAAGGCAGTTGGTCTGCCAGGAGCGGCTCACTAGCGCGACAAGCGCGGGCTTGCCGGCCTCGGTGCGGAGGGTGGGGGCACCGGCGTCGCCCTTGCAGACGGACGCGTCGGCCGGTGTCTTGGCTGTGATGGCGAAGCCGGCCTCGGCCACGGCGCCGACGGTAAAGGACGCCGTATGCAGCTTGGAAGGAGCCCACTCGGTGGCAGTGCGGCCGAATCCGGCTGTCGTCAGCTCCTCGCCGTCGACAGCCGCCGTCGACGACAGGGCGACAGGGCTGATGCCAGTTGCGGGCTGTGCAAGGCGCCCCATGACCAGATCCCGGTCGGCGTGCGGCATGAGCTCGACAATGTCGGTGATGTGACCGCCGGAAGTAGCCAGGTCGGTCCGGCCGACGGTGACGCTCGTCCTTTCCTTCGGGGCCCCAGCGGCAACAGTGTTGTTCTCGACGGGGTTATCGGCGAAGCAGCTCTTGGCTGTCAACACCCATCGGGGGTCGACGAGCGTGGCGGTGCAGAACCGCTTGCTGTCGCCCACCGTCAGCTTGCCGGTGAACGCCAGAGTGGCGTCTGAAGGGGCGGGGGCGGTTCCGATGGGGCCGGTAACCCTGATCTCGACCAGCCTGCTACGGTTGCCGCCCACGACACCCTCGCCAACCGGTGCATAGCCGTCCTTGGGGATCGTGACGGCCTTGGTAGTGCCGTCCTCGGCGGTTAACGTGGCTGTCACCGGCTGGTCGGCCGCATCGATCCAGAAGGCCCGATTAAGGTCCAACGTCAGCAGACCCGTGCTGGCTCGGGAGACGAAGCAATACATCTCCTGCTTGTTCACAGGCGGCCCGACGACCTGCACTCGTATCTGCTTGGCATCTAAGTTGCAGCTGGCGAGCGTAATGTTGCCGTCACCACGGATCAGTTTGATGCCCTTGTCCGCTTCGGTCTTGGCGGCGTTAGGGTACGCACCGTCCTCGAAAGCGAACGGCATGACCTCCGTTGCGCCTTCACCGGAGGTATCGACGGCATAAGCGTTGCTGCCCACGAGGGCGGTGAGGGCGGCGACGGCCGTCACCGCGATGGCAGTTCTGGTGACACGAGTGTGCACCTGGTTGATTCCTTCCCAAGGCGGGTCAAAACACCGCACGAAAATGACAAAGCACCGTGACCTGTCCGTTCCGGGCCGGGCAACGATGCACCCAGAAGGATCCTCCTCGGCACCACCACATGCGCAAGATCAAAGCTGGATGAAAATGATCACAATCCATCCAGTACAACCTTTCACCAACACAGCAACAGGGATCGGGTGGCGTCGGCGTGGGCAGAGCGACTGCAACGCTTTCGCCTCGAACGCCAGGGTTCGCACTGAACGGTCGCCCTCGATGTACAAAGCGGGTTAGCGTGCCGCGCGCCCGGAACTCAGCCGTTCACCAGGGCCTCAGGAGTGGCGAAAATGACACCCGACGCCTCGCTCCACACACGACCGCTGCGGTGCATATCGGATTGCACCACCGCATGACCGGCTTGAAACCCGCTCACCGCGTCCTCTCTCACACTCGACCGCTTGGTCCAGGTGCAGTCGATCCTCCCTCGCCCTGCCCGCATCACGTTCGGCTGCTCACGGCAGTGGCGCGTCGGCTCTGGCGGGGCGGGCGCGCGATGCCGTCGCTGTGCAGGCGCGAGGCCTTCACTTGGCCGCACGGTGGCGGTTATTTATCGGCGGTGGCCGCCCCATGACTCCTTACTGGAAAATCAATTTCCTTCACCTGCCAGCGGCATCCAATCCTCGTCCACAAGTCTTGACAGTTAATCCAGGTAGCACACGGTGAGCCCAAAAAGGGTGTAACCGGCGACGGCAAGGGTCTGCTGCACGAGGAAGCCATAGGTGTGGACACTGTGGGAGTCGTGTCCGACCCGAATACTGGGGCTAGACGAAGCTCGCAGCCCTATCCCGGCCGAAGCTGACGCCATGACCGTGTACTTCCTGATCGCGCTACTTGAAGCACGAGGACCACCCCGACTCGACCACTGATGTCACCACGGTCGGCGCGGGAGCCTTCAGCCAGCTGCTAGGGATGCCGACCGAGCAACTGGCCGATGTGTATCCGTTGACACAGGAGCACGCTGAGCGTGTCCAGCAGTTGACGGGTATCACGCTCAACCAGGAGAAGTACGAGTACTTCCTCGAAACCGAAGCAGACTGACAAAACGGGGGCCGTCCGGCGGGACGGCCCCCGTCTTCAGTCGAACCAGCGGTCCCTGGCCAGTTCCTCCGTGCGGGACGGGTCTTCCAAAAGGGCTGCCACCTCGAAGCGGCGGGGCCATTGGGTTGTGGACCAGGCCAGGCCGGCGGCTACTCCCTCCAGGGTGGCGGCGTGGAGCGTGCCGTCGGGGGTCAGGCGCCAGTCGATCTCCACGCCGTCGACGATCAGTTCCTCGTGTTCCACGTACGAGTGAGGAGTGCTCGGGCCGAGCAGAGTGCGTACCGACGCGGGGACTTCGTGTTCCGTGCCCTCGGAGTCGATCGCGGCCGTCACGGACTCGCTGAGGCGGCGGACCTGGAAGAGTTCCGCCAACTCGGCCGCACGGGAAGGGCGTACGGGGAGCAGGGGGATGCCCTGGGTGAAGGGGAGGAGGTCGGGTGAGTCGACCACCATCGCCTCGGTCGCGTCCACGATCCTCACCTCGCCGTCGACGACGGCTCGCAGGTCGTCGGGGAGGGTGACCTGCTCGGGGTCGAGGTCGGCCAACGCCGTGTACAGACCGTGCAGTTGGGTCGCGGAGACCTCGCGGTCCGGGTCTGCCAGGCGGTCCAGGAGTTCGGCCGCGCCGCCCGGCTCGTCGAGGAGCGCGGACACCGACGTGCGGACGCCGAGCGCGCGCAGCACCTGCTCGTCGTCGAAGCCGGTCGCGTCCGCCTCGTCGTAGAGGCCGTGGAGCAGCGGGTCGCCGCCCGCGGCCAGCAGGCCCGCGGGGCGGCGGCCGTCGAGCACCGGGTTCCCGCGCAGCCACCACGCCGTGTACGGGCGTACGACCTCGTGGGTGCCGTCGTGCAGGAGGACGCGGACCGGCTGGGTGATGGCGTCGCGCAGGGGCGGCCGGGCGAGCAGGGCGAGGGCCTCGGGCCACTTGTCGTCGTCGACGAGGTCAAGGTCGCGGACGGCGACGAGCTCGGTGGCGACGGGCGGCACCGGTGCGTCGGGGAACCGGTCGAGGACGTCCTCGCACCACACGTCCACCGCGTCCAGCAGCCCCGCGTCGTCGGGCTCGGGGAAGTCGCCCTCGCGGGGCTCCAGTTCGTCCGGGTCGAGGACGACGTCCGTGGCGCGCACGAGGGCGAAGCCTGCCAGCACCCCGCAGGCGGCCAGCGGCTGTTCGCCCCACTTCTCCGCCAAGTCTGCGTCCACCATGCCGAGTTCGTCCTCGCGGATGACGGAGGCGAACGGGCTGCCGGGCAGGACGAGTTCACCGGCGGGGGCGAGCTCGCCGTCCTCGTCGGGCAGGGCGAGCGCGCCCAGCCAGGGTTCGTCGCCGGGCGCGAGGTCCGCGTCCCGGACCAGCGCCAGGACGGTGTCGGCGAGTTCCTCGGCGTCCGGGGCGTCCTGGTCGTCGTAGAAGGCTCCGCCGTCGTCGTCCAGGGACGCGGCGACGGCTGCCCGCACCTGCGGGGTGGTGAGGACCGCGCGCGGCGTCGCGGGCAGGGCGCCGAGCTTCTCCAGGAGCGGGTGCGCGGCGTCGGGGTGGGCGACCTTGAGGCCGAGGCGGGCCAGGACGTCCGCGTCCACGCCGGTCGTGTCCGCGGTCGGCAGCAGGACCTGACGGGGTCCGATGGTCGTGCGCCGGTCGGCCAGCGGCACGGGCAGGCCGGTCAGCCGGTCCGGGTCGACGCCCGCGAGGCTGTCGTAGAGCCGGTGCCACCAGTCCGGGTCCTTCTCAAGCCCCGCCAGCCGGTCGATCGCGTCGGCCAGCGGGATGCGGGGCACGCCGAGGGTGCGCAGCTCGACCCGCCGTTCCAGGCCGGCCGGCAGCAGCGTGGGCAGGACCTCCGCCAGCACGCGCACGGTGTCCGCGCCCGCGCCTTCCACGATCTCCGCGTCCCGTGGGCGCAGCGCCTGCGGAAGCTCGTCCTCCGGCGCCGGCGGGACCGCGGGCGGCAGGAAGGCGGTGCGCGGGAGCCGCTCCAGGATCGCCTGGCGCAGGGCGCCGTCCAGTTCTCCCTTGCCGAGCGGGCCCGGCACCAGGTCGATGATGCCCGCGCCCACCGGCCGCCACGCGGCGAGCAGCCCGGCGTAGGCGTCGGCGGCGCGCTGGACGAGGAAGTCGGTCAGCGGGCCGGGCGCGGCGTGCCGGCGGGTGGTGTCCAGCGGCAGCGAGGCGATGAGCAGCGCGGGCACGCCGAGGGGTTCGTCGCTGGGTGTGGGCGCGTGCACCACGGGGCCGGTGCGGGGCCGCGCGGGTGCGCCGTCGCCGTCGACGGGGACGGCCCAGGTCACCGACCAGTACGGTCGCAGCCGTTCCTCCACCGGCCGGTCGGCCAGCAGGTCCGGCGTGAGGGGGCCGTCGGCGGCGGCGATCCGCCAGCGGGTGCTCCCGTCGCGGGAGTCCTCGACGACGGTCAGCTCGCCGTCGGCCGCGCGGCGCAGGGTGCGCGGCTCCTGGTCGTGCACCTCGACGACGACCTCGTGCAGGCCGGGCAGGGCGAGGAGCAGCGCGTCGTCCACGGCGGTCAGGAGCCGCTCGGCGAGGTCGGCGGCGGCCGGGTCGCGCAAGGGCAGGATGACGGCCGTGTCGTACGGGTCGGGCGCGGTGCCTTCGGCGGCGAACGGCAGCCTCAGCAGGGGGACGTGGCCGTCGCGGCGGCGGATCTCGTCGCCGAGGCCGGGGCTGTGGCGGGCGGTGTCCGAGGCCAGGTCGCGGGCCTCCGCGAGCGACCAGCGCACCCCGCCGTGCCGGCCGACGACGGCGGGTTCGTCGGTGACGGCGAGCACGGCGGCGAAGCCGACGCCGAACCGGCCCACCGCCGACTGCCGTGTGTCCCGCTTCGCCGACGCGCGGAGCGTGGCGAGCGACTCGACGCCGGCCGCGTCCAGCGGGGCGCCGGTGTTCGCGGCGACGAGGACGCCCTCGCGGAGGGTGAGGCGCAGCCGGCCGGGGACGCCGGCCCGCGCCGCCGCGTCGGCCGCGTTCTGCGCCAGCTCGACGACGAGACGGTCCCGGTAGCCGCCGAGGACGAGGTCCTCCTCGGCGTTGGCGTCCTCCCGGAAACGGGCGGGACTGGTCGCCCAGGCGTCCAGGACACCGCGGCGCAGACGGGCCGTGCCGAAGGGGTCCGCTCCCTCGGGCGCCGGCCGCACGAACTTGCTCACGTCGGTTTCCCTCTCGTCGTCTGCGTGAGGAGAAGGTATCGCGCGAGGAAGGGGGTCAGCTTCCGGAGGAGTGCGGGACGCGGACGGCCGCCGCCGCCGGAAGGCGAAGCCGTAGCGGCACCAACGCCGGCGCACACCGGCACATGATCCCGGAGTTGCCCGGCCCGCCCCTCAACTCTCCGACGTGAAGGGACACTTCACAAACGCACGAGACGAGCGCACGAGCACTACGAGTGCCCCAGCTCCGCCGACTCCTCGTCCGTGGCCGCCGGCACCGAACCCGAGTCGGCGGACGGGCGCAGCGGGAAGGGGTCCACCCGCGTCTCGTCGATGACCGGCGGGGCCGGCCGCGGGGGCTTCGGCATGACCGCGGCCTCGGAGTGGCCGCCGCAGCCGTACGCCAGCGACACCACGCGGCCGTCCGCCGGTGAGAACTCGTTGGCGCAGACGCCGAAGGCCTGGCCGAGGGAGCCGCCGATGGGGGTGAGGAAGCCGCAGCTGGCGCAGGTTGCGGGGGCCGCCTGGGCCATGGGCGTCTTGGAGCCGTAGGCCTCCTCCCAGCGGTCGGCGGCGGCGTGCAGGCCGTAGCGGGAGAGGACCCGGGCCCGGCGCATGCCGAGTTCCTCGGCGACGGCGGGGATGGAGCCGCGCGCCGGGGCGGACGGCAACCGCGCGGGCGGGCCCTCCGTCACCTCGGCGTCCTCCGCCTCGACCAGCTCCGCCATCTCGTGCGAGACGGCCGAGTTCGGCGGCGGGGCGTCCTCGCCGGTGAAGCCGGGCTCGAGGCGCAGGTCCTCGGCGTCGGTGGGCAGGAGGTCGCCGGGGCCCATGTCGCCGGGGCGCAGGCGCTCGCTCCACGGGACCCACTCGGGGGCGAGGACCGCGTCCGGGCCGGGCAGCAGCACCACCTCGTCGAGGGTGACGGTCTTCGCGCGGGAGGCCCGCGCCACCGTCGCCGCCCAGCGCCAGCCGCGGTACCCGAGCTCCTTGCACTCGAAGAAGTGCGTGACCACGCGGTCCCCGTCGGAGACCACCCCTACGTGCTCCCCGACGACGCCGGGGGCGGCGGCCTCCTCCGCCGCGGCGCGGGCGAGGTCGACGGCCTCGGCGCACAGGCGGTCGGGGGTGCGGCTTCGCGTGGTCGCTGCGCTCACAGGTATCGCTTCTCTCCTACGCCGTCTCTCGAGTGCGCCGGCCTGAAGGCGGGCGGGTGCGGACGGAGCGGACCTGAGGGCCGCGTCGACGTCCGCGCCCGATCGCGCTCGGACGCACCTGCTGTCATCCATTCTGCGGGATGGCCGGGAGGCGCGCGGCCGAGAACAATCGCCACGGCGCGCTACGCACGCTACCTGTTCACCGCCGCTCGGCCTACACCGACGGGACGTTTCCCACCCTACGACGCCCGCGGGCCCGCTCCGCCACCCCGCCCCCGCACGCCCATACGCGCGGTATCCGCACTACGTCCGCCCATCTCGGGGCACTATGACGGGGTGGCAACCGCGAGGACGCCCCATGACGCCGCCGGGACGGGCGGGGCCGAGGGGCACAAGGGGTTCAAGGAGGAGAGTCGGGTGAGCGGTTCGGGCCGGGTCGGAGGGTCCGTCCGCGCGGTGGGCCGTGCCCTGCACCTGCCGTTCACCGGCACCGCGCGCGGCATCCGCAAGGCCACCCACGCGCACGGCGCCGGCGAGTCCGGCCTCGGCAAGCTGATCGAACTGCACGGGGTGAACGGCGCCGGCGACGTCATGATCACCATCGCGCTCGCGTCGACCGTCTTCTTCTCGGTGCCGACCGACGAGGCCCGCGGCCGCGTGGCGCTCTACCTCGCCATCACCATGGCGCCTTTCACGGTGCTCGCGCCGGTGATCGGCCCCCTCCTGGACAAGGTGCCGCACGGCCGCCGGGCCGCCATGGCCGGTGCGATGGGCGCGCGGGCGCTGCTCGCGCTGGTGCTGTCGGGCGCCGTCGTCACCGGCAGCATCGAGATGTACCCGGCCGCACTCGGCGTGCTCGTCGCGTCGAAGGCGTACGGCGTGGTCAGAAGCGCCGTCGTGCCGCGTCTGCTGCCGCCGCGCTTCTCCCTGGTGAAGGCCAACTCGCGCGTCACGCTGGGCGGGCTCCTCGCCACCGGGATCGCCGCGCCGGTCGGGGCCGGGTTGCAGGCGCTCGGCCCGCGCTATCCGCTCTACGGCGCGTTCGTCATCTTCGTGGTGGGGACGTTCCTGTCGTTCTCCCTGCCGCCGAAGGTGGACTCGGCGAAGGGCGAGGACACCGCCCTGCTCGCGGCGGACGAGCAGCATCTGCACGGCCCGCACCGGCAGCCGGTGAAGCGGCCGGGCCTGCGGACCGTCGGCATCGCCGTCACGCACGCCCTGGGCGCGAACACCGCGCTGCGCTGGCTGTCGGGGTTCCTGACGTTCTTCCTGGCGTTCCTGCTGCGCGAGCACCCGCTGACCGGGCAGAGCGCGGCGGTCTCGCTCGGCATGGTGGCCGTCGCGGCGGGCGCGGGCAACGCGCTCGGGACGGCGGTCGGGGCGTGGCTGCGGTCCCGGGCGCCGGAGCTGATCATCGTGACGGTGGTGGCGGTCGTCCTCGGCGCGGCGATCACGACGGCGGTGTTCTTCGGGGCGCTCCTGGTGGCGTGTCTGGCGGCGGTGGCCGGCTTCTCGCAGGCGCTGGCGAAGCTGTCCCTGGACGCGCTGATCCAGCGGGACGTGCCGGAGCTGGTGCGCACGTCGGCGTTCGCGCGTTCGGAGACGCTGCTGCAGATGTCGTGGGTGTTCGGCGGCGCGGTCGGCATCGCGATGCCGCTGAACGGCACGCTGGGCCTGTCGGTGGCGGCCGCGGTGGTCGCCCTCGGCTGGGTCACCACGGTCCGCGGCCTGCTCGTCTCCTCGCGCCACGGCGCCGGCCCACGCGCGCGCGTGGCGTGAACGACCCTGACACGCCGCACCCCGCGCCACCCTGACACGCGGGCACGCCGTACCCCAGAGACCCTGACACGCCGCACCCCGCACGACCCTGACACGCGGGCTGCCGTACCCCAGAGACCCTGACACGCCGCACCCCACGCGACCCTGACACGCGGGCACGCCGTACCCCACGTAGAGAGACCTCGGGGCCTGCCAGATAGCCTTCCGCCATGACCACGATGCCCCGCGGCGGAGCCGCTGATGTTCACGGCGTTGTGCGACGCCGCCGCGCCGTCGCCGCCGCCGGCGCCGTTTGTGCCGGACTGCTCGTCCTGTCGGCCTGCGACAAGCCGACCCCGCTGTCCACGATCACCGTCGGCCAGTCCTCGGTCAGCGAGGAGGCCACCTGCGGCGGTGAGGGCAAGACGCTGACCACCGAGGCGCTCACGGCGTGCCTGAAGGACACGGACATCAAGTCGATCAAGGTCGACCCGGACGAGACGGTGCGCTTCGGCGTCGACCCGGACGTCGCCAAGAAGCGCTGGACGATCCTGATGAACGGTCAGCCGCTCGTCGAGGACAGCGACAAGACGTACCGCACGATCCCCGGCAGCGTCTTCTTCAACGCCCAGTACGGCGCGCAGGGCGACTCCACGCTCGTCTCCATCAAGGCGGGGGACGGCAAGAAGGAGAGCCAGGCGGTCACCGGGCTGTGGTCGTTCAAGCTGAAGAAGGACGACTGATCGCTTCCGTCGGGCGGCGCGTGCTGGTGGCCACCGCGGTCCCCGTGGAGCGGGACGCGGTGGCACAGGCGTTCGACGGGCCGGGGCGCGAGGTGCGGCTGCCCGGGGCGAGCCTGCTGAGGACGACGTCGGGGCCGCTGACGGTGGATCTGCTGGCCGCCGGCGTGGGCCCCGCCCTCGCCGGCGCCTCCACCGCGGGCGCCCTGACCGCCGCCGCCCTCGGCGACGCCCCCTACGGCCTCGTCGTCTCCGCCGGGATCGCCGGCGGCTTCACGCCCTCCGCGGGAGCCCCGGCCGGGCAGCACGAGAGCGGCGCGCCCGTCGGCTCCCTCGTCGTCGCCGACGAGATCACCGCCGCCGACCTCGGCGCGGAGACCGCCGACGGCTTCCTGCCGGTCACCGACCTGGGCTTCGGCGCCGTCACCCACCGGCCGCCCGCCGCCCTCGCACGGCAGGCCGCGGCCGCCGTCGGAGCGCGCACCGGCACGGTCCTCACGGTGTCCACCGTGACCGGCAGCGCCGCCCGCGCCGCCGCCCTGCGCTCCCGCCATCCCCGCGCCCTCGCCGAGGCCATGGAGGGCTTCGGCGTCGCCGAGGCCGCCGCCGCGCACGGCACGCCGGTGCTGGAGATCCGCGCGGTCTCCAACCCGGTCGGCCCCCGCGACCGGGCCGCCTGGCGCATCGGCGACGCCCTGACCGCCCTGACCGGGGCCTTCGGGAAGCTCACACCCGTCCTCAGGAGTTGGAACGCGTATGACCACGACCGGTGACCCGCTGCGGATCGCGTACTCGCCCTGCCCGAACGACACCTTCGTCTTCGACGCCCTCGCCCACGGCCGGGTGCCCGGCGCGCCCGCGCTCGACGTGACGTTCGCGGACATCGACGTCACCAACGGCATGGCCGAGCGCGGCGAGCACGACGTGCTGAAGGTGTCGTACGCCGTCCTGCCGTACGTCCTCGACGCCTACGCGCTGCTGCCGTGCGGGGGCGCGCTGGGCCGGGGCTGCGGGCCGCTGGTGCTCACCCGGGAGCCGGGGCTCGGCCTGGCCGGCCGCACGGTCGCCGTGCCGAGCGAGAAGTCGACGGCCTACCTGCTGTTCCGGCTGTGGGCGGCGGACCAGGTGCCCGGCGGGGTCGGCGAGATCGTCGTCATGCCGTTCCACGAGATCATGCCGGCCGTGCGGGACGGCAAGGTGGACGCGGGACTGGTCATCCACGAGGCCCGCTTCACCTACCGGAACTACGGGCTGCACAAGCTCGCCGACATGGGCGAGCACTGGGAGGACACGACGGGCCTGCCGATCCCGCTCGGCGCGATCATCGCCAAGCGCGCGCTGGGAACGGCCGCGCTGACCCGGCTCGCCGACTCGATCCGCACATCCGTGCGAGCCGCGTGGGACGCGCCGGAGGTCTCCCGCCCGTACGTCATGGCGCACGCCCAGGAGATGGACCCGGCCGTCGCCGACCAGCACATCGGCCTGTACGTCAACGAGTTCACGGCCGACCTGGGCGACGACGGCTACGCGGCGGTGCGCGGGCTGCTGACGCGCGCGGCGGCCGAGGGACTGGTGCCGCCCCTCGGCCCGGACGCGCTCGCTTTCCCCTGAGCCGCCGCGGTTCAGACGTCCAGCTGGTCGGCGACCGCGCGGAGCAGGCCGGCGATCTTCTTGCCGGAGGTCTTCTCGGGGTAGCGGCCCTTCTCCAGCATCGGCGTGATGTTCTCCAGGAGGGTCGTCAGATCCTGGACGATCGAGGCCAGTTCGTCCGGCTTCTTGCGGGTCGCGGCGGCGACCGAGGGGGTCGGGTCCAGGACGACGACGGAGAGGGCCTGGTCACCGCGCTGCCCGGCGACGACGCCGAACTCCACGCGCTGCCCCGGCTTCAGTGCCTCGACTCCGGCGGGGAGGACCGAGGAATGGACGAAGACGTCGCCGCCGTCGTCGCGGGAGAGGAAGCCGAAGCCCTTCTCGCTGTTGAACCACTTGACCTTGCCAGTCGGCAAAGCACACGCTCCCTCGATCGGTCCCGGGCGCTCCTGGACGCCGGTTGAACTGCCGTCATGACACCCTACCGGGGGTCTCTCCAGGCGGGCACGCCTTAAAACGAGCCGAAGCACAGTGCGCCCGGGGGGCGCGAAAGCGCCGGGACGATCACGTTCCGCCGAAGCGGTGACCCTCGTGCCGGACGGTCCCGGGCGGGGCGGGACTACCCTGGAGCGGTGCGTGACGAGACCCAGACGACTTCAGACTCTCCCGGCGCTTCCGGCACATCGGGCGCTTCCGGCACTCCCGGTCTTTCCGGCGCTTCCGGTGCTCGTGGTGAAGCCCCCGCGCCCGGCGACCGGCTGATCCGGGCCGGGGCGCTCGTGTTCTTCGCCGGCGCCGTGGCCACCCTGGTCACCGTGGCTCCGCTGTTCCTCGGGACGAAGCCCTTCCCGACGTTCATGTTCGGGCTGAGCATGCTCATGGGCGTCGGCTTCCTGCTGGCCGGCGCGGGCGTGCTGCGGTCGGTCGCGGCGGGGCGGCGTCAGGCGCGCGCGGGGCGGTAGGCGGCCAGCCAGGCGGGGAACTCCGTGAGGTCCCCGAGGACGACGTCCGCGCCGGCGTCCGTCAGCTTCCGCGCGTCGCACGGGCCGGTGGCCACGGCGACGGAGAGGGCCTCGGCGGCCCGCGCCCCGCGCACGTCCCCGACATGGTCGCCGACGTACACGTCCGCGCCGTGCTCGCGCAGGGCCGCCGCCTTCTCCTCGGCCCACAGGTCTCCGACGAGCGCGTCGGGCTCGATGCCCAGGTGGGCGAGGTGCAGCTCGGCGTTGGGCTCGTACTTGGCGGTGACGACGACCGCCTTCCCTCCGGCGGCGCGCACCGCCGCGATCGCCTCCCGCGCGCCGGGCAGCGCGAGGGTGGGGGCGATGGCCACGGTCGGGTAGATCTCGCGGTACAGGTCCCCGACGGCGTCGACCTCGTCGGCCGGGAACCAGTTGACCAGCTCGTCGGCGAGCGGCGGGCCGAGACGGGTGACGACGAGGTCGGCGTCTATGGGGCGGCCGGTGCGCTCGGAGAGGGCGGTGTAGCAGGCGTGGATGCCGGGGCGTGAGTCGATGAGGGTCATGTCGAGGTCGAAGCCGACCGTGAGCGTGGGGGTGGTGGCCATGGAGGCCATTGTGCTGGCCGGCGGGGCCTGCGCCCCCGCCGCCCCTGCCCGCACGTGCCTTACTTCCGGCGCTGCGACCGCCACACCAGGAACAGGGCCGACGCCACCGCCGCCCCCCGCACGACCCACGGGAAGGTCTCGTGGATCGCGTCGTTCAGGTGGCCCTCGGCGACGGGCTCGCCCCAGCGGCCCTCGGTACGGCCCCACAGCCACACCACGCCGGACGCCACCGCCAGCCCCGGCAGGACCATGACGGCCCACTTCGTCTCCCGCTCGGTCAGCCGGCGTGAGGCGTAGGCGATCAGCCAGCCCACGATCAGGGCGAGCCAGCTCCCGGCCACCGCGCCGGCGACGAGGCAGCCCGCGGCGAGCAGCAGGAGCGGGTTGCTCCAGCGGCCGCCCCGCAGCAGGGGGGCCAGCCGGCGCCGACGTCCCGCCGGGGCGGCTTCCGCCTCCTCTTCCCCCTCGGGCTCCTCGGGGACCTGCTCCTTCTCCGTCCGCTTCGGGGGCGGCGGCTTGAGCATGTCGGGGATCTCTACGCCGCCGACGAAGCCGGGGACCTCGTCGCCCAGGTCGAAGGGACTCGGCTCGCGCCGCCGCCACCAGTCCGGGGACTCGACGCCGTCGCCGAGTTCGTGCGCGCCGGCGCGGTGCGGCGGGGACGGCACGTCGGGAGGGGCGAGCGCGGCGTCCGGCTTCTGCCGGGGGCGCGGCACGATCCGGCGGAACCGCCCGGTCCGCTCGCCCCCGCTCTCGTCCTCGCGGTCGCGCTGCGCGGGCACGGAGGGAGCGGCGGGCTCCTCGGGCGCGTGGGGGGAGCCGCCGGCCGCGGCGGCCACCAGGTCGTCCGGGCTGCCGAGCCGGTCGAGGATACGGCGGACGGCGGCGGGAGAGTCCACGGGCGACCTGGCGCGCCGTTTGTCGATCTCGTTCCGCAGGTCCGACACGAGCCGCATCCGCGTGGCCGACGACAACTGCCGCTGCTGGGCCACGTCACCGACGCGGCTCAGGAACTCGTACACGACCTGGTCGCTCTCGATCCCCACGAAGTCCCTCCGGGGGGTTGGCCGTTGTCGTCCCCTTTGGTCACGGTACCGTGCCGGCGCGGTGCCGCCCCTCAGACCCCCCGCATCGGCCTGAACAGCCGTGTCCTCGACCGCCGGACGGGCTGAGTGATGCTCTCCAGGGTCACCGTCGCACCCACCCGCTAACGTGGGTCAGATGAGCCCTGAGGACGCCCCGGCCCCCCGCTCCCTCGCGGAGGCCCTCCGCGGCAGGGACGACGCCTCCCTGGCCGCCCTCCTGCGCCACCGCCCCGACCTCATCACCCCGGTCCCCACCGACCTCACCCAGCTCGCCACCCGCGCCGGCACCCGCGCCTCCGTCGTGCGCGCGCTGGAGCGGCTGGACCGGTTCGCCCTGCAGACCGCGGAGGCGCTCGCGGTGGCCGGGGACCCGGCGTCGTACGACGAACTGCTGGGGCTGATGGCGGGGGACAAGCCGGACCGGGCCGTCGCCGAGGCGCTGCCCGGCGCGGTCGCCGCCCTGCGGGAGCAGGCCCTGGTGTGGGGCGCCGACGACCGGCTCCGGCTGGTCCGGACCGCGCGGGAGCTGCTCGCGCCGTCGCCGCAGCACCCGTCCCCCACGGGGCTCGGCCCGTCCGTGCGGGAGGCCACGGCGGGGATGTCGCCGGGCCGGATCCAGGAGATCGTGGCGGCGGCCGGACTGCCGTCGACGCACGACTCCGTGTCGGCGGTGGCCGCGCTGAGCTCCCTCTTCTCCGACCGGCGCAGGATGAAGGCGCTGCTGGCCAAGGCCCCGGCCGACTCCCTCGACGTGCTCGACCGGCTGGTGTGGGGACCGCCGTACGGGCAGGTGACCGCGGACCCCGCGCCCAGGCTGCGCTGGCTGCTGGACCGGGCTCTGCTGCTGCCGACCTCGCCCGGCACGGTCGTGCTGCCGCGCGAGGTCGCCCTGCACCTGCGGGAGGGCCGGGCCCACCGCGCGGTGGAGCCGGTGCCGCCCGCCGTGGAACCGGCCGTGGTCCACCGCCCGCAGGT
Organism: Streptomyces sp. NPDC002566; assembly: GCF_042889585.1. Taxonomy (NCBI): domain Bacteria; kingdom Bacillati; phylum Actinomycetota; class Actinomycetes; order Kitasatosporales; family Streptomycetaceae; genus Streptomyces; species Streptomyces sp. NPDC002566. The sequence goes on along the minus strand of NZ_JBIARD010000005.1, from coordinate 145,327 downwards.
TGTGGACGCGACGGCGGCCGGGCAGGCGTACACGGCGCTGACGACGGTCGAGGAGCTGCTGAAGGACTGGGACGAGGGCGGGCCGGCCGTGCTGCGGGCGGGCGGGCTGAGCGTGCGCGACCTCAAGCGCACGGCCGTCGCCCTGGACGTCCCCGAGCCCGTCGCCGCGTTCTGGGTGGAACTGGCGTACGCGGCAGGGCTGATCGCCTCCGACGGCGAGGCCGACGAGCGGTACGCGGCGACCCCGGAGTACGACGAGTGGCGGGAGCGTCCGGCGGCCGAGCGGTGGGCGCGGCTCGCCCAGGTGTGGCTGTCGGCGACCCGGACGGCCGGGGTCGTGGGCGGGCGGGACCTGAAGGACCGTGCGTTGTCGGCGCTGGGCCCGGGGCTCGACCGTTCGGCCGCGCCGGAGGTACGGCGCCGGGTGCTGACGCTGCTGGCCCGGCTGCCCGAGGGCGGCGCGCCGGACGCGGAGACGGTGCTGGCCCGGCTGCGCTGGGAGCGGCCGTTGCGTACCCAGGGCGTCTCGCAGCCGGCCCAGGGGCAGGCGCATCAGGCGCGGGGCGAGGACGACGACCTGCGCTCACGGCTCGCCCGCTGGACGCTGAGCGAGGCGGAGTTGCTGGGCGTGACCGGCCGGGGCGCGCTGTCGGCGCACGGGCGGGCGCTGCTCGGCGCGGACGCGGAACCGGACGCCGGGGCGGGCGGCACTGCTGTGGGTGCCGCAGCGACCCGGAACCCCACAACCGCCGTACTGGACAAGGCCGTTACCGCTGCCGCTGCCGACACGGGGGCCGCGGCCGCCGACGCCGCCCGGCTGCTCGCCCCGCTGCTGCCCGAGCCGCTGGACCACGTGCTGCTCCAGGCCGATCTGACGGCCGTGGCACCGGGCCCCCTGCACCGCCCGCTCGCCGACACCCTCGGCGTGCTCGCCGACGTGGAGTCGAAGGGCGGCGCGACCGTCTACCGCTTCACGCCCGCCTCCGTGCGGCGCGCCCTGGACTCCGGGCAGACCGCGTCCGACCTGCACGCCTTCCTCACCGCGCACTCCCGCACGCCGGTCCCGCAGCCGCTCGCGTACCTGATCGACGACGTGGCACGCCGGCACGGCCATCTGCGCGTGGGCGCGGCCTCCGCCTACGTCCGCTGCGACGACGACGCCCTGCTGAACGAGATCCTCGCCGACAAGCGTGCCGCGGCCCTGCGGTTGCGCCGGCTCGCGCCGACCGTGATCGCCGCCCAGGCCGACCCGGCGACCCTGCTGGAGGGGCTGCGCGCGATGGGGTACGCGCCGGCCGCCGAGTCCGCGGAGGGGGACGTGGTGATCACCCGGGCCCTCGCCCACCGCACCCCGCCCCGCACGGCTCCCGTGCCGGTCCCGGACGGTCCGCCGGTGCCCGACGCCACCCTTCTCGCCGCCGCGATCCGCGCGATCCGGGCCGGCGACCTGGCTTCCACGGCCCCGCGCAAGGCTCCCGACGCCGCCCCTCTGGCCCCCGGCGAACTGCCCCGCACCGGTCCGGCCGAGACCCTCGCCACCGTGCAGGCCGCCGTCCTCACCGGCGAGGCCCTGTGGATCGGCTACGTCAACGCGGAGGGCGCCGCCAGCCAGCGCGTCATCGCCCCGGTGCGGGTGGAGGGCGGCTTCGTGACGGCGTACGACCACACGGCGGACGAGGTCCGCACCTACCCGCTGCACCGGATCACGGGGGTCGCGGAGCTGGCCGACGACTGACCGGGCCGGGACGCCCTCAAGCGGCCGTCGGTCTCAGCAGTCCCCGACGCCCGCGTCGGCCGGCAGGTCGAAGTGGGCCCGGGCCTCGGCCGCCAGGGCGTCGGAGGACATCGGGTCCTGGACGGCGGACGCGGCGAAGACGCCGAAGCGGGCCCGTACCCACTGCGCGGCGCCCGCACCCTCGGGCGGCTCCTCCCGGGAGACGATCCGGTAGCCGCCGGCGGCCGACCCGTCCCGCTCCAGCCGCACCACCTGCGGGACCTGCGCGCCGGCGCACTCCACGAGGGCGTCCTCGCGCACCCCGTACTCCACGCACAGCGTGTCGACGTCGGCCCGCACGGCGTCGCCGTGCTCCTCCAGACCGAGCGCCTCCGCCCGGCAGAACCAGCGCGCCTTGGACGCCGGCTCGCCCTCGTCGGCCCCGCGCGCCTCCAGCCCGTCCTCCAGGACCGGCCGCACCCGGCCCCACAGCGCGTCGTCGACCTCGGCCGGCCGCATCGCCCACACGCCGCTGGCCACCAGCACCACCACGGCTCCCGCGCCGGTCGCCCAGCCACGGGCCGACAGCACCGTCATACCGAGACCTCCCTCACCACGGCCACGCCCCGCGCGGCCGCAACCCCTGGTCGTCCCCTGGTCAGACGTCCGAGGGGGGCACAGGGTTGTCCGGCCGTTCCGGGGAAGCGGCCCGCCACTCGGACGCGCGGTGCGGCACACTGGAGGTTTGGCCGTGCGGAAGGGATGCGTACGTGAACGGACCGCTGATCGTCCAGTCGGACAAGACTCTGCTGCTCGAGGTCGACCACGAGCAGGCCGACGAGTGCCGTCGCGCCATCGCTCCGTTCGCGGAGCTGGAGCGGGCGCCCGAGCACATCCACACCTACCGGGTCACCCCGCTCGGCCTGTGGAACGCGCGCGCGGCCGGGCACGACGCCGAGCAGGTGGTGGACGCGCTCGTGCAGTACAGCCGCTACCCGGTGCCGCACGCGCTGCTCGTGGACGTCGCGGAGACGATGGACCGCTACGGCCGGCTGACGCTCAGCAAGCACCCGGCGCACGGTCTGGTGCTGACCACCACCGACCGGCCGGTGCTGGAGGAGATCCTGCGCTCGAAGCGGATCACGCCGCTCGTCGGCGCCCGCCTCGACCCGGACACCGTCGTCGTGCACCCCTCCGAGCGCGGCCAGATCAAGCAGACGCTGCTGAAGCTGGGCTGGCCGGCCGAGGACCTCGCCGGGTACGTGGACGGCGAGGCGCATCCGATCGGGCTCGCCGAGGACGGCTGGGCGTTGCGGCCGTACCAGAAGCAGGCCGTGGAGAACTTCTGGCACGGCGGGAGCGGCGTGGTGGTCCTGCCCTGCGGCGCGGGCAAGACATTGGTCGGCGCGGGGGCGATGGCGCAGGCGCAGTCGACCACGCTGATCCTCGTCACGAACACGGTCTCGGCCCGGCAGTGGAAGCACGAGCTGGTGAAGCGGACCTCGCTGACCGAGGACGAGATCGGCGAGTACAGCGGCACGAAGAAGGAGATCCGGCCCGTCACCATCGCCACCTACCAGGTGCTGACGACGAGACGCAAGGGCGTCTACCCGCACCTGGAGCTGTTCGACTCCCGGGACTGGGGCCTGATCGTCTACGACGAGGTGCATCTGCTGCCGGCCCCCGTCTTCAAGTTCACCGCCGACCTCCAGGCGCGGCGGCGGCTGGGCCTGACCGCGACGCTGGTGCGGGAGGACGGCCGTGAGTCGGACGTGTTCTCCCTCATCGGGCCGAAGCGGTTCGACGCGCCGTGGAAGGAGATCGAGGCGCAGGGCTACATCGCGCCGGCGGACTGCGTCGAGGTCCGGGTGAACCTGACCGACTCCGAGCGGCTCGCGTACGCGACCGCCGAGACGGAGGAGAAGTACCGCTTCTGCGCGACGACGGCGACGAAACGGAAGGTGACCGAGGCGCTGGTGCGGCGTTTCGCCGGGCAGCAGATCCTCGTCATCGGGCAGTACATCGACCAGCTGGACGAGCTGGGCGAGCATCTGGACGCGCCCGTGATCAAGGGCGAGACCTCCAACGCGCAGCGCGAGAAGCTCTTCGACGCGTTCCGGGAGGGCGAGATCAGCGTGCTGGTGGTGTCGAAGGTCGCGAACTTCTCGATCGACCTGCCGGAGGCGACGGTCGCCATCCAGGTGTCGGGGACCTTCGGGTCACGGCAGGAGGAGGCTCAGCGGCTCGGCCGGGTCCTGCGCCCGAAGGCGGACGGCCACCAGGCCCACTTCTACTCGGTCGTGGCCCGCGACACCATCGACCAGGACTTCGCCGCCCACCGTCAGCGGTTCCTGGCGGAACAGGGCTACGCGTACCGAATCGTGGACGCGGACGAGCTGCTGGCGGACAGCTGACGCCGGGGGCTTCCCACGGGTTCGGCTGACGGGCGTCTCACCTGAGGCGCGGCTTCCCACGGGCTCGGCTGACGGGCGTCTCACTTGCGGCGCGGCTTCCCACGGGCTCGGCTGACGGGCGTCTCACCTGCGGCGCGGCTTCCCACGGGCTCGGCTGACGGGCGTCTCACCTGCGGCGCGGCTTCCCACGGGCTCGGCTGACGGGCGTCTCACTTGCGGCGGACGCCCGCCTCCTCGCCGTACTCACCGAGGATGATCACGTCGAAGGCGGCGCCGGCGAAGACCTTCACCGCGCGCAGGGCGTCGCCGAGGAGGTGACGGTGGGCGCCCGCGACGGGAGTGGCGCCGGCCGGGAGGCGGGCTGGATGAACGGTCGCTGCACTCATGTCTCCATCATGCGAGCCGCTTCCCCGGTGATGCATCGGCTGCGGCCCCGGGCCGCGCCGAGGCGGACACGGGCGACGGGATCACGGATGGCGCCCGTCTCCCCGCCCCCCCGGGAGAGGGCCGTCAACGGGGCGTCCGCGTCGGCCGTGCGCGGGGGCAGGGGCCGTCAACGGGGGCGTAAATCCATTGGCGCCACCCGGCGCCCCTCACCTACACTCTCCGCTCTTGCCCGCCTCCCTCACGGAGTGCCGTCGTCCGGCCGGAAACCGGACGGCATCCCGCAGCGCCGGCCATCCGGCGCGGTTCCCGCAGCGCCCTTCCCGCAGGTCCCTCCGGAGGCACCCCCTTGTCCACGCCCGCCGTACCCGCGCAGGACTCCCCCGACGCCGTCGACGACCCGCTGGGCCGTGAGCGCGCCCACCTCGGCGCCTCGCGTGCCGCGCTGCGGGCCATGCGCGAGGACGTCGAGGCCCTCGACATCAGCGACGTCACCGCGAACTGGGTCAACGCGCAGATCCTGGAGCGCCAGATCGGCGAGCGCATCAAGGCGCTGGCCGACCTCAGCGACATCCCGCTGTTCTTCGGCCGCCTCGACTACCTGCACGCTCCGGGGGCCGAGAAGGCGGAGGGGGCCGAAGGGGAGTCCTTCTACATCGGGCGGCGGCACGTCCACGACCACGACGGCGACCCCATGGTCATCGACTGGCGCGCGCCGGTCTCGCAGCCGTTCTACCGGGCCTCCAAGAACGATCCCATGGACGTCGGGCTGCGCCGCCGCTTCGGCTACACGGGCGGCGCCCTCACCGCGTACGAGGACGAGCACCTCTCCGACCCCGCCGAGGCGGCGGTCGTCAGCAAGCTGCTCCAGCAGGAGATCGAGCGCCCGCGCGTCGGCCCGATGCGCGACATCGTGGCGACGATCCAGCCCGAGCAGGACGAGATCGTACGGTCGGGGCTCTCGGGCAGCGTCTGTGTGCAGGGCGGTCCGGGGACCGGGAAGACCGCCGTCGGTCTGCACCGCGTCGCCTACCTCCTCTACGCCCACCGCGAGCGGCTGGCCCGCACCGGCACGCTGGTGATCGGGCCGAACCGGTCCTTCCTCCACTACATCGAGCAAGTGCTGCCCGCACTGGGTGAGTTGACGGTCCGGCAGGCCACGGTCGAGGACCTGGTCGCGCATGTGGAGGTGCGCGGCGAGGACGAGGCGGCGGCGGCCGTCGTCAAGGGCGACGCCCGTATGGCGCAGGTGCTCCGCCGGGCCCTGTACTCGCACATCACGATGCCGGCCGAGCCCGTCGTCGTGGTGCGCGGCTCCCGCCGCTGGCGGATCCCGGCGTACGAACTGGAGACGATCGTGCGGGAGTTGCTGGAGCGGGACATCCGCTACGGCGCCGCCCGCGAAGCCCTGCCGCAGCGCGTCGCGCACGCGGTGCTGGTCCAGATGGAGCGGGCCGGGGAAGCGCCTGACGACCGGGTGCAGGACGCGGTGGCCCGCAACAGCGCGGTCAAGGCGGCGGTGAAGGCGGTGTGGCCGCCGGTCGACCCGGCGAAGCTGGTCCTTCGGCTGCTGACCGACGCGGAGTTCCTCGCCGCCCACGCCGAGGGCGTCCTCACCGAGGAGGAGCAGAAGACGATCCTGTGGGCGAAGCCGGTCCGCTCGGTGAAGTCGGCGAAGTGGTCGGCGGCGGACGCGGTGCTGGTCGACGAGGCGTGCGACCTCGTCGAGCGCACTCACTCGCTGGGCCACGTGGTGCTGGACGAGGCGCAGGACCTCTCCCCCATGCAGTACCGGGCCGTCGGCCGCCGCTGCTCCACCGGCAGTGCGACCGTGCTGGGCGACCTCGCGCAGGGCACCACGCCCTGGGCGACGAGAAGTTGGCCGGAAGCCCTCGCCCATCTCGGCAAACCCGAGGCGGTGATCGAGGAGTTGACGGCCGGCTTCCGCGTCCCGACGGACGTCATCGGCTACGCCTCCCGGCTCCTCCCGCACATCGCGCCGGGCCTGACCCCGGTCGCCTCGGTCCGTGAGAACCCGGGCTTCTTCGCCGTCCGCCGGACCTCGGGGGACGATGAAGTGGTCGCCGCGTGCGAGGAGTTGCTGCGCCACGAGGGCTCGACGGGGCTGATCGCGGCGGACGCCCGCATCCCGGCCCTGGCCGAGGCGCTCGGCGCGGCGGGCATCGGCCACCTCGCCCCCGGCGAGGAGACCACCCACGAGACCCGCCTGACGCTGGTCCCCGCGTCCCTCGCCAAGGGCCTGGAGTACGACTACGTGGTCCTGGACGAGCCCCAGGCGGTGGTGGACGGCGAACCCGACGAACGAACGGGCCTGCGCCGCCTGTACGTGTCCCTGACCCGAGCCGTCTCCGGCCTGATCATCACCCACAGGACCCCACTGCCGGCCCAGCTCGGCTAGGTCCTGACCGGCGTCCCGGCCGCATCCAGCGCCTCACGCCACCGCGCCACCGCCGGCGTCGACACCGGCTCGGTCCAGCCTGCGGGCCGGGCCGCTCCTCCGATGTGGAAGGCGTCGACGCCGGCGGCGCGCAGGGTGGGCACGTGGTCGAGGCGCAGGCCTCCGCCGACGAGGAGGCGCTGCTCGTAGCCCGGCTCGCCGCCGCGGGAGGCCTCCGCGAGGAGGGTGGGCAGGCCCTCGTCGACGCCTGCCGGGCTGCCCGCCGTGAGGTAGGCGTCCAGGCCGGGCAGGCCGTCCAGCTGCTTGCGCAGGGCGTCGCGGTCGGCGGCGTGGTCGATGGCGCGGTGGAAGGTCCACCGGCAGCCGGCCAGCTCCGCGACCACGCTCTCCACCGCCGGCAGGTCCACCGCCCCCTCCTCGTCGAGGAAGCCGAGCACGAACTCCCGCGCGCCGGCCGCCGTCAGCTCCCCGGCGGCCCGGACCAGCCGGGCGAGGCCCTCGGGGCCTCCGGCGGCGAAGCCGTCGGTCAGGCGCAGCATCACGCGCAGGTCGAGGTCGACGGCGGCGCGGATCGCCGCGAAGGTCCGCACGGGCGGGGTGAGCCCGTCGGCGGCCATGTCGGCGACCAGTTCGAGGCGGTCCGCGCCTCCGGCCTGGGCGGCGACCGCGTCCTCGGCGTCGAGTGCGATCACCTCCAGGACTGCACGCTTGCTCATGGGTCCCCATTCGTCGGCGTTCACGGGTGGCTGCAGGTGCGGGTCGGATCGGATACAGGTCCGGGTCGGCTATAGGCCCGGGTCGGCTATAGGTCTAGTCCAATTCAAGGGTACGCCGCCCGCCCGGGACGCGGGCATCGGCAGCGCCGTCATCGGCCACGTCGCGCGGCGCGTAAGAATGACGTCCATGACCCCATCGGCCGACGACCGCGAAGCCCCGGCCGCCGGAGGCGGCCTCGACGCCCTGCGCGCCCGCTTCGCCCACGCCCTCGAAAGCGCCCGCGGCCCCGCCCCCGGCCCGGACCCCCTGCCCTACGCCGACGCCCTCCTCGCCCGCTGGCGGGAGCCGCAGCGCCGCTACCACACGCTCACGCATCTCACCGCCGTCCTCGACCACGTCGACGCCCTCGCGGAGCACGCCGGCGACCCGGACGTCGTCCGCCTCGCCGCCTGGTTCCACGACGCCGTCTACCTGCCCGACCGCTCGGAGAACGAGGAACGCTCGGCCCGTCTCGCCGAGCGCGCGCTCCCCGAGGCCGGTCTGCCGGACGCGAAGACCGCCGAGGTGGCCCGCCTGGTCCGGCTCACCGTCACCCACGCCCCGGCCGAAGACGACCCCGACGGCCAGGTGCTCTGCGACGCCGACCTCGCGATCCTGGCCGCGCCGCCGTCCGCGTACGCCGCGTACACGGCCGCGGTCCGCGAGGAGTACCACTTCGTCCCGAACGACGCCTTCCGCGAGGGCCGCGCGGCGATCCTGCGCCAACTCCTCGACCTGCCCCGCCTGTTCCACACTCCGCACGGCGTGGAGCACTGGGAGCCGACGGCGCGCCACAACCTCCGCGCGGAACTCGAACTGCTGACGCGGTGACCTACCTCGGAGTAGCGTCGGGCGCGTCCCCCTACCGGAAGGATCGCGCTCGATGAGCGAACAGCCGCTGCTGCCGGGAGCGCCCGCCGAGACGGTCGTGGCGTCCCCTCACGGCGGCACGCTGCGCATCCCCACGCCGCGCCTCACCCTCGAAGGCGTGGCACCGGACGCCGCCGCCGGTCTCCGGGCGGGCGGCGACGGCGGGTTCGCCTGGCTCGGGGGCGCGCCCTTCGAGGGCACCCGGGACGTCTCCGGGATGCTGACGCAGGCGCACGCCGCCGGGGTGTACCGGCCCGAGTTCGGGATGTTCACGCTCGTGCGGCGCGACGACGGCCTCGCCATCGGCAGTGTCGCCTTCCACGGACCCCCCGACGACGAGGGCCGCGTCGAGATCGGCTACGACCTCGTCGAGGCCGCCCGCGGGCACGGCTACGCCACCGAGGCGGTCGACGTCCTCACCGCCTGGACGCTGGCCAGGGACGACGTGGGCTGCGTGTGCGCGACGGTCGAGGAGACGAACACCGCTTCCCAGAACGTGCTGCACCGGGCCGGGTTCACCCGCACACGGCTGAACGGCGACGAGCTGCTGCTGTACATCCGCAGCCGGGGGTGAGACGTGCGGGCGGGCGCTGCATTCGCACCCCGCCCCGTCAGGCCGGCCGGCCCTTGGGTCTGCGCAGGCCGGCCGCCGTCAGCAGACGGACCACCTCGCGGCTGCTGACCTCGACCGCGCCGGCCGCGACCGCGTCCGCGTAACGGTGCGACGGGAGGTCGTAGTGGTCCCGTTCGAAGGCGCGCCGCGGGACGCCCAACCCCTCGGCGAAAGCGTGCAGTTCGTCGAAGGAGAGGTCGCTGACGAGATGGGACCACAGCCGGCCGTGACCGGGCCAGCTCGGCGGATCGATGTAGACCGTCACCGGGACCTCACGAGGCCGGCGGCCCGCCGACCGCCCCGCCCAGCGCGCCCACCGCCGCGACCCGCACCCCCGCCTTGTGGCACACCCAGTGCGGGTCGGGACCGAGTTCGGGCTCCACCTCGAGGGCGTGCGGGTCGCCCGAGCCGCACACCGGGCACAACGGCCAGCGCCCGTACCGCTCCAGCAGCGCGTCCTGCACGTCCTGCGCGACCAGCCCGGCGACGAACGCCACGCCCTCCGGCCACTGCTCGACCCACCAGCGCCGCTGCACCACGGAGTCCTCGACCATCGAGACGACGTCCGCCGCGGCGACGTCGCCCGCGGCCAGATCGGCGAGCACCAGGGCGCGGGCCGCGTGCAGCGCCTGTTCCAGGGGGGCGACGGGGTTGCCGGAGGAGGGGTCCATGCCCCCATTGTGCGCAACTCCCTCCCCCGACCTCGAACCGGAAGTGCTTTTCGACCCGGGACGCGGACCACGTGCTCACCTGCCCGGCCCACCCGCGACAGCCCGGCGCCCGCCCTGGCCGCGTCGTGCGAGGCGTCGGCCCGCCGGCACCGGTAAACCGTAGGGGTGTTCGCCCCCGGCCGGCCGGGCCCGCCCCATCGGTCGCGCCCCGCGGCGGACCGAACGCCCTGACCGCCGCACGACCTGACCGCCGCACGCCCTACCGCCGCGCGCCCCAGCCGGCCGCATCGACCCCGCACCGGAAAGAGCCCTCCCCATGACCACCTCCTCCTCTCCTCCTCCCGGCCCTCGTGCCCGTCACGACGAACTGCGCTCGCAGCTCGACTCCCTCACCACCGAGGCCTTCCGGCCCGAGCTGGCCGAGATCGACCGGCTCCCCACCCTCGACATCGCCCGCCTGATGAACGGCGAGGACGCCACCGTGCCCGCCGCCGTCTCCGAGCGGCTGCCCGAGATCGCCGCCGCGGTCGACGCCGTCGCCGAGCGGATGGCGCGCGGCGGACGGCTCATCCACGCCGGCGCCGGCACCGCCGGTCGGCTCGGCGTGCTCGACGCCTCCGAGTGCCCGCCCACCTTCGCCACCGCCCCCGGCCAGGTCGTCGGACTGATCGCCGGCGGCCCGGAGGCGATGATCCGCTCCGTCGAGGGCGCCGAGGACTCCCGCGAGCTGGCCGAGGCGGACCTCGCCGCCCTCGCGCTCACCCCCGAGGACACCGTGGTCGGCATCTCCGCCTCCGGACGCACCCCCTACGCCCTCGCCGCCGTCGAGTACGCCCGCTCCCGGGGCGCCCTGACCATCGGGCTGGCCTGCAACCCGGGCAGCGCGCTGGCCGCCGCCGCCGAGCACGGCATCGAAGTCGTCGTCGGGCCGGAACTCCTCACCGGCTCCACCCGGCTGAAGGCGGGCACCGCCCAGAAGCTGGTGCTGAACATGCTCTCGACGATCACGATGATCCGGCTCGGCAAGACCTACGGGAACCTCATGGTCGACGTGCGCGCCTCCAACGAGAAGCTGCGCGCCCGCTCCCGGCGGATCGTCGCCCTCGCCACGGGAGCCGCCGACGAGGAGATCGAGGCCGCCCTCACGGCCACCGGCGGCGAGGTGAAGCACGCGATCCTGGCCCTGCTCGCCGGGGTCGACGGACCGTCGGCCGCCCGCCTTCTGGAGGAGTCCGACGGCAGTCTGCGCGCCGCGCTCGCCGCCGCGGGGCGTTGAGCCGCACCCTCGGGGAGTGCGCATCGACCCCACTGTCACCGCCGCCGCCGTCCTGCCCCTCGTGGGCGGCCCGGCCAACGTCGTCTCCGTCGCCCACTGCATGACCCGGCTGCGGCTGGGCCTGGCCGACCCGTCCCGGGTGGACGAGGAGGCGCTGCGGTCCCTGCCCGGCGTCCTCGGGCTCGTCGTGGACGACGGCTCGTACCAGGTGGTGCTGGGCCCGGGCGCGGTGACGCAGGTGACCTCCGCCCTCGAAGCACTGCTCGCCGCACCCACCGGCGGCGCACCCCCCGATGCGGCGCGCGGCGAACTCGCCGGTGAACTCGCCGCGCGCGGGGACCTGTTGAGGGAGGAGCGGCGGCGGCGCAACGCCACGCCCCTCAAGTCGGCCCTGCGCCGCCTCGCGAACGTCTTCGTCCCCCTCATCCCCGCCCTCATCGGCTGCGGCATCGTCGCGGGAGTCAACGGGCTGCTGGTGAACGCCGGCCTGCTGCCGTGGCTGACGCCCGCGCTGGCCGCCGTCGCCTCCGGCTTCATGGCGCTGATCGCGGTCTTCGTCGGCCTCAACACCGCCAGGGAGTTCGGCGGCACGCCGGTCCTCGGCGGCGCGGTCGCCGCGATCGTGGTGTATCCGGGCGTCGCGAAGCTCACCGTGTTCGGGGTGACGCTCTCCCCCGGCCAGGGCGGCGTCCTCGGCGCGCTGGCCGCCGCCCTGCTGGCGACCCGCGTCGAGAAGTGGTGCCGGGGCCGGGTCCCCGACGCCCTGGACGTGCTCCTCACCCCCACCCTCACCGTCCTCGTCGCGGGCCTCGCCACCCTCTACGGCCTGATGTGGGCGGCCGGCGCGGTGTCCACCGCCATCGGCACGGCCGCGAACTGGCTGCTGACGACGACGGGCCCCGTCGCCGGCCTCGTCCTCGGCGGACTGTTCCTGCCGCTGGTGATGCTGGGCCTGCACCAGGCCCTCATCCCCATCCACGCCACCCTCATCGAGCAGCAGGGCTACACCGTGCTGCTGCCCATCCTGGCGATGGCCGGCGCGGGCCAGGTCGGCGCCTGCCTCGCCGTATACGTCCGTCTGCGTCATGACACCTCCCTGCGTACGACGATCCGCTCGGCGCTCCCGGCGGGTCTGCTGGGCGTCGGCGAACCCCTGATCTACGGCGTCTCCCTTCCTCTGGGCCGCCCCTTCCTCACCGCCTGCGCGGGCGGAGCGGCCGGCGGCGCGTTCGTCGGCTTCTTCGCGATGCTCGGCGACCGCGTCGGCGCGACGGCGATCGGTCCGTCCGGCTGGGCCCTGTTCCCCCTGCTGGCCGGGAACCACGGCTGGGGCTCCCTGCTCGCCGTCTACACGGGCGGCCTGGTGACGGGCTACGCCGTCGGCTTCACCGCGACCTACCTCTTCGGCGTCCCCGACCGCCCGCGCCCACCGGCCTGACCCCGCTCCGCCCCGGACATGTGCGACCGTGGTTTCGAGAACGCCCGCCCCGCGCCGCCCGCGCGACGCAACCTCGGCCAGCAGCAGAAACCGGAGCCGCCCGCCATGAACCACGCCCAGCTCACCCACCTGGGCCGTGCCCTCCGCCTCCTCGGTGAGCACGGCGAGGCCCTCACCGCGGACACCCCGGACGCCAAGCTCCACGAGGTCAAGGCGGACCTGCGGCGCGCCCTGGAGCTGCTGGACGAAAGCGTCACCGCCGCCGCGCCCGCCACCCGCTGCGCCGAGCACCCCGGCGGCCCGGTCGACAAGGCGGCCCCCGACCTCTGCCTCCTCTGCGAGACCCGCCGCCGCGCTGCCCGCCGCGCCGAGTTCAACGGCCCCGCCCCGCACTCATCGAGCCCGGCCGCTCCCACCCCCTCCCGCTACGGCACCCGCGCCGACCGCCCCCAGCCCCAGCAGCGCTGGCTCCCGGAGCTGTGGAACGGACAGGAGTGGCAGCTGTGCGGCACCCCCCGCCGGGACCGCCGCGAGGCCGAGCTCTACCTCGCCGCCCTGCGCCGCGGCTCCCGCCCCGCGATGGCCTACCGGCTGGTGCATGAGTTCACCGACTACGAGGTGCTGCGCATCTGGGGCACCCCGGTCCGCACCGACATCGAACCTCTCGGCAACCTGTAGTCCTTTCTCCGCCCGTCCCTCCGTCCTGTTTCTCCGTCCCGTCCCTTTGCCCCGTCCCTCCGTCCAGTTCCTCCGTCCCGGTCACCGCCCCGCCAGCGGCAGCGCCGGGAAGTCGTAGCCCTCCCACAGCCGCCGCGCCGTCTCCTCCGGATACGCCCGCACCTCCGGCCGCACGTCCAGCACCTGCGTCAGCCGCCGCTGCCCGTCGTACGCCGGCCAGCCCGGATCGCCGGTCCGGGCGAAGGACGTCCACGCGGCCTGGAAGCGAGCCGTCAGCTCCTTGGCCTCCGCCGGCACCTCCACCCCCGCGAACACCAGCGCCCCCAGGTCCGCCTCGTAGGTGCCGAACAGCAGCGGCACGTCCAGGGCGTGGCAGGCGCCGAGCCCGCCGCCCATGCCCGGCGCCGGCCAGGTCAGCTCGTAGAGATGGGCCCGGCCGCCGCCCGCGATCTGCGCCTCGGCCAGCCGCAGGGACGGTATGTGGAACAGCCAGTCCGACTGCACCCGCTCGTACAACTCCCCGGCTCCCGCCTCCGGGTAGGCCGCGCGGTAGGCGGCCTCCCCGCCGTCCGGGGCGAACGTCCGCAGCGCGGCGGCCGCCTGTTCCTCCGTCACCTTGCCCAGGCGGCCCGCCATGGCGACGAACAGGCGGTACTCCTGCGCGTTGTGCCCGACGACCAGTTCCACGTCCCGCCCGGCGCCCGCCGCCAGCGCCTGCCAGGGCGTGGCGGGCAGGACCTCGCCGTCGACGATCGGCGCGAAAGGCGTGGCCGTGGGCGCGACCTGCCCCCAGCGGTCCACCCGCTGCCCCATCTTCGCGCCCAGTGCGGCCCCGGCCTCCGTCAGCCGACGCGGGTCCACCGAGGACAGGTCGCCGGCCGTGGGGCGCAGCCCGGCCTCGGCGGCGATGGCCGCCGCCAGGTCGCGGGCCAGTTCGTCGGAGAAGAACGTGCCGGGCACGCTCTGGGCGATCGCGCGCCCGAACAGCCCGCGCGCGCCCGGTGCGGCGAGCAGCGCGGCCACCGAACCGGCGCCCGCCGACTCGCCGAACACGGTCACCCGGCCGGGGTCCCCGCCGAACCCCGCGATGTTGTCCCGCACCCACTCCAGCGCCGCGATCTGGTCCAGCAGCCCCCGGTTGGCGGGAGCGCCGTCCAGCCGCGCGAACCCCTCTATACCGACGCGGTAGTTGAGGGTGACCACCACGAGGTCGCCGGCGCGGGCTATGTGCTGGGCGTCGTATCCCGGGCTGCCGGAGTGCCCGAGCTTGTAGGCGCCGCCGTAGATCCACACCATCACCGGTCGGGCGGCCTCCGCCGTGTCCGTCCCGGGCCCGCCGGTTTCCGGCGTCCAGACGTTCACCGTCAGCCAGTCGTCGCCCGTGGGTGCCTCACGGGTTGCCGCGAGCCCCTGGAGCCCCGCCTCCTGCGGGGGCGGCGGCCCGAAGGCGTACGCGTCCCGCACGCCGTCCCACGGCTGCGGCGGGCGTGGGGCCTGGAACCGGGCCTCGCCGACCGGAGGCGCGGCGAACGGGATGCCGCGGAACACCGTCAGGTCGTCCTCACGGCGCCCGCGCACGGCTCCCGCGGCGGTGCGCACGACGAGCTGGGACTCGGCGATCGTCATCCAACACTCCTGTCATCGACTGACTTCGACTGGCGTCGACTGGCTTCGACTGACTTCCACTGTCATGGACTGCCGTCGGCTGTGATCAGCTGTCGTCTGCGGTGATCCGCTGTCATCGGCCGGCTGTTCATGGAACGGCCGGCGGTCGGGGGAAGTGCCGGAAGCAGCCGTCACCCCTCGTGTGAGTGACAGTCACCCCGGAAAGTCGTATGACATGAACGGGGCCCGAGGCGGACAGATCTCCACCCCGGGCCCCGCGAGAGCTCACCCCGGACTCAACCGGGGCGAGAGCTCACCCCGGACTCAACCGGGACGCACCCCGGACACCGCTCAGCTCAGCGTGCGCAGCGCCGACGCGTCGTAGGGAGCCAGGTCGGCGAAGCGGCCGGCGAGGACCTTCGCCGCCCACTGCGGGTCCTGGAGCAGCGCGCGCCCCACGGCCACCATGTCGAACTCGTCGCGCTCCAGGCGGTCGAGGAGGTCGTCGATGCCCTTGACCGGCGAGCCCTCGCCCTGGAACCCCTTGATGAAGTCGCCGTCGAGACCGACCGAGCCGACGGTGATGGCGGTCTTGCCGGTGAGCTTCTTGGTCCAGCCCGCGAGGTTGAGGTCGGAGTCCTCGAACTCCGGCAGCCAGTAGCGGCGGGTGGAGGCGTGGAAGGCGTCGACGCCGGCCGCGGCGAGCGGGGTCAGGATGGCCTCCAGCTCCTCCGGGGTCTCGGCGAGGCGCGCGTCGTAGGCCTCCTGCTTCCACTGCGAGTAGCGGAAAATGATCGGGAACTCGGGCGAGACGGTCTCCCGCACGGCGGCCACGATCTCGGCGGCGAACTTCGTACGGGCCACCGGGTCGCCGCCGTAAGCGTCGGTGCGGCGGTTGGTGTGCTCCCACAGGAACTGGTCGACGAGGTAGCCGTGGGCGCCGTGGATCTCCACGCCGTGGAAGCCGATGCGCTCGGCGGCGGCCGCGGCCTGCGCGAACGCCCCGATGACGTCGTCCAGGTCGCGCTGGGTCATTGCCTTGCCGGTGACGTCGTCGCCGTCGACGCGGATGCCGGAGGGACCGACGGCGGGCGCGTCCGCGTAGGGCGGCTCGCCGTCCTTGCGCACCATCCCGATGTGCCAGAGCTGGGGCACGATCGTGCCGCCCGCCGCGCGCACGGCCTCGGCGACCTTCGCCCACCCCGCGAGCTGCTCCTCACCGTGGAACCGGGGCACCCGGTCGCTCTGGCCGGCGGAGTCGTGCCCGACGTACGTACCCTCGGTGACGATGAGACCGACGCCGGCGGCCGCGCGACGGGCGTAGTACGACACGACGTCGTCGCCGGGAACGCCGCCCGGGGAGAACATGCGCGTCATCGGCGCCATCGCGATGCGGTTCGGGACCGTGAGGCCGTTGATCGTGACCGGCCGGGACAGGATCTCGGCAGCGCGGGTGGAAGTGGGCGGGGTGACGCTCACGTGGGGCTCCTCACGACGTAACCATTGGTATGTGCATATGCATTCAGTTCCTGCGAACGGTTCAACCGGCCGGGACGCCTCCCGCATTCCGGCTCACGACCACACCACCCTGTGATCCCGCCCACGCCCCCGCACACACCGGCCGCCCGCCCCCGGAGGCCGGCCGCGGCAGCCGAAACGCCCGAGGGCGGCACCCCCTGCGTCAGCAGGGAGTGCCGCCCTCGGCCCGAAGGACAGGCGATCAACCGTCAGGTCGATCAGAAGTCCATGTCACCGCCCGGCATGCCGCCGCCGGCCGGGGCCGCGGCCTTCTCCGGCTTGTCGGCGATGACGGCCTCGGTGGTGAGGAACAGCGCGGCGATCGACGCGGCGTTCTGCAGCGCGGAGCGCGTCACCTTCGCCGGGTCGATGATGCCCTCGGCGATCATGTCGACGTACTCACCGGTCGCGGCGTTCAGGCCGTGGCCGACCTGGAGGTTGCGGACCTTCTCCACGACGACGCCGCCCTCGAGACCACCGTTGACGGCGATCTGCTTGAGCGGGGCCTCCAGCGCGAGCTTCACGGCGTTGGCGCCGGTCGCCTCGTCACCGTCGAGCTCCAGCTTCTCGAAGACCTGGGAGGCCTGCAGCAGGGCCACGCCACCACCGGCGACGATGCCCTCCTCGACGGCCGCCTTCGCGTTGCGGACGGCGTCCTCGATGCGGTGCTTGCGCTCCTTGAGCTCAACCTCGGTGGCCGCGCCCGCCTTGATGACGGCCACGCCGCCCGCGAGCTTCGCCAGGCGCTCCTGGAGCTTCTCGCGGTCGTAGTCCGAGTCGCTGTTCTCGATCTCGGCGCGGATCTGGTTCACACGGCCCGCGACCTGGTCCGAGGAGCCGGCGCCGTCGACGATGGTGGTCTCGTCCTTGGTGATGACGACCTTGCGGGCCTTGCCCAGGAGGTCCAGGGAGGTGTTCTCGAGCTTGAGACCGACCTCCTCGGAGATGACCTCGCCGCCGGTGAGGATGGCGATGTCGTTCAGCATGGCCTTGCGGCGGTCGCCGAAGCCCGGGGCCTTGACCGCGACGGACTTGAACGTGCCGCGGATCTTGTTGACGACCAGGGTCGACAGGGCCTCGCCCTCGACGTCCTCGGCGATGATCAGCAGCGGCTTGCCCGACTGCATGACCTTCTCCAGGAGCGGGAGCAGGTCCTTGACGTTGGAGATCTTGGAGTTGGCGATCAGGATGTACGGGTCGTCGAGGACGGCCTCCATACGCTCCATGTCGGTGGCGAAGTACGCCGAGATGTAGCCCTTGTCGAAGCGCATGCCCTCGGTGAGCTCGAGCTCGAGCCCGAAGGTCTGCGACTCCTCGACGGTGATGACGCCTTCCTTGCCGACCTTGTCCATGGCCTCGGCGATGAGCTCGCCGATCTGGGTGTCGGCGGCGGAGATGGAGGCCGTCGAAGCGATCTGCTCCTTGGTCTCGACATCCTTCGCCTGCTCCAGCAGGGCACCGGAGACGGCCTCGACGGCCTTCTCGATACCGCGCTTGAGGGCCATCGGGTTGGCGCCGGCGGCTACGTTGCGCAGACCCTCCTTGACCAGGGCCTGGGCGAGGACGGTCGCGGTGGTCGTACCGTCACCGGCGACGTCGTCCGTCTTCTTGGCGACTTCCTTGACCAGCTCGGCGCCGATCTTCTCGTACGGGTCCTCGAGCTCGATCTCCTTGGCGATGGACACACCATCGTTGGTGATCGTGGGGGCGCCCCACTTCTTCTCGAGGACGACGTTGCGGCCCTTGGGGCCGAGCGTCACCTTGACGGCGTCCGCGAGCTGGTTCATGCCGCGCTCGAGGCCGCGCCGCGCCTCCTCGTCGAACGCGATGATCTTGGCCATGTGAAGTGGTCCCTCCAGGACTGGGGGTGATTCCTTCGGACCGCGCCCGCGCCCGCGACGGACGGCTCGCCGGCCTCGTGGTTCCTTCCCACCCGGCCTGCGGGCCTCACCGACCCGGTCCTTCGTTGTCACTCTCACCTTCAGAGTGCTAACGCCAATGATTAGCACTCGGCCATGGCGAGTGCAAGCGCCTTCGTCGGATACGCCGGGACTGTCGGCCATGCGCGAACACCGCCGGCGCCCCCGGAACCGCCGGGACGGGGCCGCGGCCCGGCCCGATGCGCGGCCGACGCGAGGGCCGGATCCACGGCCGGGCAGCACGAAGGGCCCGCACCCCCGTCGGCGGGGTGCGAGCCCTTCGTTTGAAACGTTCAGGCGGTGACGCGAACCATGTCGGCCTGCGGGCCCTTCTGGCCCTGCGAGATCTCGAACTCGACCCGCTGGCCCTCTTCCAGGGTGCGGTAGCCGTCCATCTGAATGGCGCTGTAGTGGACGAAGACGTCCGCACCACCGTCGACCGCGATGAAGCCGTACCCCTTCTCCGCGTTGAACCACTTGACGGTGCCCTGAGCCATGCCTAACTCCCCTATTACTGGCCCTTGCACAGATCCACACTTCGCGGATCCGGGTCAGACCTCACCCCCCAGTTGGTTGGGGGCGTGCGCCGGAACGCGTCGACCGCGGCTGAATGTATCTGTCCAACTGCCGTCTGCAACAGGTCAATCGGACGAGAATTCTGGACGCGCACCGTCCGGAAAGTGGTGAGAATTCGCCCGGATTCAGGGCAAGTCGGACTGCCCATACGTTACAAAAGCCGCAGAAGGCGCACACACTTTGGCTACTTCTTGTCGGACGTAAGGCAGAAATCAAAGGCTCCGGATCATTGAATCGGAGGCCGGTTCCCCAACTGTACCGCGCTCAACCACACTGAATTGCCCCCTCCGCTTCTCTCGCGGAGAGGGCAATTCGATGAACTCTCGGTAATCACTGTTACCGACGGTTACTACCGGCGGGTAGGGACCGCCGCTCAGCCACCCGCGACCGCCGGAATGATGGAAACTCCCGCACCCTCGGGCGTCGCCGTCTCGAGGCCCTGCTCGAAGCGGACGTCGTCGTCGTTCACGTACACGTTGACGAACCGGCGCAGCTTGCCCTGGTCGTCGAGAACGCGGGCGGCGATGCCCGTGTGGTTCTTTTCCAGGTCGGCGATGACCTCCCCGAGGGTCCCGCCCTCGGCGGTGACCTCGGCCGCTCCGCCCGTGTAGGTGCGGAGAATGGTCGGGATGCGGACGGTGACGCTCATGCTCAGGACCTCCGGTGAAGCAGACTGCTGACGGGCGCGGGGGCCGGTGCCCCGACGGACGGACTAGACGAGACCAGCCTCGCGGAACGACTCCAGGTTCGGCCGGATCGTCGCGGTGAGCCCCGTGCCGGCCACCGCGTCCAGGGTCTTCAGACCGTCCCCGGTGTTGAGGACGACGGTCGTCAGCGCCGGGTCCAGCACACCGTTCTCGATCAGCTTGCGCGTCACGCCCACGGTCACCCCGCCGGCGGTCTCCGCGAAGATCCCCTCGGTCCGCGCCAGCACCTTGATCGCGTCGACGATCTGCTCGTCGTTCACGTCCTCCACCGCGCCGCCGGTGCGCCGCGCGATGTCGAGCACGTACGGGCCGTCGGCCGGGTTGCCGATCGCCAGCGACTTGGCGATGGTGTCCGGCTTCTGCGGCCGCACGACGTCGTGCCCCGCCTTGTAGGCGACGGACACCGGGGAGCACCCCTCCGCCTGCGCGCCGAAGATCTTGTACGGCTTGTCCTCGACGAGCCCGAGCTTGATCAGCTCCTGCAGCCCCTTGTCGATCTTCGTGAGCTGGGAGCCGGAGGCGATGGGCACCACCAGCTGGTCGGGGAGCCGCCAGCCGAGCTGCTCGCAGATCTCGTACGCCAGCGTCTTGGAGCCCTCGGCGTAGTACGGCCGCAGGTTGACGTTGACGAAGCCCCAGCCCTCGCCCGCCGGGTCGCCGATGAGCTCGGAGCAGAAGCGGTTGACGTCGTCGTAGTTGCCCTCGATGCCGACGAGTTCACCGCCGTAGACCGCGGCCATGACGACCTTGCCCTGCTCCAGGTCGTGCGGGATGAACACGCAGGAGCGGAAGCCGGCCCGGGCCGCGGCGGCGCCCACCGCGCCGGCGAGGTTGCCGGTGGAGGAGCAGGAAAGGGTGGTGAAGCCGAAGGCGCGGGCGGCCTCCAGGGCCTGGGCGACGACCCGGTCCTTGAAGGAGTGGGTCGGGTTGCCGGAGTCGTCCTTGACGAACAGCTTGCCGGGCTCGACGCCCAGCTCGCGGGCCAGGTTGTCGGCCTGGACGAGCTTGGTCCAGCCGGGGTTGATGTTCGGCTTGTCCGCGACGTCGGCCGGGACGGGCAGCAGCGGGGCATAGCGCCAGATGTCGGCGGGGCCGGCCTCGATGCGCTTGCGGAGCTCCTCCGTGTCGTAGGAGGAGAAGTCGTAGGCGATCTCCAGCGGGCCGAAACACTCCTCGCAGGCGAAGACCGGGCCGAGGGGGACGCGGTGACCGCATTCCCGGCAGCTCAGCGCCGCGGCGGGGCCGAGATCGACGGCGGGGGCGGTGGTGCCGGTGGAAGCGGTGGTTCCGGTCGCAACAGTCTGCGCAGCCATGTGAGGCGAGGCCCTTTCTCCTCATCTTCCTCACGACGCATCTCGCCGTGAGACGGATTTGGCACCTTCCCGAGCCGGGAGCCCCGCCACGTCGATGTGACAAGAGCCGGCTGGAGGGTTGCCGGGGCTTCATCGGGCCGTGTCCCTCTGCCCCTCTGGATGAGCGGTATGCAGTTGTTGATCCCTGAACGCCGGATTGACCCCGGACATGCGATGGTCATCCGCGTTGTTCAAGACTGTAACCGACACCCCGGACAGTTGAGATAGTCGTCCGAAGCGCGAGACGGATCACACGGTCACCCCCTGTGCACCTGGTGTGATCGCGACAGTGAGGAGCCGCAGACCGTGCTGGAAGAAGTCGGGCACTGGCTCGCCACCCGCTCCTGGTCGGTGACCGATCGCCCGCTGCACAGAATCCTGGCCGCCAAGCGCGCCACGGGCCAGTCGGTGTCCGTGGTGCTGCCCGCACTGAACGAGGAGGAGACGGTCGGTGAGATCGTCGCGGTCATCCGTCATGACCTCATGCGGCAGGCCCCGCTCGTCGACGAGATCGTCGTCGTCGACTCCGGCTCCACCGACCGCACCTCCCAGGTCGCCGCGGCGGCGGGGGCGCGCGTCGTCCACCGGGACGCGATACTCCCCCGCATCCCGGCGCTGCCCGGCAAGGGCGAGGTGCTGTGGCGCTCGCTGCTGGTCACCACGGGCGACGTCGTCTGCTTCGTGGACGCCGATCTGCGGGAGTTCTCCTCCGACTTCGTGTCCGGAATCGTCGGCCCGCTGCTCACCGATCCCGGCGTGGACCTGGTCAAGGCCATGTACGACCGCCCCCTGGGCGCCGGAGCCGACACGCCCGCCCCCACCGGGGCGGCCGGCCAGGGCGGCCGGGTCACGGAGCTGATGGCGCGCCCGCTGCTGAACATGCACTGGCCGCAGCTCGCGGGCTTCGTGCAGCCCCTGGGCGGCGAGTACGCGGCCCGCCGCAGCCTGCTGGAGCGGCTGCCCTTCCCCGTCGGCTACGGGGTGGAGCTGGGGATGCTCGTCGACGCGCTGCACCTGGTCGGTCTGGACGCGCTCGCCCAGGTCGACGTGGGCGTGCGCAGGCACCGCCACCAGGACGGGCAGGCGCTCGGCCGGATGGCGGCGGCGATCTACCGCACCGCGCAGCTGCGGCTGGCCCGCGGCCACCTGGTGCGCCCCGCCCTCACCCAGTTCGAGCGCGGCGCGAACGGCTTCGAGCCACGCACCCACCCGGTGGACACCGAGGAGCGGCCGCCGATGGCGGAGATCGCGGAGTACGCCTCCCGCAGGGTGGCGTGAGCGACACCCCCTCGGAGGGCTTCCGTACGTTTGAGCGTTTCCCGCGCGGGCTAGGTTGAGGCGTATGGCTTCCACGGCTTCCCCGCACGACGTCGCTGCTCAGGGTGCTCAGGTGTTGGTCGCGTCCAACCGCGGCCCGGTCTCCTACACGGTCCGCGAGGACGGCTCGCTGCAGACCAAACGGGGCGGCGGCGGCCTGGTATCGGGCCTTTCCGCCATCGGCCCGGAGACGGGCGCCCTGTGGGTGTGCTCGGCCCTCTCCGACGACGACCGCGAGGCGGTCCGTCGCGGGGTAGGCGAGGACGGCGTACGGATGCTCGACATCCCCGCCGACGTGCACGCCGACGCCTACAACGGCATCGCCAACTCCGTGCTCTGGTTCGTCCACCACCTGCTCTACCAGACGCCGCTGGAGCCGGTGTTCGACTCCGGCTTCCGGCGCCAGTGGGCGTCCTACGAGACGTACAACCGCGCCTTCGCCGAGGCGCTCGCCGAGGAGGCGGCGCCGGGCGCGGCCGTCCTCGTGCAGGACTACCACCTGTGCCTCGTCCCCGGAATGCTCCGCGAGCTCCGCCCCGACCTGCGCATCGGCCACTTCTCGCACACGCCGTGGGCGCCCGTGGACTACTTCGGCCTGCTGCCCGCCGACGTCCGCCGGCAGCTGCTGCGGGGCATGCTCGGCGCGGACCGGCTCGGCTTCCTCACCCGCCGCTGGGCGGACGCCTTCACCGCGTGCTGCGACGAGTTCGCCGGCGGTCTCGACGGGACCGAGATCGGCGTGCACGGGCTCGGCGCGGACGCCGACTTCCTGCGCGCCCGCTCCCACGAGCCGGACGTCGACGAGCGCATGGCGGCGCTGCGCGAGGAGATCGGCACCGCCCCCGACGGCGGCGCCCGCCGGACCATCGTCCGCGTCGACCGCACCGAGCTGTCGAAGAACATCGTGCGCGGCCTGCTGGCCTACCGGCAGCTCCTCGACGACCACCCGGAGTGGCGCGAACGCGTCGTCCACGTAGCCTTCGCCTACCCCTCCCGCCAGGACCTCGCGGTCTACCGCGACTACACCGCCGAGGTGCAGCGGGTCGCCCGCGAGATCAACGAGTCGTACGGCACCCCCGGCTGGACCCCGGTGGTCCTGCACGTCAAGGACGACTTCGCCCGCTCCCTCGCCGCCTACCGCCTCGCCGACGTGGCTCTGGTCAATCCCATCCGGGACGGCATGAACCTCGTCGCGAAGGAGGTGCCGGTCGTCTCCGACGAGGGCTGCGTGCTGGTCCTGTCCCGGGAGGCCGGCGCGTACGCGGAACTCGGCGACGACGCGATCGTGGTGAACCCCTACGACGTGCTGGAGACCGCCCGCGCCCTGCACGAGGCGCTCACCACGCCGCCGCAGGAGCGGGCGGAGCACACCAAGAGGCTGACGGCGGCCGCGACCGCGCTGCCCCCGGCCCAGTGGTTCCTGGACCAGTTGCAGGCGCTGCGCAACGTTCAGCCGGGTGTTCAGCCCAGCTGATCCGCGAGCGCGCGCAGCAGTCGTACGACGCCTGCCGGGCCGTCGACGACGAGGTCCGCGCGCTCGGAGAGCTCGGTGACCTCGGCGCTGCCGCTGGCCACGAGCAGGCCGGGCACCCCTTCGGAGCGGAGTTCGTCGACGGCGGCGAAGGCGGGGAGGTCGCCGAGGTCGTCGCCGGCGTAGAGGACGCACTCGGCGCCGATCTCCCGCACGTACTCGGTCAGGGCGACGCCCTTGTCCACGCCGGGCGGCCGCAGCTCCAGGACCATGCGTCCCGGCTCGACGATCAGCCCGTGCCGGGCGGCGAGGTCGGCGAGGGGCTTGCGCAGCGCCTCGAAGGCGGCCTGCGGGTCCTCGGCACGCCGGGTGTGCACGGCGACGGCCCGGCCCTTCTCCTCCACCCACGTCCCCTGCCACGCCCCGGCCGCCTCCAGCACGTCCGGCAGTTCGGCGCGGGCGGCGGCGACGCCGGGGTGGGGTTCGGGCGCGCTGACGGTGTCGGTGCGGGCGTCCCAGCGTTCGGCGCCGTAGTGCCCGAGCACCACCAGCCGGTCCAGGCCCGGCACCCCGGCGAAGCCGCCGTTGCGCACGGCCACGGCGGGCGGCCGGCCGGTGACGACCGCGACGGAGGCGACCTTCGGGGCGAGCGCCGCGAGCGCGGGGACGGCGTCGGGGTGCGCCCGGGCGTCGTCGGGGTTCTCGACGATCGGGGCGAGGGTGCCGTCGAAGTCGAGGGCGACGAGGGTGGCGCCGGGCCGCGCGAGGATCGCCTCGAGCGCTTCCCGGCCGCGGGGGGTCGTGGGGGTGGGGAGTTGGGTGCCCATACGGTGAGGTTATCCACGAGCGCCGACGCCATCCCAGCCCGTCTGGGGTCCCCCCTGGGGGAGTTCGAGGACGAGGCCCGTTCAGGGCCGCTCAGGGGCCCGGGGGCCGGGGGCACCGATCACAGCCCGTCTGGGGGTCCCCCCTCTGGGGGAGTTCGAGGACGAGGCCCGTTCAGGGCCGACAGGGGTCTGGGGGCGTAGCCCCCAGGGCGCGGAGGACACACATGGGCTCACCGATTCGGCGCACCTCCCCCGGAGGGAGTCTCAGCGCTCCGCCCGGCGGGCCTCCCGCACGCGGCGGAGGCGGTTGACCGTCACCGGGTCGTGGGACAGGGCGCGCGGGTCGTCCAGGAGGGCGTTGAGGAGCTGGTAGTAGCGCACCGGGGACAGCTGAAGCTCCTCACGGATCACCCGCTCCTTCGCGCCGGGCCCGGAGAACCCGCGCCGTTCCAGGGCGAGGATGTCCCGCTCCCTCGCCCCCAGCTCCTGCGCCTCAGGCCGTTCCATGCCCTGCACGGTAGCCGAACCGGCTCAACCGGTGGAGTTCTCCGCGGTCGTCGCCGCCGTCTGGAGCTCGCTCAGCACAGCGGAGGGGTTGCCGTTCGCGGTGACGGCGGAGCCGATCCGCTGCTTGATGTCGGCGCTGACCGTCGCCCACGAGGTCAGCCCGGCGGGGTAGGCCTCGGCGACCGGCAGCATGTCCAGGAAGGGCCGCAGGTCCGCGTCCTCGGGGGCGTTGCCCATGGTCTCGGAGGCGGAGTTGGTGACCGGCAGCAGGTCGTACTCGCGGGAGAAGGCGAGCACGTTGTCCTCGTCGTAGACGAAGTCGAGGAAGTCGCCGATCTCCTCGGCGTGCCCGTTCTGCTTGAAGGCGGTCATCCAGTCGGCGACGCCGAGGGAGGTCTTGCTCGGGCCGTCGGCGCCCGGCATGGCCACCATGCCGAACTGCACGCCCTTCTTCTTCGCCGCCTTCATCAGCGAGGGATGCCCGTTGAGCATCCCGACCTGGCCGGCGGTGAACGCCGAGAACGCGGCGGCCCGGTTGAGCTTGCCCGGCGCGACCGGCCCGGTCAGGCCCTTGCCGACCAGCTCGTTCTTCAGCCAGGTGACGGTCTCGACGTTCTCGGCGGAGTCGAAGTTGTAGCCGATGGCGCTCGGGGTGTAGCCGCCCCCGCCGCTGAGCAGCCACTGCAGGGTCTCGGCCTGCGCCTCCTCGGGGCCCAGCGGCAGCGCGTAGGGGTACTTCACGCCCTCGTCCTTGAGCGCCTCGGCGTCGTCGGCGAGCTCGGTCCAGGTGGTCGGCGGGGTGATGCCGGCCTTGGCGAAGAGGGTCTTGTTGTAGAAGAGCAGCCGCGTGGAGGAGGCGAACGGCATGCCGTACTGCACGCCGCGCACCTGGCCCGCGTCGGCGAGCCGGGAGACGAAGTCGGCCTGGACGGGGATGGAGAGCACGTCGTCGGCCTTGTAGAGCAGGTCGGCGGCGGCGTAGTCGGAGTAGGAGCCGATCTGCGCCATGTCGGGCGCGTCACCGGCCTTGACCATCGCCTTGACCTTGGCGTCGACGTCGTTCCAGGAGTACACGCTGACGTCGACGGTGACGCCGGGGTGCTCGGCTTCGTAGGCCTTGACGAGCTTGTCCCAGTACTTCTTCGAGGTGTTGGCGCCGTTGTCGCCGTAGTCGGCGGCCACCAGTCTCAGCGTGACGTCGTCGGAGCCGCCGACACCGCAGCCGGCGAGGACCGCCGTCAGCCCGAGGGCGGTCGTCACCGCGATCGTCCCCGATTTCCCTGCCCGCAGCCGCACTGCCCGTCTCCGCTCCCCTGAGGGCCGTCGCCGCTCAGGGGCTCCGGCCGGCGACCGGCCGGTGAGTACCGGCCGGTCGACATCGAATGAATGTTCCGACCAATTAAACCGCTATCCGGACCGAGGTCTACTCCACACGCAGTGGACTAGACCTCTTGAGGGGGCTCGGTCCACACTGTTCCCCGTGAGACATGTCATCGCCCTCGACGTGGGCGGCACCGGGATGAAGGCCGCCCTGGTCGGCGCGGACGGCACGCTGCTGCATCGCGCCCGCCGGGCCACCGGCCGCGAACGCGGACCCGACGCCGTCGTCGCCGGCGTCCGCGACTTCGCCGCCGCACTGCGTGCCCACGGCGCCGAGCACCTCGGCGAACCCGCGGCCGCGGCCGGCGTCGTCGTCCCAGGCATCGTCGACGAGGCCCGCGGCACCGCCGTCTACGCCGCCAACCTCGGCTGGCGCGACGTCCCGCTGCGCGAACTGATCGCCGCCGACCTGGGCGTCCCGGTCGCACTCGGCCACGACGTGCGCACCGGCGGACTCGCCGAGGGCCGCCTCGGAGCGGGCCGGGACGCGGACCGGTTCCTGTTCGTGGCGCTGGGCACCGGCATCGCCGGCGCCATCGGCCTCGACGGCCGGGTCGAGGCCGGCGCGCACGGCTTCGCGGGTGAGATCGGGCACGTCGTCGTACGGCCCGGCGGAACCCCGTGCCCCTGCGGGCAGCGCGGCTGCCTGGAGCGGTACGCGTCCGCCGCGGCGGTCGGCGAGGCATGGGCCGCTGCCTGCGGGAACCCGGAGGCGGACGCGGCCCACTGCGCGAAGGCCGTCACGGCCGGCGACCCGATCGCCGTCCGGGTCTGGCAGCACGCCGTGGACGCCCTGGCCGACGGCCTGGTCACCGCGCTCACCCTGCTGGACCCCCACACGCTCGTCATCGGTGGCGGGCTCGCCGAGGCGGGG
The DNA here is from genome assembly GCF_042889585.1 of Streptomyces sp. NPDC002566. Classification (NCBI taxonomy): domain Bacteria; kingdom Bacillati; phylum Actinomycetota; class Actinomycetes; order Kitasatosporales; family Streptomycetaceae; genus Streptomyces; species Streptomyces sp. NPDC002566. The sequence continues at coordinate 118,041 of NZ_JBIARD010000005.1, read as the reverse complement.
GAAACCTTGTTCACACCACTGAGGGACGCCGTCCGGCGGCGGCTCACCTTCCAGCAACCGCCGCGGATCGTCCCCGCGGCCCTGGGCGACTCGGCCGGCTGCCTGGGAGCGGCACTCCTGGCCTGGGATCTCCTCAAAACAACCGACGGCACGGAGGTAACGCCCTGATGGTCACCCCCCTAGGGGCGCGGGACAGCGCCGACATGCGGCTCCGCCGCGGGGCACGACACGCCACGATGCAGCCGCAGCCCGCAGGCGGCCGAAGCACGAAGGTGCTCACCGGTGCCCGGGTCGTGCTGCCCACCGGCACGGTCCCGGACGGGAGCGTCACTGTCGTCGGCACCCGCATCTCCGCCGCGATTCCTGCAAACGCCCAGTTCATCGACGTAAAGGGCCACTGGCTGATCCCCGGCTTCGTCGACCTCCACAACCACGGCGGCGGCGGAGCCTCCTTCTCCGGCCCGGCCGACGACGTGCTGAAAGCCGTCCACACCCACCGCCTGCACGGCACCACCACCCTCGTCGCCTCCACCGTCACCGACGACATGGACTCCCTGGCCCGGCAGGCCGGCCTGCTGTCCGAGCTGGCCGAGCAGGGCGACCTGGCCGGCATCCACTTCGAGGGCCCGTTCATCTCACCGTGCCGCAAGGGCGCGCACTCCGAACGGCTGCTGCGCGACCCCCACCCGGCCGAGGTGCGCAAGCTCGTCGACGCGGCCCGCGGCCAGGCGAAGATGGTCACCCTGGCCACCGAGCTGCCCGGCGGCATCGACTCCGTACGGCTGCTGAGGGACCACGGAGTGATCGCCGCCGTCGGCCACACCGACGCCACCTACGAGCAGACCGTCGAGGCCATCGAGGCGGGCGCCACGGTCGCCACCCACCTCTTCAACGCGATGCCCGTCCTAGGCCACCGCTCCCCCGGCCCGATCGCGGCCCTCCTCGCGGACGAACGGGTCACCGTCGAGCTCATCAACGACGGCGTCCACCTGCACCCGGCCGCGCTGGAGCTGGCGTTCCGTCACGCGGGCCCGCACCGGGTGGCGTTCATCACCGACGCCATGGACGCCGCCGGCTTCGGCGACGGCCGCTACGACCTCGGACCGCTCGCGGTCGACGTCGTCGACGGCGTGGCCCGGCTGGTCGAGGGCGGCTCGATCGCCGGCTCCACCCTCACCCAGGACCGCGCCTTCAAACGGGCGGTGACGGTCGACCGCATCCCGGTCGAGGACGCCGTCACGGCCCTGTCGGCCACCCCGGCCCGGCTGCTCGGCATGGCCGACACGGTGGGCTCCCTGGAACCCGGCAAGGACGCCGACCTGGTCGTCCTCGACGAGAACTTCGACCTCAAAGGCGTGATGCGCAAGGGGGATTGGGTGGTGGATCCCCAACTGGGCTGAAACGTCCGCCCGTCCGCGGACGGCGGCCGACCCGGGGACTGGGCCGGCCGCCGTCTCTTTGGCATGATCGTGCCTCCGGAAAACGGAGAACCGGCTTCCACACAGGTGGAATCCGCACATGCCACAGCACGCGAACGGACGGCGAACAGCCGGCCCTCGGGGGAGGTCGGACCAGGTGATCCTCACCGTCACGCTGAACACCGCTCTCGACGTCACCTATCGCGTCCCGGCGCTGCGCCCGCACAGCGCGCACCGGGTGACCCAGGTGACAGAACGGCCCGGCGGCCGGGGACTGAACGTGGCGCGCGTCCTGGCCGCGCTCGGCCACGAGGCGACCGTCACCGGTTTCGCGGGCGGCGCCACCGGCCGGGTCGTGCGGGAGCGCCTGACCGGCGTCGCCGACGCGCTCGTGCCGATATCCGGCTCCACCCGCCGCACGATCGCCGTGGTCGACGCCCGCACCGGCGACACCACCCGCCTCGACGAGCCCGGCCCCCTCATCACGCCCGCCGAGTGGACCGCCTTCCTCCAGGCGTACGAGGGGCTGCTGGCCGGCGCGGACGCGGTGGCCCTGTGCGGAAGCCTGCCGCCGGGGGTGCCCGTGGGCGCGTACGCGGGCCTGGTGCGTCTCGCGCGCGCCGCGGGGGTTCCCGTACTGCTGGACACCGGAGGGGAGCCGCTGCGCCGCGCGGTCGCCGCCCGCCCCGATCTGATCGCGCCGACCGGCGACGAACTGGCCGAACTCACCGGCTCGCACGAGCCGTTGCGGGCCACCCAGGACGCCCGCCGACGCGGCGCCCGCTCCGTGGTGGCTTCTCTGGGCCCCGAGGGCCTGGTCGCGGCGACCCCGGAGGGCCACTGGCGGGCCGCACCGCCCACCCGGCCGCGCGGCGGCCTCACCGACGCCGACGGCTTCGTCACCGCCGGACTGCTGTCCGGCCTGGCCGAACGCCTCCGCTGGCCAGAGACCCTGGCCCGCGCGGTCGCCCTGTCCACGGCGAAGGTCCTCGCCCCGGCGGCCTGCGAGTTCGACCCGGCCGCCTACGAGGACCTGCTCGGCCGGGTCGCGGTGACCGGCGAGGTCAACGCGGCCTGACCGCCCGCTACTTCGTGACCTGGCCCTTCTTCAGCCACAACTGGTCGAGCAGCACGTTGCACTTGTCGCCGTTCTCACAGGAGATGGTGAAGGTGTTGGTGCCCTTGGTGAGCGTCGGCCACATGTAGGTGGTCGTCCAGCCCTTTTCGAAGTCACCGGCGGGCGCTTTCGCGTAGTTCTTCACAGGCGCCGGGGAGCCGAACTTCTTGCCGTTGACGGTGAGCGTCATCGACTGGTCCTCACCGGGCACGCTGTAGTGCGCGAACAGCGTGTAGTCGCCCTCCGACGGGATGCCGTCGACGGTCCAGGTCACGGAGTTGCCGACCTGGTTGAGGTTGCCCACATAGACGCCCCCGTCGGACTGCGCGCCCTTGACGTCGGAGGCCAGTGCGGCGGCACCGCCGAGGCGCAGCGCCTTGGCGTCGACCGTCGGCAGTTCGGCCTCCTGGGAGGGCTCGCCGCTGCCGGACGGGCTGGGTGAGGCGCTCGCGGACGCCGCGGGGCCGGGAGAGGCCGAGGTGTCGTCCTTCTTGTCGCCGTCGTCGTCGCCGTTCATCATGGCGATGCCGATGCCGACGACGACCGCGGCGACGACCGCGACCGCGCCGATCAGCAGGCCCTTGGTGTTGGGGCCGCGGCCCCGGCCGCCGCCGGACGGCGCCTGCTGCCGGTTGCCGGTGGGCACGGAACCGCCGCCGGGGAGGGTCTCCGGGGCGGCGTAGTGAGAGTTCGGCTGGCCGTAAGCGCCCTGCTGCGGCAGCGTCGCCTGCCCGTACTGCGCGGTCGACTGCTGCTGCGGCTGGCCGTACTTGCGCTCGCCGACGGCACGCACACGGCTGACCGAGTTCGGGTAACCGTAGCCCCCGGAGGGCGGCTGAGCTCCGTTGGCCTGACCGTCGGCGTAGAGGTAGCCGAACGGGTCGTCGTCCTCGGGCGTGCTCGCGCCGTTGTTGCCGGGCGTCATCCCTTCGTTCTCCTCAACAGGTGCGGGGCGGATGCGGTCCGCGGGCGGAGTTCTTCATTCCGTTCGGTGCGCGGACCGATTCGTGCGGAGAAAGCGAGCCTACCCCCATCCCAACCCCCAAACGGGTGACTCGGGTCGCATCAACTCCGCGACCGGTCAGCTGACCTGGGTGTCAGCCCGCCCGTCTGTGCTGTTTGGGACGAGATCGTTTCTCGACGTACATGCGCTCGTCGGCCGACTTCAGGACCTCGTCGGCGGTCATCCCGCAGTGCGCCCAGCCGATGCCGAAACTCGCGCCCACGCGGACGGCGCGGCCCTCGGCGCGGATCGGCTGGATGATCTCGTTGCGCAGGCGTACGGCGAGGTCCTGGGCGTCGGCCCGGCCGAGTCCGTCGGCCAGTATCACGAACTCGTCGCCGCCGAGCCGGGCGACGGTGTCGCCGTCGCGGACCCCGCTCGAGAGCCGCCGGGCGACCTCGATGAGGACCGCGTCGCCGGCGTTGTGCCCGAACCGGTCGTTGATCGACTTGAAGCCGTCGAGGTCGCAGAAGAGCACCGCGAGCCCCTTGGAGCCGTCGTCGCGGGCGCTCTCCTCGGGGGCGACGGTGTGCACGTGGTGGTCGTAGGCGTCGTACGCCTCGGCGCCGGCCGGCCGGTAGTCGAAACCGTGGTCCTGGGCGTCGAAGGCGGGCCGGCCGTAGGCGCTCTCCACGGTGTCCACGGCGTCCGTCGTGGACAGGGCTTCCATGGCGTCGAGGGCGGCGGGGTGGGCGGACTGGGGGCGCCGGCAGAGCCGGGCGGAGAGGCGGGAGCGCAGCTCGGCGGAGTTCGGCAGGCCGGTGAGGGAGTCGTGGGAGGCGCGGTGGGCGAGCTGGAGCTCGCGGCGCTTGCGCTCCTCTATGTCCTCGACGTGGGTGAGGAGGAAGCGGGGCCCGTCGGCGGCGTCGGCGACCACGGAGTTGCGCAGCGACACCCACACGTACGTGCCGTCACGGCGGCCGAGGCGCAGCTCGGCGCGGCCGCCCTCGGCGGAGGTGCGCAGCAGGGTGCCTATGTCCTCGGGGTGGACGAGGTCGGAGAAGGAGTAGCGGCGCATCGCGGAGGCGGGGCGGCCCAGCAGCCGGCACAGGGCGTCGTTGGTGCGCAGGATCCGCCCGTGCTGGTCGCCGCCCATCTCGGCGATGGCCATGCCGGAGGGGGCGTACTCGAAGGCCTGGCGGAAGGATTCCTCGCTGGCGCGCAGGGCCTGCTGCTCGCGTCCGAGCCTGACCAGCGCTCGCTGCATATTCGCGCGTAGACGTGCGTTGCTGAGGGCTATCGCCGCCTGGAACGCGTACATCTGGAGCGCTTCGCGGCCCCAGGCGCCGGGCCGGCGGCCGTTGCGCGGGCGGTCCACGGAGAGCACGCCGATCAGTTCGCCGCCGGAGCCGCCGCCGGGCGCGGCGGGCGTGTACATCGGTGCGAACAGCCGGTCGGAGGGGTGCCACTCGTCCTCGAAGCGGGGCTCGGGGCCGTCGGTGTACCACTGCGGGACGTCGTCGTCGTCGAGGATCCAGCCCTCGGTGTGAGGTATGAAGACCAGGTCTCCCCAGGTCTCGCCCATGGTGAGGCGGCGTTCCCAGGACTCGCGCGAGCCGACCCGGCCGGTGATGAGGGCCTCGGCGGCGGGGTTGCCGGAGAAGGCGGCGACGACCAGGTCGCCGTCGGGGCGCACGAGGTTCACGCACGCCAGCTCGTAGCCCAGTGCGGTGACCACGCCGTCGGCGACGGTCTGCAGTGTGTCGGCCATGCTCCGTGCCGTGTTCATGTCGGCCATGACCTGGTGCAGCTGTCGCAGGGACGCAAGGCGGACATACGGCTCCGACTCGGTCTCCATGCTTCGCCCTCCCCCCGAGACTTCGCAGCGAATCAAGGGTTGTCTTCGGCGTGACGTCGTTGCTGTCGACGCTGTCGTTTCTGTTTCGATCCGCGCGTGACACGTGTCCCGTGTGTGTCGCGCTGTGTCGACGTTGTGCCTGTCTTCAGTAACGCCTCCGCCACTGAATCACAGCGCGCTCCCCACTCGGTACACAGGGTCAACAATTCATGCCTCTTGTGACTCAAGTCACATAAGAACGTGAACATTTGAGTGATGATTCTGCGTTTTTCCTGTGTCATTCCTGCGCGCATGACGCAGTGTGCCGCAGAGCCTACGGGAATCGGTCCCCGGACCTACGCCCCCTCTCGGGCGGAGGTCCGATGCGGGCCGGCCCCGGCGGACACTAGCGTGCGGAACGTGCCTTCCTCCATGCCCCCCGAACTGCTCCCGCCCCACCCCCCGCCGGCTCACCCCGTCCCGGCCGCCCCGCCGGCCGCCGGGCATGCTGTGGGGGTGAGCGACGACGAGTTCCGCAGCGCCCTGTCCCGGCTCGCCGGCGGGGTCGTCCTGGTGACCGCGCAGGAGCCGCCTCTGGACCCGGACGACCCGCTGGCGCCGCAGGGCGAGTACGCCGGCATGACGGCCACCGCCTTCCTGTCCGTCTCCCTGGACCCCCCACTGGTCCTGGTCAGCCTGCGCACGGGCTCCCGCATGGACGACGTGCTCGACGAACAGCCCCTGTGGGCGGTGTCCGTCCTCGCGGAGAGCCAGCGGCACATCGCCGGCCGCTTCGCCATGAAGGGACGCCTCAGCGACCGCCTCCTCTTCGAGGACATCCCGTACGTGACCGGCGAGGCCACCGGCGCGCCCCTGGTGGGCGGCGCGCTGTCCACCCTGGAATGCCGCACCGAGCAGCGGGTGACGGCGGGCGACCACACCCTGGTGATCGGACGCGTGCTGAGCGCGCGCGTACCGAGCGCCGAAGGCGGCCCGCTGCTCTATTTCAAGGGCCGTTACCGGCAGTTGGGCTGACCCGTACTGAACGCTAATTCAGTGGCCCGCCGCGGATCGCCGCCTTAACGTGCCCGGATGACGACCCCCGCCACCCCCGCCGCGCCTTCTCCTTCCGGGGCTTCCCTCACGCTCGAGGAAATCACCCGCGCGAATGTGGAAGCCGCGCTCGCCATTCAGGTCCGCCCCGAGCAGGAATTCGCGGTGTCCCCCGTCGCGAAGTCCCTCGCCGAGGCGTACGTGTACCAGGACGTCGCCTGGCCCCGCCTGATCGTCGACGCCGGCCGGCCCGTCGGCTTCCTGATGGCCTTCTTCGACATCGACTGGAAGCAGGACGGCGGCAGCGTCATCCGCTCCGGCCTGTGGCGGCTGAACATCGCCGCTACCGAACAGGGCCGCGGCTACGGCCGCTTCGCCGTCGAGTCCGTCGCCGCCGAGATCCGCCGCCGCGGCGGCCGCCAGTTGTACGTCACCTGGCACCCCGGCCCGCACGGCCCCGAGCGCTTCTACCAGACCCTGGGCTTCAAGAACACGGGCGAGAAGAGCGAGGGGGAGACGGTGGGCGTGCTGGAACTGGACTGAGAGCGGGCTCACGGCCCTGGACCTTCCCGGGCCGCGCCCACGTCAGGTCAGGTCAGGGAGCGGGCTCACGGACTGGAGCCTTCGGGGCTGCGCCCACGCCAGGTCAGGTCAGGTCAGGACCAGTCCCGGCTGGTCCTGCCGCGCTTGGTCTCGGAACGCTGTTTCTTCTCCCGCAGCCGGCGCTCGTTGATGCCCCGCGGGATGCGGGTCGGGCGGCGCGGCTTGGGCGGGGGCGCGGTCGCCTCGGCGAGCAGGGCGGTGAGGCGCACCAGGGCGGCCTCGCGGTTGCGCCACTGCGAGCGGTGCTCGGAGGAGCGGACGCTGACGACCCCGTCGACGAGCCGACCGGCCAGCCGCTCCAGGGCCCGCGCCTTCCACACCTCGGGCAGCGCCTCGGTCGCCGCGAGGTCGAAGCGCAGCTCCACCTGCGAGTCGCTGGTGTTGACGTGCTGGCCACCCGGCCCCGACGACCGCGAGAAACGCCACATGAGCTCGGCCTCGGGCAGTGAGACGGAGCCGCGGATGATGAGTCGCCCGGGGGTCGGACCCCCGAGCCCCCGAGAGGAACCGGACATGACGTCCATGTTCCCGGCTGTGACCCGTCCACGTCACCCGAATATCCGACGGAGTCCCCTAGGTCCGCGGGCCGCCGGTGCGGCCGTCCGTGTGACCGTCCGCGGAAGCGTCGGTAAAGAAAGTAAAGACACGGGAACCTTGGACATCCCGCACGGCGTTCATAGGGGTAGCTGTAGCTTCGTGGCGCACGAAGCCTCTACGCAACGAGGGAAAGGACTCCCATGGCTGTAAGCCTGTCCAAGGGTGGCAACGTCTCGCTCACCAAGGAGGCTCCGGGCCTGACCGCCGTCACCGTGGGCCTCGGCTGGGACGTCCGCACCACCACCGGCACGGACTTCGACCTCGACGCCTCCGCGATCGCGGTCAACCCCCAGGGCAAGGTCTACTCGGACGCCCACTTCGTCTTCTTCAACAACAAGCAGACCCCCGACAACTCCATCGTCCACACCGGTGACAACCGCACCGGCGAAGGCGCGGGCGACGACGAGGCGATCAACGTCAACCTGGCGGCCCTCCCCGCCGACATCGACAAGATCGTCTTCCCGGTCTCCATCTACGACGCGGAGAACCGCTCGCAGAACTTCGGCCAGGTCCGCAACGCCTACATCCGCATCGTCAACCAGGCCGGCGGCGCGGAAGTCGCGCGCTACGACCTGTCGGAGGACGCGGCCACCGAGACGGCCATGGTCTTCGGCGAGCTGTACCGCAACGGCGCGGAGTGGAAGTTCCGCGCGGTCGGCCAGGGCTACGCCTCGGGCCTGGTCGGCATCGCCCAGGACTTCGGCGTCAACGTCTGACCCGACACCCCTGCGGCACCCCGGTGCCACGCCTGAGCGAGCAGCACGTCTCGCGGAGCCCCCGGCCGAAAGAGGCCGGGGGCTCCGGCGTGCCCGGCGGAAGCCACCTTCCGCGTCTCCCCCAGGGGCGAGACCCCGTCACGCCCGCTCCGGCTTGCCCTCCCCGTACAGCCAGTCCCGCCAGACGGGGCGGAAGTCCTTGTCCGGCGCCTGCTTCTCCACGAAGGCCGTGAACTGCTCCGTCGTGGCGTTGCCGTGACGGTGGGCGGCGGTCCAGCCCTGGACCAGATCGAAGAAGGCGTCGTCGCCCACGGTCTGCCGGATCTTGTGGATCACCATCGCGCCACGCTGATAGACGGGACCCTGCGCCGAGATGTCCTCGGCGCCGGGCGGCACCGCCGGCGGGAAGGACCACAAGTCCTCGTACTTCTCCTCGCCCTCGTCATACATCTCCTGAAAGGTCTGCTCGGCCGTGGGACCGCCCTCGTCCTCCGTCCACAGCCACTCCGCGTAGGTGGCGAACCCCTCGTTCAGCCACATGTCACGCCAGGTCCGCGGCGTGACGGAGTCACCGAACCACTGATGGGCGATCTCATGGACGAGCAGCCGAGGATCGGGCGAGCCGGGGAACACCGGACGGCTCTGCGTCTCCAGGGCGTATATGACGTCCCCCGGGCGGTCGACGATCGCACCGGCAGAGGAGAAGGGATACGGCCCGAAGTTGAACGCAGCCCACTCCAGCACCTCCGGCAACCGGGCGAGCGCCTCACGACCACGGGCGGCCTGGGTGGAGTCCACGGCGACATACAGGGGCGGCCCGTCCCCGGCAGCGGGCCGGCTGACGTCGTACCGGCCGATGGCGACCGTGGCCAGATAGCTCGCCATCGGCTCCGCTGTGTGCCAGGAGAAGGCGGTACGCCCACCGGCGGTCCGCTCGCCCCGCAGCTCACCGTTGGAGACGGCGGTGAGCCCCTCTGGCACGCTCACCGTGATGTCGTACGACGCCTTGTCGGAAGGGTGGTGATTGCCCGGGAACCACGCCATGGAGCCGGTCGGCTCGCCCAACGCCAAGGCGCCGTCGGCCGTACGCAGCCAGCCCTCCTTCGAGCCGTCGGGATCAGTGATCACAGCCGGACGGCCCCCGTAGCGCACGGACGTCTCGAACATCGCGCCCTCGGCCAGCCGGGCGGACGGACGGACGACCAACTCCTGGCCCTCATGGTCGAAGGACGCCTCCTTGCCCCCGACCGTGACCCCCTCGACCTCCAGCCCCTTCAGATCGAGATGAAACCCGTCCAGCGCCTGGGTGGCCCGGGCCGTGATCCGGGCGGTGCCGGACAGCCGGCGCGTGGCGGGATCGTAGGCCAGGTCCAGGGCGTAGTGCGTGACGTCGTAACCGCCGTTGCCGGCCTTCGGGAAGTACGGGTCCCCCACCCCCGAGGAGCCCTCGGCATCGCCCCGGCCCCCTCCGTCGCACCCCCCCAGACATAACGCGAGCACCGGAACGACAACCCCCGCAGCAGCGGCCCGGACAAGCCGCACAGTTCGGTACATGCCGGCGATCCTATGCGCAGCCGTTCGACCGGACACCTGATCGCGCCCGACGCATGACACCATCGCCTACGTGCTCGACATCGGCTACGCCCTCTCCAACCGGTTCCCCGACCCCCCGCAGACCGACTACCGCCGCGCGGACGTCCGGGCACTGCGGCACGACCTGTTCTGCGGAGACGTCTACCTCGCCGACACCAAGACGGACCGCGAGCTGTCCACAGCCTGGGGATGGGTGCCCGTACTCGACTTCGCGTGGGCCCTGTGCGACATCGTCGAACACCTCGACCGCGACCCGGCGGGCTCCCGCGCCTCCCGCCCCCAGCACGCGGAGCTGGACTTCACCGAATCCACCGACCGCATGCTCTTCGAACGCCGCTTCGGCTGGGTGGACGTCGAAGCCGACTGGATGCCGGCCGAAGAACCCCCACTGACCTTCTCCCACACCGAACTCCGGCGCGAGGCACGCGACTTCCTGCACGACCTGATCGCCGACCTCACCGACCTCCACGAAGACCTCGCCGACAACCCCGCGATCTGGACCCTCCAGGCACGCTTCCCCCGCATCAGCTGACCCCGCCTGGCCTCAGCCCTCCACTCTGATCCCCAGCTCCGCAGCCAACGCCGGTGCCAGATCCAGCAGTTGGGCCGCACTGATCACCGCGCCCGACAGCCGGTCCAGACCGCCCGCGAGACCCAGCTCCGCCGCACCCCGAAAGTCCACGTCCTTCAGGACCGCGGCGGTGAAATCAGCGGCCTTCAGCGCACAGTCCACGAACTCCACCCGCTCCAGCCGCGCACCCCCGAAATCGGGCTCCACCAGCACACAGCCCTCGAACACCACATCCCGCAACCGCGCCTGCCGCAGATTGAGAAAATCGATCTTGCCGCCGCGGACCAACACCCGCTCCAGAACCGCCCCGTGCAACTGGACGCCACCCAGCCGCGCGTCGACCACCTCGACATCCCGCAACGTCGCCTCGGCCAGCTCCGTGCCCACACCCCGCACCCCGGTGAGCACCGAATCGAGGAAGCGGGCGTGATGCAGCCGCGTCCCGTCCAACGCGCACTCTCTCAGCGCGCAGTCCATGAAACGCGCCCCCGCGCCGTCCTGACCCGCGAGATCCGCCCCCACGAACTCCAACCCGTCGTAATCCCCGTCAGGCTCCACCTCCCCTCCCCCGTACGGCTCCAACGCCCCGGGCAGCCGCACCTCCGGCCGCCGAGCACCCTTCACCCCGCTCCCGCCGGCCCCACGCCCCGCACCGGCCCCGCCGACACCTGTCCTCGCCATGCCCCCATCCTGCACCCCACCACTGACAAACCCCCCGACCAGCACAGACACCGGGATGTCACAAGCCGGGGCCCCGAACCGGTCGTATCCACAGCACCCCCAGCACACCGACCGAAGGAGAGCCCGTGCACCGCATCACCGTCATCGGCGGCGGCCTCGCCGGCCTCACCGCCGCCATCGCCGCCGCGGAGGCGGGCGCCGAAGTCACCCTCCACGAAGCCCACCACACCCTCGGCGGACGAGCCAGGACCACAGACGGCCCCTACCGGACGAACGAAGGCCCGCACGCCCTCTACAACGGCGGCCCCCACTGGACCTGGCTCGCCCGACGTGACCTCATCGGCCCCCTCGCACCCCTGCCACCCCTGGAAGCCACCCGACTCCGCCTCCGCCACCACGGCGCCCTCCGCCGCACACCGCCCCTCGCGATGCTGAGACTCCTGCACCGCGCCACCCGCCACCACGCACCCGTGGACACCGACTTCCTCACCTGGGCGACCGAGCTGGCCGGCGAGGACGGCGCCCGCGCCGCCGCCCACTACAGCGCCGTCGCCCTCTTCCACCACGACCCCGGCGCCCTGTCCGCCGCGTTCGTCCACGAGCGCCTGCGCCGCGCCACCAAACTCCCGCCCGAAGCGCACTACCCGCGCGGCGGCTGGACCACCCTCATCGACCGGATGGCCACCCACGCCTGGAACCTCGGCGTCCGCCTGGAGACCCAGTCCCGCGTCGACACCCTCCCCGACGACACCCCCGTGATCGTCGCCACCTCCCTCGACGCCGCCCGCCGACTGCTCAAGGACGACTCCCTCACCTGGCCCAGCGGCCGCACCACACTCATCGACCTCGCCCTGCGCACCCGCCCCCGCTCAACCGGAAGGACCCCCACCCGCGACGCCTTCGCCCTCTCCGACCTCGACGCACCCGGCTGGATCGAACGGTTCACCGCCCAGGACCGCACCCTCGCCCCCGCCGGCGAACAACTGATCCAAGGCCAGATCCCGATCGGCCCGCACGAAACCAAAGCCGACGGCATCGCACGCGCGGAACAGCTCCTCGACCTCGGCTTCCCCGACTGGCGCGAACGCCTCACCTGGCGACGCGAGGCGGTCGCCACCGGCCGCACCGGCGCGGTCGACCCACCCGGCACCGACTGGCGCGACCGCCCCGCCATCGACCGCGGCGACGACGTCTACCTGGCCGGCGACCAAGTGGCCTCACCCGGCGTGCTCTGCGAAGTCTCCTTCACCAGCGCCCTCACCGCCGTCTCCCTCGCCCTCGGCCGCACCCGCCCCGAACGCGAACCCGCATGAGACCGACGGACGGGCAGACCCCCGAGCGGCCCCTCCCCACATGCGCCCCCGCCCCGGCCGTGATCTTCTGGCCAGGTGATCGTCCACCGGGCAGGTGAGCCCGCGCCGGCCCCCGTCCCCGCCCCCGAGCCCGACCCCCAGCCCACCCCGGACCCCCGCCGCTGGTGGGCCCTGGTGGTCATCGCGCTCGCACAGCTCATGGTCGTCCTCGACGCCACGATCGTGAACATCGCGCTCCCCTCCGCGCAACACGACCTCGGCATCACCGACGGCAACCGCCAATGGGTCATCACCGCCTACTCACTGGCCTTCGGCGGCCTCCTCCTCCTCGGCGGCCGCATCGCCGACCTCGTCGGCCGCAAACGCACCTTCGTCCTCGGCCTCGTCGGCTTCGCGCTCGCCTCGATCTTCGGCGGCGCCGCCACCGGCCCCGGCACGCTGTTCGCCGCCCGCGCCCTCCAGGGCGCCTTCGCCGCCGTCCTCGCCCCCTCCGCGCTCAGCCTCCTCACCACCACCTTCACCGACCCCGAAGAACGCGCCAAGGCATTCGGCACCTACGGCACACTCTCCGCCAGCGGCGCAGCCATCGGCTTCATCGTCGGCGGGCTCCTCACCCAATACCTGAACTGGCGCTGGTGCCTCTACGTCAACGTCCCCCTCGCCATCGCCGCCGTCTGCATCGCCCTCACCGTCCTGCGCGACCGCCCCGGCCCCACCGCCGCCCGCCTCGACGTACCCGGCGTCCTGCTCGGCTGCGGCGGCCTCATCTCCATCGTCTACGCCGTCAGCGAGGCCCAGCCACGCGGCTGGAGCGACCCCCTCGTGCCCACCCTCCTCGCCGCCGGGATCACACTCCTGACGGTGTTCGTCTGGTGGCAGACCCGCGCACCGGTACCCCTGCTGCCCCTGCACATCGTCCGGGACCGCAACCGCGCCGGCTGCTTCCTCACCATGGCCCTCGCCGTCGTAGGCATGTTCGGCATGTTCCTCTTCATGACCTACTACCTCCAAGTAGTCCTGGAGTACTCCCCCCTGCAGACAGGACTCGCGTTCCTCCCCCTCACCGCCTCCATCGTCACCGGCTCCACCCAGATCTCGGCCCGGCTCATCAACCGCGTCCCACCCCGCATGCTCATGGCCCCCGGCATGACCCTCGCGGCCGGCGGCATGCTCGTCCTCACCCGCATGACCGTGGACAGCACCTACGCCACCCAGATCCTCCCCGCACTCGTCCTCATGGGCCTCGGCATGGGCCTCACCTTCATGCCCGTCTTCTCCACAGCCACCGCCGGCGTCGACCCCCAAGACGCCGGAGTCACGTCGGCCACCGTCAACACCTCACAGCAAGTAGGCGGCTCGATCGGCACCACCCTGCTCAACACCATCGCCACCACCAGCGCCACCGCATACGCCGGCGCCCACCTCACCGACCACTCCGACCGGGCACGCATCGCCGCGGAAGCCACCGTGCACGGCTACACCGTCGCCATCTGGTGCGCCGCCGCCATCATGCTCACCGCCGCCCTCGTAGCGGGCCTGATGGTCACCGGCAGACCCACCCGCCACCACGTCCCGGCCGAACAACCGGCCCTCCCCGAATCGATCGCCTGAAACCACCCCCGCCCCGGCCGGAAACCGCGGGAAAACCGCGTGGTACGGCACCCCGCACCGCCGTACCGTCCCAGGAATGATCGACGTTCCCGACGCACTGGCGACATCACAGGCCAAGGCCAACGGCGAGGCGGGACGAGCCTTCATCGCCGCACTGCCCGCACTCGCCTCGCACTTCCTCGAACGCTGGGACCTACGCCTCGACGGCACCCCGATGCACGGCCGATGCGCCCTGGTCCTGCCCGTCACCTCCACCACCGACGGCACCCGCGCCGCCCTCAAACTCCAACCGGTCGACGACGAGAGCGCAGGCGAACACGTCGCCCTGCGAACCTGGGCCGGCCGACGAGCCGTACGACTCCTACGGCACGACGAACCCACCGGCACCCTGCTCCTCGAACGCCTCGACCCCGCCCGCATGCTGACCCACGTCCCCGACCCCCAGGAAGCGGTCCTCGTCATCGCCCGGCTACTGGCCGAACTGACCGCCACCCCCGCACCCGCCGGCATGCGCCGCCTCGGCGACATCGCGGCCCGCATGCTGGAACGCACCCCGCACGCCCTGACCCGCGTCGAGGACCCGACCGCCCGCCGACAGCTCGCCGACTGCGCCGCCGCACTGCGGGAGGTCGCCGATGAACCCGGCGACCGACTCCTCCACTGGGACCTCCACGACGGAAACGTCCTCGCCGCCGACCGCGCCCCCTGGCTCGCCATCGACCCCAAACCCCTCGCAGGCGACCCCGGCTTCGACCTCTGGCCCGCCCTCGCCAACCGCTTCGACCCGGCCGACGTCCGCTGGCGCTTCGACGCGATGACCGACGTCCTGTCCCTGGACCGCGCCCGTGCCCGCGCCTGGACCCTGGCCCGCCTCCTCCAGAACGCCCTGTGGGACATCGAGAACGGCGACCGCCCCTCCGCACAGGACCTGGAGATCGCCCACCGCCTCAGCGATGACCACGCCGGCCCGGGAAGGCGGCCATGACCGCGCCGCACACATGGAGAAGCCCAGGCCAAACACTGCTTGACCTGGGCTGCTGAGCCGCCTGTCGGAATCGAACCGACGACCTGCGCATTACAAGTACGCTGCTCTGCCAACTGAGCTAAGGCGGCATTACGCGCTACAAGGCCGCACGCGAAGGCGGGACCACTTTACACAGGGGCCGCTTCACCCAGCCACGGAGTTGCTGTCCCGAAGAACGCCTCGGGGGTCCGGAACCGGCCGCCGTCGAAAATTTCCGCGAAGTTCACCGGCGCGCAGGTGCTGACAGGGCGACGGCGGCCGGGTACCGTCCTGAGCCAGTTCACTCCGGTGGACTACACCAACCACCTTCCTACAACGGATCGTCCGGCACGTTCCTGCCGGTAGAAGGGGGCCTTCGAGCCATGGCCACTGTCACTTTCGACAAGGCGACCCGGATCTACCCGGGTTCCACCAAGCCCGCCGTCGACGCACTCGACATCGCGATCGAGGACGGCGAGTTCCTCGTCCTGGTCGGCCCGTCGGGTTGCGGCAAGTCCACCTCGCTCCGGATGCTCGCGGGGCTCGAGGACGTCAACGGCGGCGCCATCCGCATCGGTGACCGCGACGTCACGCACCTGCCGCCGAAGGACCGGGACATCGCCATGGTGTTCCAGAACTACGCGCTCTACCCGCACATGACCGTCGCCGACAACATGGGCTTCGCGCTCAAGATCGCCGGCGTCAACAAGGCGGAGATCCGGCAGAAGGTCGAGGAGGCCGCGAAGATCCTCGACCTCACCGAGTACCTGGACCGCAAGCCGAAGGCCCTCTCCGGCGGTCAGCGCCAGCGTGTCGCGATGGGCCGCGCCATCGTGCGTGAGCCGCAGGTCTTCCTCATGGACGAGCCGCTGTCCAACCTGGACGCCAAGCTCCGTGTCTCCACGCGTACGCAGATCGCCTCGCTGCAGCGCCGTCTCGGCATCACCACCGTCTACGTCACCCACGACCAGGTCGAGGCCATGACGATGGGCGACCGTGTGGCGGTCCTCAAGGACGGTCTGCTCCAGCAGGTCGACACCCCGCGCAACATGTACGACCGTCCCGCGAACCTCTTCGTGGCCGGCTTCATCGGCTCGCCGGCGATGAACCTCGTCGAGGTGCCGATCGCCGACGGCGGCGTGAAGTTCGGCAACTCGGTCGTGCCGGTCCAGCGCGACGCGATCTCGGCGACCACCGACAAGACGGTCACCGTCGGCGTCCGCCCCGAGCACTTCGACGTCGCCGGCGCGGACTCCGACCAGGGCCTCGCGGTCACCGTGAACGTGGTCGAGGAGCTGGGCGCCGACGCGTACGTCTACGGCACCGCCAAGCTCGGCGGCGACGACTCGAAGGACCTCGTCGTCCGTGTCAGCGGCCGTGACGTCCCGGAGAAGGGCAGCACGCTGCACGTCGTCCCGCGCGCGGGCGAGACGCACGTGTTCTCCACCTCGACGGGCGAGCGTCTCTCCGACTGACGCCGGACCGCTCCACATCTTCAAGAGAAGGGCCCCGCGGTTTCCGCGGGGCCCTTCTCGTCGCCGCCGTCCACCCGGCGAACCCCGACACACCGGGCGTTTCGAACGGCACTCGTCAACCCCTTACCCAAAAAGAAGCACACCTTCATCCCCCGACCGAGTGACTTAATGTCGCCGTGTCATTACGGCGCGCTACCCTCACACGCGTGAAGCACTCCGTGAAGCACTCCAGCACCCCTCAGACGCGACGCGGCCGGGGCCCCGCCCGGCGGATCGGTCGCTCCCTCGCCCTCGTCCTGCCCGTCGTCATGGTGCTCTCCGGCACCCTGGCGGTCACCCGGGTCAACTGGTCGGGGGACCCCTCGGATTCGGTGCTCACCGCCTCCGACGCCTCCGCCTCCACCGGGCACCGCACCTCCCACAGCGCCGCGAAGGCCCCGCAGGACATCCTGCGCGACCGGCTGCTGACCGAGCTCCACGACGAGAACCCGGGCGTCGCGCTGACCCACCTCCAGGAGGCGGTGAACGGCAAGCCGTCCCTGGCCAGGCACTGCGCCTCCATCGCCCGCGCCCTCGGCCGCGCGGCGGTCCGTCTCCACGGCCCCGCACGGGCGCAGTCCTACGCCCGTCCCGTCTGCGACACGTCCTTCGCCTCGGGCGTCATGGCGGCCCACGGCTGAGGCACGGCGGCGGGTGCACCCCTCCGGGTGAGCCCGCACGCCGCCGCCCGGCACCGCCCCCTGGATCACACCTCTCCGTCGCCTCGGCGCGTCACAGGCGGGGCTCCAGGCGGTGGGCCCGGGCGCTGAGGTGGCGGCGTTCGGGGGCACTGGTGGTACGGCGGGCGGCTTCGCGGTAGGAGGCCGCCGCGGCCTCGTGTTCACCGAGGAGTTCGAGGAGGTGGGCACGGGTGGCGAGCAGCCGGTGGTGGCGGGCCATGCGGTTGTCGGCGTCCAGTGCCCTGACCAGGTCGAGCCCTGCGGCCGGGTCGTGAACCATCGCGACGGCGACCGCGCGGTTGAGGGAGACCATCGGGTTCGGCCCGAACTGCTCCAGGAGGTCGTACAAGGCGAGGATCTGGGGCCAGTCGGTGGCGTCGGTGTCCTCGGCCTCGTCGTGCACGGCCGCGATGGCGGCAATTTTTTCGCACCGCGTCGAGCAGGCCCGCACACCGAGGCGAAGCAGGTGATCAAGCTACGCCCCGGCTCGGTACCGGCGTTGACCCGGCGCTCCCGGGGCCCGGCGCCCGCCTGCCTCCGGGGCAGCCCCTCGGGCCGTCGAGGGCGCCGCGTACAGTGCCGGTCATGACCCATCCGCATGCCGCGTCCCGCCCCACTCAAGCCGTCGTCCTGGCCGGTGGCCAGGGGTCGCGGCTGCGCCCCTACACCGACGACCGGCCCAAGCCGATGGTCGAGATCCCCGGGACGGGGAAGCCGATCATCGGTCACCAGTTGGGCTGGCTCGCCGAGGAGGGCGTCACCGACGTCGTCGTCTCCTGCGGTCATCTCGCCGACGTGCTGGAGAAGTGGCTGGAGACGGCCGATCTGCCGGTGCGGGTCACGACGGTCGTGGAGTCCGAGCCTCTCGGCCGCGGCGGCGGTCTCAAGTACGCGGCCGCCCGCCTCCCGCACCCGGACCGGCCCTGGTACGCCACCAACGGCGACATCTGGACCCGGTTCTCGCTGCGCGACATGGCGGACTTCCACACCGAGCGCGACGCCCTCGCCACCCTCGCGCTGGCCCGTCCGCGCATCCCGTGGGGGGCGGTGAAGACGGACGGCTTCGGCCACATCACGGACTTCATCGAGGCGCCGCCGACGACGTACGAGATCAACGCGGGCGTCTACGTCTTCTCCCCCGAGTTCGCCGGCCTGCTGCCCGAGCGTGGGGATCACGAGCGTACGACGTTCCCGCATCTGGCCCGGGAGCGGCGTCTCGCCGGGTTCCCGATCCCGCAGGGCGCCTACTGGCGGGCGATCGACACGGCGAAGGATCTGACGGAGGCGGCGAAGGAGCTGGCGGCGCTAAAGCGCTGACGGTCCGTCCGTCCTGTTCGGCATGACGGTGTCCCCGGTGCTGGAGAGCACCGGGGACACCGTCGTTTCCGTATGGCTCCTGAGGAGTTGTGTGTCAGCCGAGGAGCCCGCCCACCAGGCCCGGGCGGCCGGTGTCGGACGACGATCCGCCGGTGCTGTCGGAGCCGCCGCTCGTGGAGCCTCCGGTGCTGGAGGATCCGCCGGAGGTGGGGCCGGAGCTGGTGCTGGGGGCCTGCTGGTCCGGCGTGGAGCGCTGGGGCGGGGCCTGGCCGCCGCCGGTGCCCTGGGTCTGGCTGGGCGCGCCGGTGGTGGCGCTCTCGGTGTCGTCCTGGGTGGCGTCGGGGGAGCTGTCGGCGCCGGCGGTGGGGGCCGCCGAGGTGGCCTCCCGGGTGGGCTCGGCGGACGGGGAGGCCTTCTTCTTGCTGGGGCGCTGCCCGCCGGACTCCTGCGGGAGCGGGGAGCCGGGCAGTTCGTTGCGCGGGGCCTCGCCTGGGCCGGGGACGACGACGCGGTCGGCGTCGCGGACGGCGCCGCCGAGCAGGGAGCCGACGAGCAGGGTGATGCCCACGGTGATCGCGGTGACGAGTGCGCCGCGGCGCAGGACGTAGCGGCGCAGGTCCCACAGGTCGGCGCGGGGGCCGAGCCGGCGCCAGGCGCCGGCGGCGAGCCGGCCGTCGACGGAGTAGACGGGGGCGCCGGCGATGACCAGGGGCGACCAGGCGGCGAGGTAGATGATGTCGGGCGTCTCGTAGACCGGGGCGGTCTTCCAGCTGACGGTGACGAGCAGTGCGGCGGAGAGCGACGCGCCGACGAAGGCGGCGACGCGCTGCCAGCAGCCGAGGACGGTGAGGACGCCCACGATCACCTGGAGGAAGGCGATGACGAGCCCCGAGCCGACGGGGTGGTGCAGGGCGAACTGGCGCAGCGGCTCGGCGACTTCCCAGGGGTGCAGGGTGTTGAGCCACTTGACCATGGAGCCGCGTTCGCCGCCGTCGAAGTAGACGGGGTCGCACAGTTTGCCCATGCCGGTGTAGACGGAGATGAAGCCGAGGAGGACGCGCAGGGGGAGCAGGACCACGCCGAGGTTGAGGCGGCGGTCGGGGTAGAACGCGTGCCGGGCGGGTTCGTCGCCGTGGCGCCGGGAGCGCGGGGCGGTCTGCGCGGCGACGGCTTCGCCGAACTCCTCGAAGGGGGCGTCGTCGTAGGGCGGTTCGTCGTAGCCGGACGGGTCGTGGCCGTGGCCGGCGTGGCCCGGAGGGGCGTATGCGGGCTCGTCGTAGGCGCTGCCGACGGTGCGCATGGCGGGCAGGATGCGGTTCTCACCGGCGCCGGGGGTGCGCTGGGCGCCGACCGTCGGGGTCTCGAGGGTCTGGGCGGTGAGGCCGCCGTCGTAGCCGTCGTAGGTCCCGCCGGACCCGACGCGGGGGATGACGCGGGTGGCTCCGGCGATGTCGGAGGGCGGTTCGCCGTGGCCCACGCTGCCGGCCCGCACGGCCTGGAGGAGGCGGTGGGCGCCGGTGTCGTCCGGGGCCGACCGGCCGCTCCAGACGACGGCCCGGCGGCGCGTTCCGGGCGCGCCGGCCAGGCCCGCTCTGCCCGCGGTCCCGACGACGGGGATGCGGGCGGTGTCCTGGGTGGCGCTCAAGTGCCGGGCGACGCGCGGGGATTGGGTGCGCCGGGTCGACGCGCCCAACTGCACGCGGAAGCTCGCGTGACTGACGATGACCTGCGCCGGATCGCTCGGCACCTTCACCATGCTCAGCGCGGGAGCGTCGTCGAATCCCGACGAGCGGTCCCCCGTGGGTGTGCGGGGTGTTCTGGTGTCCACACTCATCTAACCGAGTGACGTGACGTTAGGACACTGCCTTGACCGACCGGATCTGTCCGGACGCCGTCAAGGCTGCCCACAGCCTCCCGCGCCGCGCCTGCAGGCCCCAGGGGCCCGCCCGCACGGGCCGTCCGGCGACCTGCGCCGGCGCGGCGGCCGGCGCACACCCGGCTGCCCCCGTCGGCGCGGCGCCGTCTCCCGCGTGCCGGTCATCCCCGTCGGCGCGGCGCCGTCCCCCGCGTGCCGGTCATCCTCGTCGGCGCGCGGCCTCGTACAGCACGACTCCCGCCGCAACACCGGCGTTGAGGGATTCCGCGCCGCCCGGCATGGGGATGCGCACCCGGAAGTCGCAGGTCTCGCCGACCAGTCGGGACAGGCCCTTGCCCTCGCTGCCGACGACGATGACGACGGGGCCCTGGAGGGCTTGAAGTTCGCCGATCTCCGCTTCGCCGTCGGCGGCCAGGCCGACGACCGCGATGCCGGCCTTCTTGTAGGCCTCCAGTGCGCGCGTGAGGTTGGTGGCGCGGGCCACCGGGGTGCGGGCGGCGGTGCCGGCGGAGGTCTTCCAGGCGCCGGCGGTCATGCCGGCGGCGCGCCGCTCGGGGACGACGACGCCGTGGCCGCCGAACGCGGAGACGGAGCGGACCACGGCGCCGAGGTTGCGCGGGTCGGTCACGCCGTCGAGGGCGACGATGAGCGGGTCCTCGCCCGCGTCGAAGGCGGCGGCGGCGAGGTCCTCGGGGTGGGCGTACTCGTAGGGCGGGACCTGGAGGACGAGGCCCTGGTGGTTGAGGCCGTTCGTCATGCGGTCGAGCTCGGGGCGCGGGGCCTCCATGAGGTTGATGCCGCCGCGCTCGGCCGCGAGCTGGAGGGCCTCGCGCACGCGCTCGTCGTTGTCGATGAACTGCTGGACGTAGAGCGTCGAAGCGGGGACGCCCTCGCGCAGTGCCTCGACGACCGGGTTGCGGCCGACGACCAGTTCGGAGGCCGACTTGCCGCCGCGGCCGCGGGGTGCGGGACGGCGTGCGGCCTGCTTGGTCTTGGCGGTGGCGATGCGGTTCTTCTTGTGGCCCTTGCGCATCTCGGCGGGCGGGGTCGGCCCCTTGCCCTCAAGGCCTCGGCGCCGCTGGCCGCCGCTGCCGACCTGCGCGCCCTTCTTGCCGGACATGCGACGGTTGTTGGCTGCCATGACCTACCTGTTTTCCGTGAACTGTGGTGCGTGCGTACATGCAGTGTGCCGCCCGGGGGGCCGGGCGGCACAATCGATCAAGGGTGCTGTCAACGCGGGCCCAGGGACCAGCGTGGTCCCTGCGGGCCGTCCTCGATGACGAGGCCGGACTGGTTGAGCTGGTCGCGGATGGCGTCCGCGGTCGCCCAGTCCTTGCGTCCCCGGGCGGCTTCGCGCTGGTCCAGGACGAGGCGTACGAGGCTGTCGACGACGCCGTGGAGGTCCTCGCCCCGGTCGGTCTCGCCCGCCCAGTGTGCGTCGAGGGGGTCGAGTCCGAGGACGCCGAGCATGGCGCGGACCTCGGCGAGGCGGGCCACGGCGGCTTCCTTGTCGTCGGCGGCGAGGGCGGAGTTGCCCTGCCGGACCGTCGTGTGCACCACGGCGAGCGCCTGGGGGACGCCGAGGTCGTCGTCCATCGCCTCGGCGAAGGCCGGCGGGACCTCGGGGGCGGGCTCGACGACTCCCCCCGCCTTCTCGACGACGCGCTGGACGAAGCCCTCGATCCGCGCGAACGCCGACTCGGCCTCGCGCAGGGCTTCCTCGCTGTACTCGATCATCGAGCGGTAGTGCGGTGTGCCGAGGTAGTAGCGCAGGACGATGGGCCGCCACTGCTTGACCATCTCGGAGACGAGGACGCTGTTGCCCAGCGACTTCGACATCTTCTCGCCGCTCATGGTGACCCAGGCGTTGTGCACCCAGTACCGGGCGAAGTCGTCGCCGTAGGCCTTGGCCTGGGCGATCTCGTTCTCGTGGTGGGGGAAGATCAGGTCGAGGCCGCCGCCGTGGATGTCGAAGGCGGTGCCCAGGTACTTGTGGGCCATCGCCGAGCACTCCAGGTGCCAGCCGGGGCGGCCTCGGCCCCAGGGCGTCTCCCAGCTGGGCTCGCCGGGCTTGGTCGCCTTCCACATGGCGAAGTCGCGGGGGTCACGCTTGCCCGTCTCGCCCTCGCCGGAGGGCTGGAGCAGGTTGTCCAGTTCCTGGTTGGACAGCCGCAGGTACTCCGGGAAGGACCGCACGTCGAAGTAGACGTTGCCGTCGGCCTCGTAGGCGTGTCCGCGCTCGATGAGGCCGCGCATCATCTCGATCATCTCGGGGACGTGCCCGGTGGCCCGCGGTTCGTACGTCGGCGGCAGGCAGCCGAGGGCGTGGTAGCCGTCGTTGAAGGCGCGCTCGTTGTCGTACCCGATGGACCACCAGGGGCGGCCCTGGTCGTGGGACTTGGCGATGATCTTGTCGTCGATGTCGGTGACGTTGCGGATGAACGTGACGTCGTAGCCGCGGTGGGCGAACCAGCGGCGCATGATGTCGAAGTTCAGGCCCGAGCGGATGTGCCCGATGTGCGGGGCCGCCTGCACGGTGGCGCCACACAGGTAGATCGAGACGCAACCCGGCTGGAGCGGGGAGAAGTCACGGATCTGCCGGGCGCTGGTGTCGTACAGGCGAATAGTCACCCCTCCAGGGTAGTGGGCGTGGGACCATGCCCCGCTCTCTTCCGCTCAAGGGCCACAGATTCGTGACACGCCACGGCATATGACGGCCCGCGGGCGCTCCCGGCGCGGCTGCCGGGGGCGCCTCGGGTGCGTCAGCCCGTGCGGGCGACCAGTGCCGTCGCCACCGCCATGAGGCCCTCGTCCCGGCCGGGGAAGCCGAGGCCGTCGGTGGTGGCGCCCGAGACGGAGACGGGGGCGCCGGCCGCGCCGGAGAGGATCTTCTGGGCCTCGTCGCGCCGCTTGCCGATCTTCGGGCGCGGGCCGACCACCTGGACGGCGATGTTGCCGATGGTGAAGCCGGCGGCGCGGACGATCCGGGCGGCCTCCGTCAGCAGGGTCACCCCGGAGGCGCCGGACCACTCGGGGCGGCCGGTGCCGAAGTGCTGTCCGAGGTCGCCGAGTCCGGCGGCGGAGAAGAGCGCGTTGCACGCGGCGTGCGCGACGACGTCGGCGTCGGAGTGGCCGGCCAGCCCGGGTCCCTCGCCCTCCCATTTCAGGCCCGCGCACCACAGCTCGCGGCCCTCCTCGAAGGCGTGGATGTCGGTGCCGATGCCGACCTGGGGCAGAAGCGGGGTGTCAGAAGCCATCGTTGAGCCTCCTGCGGGCCAGGACCGCCTCGGCGAGGACGAGGTCGAGCGGGCGCGTCACCTTGAAGGCCTCCTCGTGGCCGGGGACGGCGACGACGGTCAGGCCGAGCCGTTCGACCATGCCGGCGTCGTCGGTGACCTCGTCGGTCACGTTTTCGTGGGCCTGGACGAGGGTGGCGCGGTCGAAGCCCTGCGGGGTCTGGACGGCGCGCAGCCGGGCCCGCTCCGGGGTGGCGACGACCGGCTCCGGTTCGCCGGGGGCGGTCGCGGGGTCGACCTCTTTGACGGTGTCGGCGAGGGGCAGCGCGGGGACGACGGCGCGGGCGCCGTCGCGGACCGCCTCGATGACGGCGTCGACGGTGTCCACGGGGACCAGCGGCCGGGCGGCGTCGTGCACGAGGACGATGTCGTGGCCGGGCGGCAGCGCGTCGAGGCCGAGCCTGACCGACTCCTGCCGGCTCTCGCCGCCGGGGACGACGACGAAGTCGGTGCGCTCGGGCAGGGAGTGCGCGTCGAGCAGTGACCTGACCTCGGCGGCGCCCTCGGGCGGGGCGACCACGACCACGAGGGTGACCGCGCGGGAGGCGGCGAGGGCGCGCACCGCGTGGATCAGCATGGGGGTCCCGCCCAGCGCGCGGAGCGCCTTGGGGGCGCCCGGGCCTAGGCGTACGCCTCGGCCGGCGGCCGGAATGACCGCGGCCGCGCGGGCCGGGGCGGGCGAGGGACGCGAATCGTCAGACATCGGTTCCTGTCAGGTTTGTGTGCTCGGCCTTGGTGGGTACGGAGACAGCGTGCCGGGCGCGACGCCTTGACCGGACCCTTCCGTGACGCCGGTCGAGCTTGCTGCCCGGGCCCGGCACCCCGGAAATCGGGGGGATCTCCCTCCGAAGCACCATGCGGTCGCCCGCAGGACGCGATCGACTGCATGCGACATGCGAAGAGCACTCGGGGTGGCGTGGCGACGGCGCGCGGCACTGCGGGAGAGACGTGCGCACGGCGTCCGGGCACGGACATGCCGCAGCGCCCGGCGACTTGAGCTATGTCATCGGGCACCGCGGCATTTCAGTGTGCTGAGCCGAGGCCGGTGTGCGTCGGCGTCAGGACGCGAGGACCTCGTCGAGGAGCGCCTCCGCCTTGTCCTCGTTGGTGTTCTCCGCGAGGGCGAGCTCGCTCACCAGGATCTGGCGGGCCTTGGCGAGCATGCGCTTCTCGCCGGCGGAGAGTCCGCGCTCACGCTCACGACGCCACAGGTCACGTACGACTTCCGCGACCTTGATGACATCACCGGAGGCGAGCTTCTCGAGATTTGCCTTGTAACGGCGCGACCAGTTCGTGGGCTCCTCGGCGTACGGCGCGCGCAGCACCTCGAAGACCCGGTCCAGCCCGTCCTGACCGACCACATCACGCACGCCGACGAACTCCGCATTGTCCGCTGGCACACGCACTGTCAGGTCGCCCTGGGCGACCCTCAGCACCAAGTAGGTCTTGTCCACGCCTTTGATCTGACGAGTTTCGATAGCCTCGATCAGCGCGGCCCCGTGATGGGGATAGACCACGGTGTCGCCAACCTTGAACGTCATGTGACAGGTACCCCTTCCGTGGCTATCCAGGGTAACACGGAATCCGCGGGTTCTGAATGGCGTTTTCGCAGGTCAGGGCATATCTCGGGGGTTGACAACCACGACAGGGACGTGCTGCGGGCGGTGCGTGGAAGCAGGTATTCGCAGGTCGGAGCGGCTGTCCGACGGGGGTGAAACGCGTACGTTACACGCATCCGCAACCCCTCCAGAGTGCCCGAACATCCCCATATGTCCGGTTGCCGGTGTGCGACTTCCGCTACTCCGTTCGGTGGCCTGAGTCGCATCCGAGCCGTTTCCCGAATTGATCACGCCGGGGGATCGCACCGCCGACCGAACCACCGGTGATCAATTTCCGGGGCGGCCGCGCTTTCCTTCACCGAAAATCCCCGGTCCCGCCGACTGGCGGTTATGTGAATGACGAAGTGACTGAAGTGACTGGTGGGTCACTTGTGACGTGAGTGACTGAAGTGATCTGAGTGGCCGCCGCACTGCCAGGGCACTCGAGTGCCGCGAGGTGCCGCCCGCCGCGGGAGCCGCCCTCACCGGTGCGGAACGCCGTAGAGGCGGGTCGGGTGCGGCGGCGTGGGAGCGGCTCGGTAACCTTGTGGCCCGCTGACAGACCCTTAGGGCGGCTTTATCCAGGAGAGCTGCCCGCGCGTTCCAAGGAGATGCCGCCGCCGTGAGCAGCAGCCTTCGACGCGGCGCCCTCGCCGCCTCCGCCCTTGCTTTCTCGATCGCCACGCTCGCCGCGTGCGGCGCCGGCAACGACAGCCAGACGCTGGAGATCAAGCCGGACAACGCCGCCACCAGCGTCGGCGACATCAAGCTGCAGAACGTCGTCGTCATCACCCAGCCCGACCCGGAGTCCACGGGTCCGGCCGCGGTCTCCGCTACGGTGTTCAACGGCGGCGACAAGCCGCAGACGCTGGACTCGATCAGCGTGGACGGGGTGAGCAAGCCCGTCGAGATCAAGCCCGCCAAGGGTGAGAGCAAGGTGACGATCCCGGCCGGCGGCTCGGTCGTCATCGGCGGCAAGGACAACGCCTCCGCGATCGTGGACGGCAGCGACGAGGCGGTCCAGGGCGGCAACGCCCAGAAGGTGACGTTCACCTTCAGCGAGACCGGCGCGGTCAGCCTGCAGGCCTTCGTCGTCCCCGCCGAGAGCTACTTCAGCGAGTGGGGCCCGAGCGACATCCCGTCCGCGCCGGGGGCCTCGGCCTCCCCGTCCGCCTCCGCGTCGGCGTCGGCCTCCGCGTCGGCGGGCCAGCCGGGTACCGCGGGCACGGGCACGGCCTCCCCGAGCGCCTCGGAGTCGGCGGCCGCCGGCCACTGAGCCCCGTACCGCCTCGTGCACATGACGAAGGGCGGCGCCCCGCGTGGGGTGCCGCCCTTCGTCATGCCTTCGGTGACCGCTCCCGGCCGGCCGTGACGGCCTACGGCTCGAACTTGTAGCCGAGCCCCCGTACCGTCACCAGGTACCTGGGCGCGCCCGGGTCGGGCTCGATCTTCGCGCGCAGGCGCTTGACGTGGACGTCGAGGGTCTTGGTGTCGCCCACGTAGTCGGCGCCCCAGACGCGGTCGATGAGCTGCATACGGGTGAGGACGCGGCCCGCGTTGCGCAGCAGCATCTCCAGCAGGTCGAACTCCTTCAGCGGGAGGTCGATCTTCGAGCCGGCGACGGTCACGACGTGCCGGTCGACGTCCATCCTGACCGGCCCCGCCTCCAGCGCCGCGGGTGTCGTCTCCTCCGGCTCGCCCCGCCGGCGCAGGACGGCCCTGATCCGGGCGACCAGCTCGCGCGAGGAGAACGGCTTGGTGACGTAGTCGTCGGCGCCTATCTCCAGGCCGACGACCTTGTCGATCTCGCTGTCCTTGGCGGTCACCATGATCACGGGGACGTTGGAGCGGCCGCGCAGCTGCCGGCACACCTCCGTGCCGGGCAGTCCCGGCAGCATCAGGTCGAGGAGGACGAGGTCGGCGCCGTTGCGCTCGAACTCGTCCAGCCCGTCGGGCCCGGTGGTCGCGACGGCGACCTCGAAACCCTCCTTGCGGAGCATGTACGACAGGGCGTCGGAAAAGGACTCCTCGTCCTCGACGACGAGCACTCGGGTCACGGAAGGACCTCCGGGGCGGAAAGCGTCTGGTACGCGGTTGAGTCGGGGGATGCGGGAGTTGCGGGGTGTTCCGGGGTCCCCGGGGAGGGGCCGGGGCCCGGGGGAGGTGAGGCGCGGCGGGCGCCGCCGGCGGGCGCGTCGGGGTCGTAGGGGCCGGGGTCCTGGTCGTAGACGCCGTCGGCGTAGAGGTCGGCGTCGTCGCCGTACGCGCCGTCGTCCCCGTAGGGGTGGTCGTCGTCGGCGCCGTAGGGGTCGGTGCGGCGGCGGGCGGCCACTTCCGGGAGCCGGAGTGTGAAGGTGGAGCCCTGCCCCTCGGCGCTCCACACGGTGACCTCGCCCCCGTGCGAGGCGGCCACGTGCTTGACGATGGCCAGTCCGAGGCCTGTGCCGCCGGTGGCGCGGGAGCGGGCGGGGTCGACGCGGTAGAAGCGCTCGAAGATGCGTTCCTTGTCCTTGTCGGAGATGCCGATGCCCTGGTCGGTGACGGCGATCTCGATCAGGTCGCCGCCGGGGGCGGTCACCCTGCGGGCGGCTATGCCGACGCGGGTGCGGGCGGGCGAGTAGTTGACGGCGTTCTCGACGAGGTTGCCGAGGGCAGCGGCCAGTTGGCCGCGGTTGCCGTGGACGCGCAGGCCGGAGGCGCCGGCGGCGGCCATGGTGATCTGCTTGGCGCCGGCCTGGTGGCGGCAGCGGTCGACGGCCTCGGTGACGAGTTCGTCGACCGCGACGGGCTCGGCGTCCTCCAGGGGGTCGTCGTTCTGCACGCGGGAGAGGTCGATGAGCTCCTGGACCAGGTTGGTGAGCCGGGTGGCCTCGATCTGCATCCGGCCGGCGAAGCGTTCCACGGCCTCCGGGTCGTCGGAGGCGTCCATGACGGCTTCGGAGAGCAGGGAGAGCGCGCCGACGGGCGTCTTCAGCTCGTGGCTGACGTTGGCGACGAAGTCGCGTCGTACGGCTTCGATGCGCCGGGCCTCGGTGAGGTCCTCCACGAGGAGCAGGACGAGGCGGGAGCCGAGGGGCGCCACACGGGCGGAGACGGCGAGGGCCTCGCCCCGGCCGGTGCCCCGTCTGGGCAGATCCAGTTCGACCTGGCGTATCTCCCCGTCGCGTCTGGTGTCGCGGGCCATCTGGAGCATCGGCTCGACGGCGAGTTTCCCGCCGCGGACGAGGCCGAGGGCGTACGCCGCCGAACTGGCCTTGACGACGGCGTCGGCCTCGTCGAGGACGACGGCCGAGGAACGGAGGACGGACAGGACGGTGTCCACACCCGGAGGGAGGACGGCATCGGTGTGCAAGGAGGTCCTGGTGGGTCGTTTCTGGTCGCGTTCGCTCCAACGGAACGCCAGCATGGCGATGACGCCGGTGAGCACCCCGGCGATCGCAGCCGCTGCGGCGACCGCCGCGTTCACGTCCATGCGTCCAGGTTAGGCATGGCGTCCGGCCTGGCCACAGCCATCGGTGTGGGACCTCGGACACTCGTCGCCCAGAGTTCACCTTGGAGCCAGTGGTGGTTCATTTGAGGTGACGGAAACCGACGCGTACGGGGCGGACCGTGGCACCGTGGGGTTCACAGCGCCGGTTCCACGGCCGGTCCCGGCCCCCGGAGCCCCTGAAGAACGACGTACGAGAGGGAACCCTGATGCGGGACGCGTACCACGAGGAACTGGACTCGATCGGCGACAGTCTGGTGGAGATGGCCCGGCTGGTGGGGTCGGCAGTCGGACGCGCCACGACCGCCATCCTCGACGCCGATCTCAAATTGGCAGAAAGCGTGATCGAGGCCGACCAGAAGGTCGACGAGCTTCAGCACGACCTGGAGGCGCGGGCCATCGCGCTGCTGGCGCGGCAGCAGCCGGTCGCGACGGACCTGCGCATAGTGGTGACGTCGCTGCGCATGTCGGCGGACCTGGAGCGCTCGGGCGACCTCGCCCAGCATGTGGCGAAGCTGGCTCGGCTGCGTTTCCCGGAGCGGGCGGTGCCGCGTGACCTGCACGCCACCATCCTGGAGATGGGCCAGCTGGCGCAGCGCCTGATGGCCAAGGCGGCCGAGGTGATCATCACGAAGGACGTCGATCTCGCGCTCCAGCTGGAGACGGACGACGACGAGATGGACCTGCTGCACCGGACGCTGTTCCAGCACCTGATCGACGACCGCTGGAAGCACGGCATCGAGACGGCGGTGGACGTCACCCTGCTGGGCCGCTACTACGAACGCTTCGCCGACCACGCGGTGGCGGTCGCGAAGCGGGTGGTGTTCCTGGTGACCGGCGAACACGCGGACGAACTCCAGCAGGACCTGCCGACGGAGATCCAGCCGGTGCCGGGGTCGGAGGGGGCGTAGCCGGCGGCGGGCTCGTGGGCCCGGGGAGGCGGCCGTCCGCGACGGCGCGTCGGCGTGTCGGCCCGTTGGCGCGTTGGCGCGTTGGCCTGTCGGCGCGTCCGCGTGTTGGCGCGTCCGCGTGTTGGCGCGTCGGCGCGGAGGAGCGAGCCCCGGGCGCGGCGGAGCCTCCGTGCGCCGTTGATGCGCCCGCCGGGAGGGGCATGCAATGGGCAACAAGGCGCTCCAGCCTTCAGGCCTCCAGGAGGAACCCATGGCCGAAGCTCCCAGCACCTCCAGCCCGGCGGCCCCCACCCAGGAACGCCCGACCGAACAGCCCGCGCAGATCAGGAGCCTGCCCCTGATCGCGGCGTGCGGCTGCGGCTCGGGCTGCGGGTGCGGGTGCCAGTCGGGAAGCCCGTGCCAGTGCGGCTGACAGCCCACCGCCACTGAAGGGGCCCGGCGTTCCGCCCGGGCCCCTTCTGCTCCGTACATGGGCCATCAGCGCCCGACCCACCTCCGCAGGGCCCCACGGGCCTCACGGCGGCCCCTCATGGGCCGTTGAGAACAGCGAGCGGGACGACAAACCAGAAGAAGAGGAAGCCGAGGAAGCTGACGAGGACGAAGGCCAGCAGGCCGAACATCAGGAACACCAGAAGCGTCCACTTGATGCGGTCGCCGGTCCCCCGGAACCTGTCCCCCAGCGAACGCCTGTCGCGCACGGAGCCCCCTCCCCTGCCCGGACTGTACAGCGCACGGGGTCCAGCAGCAGGATGATCGCGCCTGTTCACTTCGGGGAGGGACACATGGGCGCGACGGATGGCGTCATCGAGCTGATCCACCTGGCCGACAGGCCCGACGCCGGCGGCAACAGCGTCGCCGTGCGCGTCCTGGGGCGCTGTCGCCCCGGAATCCTGACCGGCCACGACTTCCTCGACTGCGAGATCGTCATCGCTGCGGAATCGGTGACCGCGTCCTTCCCCGTGACGCTCCTCCCCGAGGACCTGGAGGACTGGGAGGACGCCTTGACGGCCCTGGAGTCCGGGCGGTCCGCGTTGTGGCTCGACACCGGGCGAACCCCGTCGATGAAGTTCAAGCCCGACAAGAACCGCGGGGTCCGGGTGTCCGTCCACGACGGACCGTCGTCCGGCGTCAAGGTCACCGTCCCGCTGTGCGCGCCCCCGGAGGCCTGGGCCAGGAAACAGCGCGACCTGCATGCCCGGGTACGCGAGGCCTACCCCCGAGAGGTCGTCGAGACGTCACCCGGCGCCTACGAGTGGCGGCGCGCCGGGGAATGATGCCCAGTCAGCGCGAGGCAGCACCTGAGTCCTGCCTCGAGAGCGTGAGCTGACGTCCCGTCGTCGACCACGCCGCCGCTCGGTGGGCTGGTCAGCCGCAGGAGCACCCGACAGCGGCCGGGGCCTCGTCGGTGGCCTGGCTGGTGCAGCAGCCGTCGCCGGTGCCATCGGGGCCGGCGCTCTCGCCGAGGGTGTCGGCGTCGGCCTTGACGACGTAGACCTCCCACGGCTCCTTGCCGGGGCCGTGGACCCACACCTTGTCCTGGAGCGCGTAGCAGCAGGAGGTGTCGTTCTCCTCGAAGGTGGCCAGGCCGGCCTCCTTGAGCCGGGCGGTGGCGGCGGTGACCTGGCCGGTCGACTCGACCTCGACGCCGAGGTGGTCCAGGCGGGTCTCCTCGCCGGGCTCGCCCTCGATCAGGACGAGCTTGAGCGGGGGTTCGGCGACGGCGAAGTTGGCGTAGCCCTCGCGGCGCTTGGCCGGTTCGGCGCCGAAGAGCTTCGAGTAGAAGGTGATCGAGGCTTCGAGGTCGCTGACGCGCAGGGCGAGCTGAGCACGGGACATGACGTGACTCCGATCTGCTTGCATTGATGTCTGTCAATACAGAGCTTGCGCCTTGAATCGAGAAACGTCAACATAGAAGAATGTCGAAGCAAGAACTCGTGGTGGTCGGGCAGGATGACGGGCCCGCCGCCTGCTGCCCAGGGCTGGTGACCGCCCCTCTGGATGACGTCCAGGCGGCCGGCCTGGCGAAGATCTTCAAGGCGCTGGGGGACCCGGTCCGGCTGCGGCTGCTGTCGATGATTGCTTCGCCGTCGGGCGGCGAGGTCTGCGTGTGCGACCTGACCCCGGCCTTCGACCTCTCGCAGCCGACGATCTCGCATCACCTCAAGCTGCTCCGCCAGGCGGGGCTGATCGACTGCGAGCGTCGCGGGACGTGGGTGTACTACTGGGCCCTTCCCGGAACCCTGGACCGACTGTCGGCCTTCCTTGCAACGGCGAGGACGGACGAGGCGACCGCGTGAGCGCATCGCTCGGCCCCCGGCCCCCGGCTGAGGCAGTGGGGTAGACCGCTCTGGCCGCCAGTCCGCAACCGACGGCGAACCCGAACTCGCCGCCCCCTGACCCGCTCCGCTCAGGCTCCGCTCAGAAAGACACCCGTGATGCCCACTCCCGACGCGCGCCCCTCCGTACTGTTCGTCTGCGTCCACAACGCCGGCCGCTCCCAGATGGCTGCCGCCTTCCTCACCCGACTGGCGGGCGACCGCATTCAGGTGCGCTCCGCCGGGTCCGCCCCCGCCGACACCGTGAACCCCGCCGTGGTGGAGGCCCTGGCGGAGGTGGGCATCGACATCTCGGCCGAGGCCCCGAAGGTGCTCACCGTGGAGGCAGTCCAGACGTCCGACGTCGTCATCACGATGGGCTGCGGCGACACCTGCCCGGTCTTCCCCGGCAAGCGCTACCTGGACTGGGAACTCCCCGACCCGGCCGGACAGGGAGTCGAAGCGGTCCGCCCGATCCGCGACGAGATCGAAAAGCGCATCCGCATCCTGACCGACGAACTCACCCCGACGGCCAGCCATAAGTGCAACTCGGGGTGATCCCCGAGTCCCGGCCTGACTCCAGAGCCCGATCACAGGAGTCGCACCCAGGAAAGCGCACGGCTCCATCGCCCTGACGACCCGGAAGCAGCGAGAAGCCCCCTGCCCGCAAGGAAACCGCAGGCAGGGGGCTGTTCGCGTCCGCTTACTTCTTCTTGCCCGGGGTCTTGATGGGGATCTTGGTGAGCTGGGTTTTTGCTGGTCGGGGGCGGTGGGCTCGTGCGCCTGATGGTCGTCATTGGCCACTATCGAGCGACCCCGGACGGCCCAGGGACGGCCCAGCTTTGCCGCGCCCTGCTGACGGTCGGCACCTTCGATGCGCCCCGTCTGAACCTCGGCCGACGACAGTCAGCCACGACGGCGGGCGAGCCGACCGATCACGCACGCGTATGCCTCGCTGCACCCCCACCCGCCTCAGCCACGCTGCCGGTTCCTTCAACCAGAGCAAGCCACGAAGACCTCCGCCCTGGACGCAACGCATCGACATCCGTCCACCTCGCGAGACCTTCCTCACAAAGCGTGACCGGTATACGCGCGGAGATTGGCACTCTGTGACATGGAGAAGCGCTTATCGATCTTCTGTTTCTAGGAATGCAGGATTCCGCAGGAAGCCGAGACACTCAGTGCCATTTCTTTCCGAAGGCCGTCTCTAGCCGTGCCGTAACCTGACTGACGGCCCTTCAGCTTCGAGTAAGCAGAACTTCGATCCCAGGAACGGACATGACCTCCTACGGCTACCGCCTTTTCACCTTCCAGGTATTCCGCGGCTCCAAGCGAACCCCTCTGGACCTCGCTGACTGCAAGGGGGAGCCGTACCAGGAGATAGCTGAGTCTATTCTGAAGATCCTTTCTGCTGGTACGGCAGTAGGCGACCCCACAGATGACGGCCAAGCCGAGGTGGAGACAGAAGGGACGTTCGGCAAGCCTGCGCTGCGCGTCGAGGAAGTGCGGACCGTTGAAAACACCATCCGAGCCACCGTCTGGGCGGGCAAATTTGGCAGCCACGAGAAGGCGATTGGAGACGCCACGGGGAGCGACACCGACATCAAGGACAAAGCTGCAAGCAATCTGTTTCGTGTGATCTTCACCTTTCCCGAGGAAGGTGACAGCGGCATTCTTGCCGTCGAGTCGATCGGCCGATCTTGTCCTGTAGCACCACTCATCAGATGGATGACTAAGAAATCCCGCGACGAGGCCACTCAGGGAAACAACGAAGGCGTCTGGTGGCGAATCTCCGCATCCCCCCTAGCTAATGAAGACCGTCTTGCCGAGATGATTCGCGAAGGCCAGGCCCAGACCCTCGTACTGGTGCGGCACGCCATTACTGCCGGCAGAACCCGCACCGTGAAGGATGTGGAAATAACTGCATCCCTTGCCGTCTCGGGAAGATTGGAAAGGACCGTGCAGGTTGTGCAGGGCTGGTATCGGCGCAATAAGCAGGCAGAAGGGTTTGAAGAGGCCGGCGTCACCAACGAGCAGGGCGCCAGGCAGTTGGCGGCAATCGTTGGTCCACAGATTGCAGACATGGACCTGGACGATGGCTGGGTACAGATCGAGGACCCTGACGGCCAGGTCAAGCGTGTGAAGCCCACGCAGATGACCGATGTTTTCACGTACCGCCTGTCCGAGGACCACCCGCCTGTCACACCCAGGTTCTATGCTGCGGTGAGAGAGACGGCATTGGGGATCCAGCCTGCGGCGAAACTGGGCATCGACTGGCCCGTCTCCTAACCGAGGGGGAGGCATGAGTTGTTTAGTCGGTTCAACTTCATCCCAGTCCTGCGTGGCCACTGGAAGGGTTTGACAGACGGCAGGTACGCGCCTCCCCGACCCGATGTCTTGGCACGCTTGGCGCTCCTCATCCCAATAACAGTCTTCCTCCTTATGTGGCTAAGAAAAGGGCACCTTTCTACTCCCGGAGCGCTGCTGACTGGGGTCGCTCTACTGGCAGGTGGAATGTTGAGTGCATTTACCCACCTGTCTACCCTTAGACTTAAAATCAAAGAATGGGTGGGCGCTTCCGAAGTCAGCCGTTATGAAGTAGAAAAAGGGATGCTCGACGAGACGGCTGCACACCTCCTTACCGGTTCTCTCCTATGCGCGTTTGACGTAGCCTCACTGGTTATCGGGATGAATGTAAGCGTGACCAAAGAAGGCCACCTTTACGGATTCTGGGCGGCCCTTTCTGCAGCGATTAGCTCCTACGTCCTGGTGATCTTCATTTTTCTCGTCCCGCGCCTCTACTCGGCGTACGTTGAGATCAATGACGTAAGCCCCAATCTCAACGGGTTCGTAGGCCCAAAGAGAAAAAAGAGATAGCCGTCTGGAGGCCAAGGGAACTGCGCGAT
The DNA here is from genome assembly GCF_042889585.1 of Streptomyces sp. NPDC002566. Classification (NCBI taxonomy): domain Bacteria; kingdom Bacillati; phylum Actinomycetota; class Actinomycetes; order Kitasatosporales; family Streptomycetaceae; genus Streptomyces; species Streptomyces sp. NPDC002566. The sequence continues at coordinate 83,085 of NZ_JBIARD010000005.1, read as the reverse complement.
TTTTGGGATGACTTGGAGCTGCTTTGGCACGAGTGATCGAGTGATCGAGCTCGCGCCAAAGTGACCTCGTAAATCCGTGAGGGCGACCGCTCCGGATACAACGTATCCGTTGCATCCGTTTTCTGTGAGTGCTGGCGGGCGTCGTCCGTCGAGCCGTTGTGTCCAGCCCCAGCCGTGGCTGCCGTCTTCGAGGGCGCATACGCTCCCGTTCGCTGAGGCAGGAGGGCGAGATGTCCGACGAAGACTCCACCGAGTACTACACGCTGCTCTGCGACGACCCGTCCCACGAGGTGGTGCTCGTCGACTGCGGGCCCCGCGAGATGGATGTGGTCCTGGCAGTGCGAAAAGTGACCGGGCAAAGCTTGTGGCACAGCCGGGTCCTGGCGCGCCAAGCCCCCGTGACCCTCCTTGGGGGTCTGTCTGCGTCCAGGGCCCAGTCCGCTGTTGCTGTGCTCCAGAGCGCCGGCGCCAGAGCGGAGTGGAGACAGGAGCCGGAGCCCGGAGAGCGCGCGGCCCCGTCGCCCTGACGGCCCAGAGACGGCCCAGCCCCACCAAAAAGCCCCCGACCTGCCAGGAAACCGCAGGTCGGGGGCTTGCTGGTGTCGCGTTACTTCTTCTTGCCCTGGTTCTTGACTGCCTCGATGGCTGCTGCTGCCGCCTCGGGGTCGAGGTACTTGCCGCCCGGGGTCAGCGGCTTGAAGTCGGCGTCGAGTTCGTAGTACAGGGGGATGCCCGTCGGGATGTTCAGGCCGGCGATGTCGGCGTCGGAGATGCCGTCGAGGTGCTTGACCAGGGCGCGCAGGGAGTTGCCGTGGGCGGCGACCAGGACCGTGCGGCCGGTGAGGAGGTCGGGGACGATGCCGTCGTACCAGTAGGGGAGCATCCGGATGACGACGTCCTTGAGGCACTCCGTGCGGGGGCGCAGCTCCGGCGGGATCGTCGCGTAGCGCGGGTCGTCGGACTGGGAGAACTCCGTGCCGTCCTCGAGCGGCGGCGGCGGGGTGTCGTAGGAGCGGCGCCACAGCATGAACTGCTCCTCGCCGAACTCGGCGAGCGTCTGGGCCTTGTCCTTGCCCTGGAGGGCGCCGTAGTGGCGCTCGTTCAGGCGCCAGGAGCGGTGGACGGGGATCCAGTGGCGGTCGGCGGACTCCAGGGCGAGCTGCGCGGTGCGGATCGCGCGCTTCTGGAGCGAGGTGTGGACCACGTCGGGGAGCAGGTCGGCGTCCTTCAGCAGCTCACCGCCGCGGACCGCCTCCTTCTCGCCCTTCTCGTTGAGGTTGACGTCCACCCAGCCGGTGAACAGGTTCTTCGCGTTCCACTCGCTCTCGCCGTGACGGAGCAGGATCAGCTTGTACGGTGCGTCGGCCATGCGTATGAGCGTAATCCAAGCCTTTGGGCGGGGGTGCGCCCCGCCCGCAGAGCGGACGGTTGACGGGATCTGTTAATCGAGTGGCCATCGGCATCCCCGTGCTCGTAAGTTGTCGACACCGTCTACGCCTCTTACATGCACCTCCGGTGCGTGTCTCTTACCGTGCCTCTTACCGTTCGGGGGATCCCTGTGTCCGTCGCCTCTTTGAGACGTGCCGCCCGCGAGAGCGTCTCCGGGTTGCCCCGGGAGTTCTGGTGGTTGTGGACCAGCACCCTCGTCAACCGGCTCGGGGCGTTCGTCGCCACCTTCATGGCCCTGTATCTGACGCTCGAACGCGGCTATTCCGCCGTCTACGCCGGTGTCGTCGCCTCCCTCTACGGGCTCGGCGGCGTCCTCTCCTCCCTCGCCGGCGGTGTGATGGCGGACCGGCTCGGGCGGCGGCCCACGCTGCTCGTCGCCCAGGTGGCCACCGGTCTGTCGGTGACGCTGCTCGGCTTCATGGAGCATCCCGTCGCCATCGCGGCCGTCGCCCTCCTCGTCGGCGCGGCCTCCAACGCCTCCCGGCCCGCCGTGCAGGCGATGATGGCCGACATCGTGCGGCCCGAGGACCGCGTCCGGGCGTTCTCGCTCAACTACTGGGCCATCAACCTCGGTTTCGCCGTCTCCTCCATGGGCGCCGGGTTCGTCGCCGAGTTCAGCTACCTCGCCGGCTTCCTCATCGAGGGCGGGATGACCCTGCTCTGCGCGGTCGTCGTCTTCCTCAAGCTCCCCGAGTCGCGGCCGGTGCGGGAGGCCGCGTCCGTCGAGGAGAGCGCCGTCGGTCTCGGCTCCGTGCTGCGCGACGGGCGGTTCATGGGGCTCGTCGGGCTGTCCTTCGCCGTCGCCTTCATCTTCCAGCAGGGCGCGATCGGCCTGCCGGTGGCGATGGGCGAGGCCGGGTTCACGCCGGCCGACTACGGCATGGCCATCGCCGTCAACGGCGTCCTCATCGTCGTCCTGCAGATCCCGGTCACCCGGTTCATCCAGCACCGTGACCCCGGGCGGCTGCTCTTCGTGTCGTCCGTGCTCGCCGGGGCCGGTTTCGGGCTCACCGCCTTCGCCGGGTCGGTCGGGGTCTTCGCGCTCACGGTCTGCGTGTGGACGCTCGCCGAGATCGTCAACGCGCCCACCCAGACCGGTCTTGTCGTGCGCCTCTCCCCCGTCCACGGGCGCGGGCGCTACCAGGGCATGTACACGATGTCGTGGGCGGTGGCCTCGCTGATCGCCCCGGTGTTCTCCGGTCTCGTCATCGACCGGTTCGGGGCGGAGTGGCTGTGGGGGCTGTGCGCCGTCGTCGGGGCGGTGGCGGGCGTCGGGTTCGCCGTGCTGACCCGGTGGCTTCCGGCGGAGGAGACGCGAGCGGCCGAGGGGGCCGACGGGGCGGAGAGGGCGGAGCCTGCTGACGAGGTCGAGGCGGTGTCTCCGGCGGGGCCGGCCGACGCGGCCGAGGACGCGCCTCGGGCGGCGAGCGGGGCCGCGTGCGGCAAGCCCGAGGTCACCCCGGCCGCCTGACCCGCTACCGGCCGCCCGGCCCTCACCCGGCCGCCTGACCTGCTACCGGCCGCCCGGCCCCCTCCCGGCCGTCTGACCTTCTACCGGCCGCCCGGCCCCCCTCCCGGCCGCCGCCTCCTCCGGCCGCCCGGTCCGCTACGGGCCGACCGGTCCACTACGGGCCGACCGGTCCCCTCCCCGAACCCCGCCGGCAGCGAGGGCGTCAGGGATGCATCCGCGCCCCCTTCACCACCTTGTCCACCGCGTTCCGCGGGCCGTACACCGCGAGGCCCACCAGGTCCAGGGCGTCGGTCCGCACCGCCCGCACCGCCGCACGGTTGTCGCGGTCGTTGCCGGTGGCGAAGAGGTCCGAGGTGAACACCGCGCGCGGGAGGGCCCGGGACAGCACGCGCGCGTGGGCCGTCGTCAGCGCTTCCTTCGTCGCTTCGAAGACCATCACCGGCTGACGGAGCATCGGCAGGTAGCCGACGCCGTCCGCGTCCTCGTACGGCTCCCCGATCACCTCGGGGATCCGGGTGCCCAGGCCGCTGACCAGGAACGCGGTGACGTTCAGGCGCTGCCAGGTCTCCAGGTCCCCGCGCAGCATGACGGCGATCTTCGTGTCGAAGCGGACGGGGGCGTCACCGGCGTCGGCGTCCGCATGCGGGTTCGGGTTCGGGTGCGTGCTCATGTGGCGAGACTGCCGCCCCCGCCACGGCGGGGTCTTGTACGTTCTTTGCATGGTCGCCGACGTCTCCGCCTGGCGCCCGCGTGTCCCGGGCGTCGTCGAGGTCTTCCACGCCCACTTCACCGACCACGCGTACCCGATGCACGTGCACGACGTGTGGACGCTGCTCATCGTGGACGCCGGGGCCGTGCGGTACGACCTGGAGCGGCACGAGCACGGCACCCCGCACGACACGGTGACGCTGCTGCCGCCGCACGTGCCGCACAACGGCTCCGCCGCCACCCCGGGCGGCTTCCGCAAGCGGGTGCTGTACCTCGACGCGAGCGTGCTCGGCGCGGATCTGATCGGCGCCGCCGTCGACGGTCCCGACCTGCGGGATCCCGTGCTGCGGCAGCGCGTCGGGCAGTTGCACACGGCGCTCACCGGGCCCGGCGGCGAACTGGAGGCGGACAGCCGGCTGACGCTGATCGGCGAGCGGCTGCGCTCGCATCTGCGTCCCCAAGGCCCTCAAGGCCCCGTGGAATCCGTCCGCCGCGACCCGGTCCTGGCCCGTCGGCTCCGCGAACTCCTCGACGAGCGCGTCCTGGAGGGCGTCGTCCTGGACGAGGCGTCCCGGCTGCTGGGCGCTCACCCGGCGCACCTCGTGCGGGCGTTCAGCACGGCGTACGGCATCGCGCCGCACCAGTATCTGACGTCCCGCCGCCTCGAACGGGCCCGCGGACTGCTGCTCGGCGGTCTGCCGCCGGGGGAGGTGGCGGCGGCCAGCGGCTTCTTCGACCAGTCCCATCTCACCCGCCACTTCAGGAAGTGGGTCGGGGTCACTCCGGGACGGTACGCGCGCAAGTCCGCCGTCCGCTGACCGGCGTGCTCACTGCGCCTCCCGCCGCGTCAGATGGGCGAAGGCGTCCAGGTTGCGGGTGGACTCGCCGCGGGAGACGCGCCAGGCGTACTCGCGGCGGATCGCGGTGGCGAAGCCCAGCTCCAGAAGGGTGTTGAAGGCCCCGTCGGCGGCCTCCAGGACCTGGCCGAGGAGACGGTCGGTCGCGTCGGCGGTGACGGCGGCGAGGGGGAGACGGGCGGTGACGTAGACGTCGCCGAGCTGGTCGACGGCGTAACTCACGCCGTACAGCTTGAGGTTGCGCTCCAGGAGCCAGCGGTGGACGCCGGCCTCGTTCTCGTCGGGGTGGCGGATGACGAAGGCGTTCAGGGAGAGGGAGTGGCGGCCGACGATGAGCGACAGCGTCGTCTTCAGCTTGTGCGTGCCGGGGAGCTGGACGACGTAGTTGCCCGGCTCGGGACGCTCCCATTCCAGTTCGGCGTCCTTCAGGACGTCCTCGATGACCTGCGCGGCGGTCTTCTCGGCATCACCCATGCTGGGAGCGTACGCGACGGCGGTGCGCCTGCGTCGCGGCCGCGTAGACGTCGGCGGTGGCCGCCGCCGCGGTGTCCCAGCCGAAGGACTGGGCGTGCCGGGCGGCTGCCGCGCCCATGCGGGCGGGGAGTTCGGGGCGGTCGGCGAACTCGGCGAGCACGCGCGCGTAGGCAGCCGGGTCGTGGCCCTCGACGAGGAAGCCCGTCTCACCGTCGCGCACGGCCACCGGGAGTCCGCCGACGGACGCGGCGAGCACCGGTGTGCCGGCCGCCTGCGCCTCTATGGCGACCAGGCCGAACGACTCGCTGTAGGAGGGGACGACGAGGACGGAGGCGGCCCGGAACCAGTCCGCGAGCTGCTCCTGCCCGACCGGCGGGCGGAACCGTACGACGTCGGAGACGCCCAGGCGCGCGGCCAGCTTCTGCAGCCCCTCCGGCTTGGCGAGGCCGCTGCCGCTGGGGCCGCCGACGACGGGGACGACGAGCCGGGAGCGCAGGTCGGGCCGCTTCTCGAGGAGGACGGCCACGGCGCGCAGCAGGACGTCGGGGGCCTTGAGCGGCTGGATGCGGCCGGCGAAGAGCGGGATCAGGGCGTCCTGCGGCAGGCCCAGGCGGGCGCGGGCGGCGGCGCGGCCGTCGGCGGGGCTGAAGCGGTCGAGGTTGACGCCGGGGTGGACGACGGCGACCTTGCCGGGGTCGGCGCGGTAGTGGCGGACGAGTTCGTCGGCCTCCTCCGCGGTGTTGGCGATGAGGCGGTCGGCGGCTTCGACGATCTGGGTCTCGCCGATGACGCGGGCGGCGGGCTCGGGGGTGTCGCCGTCGGCGAGGTTGGCGTTCTTGACCTTGGCCATGGTGTGCATGGCGTGCACGAGGGGGGCGCCCCAGCGCTGGGCGGAGAGCCAGCCGACGTGGCCGGAGAGCCAGTAGTGCGAGTGGACGAGGTCGTAGTAGCCGGGGCGGTGGCCGGCCCAGGCCTGCATCACGCCGTGCGTGAAGGCGCACAGCTGGGCGGGGAGGTCTTCCTTGGCGAGGCCCTCGTAGGGGCCGGCGTCGACGTGGCGGACGAGGACGCCGGGTGCCAGGTCGACGGTGGGGGGCAGACCGCCGGTGGTGGCGCGGGTGAAGATCTCGACCTCTATGTTGAGCGCGGCGAGGCGCTGGGCGAGTTCCACGATGTAGACGTTCATGCCGCCGGCGTCCCCGGTGCCGGGCTGGTGGAGCGGTGACGTGTGCACGGAGAGCATGGCGACACGGCGGGGACGGCGGTGCAGTCTGCGGCGTGGGGTTGCCGTCGTAGAGCGACGCCCGAGCCTGCTGCCGTACTGGCTCACTGGCGGTCCTCCTTGCTGCGGGCATGCCGGGCGGAGGGTGTGGGGCGCCCTCCGGGGGGAGGAACACCGGAAGGGCACGTTCCCATTCCTGGAAGGGACTCCCCGGGGGCGGTTTTTGCCTGAGCGTTACCGGGGTCGCTCAACCGTTCGAGGGTGGGCGGCGTCCGGCCCGCCCGGGAGGCCTTCAGCGGCCGCGCCTGGGGGATCGGGTGCCCGCGCGGGCACCGCATACTCGTAGGCATGGTTTCCCGCGCACCGTCCCGCCCCGTGGGGACGGTCACGCGCGGGACGACGAATCCCAACCGGCTGCGCCGCATGGACCGCTGGATCGCGGCCGTGCACGGCGCCGAGCTGCGCCGCGCGGGCCGCCCCGTCGCCGTCGACCTCGGTTACGGCGCGGCCCCCTGGACCGCCGTCGAACTGCTGGGCCGGCTGCGGTCGGTCGCGCCTCACGCGCGCGTGGTGGGCGTCGAGATCGAGCCGGCCCGGGTGGCCGCCGCGAAGCCGTACGAACGCGACGGCCTCGTCTTCCGCCACGGCGGCTTCGAGATCCCGCTCCCCCACCGGCCGCACCTCATCCGCGCCGCCAACGTGCTGCGGCAGTACGACGAGGAGGAAGTCGGCGGTGTCTGGGAGCGGCTGTGCGCACGGCTCGCGCCGGCGGCGGACGGCTCCCGCGGGGGACTGCTCGTCGAGGGGACCTGCGACGAGGTCGGGCGGCGGCACGTGTGGGTCGCGCTCGGGCCCGAGGGGCCGCGGACGGTCACCTTCGCCACCCGGCTCGGCTCCCTGGACCGCCCCTCCGACCTCGCCGAACGACTCCCCAAGGCGCTCATCCACCGGAACGTGCGCGGCGAGCCCGTGCACGCGTTCCTCCGCGACTTCGACCGCGCCTGGGCGGCGGCGGCGCCCTACGCGTCGTACGGCGCGCGCCAGCGGTGGATACGGGCGGTGCGGGACCTCACCGCGGACTGGCCGGTGGCGGACGGGCCGGGGCGGTGGCGGCAGGGCGAAGTGACGGTGCGGTGGGAGGCGCTGGCACCTCGGGGGTGAAAGGCGGACACGGGGGGCTGAGACCGGGCGCCCCGGGCGCGGCCTGCCGTCGTACGACTCCGCCGATCACCCTGACCGCCCTGACCGCCCTGACCGCCCTGACCGCCCTGACCGCCCTGACCGCCCTGACCGCCCTGACCGCCCTGACCGCCCTGACCGCCCTGACCGCCCGTCGGGAACGATCTCCGCGAGGTGTTCGTCACACATGGCGGGGAGATCCTCACGGCAGGTGAGGACGGGGTGGGACAGACCCTGTCGTTTTCCGGCGCGGCGTGGCACGATCCCCCGGGTGACCGTATGTTACTGACGGGAAATCAGGTCTTGGGGGATGTATGGGTAGGGGCAAGCGCAGCCTGATCGCGGCGGCGGTGGCCGCGGTCTGCGCGGTCACTGTGCTGACGGTTCCGGGCACCGCCTTCGCGGCCCCGGCTCCCACGCCCACGCCGCTCCCCACCACGAACCCCGATCTGACCCTGCCGCCGTCGTCCGACACGGACCTGGAGGCGGTGCGCACCAGGCTCGACGCGCTGTACCACGACGCCGCGGTCGCCACCGACGCCTACAACGCGGCCGAGGAGCAGGCGGAGAAGCAGTCCACGGAGATCGTGGAGCTGGCGAAGAAGATCGCCGAGGGCCGTGAGGCGCTGGCCGGCCTGAAGGACCGCGCCGGCGCCGCGGCCCGCGCCCAGTACCGGGGCGGCGGTCTGCCCGACGAGGCGAAGCTGGTGCTCAGCGACAGCCCGGGCGAGTTCCTCGACGGGGCGGGCCGGGCCCGGCAGGGCCAGCGGGCGACCGAGGGACTGCTCGGCGAACTGACCCGCACCCAGCAGGACTTGGAGCAGTACGCCAAGGACGCCTCGGCCCAGTGGCAGAAGCTGGAGGCCAACCGCAAGGCCAAGGCGACGGCCCAGAAGAAGGTCGAGCAGCAGATCGCGGCCGCCGAGAAGCTGGAATCGGAGCTGGAGCAGGAGGAGCGGGACCGCCTCACCCGGCTCCAGGAGCAGGCCGCCCAGCGGGCGCAGACCGCCTGGCTGGACAGCGGCGCCCTGGCCGGCGTCGACAGCCAGGCCGGCCCGCAGGGCGAGCAGGCCATCGCGTATGCGACCGCGCAGCTCGGCAAGCCGTACGTGTGGGGCGCCGAGGGGCCGGAGTCCTTCGACTGCTCCGGTCTGACGTCGCAGGCCTGGGCGTCCGCCGGTGTCCAGGTCCCGCGGACCTCGCAGGAGCAGTGGCGGCAGCTGACGCGCGTCGACGTCAAGGACATGCGCCCCGGGGACCTCATCGTCTACTTCGACGACGCCAGCCACATCGCGCTCTACCTGGGCGACGGGAAGATGATCCACGCCCCGCGCCCGGGCCGGACGATCACCGTCGCGGGCGCCGGCTCGATGCCGATACTCGGGGTGGTCCGCCCGGACGCGTGAGGGCGCTCCGGCCGCGGCGCACGGGACGTACGGCATGTACGGGGCTGAGGGCGCGCCTGACCGAGGGTGCGCCCGCCCGTGACACCGCCCACGTGACCCACCGCACCTCAACCCGTCGGCAAACCACGCGCCGACGTGACGTTCGTCATCCCCGCACCGGTCCCACCCTGCCCAACTGCGCCACAATTGGCGGCATATGACGCCGGTCTGAGATCAAGCGGCGTGCTGTGGACCATTCCGCTGCGGCCCTTTCTGCCGCTATGGTCCCCGTCGGTGGGTCGAGGTCCCTCGTACCCGCCATGCCCTCGGGGGGAGGGAAGGAACCCAGGACAATGCCCGTACCCGTACCGCGGCAGAGAGCGATCCCGGCCGTGGAGTGTGGTCAGGCGCAGGCCGCGCCCGCAGTCGGCGGCCCCTCCAAGGAAGAAGCCCCGCGCACGGACGACCGGAACGACCATCGCGACGAAGCGAAGAACCCCACGGTCGGGGACGACGCCGCCACCAAGGGCGACCGCGTCCCTCCCGGTGTGAGCGCCGCCGCCCACACCAACCTGACACTGCTGCTGATCGAGGACGACCCCGCGGCCGCCCCGATCGTCCCCGGCCTGATCGACTCGGCCGGCAAGCCGATCCGTGTGCGCACCGCCCGCAACCTCACCGAGGCCGAGCGGCTGCTCACCGACGACGTCCACTGCATCCTGCTGGACCTCGCGCTGCCCGCGCCCGGACGCACCGCCGACGACGACGAGCTGGCCGTACTCAGGCATGTCCTGAAGCTCGCGCCCCGGCACGCCGTGCTCGCGCTCACCGCGTCCGGCGACGCCGAGCGCGGCGCGCAGGCCGTGCGGGTGGGCGCCCAGGACTACCTGTTCCGCGACGAGCTGGACGGCCGGCTACTCAGCCGCGCCATCCGGTACGCCGTGGAGCGCAAGCGGTCGGACACCGCCGAGCGGCGGCTCGCCGAGGGCAAGCTGCGCGCGCAGGAGAACGCCCGCCTGGAGCGCGGCCTGCTGCCGACGCCCCTCCTGGAGGGCTCGCCGCTGCGTTTCGCCGCCCGCTACCGCCCCGGCCGCTCGCGCGCGCTGCTCGGCGGCGACTTCTACGACACCGTCCGCACCCCGGACGGCACCGTCCACGCCATGATCGGCGACGTCTGCGGGCACGGCCCGGACGAGGCGGCGCTCGGGGTGGAGCTGCGCATCGCCTGGCGGGCACTGACGCTGGCCGGGCTGTGCGGCGACGAGCTGCTGAACACACTGCAGCAGGTGCTGGAGCACGAGCGCGACGACGACGAGATCTTCGCGACGCTGTGCACGGTGGACATCGCGCCCGACGGCCGCCGTGCGGGCCTGTGCCTGGCCGGTCACCCGGCACCGCTGATCGCCCGCCCGGACCGGCCTGCCCGGCTGCTGCCCTACGAGAACAACGGCCCGGCCCTCGGCCTGCTGCCGGGCGCCCGCTGGCCGCGGATGCAGGTCGAGCTGGGCGCGCAGTGGAGCCTGATGCTCTACACCGACGGACTGATCGAGGGCCGCGTCGGCGAGGGGCGTGAGCGGCTGGGCCAGGACGGCATGGTGGAGATGATCCGCCGCCAGCTGGCCTCGGGCCTCCAGGGCGAGGATCTGCTGCGGGCCGCCGTCAACGAGGTGCGGGAGCTCAACGGCGGGGAGCTGACGGACGACGTGGCGGTGGTGTTGCTCGACCGCGTGCCGTGACCACGGTCGCGGCGGCGGATCGGCGGTGTCGCCTGGTCGGCGGTGCTGCCTGATCAGCGGTGGCGCCTGAACGGCGGTCGTGCATGACCAGCGGTGGCGCCTGGTCGGCGGTGTCCCGCCGGCGGTGATGCGGCGGGAGCGGCGTTCAGCGGCCGCCGTTGTACGGGCCGTAGGGGCCGTCGCTGCTGGAGCCGCCTCGGCGGGGGCGGCCGCCGCCGGGGAGGGAGCGCAGGGCGGGGCGCACGTCGACCATGTACACGATGGTCGCGACCAGGCCGATGACCGGCAGGAACGACAGGATCGGGAAGATCAGGTTCACCACGAAGGCCAGGCCGAGGATGATCATCCAGAACGGTTTGGTCTGCTTGTCGGCAGCCCGGTAGCCGTCCTCGCGGCGGATCGCCGCGTCGACGAGAGCGAAGCCGCTGAACACGATCAGGGCCAGGCTCAGCAGAGACATGAACCCTGCGAAACCTTGCATCAGCACTACGTCCACCACCCGACTCGGCACGACTCCGACTTGACCGGGCCTGCTCGTTCCGCCCGGTTCGTTCTCGGTTCTACGCGGTCACCGTACCCGCAACCTCACTCCCGCTACCCGGACAACGGGCCGGGCACTCCAGGAGTGCCCGGCCCTTCGGCGTGTTCGCCGCGTCCGCTTCGCCCGCGGTCACGCCGTCTTCGTACGTGCCCGTCCGGCGCGGTCGGTCTCACTTGGCCGGCGGGGTCGTCTTCTTCGCCGTGGGGGTCTTGCGGGGGGCCGGGGCCTTCTTGGGGGCCGGCGCGGGCTTCTTCGCCGTCAGGGGGTCGACCTTGGCCTCGGCCGGGGTGGCGACGGGCGCCGGGGCGGGCTTCGGCTCGGTCTTGATCTCGGTCACCGTCCCGGGCGTGGTGTCCTCCTTGCCCTCGACGACGATCGCCAGCTCCTCGATCTCCTCGGCGGCCTCGCCGCGCCAGGTGCGCACGGCCTGCTCGCCGTGCTCGGCGACCTTCTCGTAGGTCTCACGGGCCTTGACGGCGTACTCGGCGGCGACGCCGACACCGCGCAGCGCGAAGTCCTGGGCGGACTCGCCGAGCTTCTTCAGGTCGGCGTCGAGCGTGCTGCCCAGCTTCTTCAGGTCGCCGTCGAGGCTGCCGAGGAACTCGCCGACCTTGCTCTGGAAGGACTCCTGCGCCTCCTTGGCCTTGGCGCCGGCCTCCTTGGCACGGGCGGCGGCCTTCTCCTGCACGGCCTTGGGGTCGGTGTTGCGGACGGCCTCGAAACGGGCCGGGGCCTCCGTGCGCAGCTGCTCCACCAGACCCGGCACCTTCTTCGCCTGCTGGAGGGCCAGGTCGGCGGTGCCCGCGGCGAAGTAGAGCGGGGTCGGGTCGCTGAGGGTCTTGCGCAGGTCGTCGCTGATGGCCATGGTGTTGGTCTCCCGTAGTCGCGTTCTTGAGGTTCGTCGATATCGGTTGGTGCGGATCCGCAGCCGGCGTCCGGTCCCCTGGTCCGGTCAACCGGCCGTCTGCTGCGGATCGGCGTCGCTGCCGCCGAGGTCCCGGGAGTCCACGGCGCCGTCGCCGGGCGCGAACCCGTTCTCCTTGCGGAAGGACTCGTAGATCTGGAGCAGCACCTGTTTCTGCTGCCCGGTGAGCGCGGGGTCGGCAAGGATGACGGCCCGCACCTCGACCTCGTCACGGTCCCGCTCGGCGTCCAGGATGCCCGCGCGCACGTAGAGCGTCTCGGCGGAGATCCGCAGGGCCTTGGCGACCTGCTGCAGCACCTCGGCGCTGGGCTTGCGCAGCCCTCGCTCGATCTGGCTCAGGTACGGATTGGACACCCCGGCGGCGTCGGCGAGCTGCCGCAGCGAGAGCTGAGCGTTTCGTCGCTGCTCGCGCAGGTACTCACCGAGATTGCCGACGTTGAGCGATGCCATGCCTCCACAGTGCCTCACTCCCGCTAACAATTGCAAGCACCCGCTTGCAAAAGTGCGGTTTCGCTCGGTGCCGGGGGGTGTTGTCGGTAGGCCCTGCCAGAGTGCCGGTCATGGATGAACTGGTGGAGCGTGTCGACGATCGGGATCGTGGGCTGGGGGCGGTGGTCAGCCGCCGGGAGGCCGTCCGGGAGGGGTGGCTGCACCGGGTCGCCGTGACCGTGTGCCGTGACGAGCGCGGGCGGATCCTCGTCCACCGCCGGTCGGAGCACCTGTCGCGCTTCCCCGGGCTCTACGAGGTCCTGGTCGGCGGTGCCGTGAATGCCGGCGAGTCCTACGAGCAGGCCGCCGCGCGGGAGCTGGCCGAAGAGCTGGGCGTGCGGGTGCGGCCCCGCCTGCTGTTCACGTTCCTCAACCGCAGCGGTCTGAGCCCTCACTGGCTCGGCGTGCACGAGGCCGTGGCGCCGGACATCGTGACCGCCGATCCTGAGGAGGTCGCCTGGCACGCCTGGCTGACCGAGCCGCAACTCCGGTCGGCCCTGCAGGAGTGGAACTTCACCCCCGACAGCCGCGAAGCCTTCAACCGGTACCTCACGTTCCGGACCACGCAGTCCTGACCTCGCCCACCTCGTCACGGACCGGGACACCCGCTCGTACGGGGAAGAATCCCGCCGACGCCCAACGCGACGCCGACCTACCGTTCCCCCCATGACCTCCCTGGACACCGACACCGACGACAAGACCGGCGTGACCATCCGCTGCCGGGACAACGCCTCCGTCGGCGTGACCCTCTGCGACCGGTTCGGCCTCGACGCGGACTGCGTGCACTACGCCGTCGAGCTGCGGGCCCCGGGCCTGACCGCCCGCGTCGACGAGGTGGTCGCCTGGGTCCGGGACAGCGGCCTCCCCGGATTCCTGAAAGGACTGGCCGCGGACTACCGCGGGTGGGACGGTGAGCGGCACTGGCAGACCGACGACCGTGACCTGGCGGTGTCGGCCGTCTTCCGGTCGGGCGGCCACGTCGGGCTGACCTGGACCCTGCGCCCCTGGCCCCGAGCCGCCGGCGGCTGGAGCGCCTCGGCGACCACATGGCTGGAGGCCGGCGAGCAGATGGCGTCCCTGGCAGCCGACGTCCGGCGCTTCCTCGCCGAAGAGCACGGGTGACGCCCGCCGGCGCCCCGTCGCGCTGACTCAAAAGCGTGGGGCGCGGCCTCGGGGTGGGGCATCATCAAGCATGCTCCCCGATGACGTGCAGACCACCGAAGGCGACACCACGCGAGGCGACCGGCGCCGTCCGGGCAGTGGCCCGGATGTCGGGCGATGGCGCCTCACCGAGGACGTGGACGAATACCTCGCCCTTGCCGGAGGGTTCCTGCGGTCCCGGCCGGGGCGGCATGTCATGCAGTTGACGTGGGCCGAGAGGCTTCGGGCGCGGGGGGCGGAGGCGTTCGGCTGCACCGAGGCTCCCGTCTTCGGTGTGCTGGAGCGGGCGGGCGAGGTCGAGGCCGCCTTCCACCGGCTCCGGCCCCGCGCTGTGGCCCCCACCCCGCTCACCCCCGAGCAGGCCGACGGCCTCGCCGACCGTCTCGCCGCCCTCGGGCACCCCCTCCCCGCCGTCAGCGCGGACCACGACACCGCCACCGCCTTCGCCGAGGCCTGGCAGCGGCGCACCGGCGCGACGCCGGCGCTCCGCGCCACCCGGCTCTGCCTGTACGGCCTCGGCACGCTCACCCCGCCGGACCCGCACCCGGCCGGCCGGGCCCGCCTCCTGGGCGACGAGGACCTCGAGGAAGTCATGTACTGGTGCGGCGAGTTCGCCGCGGCCGTCGGCGAGGACGTCACCATCGACGCCGGCACCTGGGCCGGCACCCGCTACGCCGACAAGCGCTACATGGTGTGGGAGACCCCCGACGGCGACGCCGTCTCCGTCGCGGGCATGAACCCGCTGATCGGCGGCCAGGTCCAGGTGGACGTCGTCTACACCCCGGCCCACCTTCGCGGTCGCGGCTACGCGGCCGCCGTGACGGCCGAGGTGAGCCGGGCGGCGCTGGCGGCGGGCGCACGGGAGGTCGTCCTCTTCGCGGACCTGGCCAACCCGACGAGCAACGCCGTCTACCAGCGCCTCGGCTACCGCCCGCTCACCGAGTGGTCCACGTACGACTTCGCCCCCGCCGCGGAGTAGGCGGGAAGGCCATGCCGCGTACCCACTTTTTTGTGCGTACTTGGCAGCCGACGGCCCTGCCGCGAGGCTGGTGACAGGTGGTCAGGAGGCGGCCAGCCCGTCAAGGCGGCGGTGGCCCCAGTCGGAAAGGGGGGCCAGCGCCTCGGACAGCTCACGGCCGAACGGGGTGAGGGAGTAGACGGTCTTCAGGGGGAGGACGTCGTGCACTTCCCGGTGCACGAGACCGTCGGCCTCCATCTCCCGTAACGCCTGGGTCAGCACCTTCTCCGTCAGCCCCGGCAGCCGCCGGCGCAGTTCGGCGGGGCGGTGCGGGCCGGATTCCAGCAGCCAGAGCACGCTGGTCTTCCACTTGCCGTCGATCACGGCGATCGCGGCGGTCACTCCACAGACGTTCGTGTGCTCGGCACGCCTGCTCGCCATTCGTCTCCCCCTCTTTGTCATCAAATGTTCTTCATCATAAGGGAGTTGAGCCATGTCCTCATCGTCTGCCGACCTCTCTGTCACCGTTGTGGGGCTGGGCCCCATGGGGCGTGCGCTCACCGGCGCCTTCCTGGACGCGGGGCTGCGCACCACGGTGTGGAACCGGACCCCGGGCCGGGACCGGGAGCTGGTCGAACGGGGCGCCGTGGCAGCGGACACCGCGCAGGAGGCCGTCGCGGCGAGCGCGCTGACGGTGGTGTGCGTGCGGGACTACGACGCCGCCGACGCCGTCCTGCGGGCGGAGCCGGTCACCGCCGCGCTCAAGGGGCGCACGGTCGTGAACCTCTGCGCCGACACCCCGGCCCGCGCCCGGGACACCGCCGACTGGGCGGCCCGGCACGGAGTGCGGTACCTGGACGGCGCGATCATGACGCCGACGGACACCATCGGAACGCCCGCCGGGGTGTTCCTGTACAGCGGGCCCGCGGACCTCTACGAGAAGTGGCTGCCCGCGCTGCGCGCCTTCGGCGGCTCCCACACCCACCTCGGTGAGGAGATCGGCCGGGCCGCCGCCCACGACGTGGCGCTGCTCGACGTGTTCTGGACGGCGAAGGCGGGCTGGGCCCACGCCGTGGCGCTGGCCCGCGCCGAGGGGGTCACCGCGAGTGAGCTGGCCCCGTACGCCGCGGGCATCGCGGCGATCCTCCCGGCGCAGTTCGCGGAGACCGCCGCCGAGGTGGACGAGGCCACCTTCTCCGGCGAGGCCTACCCCGTCACGTCGGCGGCGGTGACCATGAAGCACGTCATCGACGCCTCCGAGGCGCACGGCATCGACGCGGCCGTCATGCGGGCGGTGGAGGGCCAGGCCCGCCGGGTCATCGGCCGGGGGCACGGCGCGGACGGCTACATCCGGGTGGTGGAGGAAATCGAGCCGAAGCAGACGCCGGCGCGGCATTAACCCGCAGCCACCCCTCCAGCACCTCGAAGTCGGCGTCCGTGAGGCCGTGCCGGTGGTCCACACGGTGCAGAAGGGCCGGGCCCGGGTGCAGGGCGGCGACCAGGTCCTCGTCCACGGCGCCGATCTCGTCGTCGATCCAGACGAAGGGCCGGCCGGCCGCCCGGTCCAGCAGTGGCGGCGTCTTCCAGTGCGGGCCGGACGGGGCCGGCGTACGCGGCGGCTCCAGCACCGGCAGCGGGGGCAGTCCGAGCCACGGCGCCACCACCGCGTTGGCGTCCTCCAGCCAGGTCGTGGCCCACACCAGCTCACACCCGAGGGCGAGCAGGCGAGGCCCGAGAGCCGGGTCGAGACGGGACAGCAGCGGATGCACCTCGTCCGGCGCGGTCCAAGGTCCCCAGGAGGGGCCAGGACGGTGAACCGGATACGGCCCCGGCCCCCCGAAGGGGATCAACGGCCCGTCGACGTCGAGGAAGAGCAGCATCACCGCCCACCATCCCACCCGCCCCGGAACCTCACCAGGGCAGCTCCCGCTCGTGAACCACCTCCAGGCGCGTCACCGCGCGGGTCAGCACCACGTAGAGCCGGTTCAGGCCGCGTTCCTCCGCCTCGGCGATCGCCGCCGGTTCCACGGCGACGACATGGTCGTACTCGAGGCCCTTGACCTCCGTCGCGGCGATCACCGCCACCCGTGCGGCCGGGTCGGCGGGGTCGGCGGCGAGGGGGATCCCGGCCGCGGTGAGGGCCTGGCGAATGCGGGAGGCGTCGGCGTCCGGGGTCACGACGCCTACGGAGCCCTCGTGGGCGAGGGCGTCCCGCACGGCGGCCACCACCTCGGCCGTGAGGCCGCCGTGCGCGCGCCGGATGCGCAGTTCGCCGTCGCGCCGGAGGGAGCGGCCGGGCGGGACGCCGGCGTCGAGGCGGGCGAGGAGCCGGTTGGCCAGGGCGAGCACCGCTGTGGGGACCCGGAACCCGGTGGTCAGCGCGACCACCGCCGCGTCGGGCCGGCCCAGGTGGGCGAGGAGCTCCGGCCAGGTGCGCGCCGCCCAGGGCGTGGTGCCCTGGGCCAGGTCGCCGAGGACGGTCAGCGCCCCCGAGGGCGCCCGGCGGGCGATGGCCCGGCACTCCATCGGGGAGAGGTCCTGCGCCTCGTCGACCACGACATGGCCGTATCCCTGGGGGCGTTCGACGAGGCCGGCGATCTCGTCGAGGAGGACGAGGTCGGCCGCAGACCAGCGCGCGGACCTGTACGAGCGGGGCGGGCGCGGCCAGAGGAGGGCGCGCTGCTCGGCGGGGCCGAGGACCCCGTGCGCGGCCTCGCCCAACGCCTTTGCATCGGTGAGGAGTTCGGCCAGCACCTCTTCCGGTCGCGCCTTCGGCCATACGGCGTCCACGCAGGCGCTGACCGGACGCGACCGTTGCGTCCGGCGCTGCCAGGCGGCCGGCCGCGGTCCCCCGCGGCGCTCGGCCTGCTCCTGGATCCGGCGCGTGATCCGGCTGCGTACGCGCTCACGGCCGACCTCGTACGGCGGGGCCTCGGCGAGGACGTCGGTCACGATGCGGGCGAGTTCGTCGCCCGTGACCCGCCATCGGTACGAGCCGTCCGGCACGGCGAGATCGTCGACGCGGGCGGCGGTCACCCTGCCGTGGAGGGCCCGGCGCAGCACCTGTGCCATCCGGGGGTCGTGTTTGACGGCGGCCGTGCCGGCGGGGTCGACGGCGCTCACCGGGTGGCGGGCGATCTCGTCGAGGAGGGTCGACTGGCGGACGCCGGTCTCTCCGAGGGCGGGCAGGACCTCGGCGATGTAGGAGAGGTAGCCGCGGTGGGGGCCGAGGATCAGCAGGCCGCCGTCGCGGTGGACGCGCCGGGGGTGGGTGTAGAGGAGGTAGGCGGCCCGGTGCAGGCCCACCGCGGTCTTGCCGGTGCCGGGGGCGCCCTGCACGCACACGGACCGGTCCCGGTCCTCGCGGACGAGGTCGTCCTGCTCGGGCTGGATGGTGGCCGCGATGTCGCGCATCGGGCCGAGGCGGGGCCGTTCGATCTCGCGGGTGAGGAGGTCGCCGTGTCCGTGCTCGCCGTGGCCCAGGTGTTCGTCCTCCAGGGCGGTCAGATCGGCGGAGTCGCCGCGGCTGCCCGGCGCCCAGCCGAAGCGGCGGCGCACGGCGACGCCCAGCGGTTCGCGGGGGCTCGCCTGGTAGAAGGCGCGGGAGACGGGCGCGCGCCAGTCGACGACGAGGGGCGGGGCGGCCGGGTGCTCGGCGATGCGGAGGCGGCCGATGTGGTGACTGAGCCCGGCGTGGTCGCCGGCGCCCTCGGCGAAGTCCAGCCGTCCGAAGAACAGGGGCCCTTCGGGGAGTTCGCGCAGGGCCTTGGCCTGGCTGCGCAGCCGGTGGCCGAGCACTTCGGCGTCGGCGCCGGAGGCGGAGACGTCCTCGCCGGTGACGACCTGGAGGTCGGCGCCCGCGACCATCGCGGCGAGGGCCGTGCGGCAGGCGTCGTGGTGGGCGCGTTCGCGGCGGAGGGAGGTGTGGAGCTCGGCGGGGTCCTCGGGGCGTGGGGCGGCAGCGGGAGACGTCATGCCGACGACCCTAGCCCAATAACGTTACCGAGTTAATTTTTTTACCGGGCTTCACCTGGTGATCGTTCACGCGAGGTGCGGCAGCCCCGCCTCCAGCCCCGCGAACGCCCGCTCCGCCGCCGCCACCGCATCCGGGCGGACGGCCGCCACCCGCTCGCCGGCCTCGATCCGCCGCCAGTTCTCCTCCGCGAGGACGCGCCGCACGGCGACGATCTGACCGGCCGCCAGCCTGGCGTCGAGGTCGCCGCCCAGGGCGTCGGCGAGGGCGGCCTCGGAGCGCTCCACATGCGCGTG
The DNA here is from genome assembly GCF_042889585.1 of Streptomyces sp. NPDC002566. NCBI lineage: Bacteria > Bacillati > Actinomycetota > Actinomycetes > Kitasatosporales > Streptomycetaceae > Streptomyces > Streptomyces sp. NPDC002566. Next base: position 64,261 of record NZ_JBIARD010000005.1, on the reverse strand, counting down.
GAGCCCGGCGACCAGGGCGGGCGTGCCGTAGAGGAGGGTGTGGAAGACGCGGACCTCCGGGTCGTCGTTCAGGCCGGTGACGGGGTCGGCGGCGGCCAGCAGGTCGAGGAAGCGGCGGCGCAGCGCGGGCAGGGGGGCGGCGCCTTCGGCGCGCGCCGCGGTGACCACGTCGGCCGCCTCCCGCTCGTGGTCGGCGATCCGGTGCAGGACGAGGTCCTCCTTGGCCGGGAAGTACCGGAACAGCGTCGGCTTGGAGATCTCGGCGGCCGCCGCGACCTCCGCGACGGACACCGCGTCGAACCCCCGCTCGACGAAGAGCCGTACGGCGGTGTCCGACACGTTCTGGAACGTCCGTCGCTTCTTGCGTTCACGCAGGCCGGGCTCGCTCATGGGGCGAGCCTACGCATCCGCCGTCCTCACCCGGGCGCGGGCCGTGTACGGGTTCGTCGTCGGGGGGACGGGCAGGCCGAGGGCCGTGGTGGCGGCGACCAGGGTGGAGGCGTAGGAGTCGACGGCGCGGCGGACGTTGGGGGCGTCCAGGGCGGCGCCGGTGACCAGGCGGTCGAGGTCGATGTAGGCGGAGCGGACGATCTCGACGCAGCGGTAGACGCGCCAGTCGCGGCGCCAGTCCCGGGTGTACTCGGGGGCCAGCCGCCGCTCCCAGCGGCGGACCATGCGCTCCCTGATCTCCTGGCGGTTGGGGGTGAGGTGCATGTGCCGGACCAGGTCGTAGAGGGGGTCGCCGACGAGTGCCATCTCCCAGTCGATGATCGTGAGTCCGAGCGCGTCGTCGCGGCACACCAGGTTCCACGGGTTGAGGTCGCCGTGCAGGAGCGCGGGCACGCGGTCGGTGACCGTGTGCCGGGAGAGGATCTCCCCCAGCCGCTGGTGGTCGGGCAGGCCGAGCGACCGCGCCAGCCGCATGGAATCCCTGGGCAGGTCCCTCACCAGGGCGACGAGTTGCCCCGTGAGCCAGGCGTGGAAGCCGCCCTGTCCCGCCGCCGGGTCGACGCTCTCGTGGTTCACGGCGGTCAGGGCGCACAGCTGGTCCACGAGAGCGTCGGCCTCGTGCGGGCGCAGGCCGTTCACGGGGTGGACGGGGCGCAGGTCGACGTCCCAGGGGCCCACGTAGGTGTGGACGGCGAAGGCGTCGCCGGTGAAGTCCGTGCCCAGCGCGAGGACCCTCGGGGCGGCCACCTCGACGCCGGAGTCCTCGATGGCGCGGAGCACCGCGTGCTCGCTGAGGAAGCTCGGTTCCCTGCGGCAGACGTCGCGCAGTCTGCGCCGGACGACCACCGGGAACTCGACGCCCGGCACCCGCACCACCGAGTTGAGGTGCGCGGTGCCCTTCACCACCCGGCCGGCCGGGGCGGCGCCCTCCGCCAGCAGGGCGTCCCGGACCGCGGACGCCGGGAAGTCGGGGTGCTCCGGGAGGCGGGGGTCGGGCTTCCAGTCGAAGGCCCCGGCGCCTTGGTGCCGGCCGCCGATGTCGTCGAGGCCGCGCGAGGCCAGCCAGCGGAAGAGGGCGCCCTCGATCTCCAGGGGGGTGGGGACACGGCTCAGCCGCAGCGGTTCGGTCGCCGCCAGGACCGCCCGGTGCACCTCCGCCGTCGCCTCCTCCAGGCTCTCCTGGGTGAACGACCGCTCCAGGGACCGCGCGGCGCGCATGACGTCCGGGTACACGGACTGCGCCTTCTCGAAGGCCAGGTAGTGGTCCAGGTCCTTGGCCAGGCCGTTCACCGCGGCGGGGCGGACGTGCCGCATGGCCCGCGCCCAGGCCTCGGTGACCTCCTGCTCCTGGTGCCGCGGGTACCTCATGCGCACCAGGTGGGTGGCGAGGTCGTGCAGCGGGTCCCCGTAGGTGGCCGACCCCCAGTCGACGCAGACGACGGATGCGTCGCCGTCGGGGTCGCGGACGATCAGGTTGTCCCGGCGCAGGTCGGTGTGGAGCAGGCTGTACGGCCTCCGCGTCATCGGCAAAACCCGTTCCGCCAGCGCGGACAGGGCGTCGGCGGGGATGCCCAGCGCCGTGAACAGGCCGCCGAAGACAGCCCAGTTGGGCCTGCGGATCTGCTCGTCGGCGAGCCGGGCCAGGGTCCGCAGGAAGGCGCGGCTGTCGGTGTGGTTGGCGGGCCACGCCGACGGCAGGGGCGGCAGCGCCGAGGCGCGCACCTGGGTCAGCCGGGCCAGCAGCGTGGTCAGTGACTCGACGAGCAGCGCGTCGACAGGTTTACCGTTTCCGCACAGCGCCGACAGCGGTTCGCCCGGCACATGGCTGTGCACGGCGAACCCCGGCCCCTCGGCCAGGCACCGCGGGGTGTGCGGCAGGACGGCGCGGACGGCGTTCTGGACGGCCTTCTCCCCGCGCCAGGTCCTGATCACCGCGGGCAGCGCGTCGGAGCGCCGGATCCGCACGGTGACCGGTGCTCCGGCCTGCCCGCCGACGATCCGGGCCACATCCGGCGGCAGGTCCAGCACATGGTCGCGACGGTGGGGACCGCCGGCCGACGGGGTCGACGCCGCGTCCCGGACGAAGGCGTGGAGCACGGCGGCGGACCTGCTCCGTGCGGCCGTTCGCCCCCCGAAGGGGCGGGGGGAAACAGGGTCGTCGCCCACTGGGCCGCTCCGGTGCTCACACTCGTCGAATGGATACGGCAAACGCTAGATGCCGTGTGCTGCCGCGCACGCCCGGACCGCCTTGAGCTGGGCCATTGGGTTGATCACCGCTCAGACGCGTCCGGCGTGGTCGAGGAATCGGGCCTGTTCGCCGTCTCGTACGTGCCGGCGGGAGCTGTTGCTCACGCGATTGCGGAACTGTAGCGCAGCTCCCGAGCCGGGTGGTGCGAAGACGTGAGAAGACGCCGCGACCGTCACCCCGTTCGACTCAGGGCGCCTGTCTGACGGTGTCCAGCACCGCCTCCAGCGAGGCCACCACGGTCGTCGCTCCGGCGTCTCTCAGGAGCTTTTCCTTGCGCTCGTTGCGGGCGTAGCCGAGGAAGGGGACGCCTGCCTCGCGGGCGGCCTGGAAGTCGGCGGGGGTGTCGCCGATCATCAGCGCGGTGCCGGGCGCCGAGCCTGTCGCGTTGAGGGCGCGGCGCAGGCAGTGCGGGTGGGGCTTGAGGAGGTGCAGGTCCTGGGTGCGGCCGTAGACATGGGGCGCGAAGCAGCCGGTCAGGCCGCGGCTGTCCAGGTAGGCGCCGACCACCCGGGGGGAGTTGTTGGTCGTGATGGCCAGGCGGGCGCCGACGGCCGACCAGGTGCGTATCAGGGGGTCGGCCCAGGCGGTGGGCATCGCCGAGGCGGCGGCCTTCAGCTCCTCCTGGGTGAGGCGCTCCTCCAGCTCCGCGACGAGGTCGCTGCCGGGGTGGCGGCGGTCCACGGCGCGCAGCACGGCGTGCGGGTCGAGCGACTCCCGTTCGGACTCCGTCAGCAGCCCGCGCAGTCCGCGTCCCTCCAGCCACTCCACCAGGCCGTCGGCCACCAGTTCGGCCGAGTGCCGTGCGAACAGCCGGCAGATCGGTCCGTCGAAGTCCCAGAGCACGACTCGGGCACGCCTGATCGTTTCCCGCAGATCCACGGTTGTGTCCTCGGTCTCGGATGCCACCAGATCAGTCTGCGTCGTATCAGAAGTCACTAGGAGAGTGTCAGGTCCGAGGTGATTGTTTCCCAGAGGGCGTCGAACCACTTCTGGGATTCCTCGACGAAAGCGGCGTCCCGCCGGCCGGCCGCCTTCTCGAAGGAGAACAGCAGGGACTCGGTGCCCAGCACGTCGTACATTTCGAGGGTGCCGTCCTCGGTCGGCTCCTCCCGGCGCTCGACCATGTAGTAGGCCATCAGCGCCTCGCTGCCGTTGAGCAGGTACAGCTTCACCGGCGGGGTGAACGGCAGGGCCCTGAAGGTGACGTTGACGTCGACGCCGTGGGTGCGCAGGGTGAGCAGGTTGTGCCGCAGGACGTGGCCCTGGGCGTTGCGCATCGCCAGCCAGCGCTGGTGCACCGGGTCGTCGTCGCTCCGTCCGTCGACGGGGACGGGGAAGGCGAGGTTGATGTCGCGCGAGGGCAGGAGGATGCGCACGTCGATCCGCTCGGGGCGGATGCTGCCGCCGTGGATGAGGCGCAGCGGTTCGCCGAGGGCCGGGATGAGGCTCTCGGAGGTGAGGCAGGCGGCGTCGATGCGGACGTGCGGAGCGGAGAAGGCCTCGGTCAGGCGAGGGGCGAGGGCGACCATCGTGGGCTGGGGCTCTTCCCGGGCCGGCGCCGGGGGTTCGGCGATGCGCGGGGGGCTGCCCTTGCTGACGTCGGTGAGCAGTCCGTCGTCCTGGAGCGCCCGCAGGGCCTGGCGTACGGCGCCCCGCTCGACGTCGAACTCGTGAGCCAGCTCGGCCTGGGTGGGCAGGCGGTCGCCCGCCTTGAGATCCCCGACGCGGATGCGTTCGCGCAGGACATCGGCGATCTCCTGGGGCGAGAGCCTTCTGCTGCCGTTCACGGCCACGTTCTCCTGGGTCACGACCAAACGCTACAACTTCGATCCATCTGAGGGCAGTTGCTTGGAAGTTGTTTAGTAGTTGCTGCCAAGTGGGGACAACATTATCAGAGTTGGTTGCCAACTTGGCCCAGTTGGCAGAACCCCGTCTCCGCAGCGTCTCCGAAGGGACCCGCCTCCGCAGCACATCCGAAGAGAGGAACCGCCATGACCGCCCTCACCGTCCTCTCCGCCGTTCTCGAACAGGCCGTCCAGTGGAAGTACGGCACCGCCGGCACCGTCGGCCTGCTCATGCTCACCGTCGGCATCAGGACCGGCCGCCCCGGCGTCAGTTCCGCAGGCGCCGTGATCCTCGCCCTCCTGGTCAGCGGCCCCGCCGTCAACTCGTGAGCGTCAGCCCGGAGCTGATCGTCTCCCAGAGCGCGTCGAACCAGCGCAGCGACTGCTTCACGAACGCCGAGTCACGCGGCCCGGCGCCCTCTTCGAAGGCGAACAGAACCGACCGCGTGCCCTCGGCGTCGTACATCTGGAGCTGCTCGTGGTCGATCTCCTGCTCGCGGCGCTGCACGGTGTAGTACGCCAGCAGCGCCTCCGTGCCGTTGAGGAGGTACAGCTTGACCGGCGGGGTGAAGGGCAGCGCGCGGAAGCTGACGTCGACGTCGATGCCGTGCGTCTCGCGCAGCGTGAGCAGGTTGTGCTGCAGCACCTGGCCCTGGGCGTTGCGGTGGGACAGCCAGCGGCGTTGCAGCCGCCCGGCCTCCGAGGCGTCCACCGGGGTCGGGAAGGCCAGTTCGATGTCCCGGGACGGCAGCAGGACCCGCACCTCGATCTTGGCCGGTTTCAGCTCCCCGGCGTGGATCCGCCGCAGCGGTTCGCCGATGGCGAGGGTCAGCGAGACGGCCGTCAGGCACAGGGCGTCGATCCGCACGTGCGGAGCGGCGAACGCCTCGACGATACGCGGGGTCAGCGCCGCCATCGTGGGTTGCGGCGGCGTCCCCGGCCCGGCCGGGAAACCGCTCGCGCCGGAGTGCGGGGCGACCGTCGCCGGGGCGCCCTTCGTCACATTGGTGAGCAGGCGCTCCGCCTGGAGAATGCGCAGCGCCTGGCGCACCGCGCCCCGCTCCACCCCGAACTCGTCCGCCAGCCTGGCCTGGGTGGGCATGCGCTGGCCCGGCCGCAGCACCCCGGTCCTGATCCGGGTGCGCAGCTCGTCGGCCACGTCACGGGGGGTCGGCCGCGGCCGCGCCGGCCGCCCCGGGCTCCCCCGCCCCTTGACGGAGGCATGTTCCGGCTCCACGACCGAACACTACAACTTCTCGCCATCTTGCGGCAGTTCAAGGAGAGATGGTTATAGGACGCTTCCAAACGGACATAAGTACAGTGAAGTTGGCTGCCAACTTCAACAACGTGGTCAAACTTTCAGACGGTTGGCCGGTCGGGCTCCCTTCCGGAGGGGAGCCGGGAGCCCGCGCAGGCCGGCACCGAGGCACAGTCACAACTGCAGATCGCCCGCACAGCCACAACTACAGATCGTCGTCACCCGCACAGCCACAACTGAACAAGCACGGAGGAAACGACAGCCACGGCTACGGACGAGCTGGAAGGAGCCTCAGAACATGTCCGGGCACCACGGTCGCCCGGGCGTACGCAGCAGGGCGTCGGCCTCACGGGCGGCGCCCGCTCGTTCTTCCCGGACCCGGCCCAGCGCCGCCAGCCGCGTCACCGACTCGTCGCCCAGCCACAGCCTCGCCAAGTCGGCCACGTCCAGGGTGAGATCGGCCGTACGGGTCGTCGGGGCGCAGGAGACGCCGTCCCCGGACGCGTCCAGCAGATAGCGGCCCCCGGCGAGACCGCCGCCGTCGGCCACCTCCAGCACCAGCGCCCCCGACGCGCCGTACGTCCTCGCCTCGAGCGCCCGTACGACGTCCAGGATCCGCACCCACAGCCAGTCCGCCTGCGTGGTGACGGTGGCCGCGCGCGGGTCGGGCAGCAGCTGCGGCAGCAGGTCGTCGGGGCCCCGCCAACCCGACTTCACCCGCACCACCCAGTCGATCGAGCAGAGGAAGTGCCACAGCGCGCGCTCCGCGGCGGGCGTCGAGGTGATCAGCCAGCGCACCGAGGCGGTGTTCATCGGCTGCTTGGCGTCACCCCACTTGTCGTCCGCCCGGTAGGAGACCAGCCCCTGCACCTCGCCGTCCGCCGAGCGGTACACCGCGTAGAACGGCTCGGCCCACGAGGCCTCCCCGTGCAGCCGCAGCACGCCGGTCTCCACCTCCCACCAGTGCTCGGTACGGCTCACCGCGCCGGGCTGGGCGAGGCGGAGCCGCTCGTGCAGTTCGGGGCCGACCTTGCGGGCCTCCTCCCCGTCGACCAGGTCGACGCGGCCGCCGTCCTCCGGGCCCGACCAGCGCGGGTCGAGGCCGGAGCGGGGCACGTCAACCGACCACTCGGTCGACGTGGTCGCCGGGCCGAAGCCGTAGCGGCCGTAGATCCGGTACTCGGCGGCGATGAGGGTGGCGACGACGTCGCCGCGCTCCTTGGCGGCGGCCAGGTCGTCGGTCATCAGCCGGGTGAGGAGGCCCCGGCGGCGGTGCGTCGGGGAGACGGTGACGGCGGAGACGGCGTCCGCGGGGACCTGGGCACCGCCCACGGCGGTCAGCTCCTGGGGGAACGAACGGAAGGTGGCGACGCACCGGCCCGCGTCCAGGGCGGCGGAGACGCGGGACCCGGCGAGGTTGGTGCGGCGGTCGGCGATCTCACGGTCGGTGATGGCCGCGCTGCTGAGGAAGCCGGTGTTGACCGCGCGCATCCAGTCGGGGAGTTCGGCATCGGTGATCGGGCGTACTTCTATCGGGACGTCGGCGTCGGCTCGGGAGGTCATGGGAGCCACGGTAGGCGGGGCCGGGCGAGAGGTGCGGGGATTTTTTTCCGCCCCCGCCGCCCCTCCCGCGCCGGCCCCGAAGGGCCTCGCCTCACGCTTCCCCGGAGGGGGCGCTCCCGGGCGGGCTGTCGCACACGAGCAGGTCGTCGACCTGCGCCTCGCCCTCCCGGTACCTCCGCGTGATCTCCGCCCCGCAGCCGTCGGCGGTGCGCTGGAGGCCCTGGCGGCGGCTGGAGACCTGCTCTTCGTACCGGACCAGACGGGCCATCGCCTCGTGCAGCTCCTCGTCCGTGCGGGCGTCCAGGTCCGACAGCTCGACCTCGGAGAGCATCTCCGCGGCCAGCCTGCCGTACTCCTCGCTGTACGGGGTGCCCAGCGTGACGTGCCGGGCGGAGGAACGGTGGCGGGCCGGGGCGTCGGTGAGGATCTCCGGGAGCCTGGCCACCATGGACGCCTCGGCCGGCGCGGGAACGGCCGCCGGGGCCCGCCGGGCCAGCTCCGCGCGCAGGATGTCGATCCGCCCCTGGAGCAGCCGCCGTACGTAACTCAGGTCGGCCTCGTCACGCTGGGCGTCCCGGCGCAGGGTGCGCAGCTCGGGCAGGCTCAGCCGGGGCAGGTCCGGCGCGGGCGGCTCGACGGGGAGCCCACGGGGCGGGCTGTCGGTGCGCTGCACCGGGGGGCGTTGGGGGCGGGCGGCGGCGCGACCCCCTGTCGGCCCCGCGCCGGTGCCGGTGCCGGCTGTGCCCGCCCCGGTTCCGCCCCCTGTGCTGTCCGCGCCGGCCCCGCCGGGGACGCCCTCGCCGGTGGTCGCCGCGGCCGCCGGGCAGCGCCCGGCCGGCTTCGCGGCGCCCACTGTGCTCACGGTGCTCGAAGTGCTCATGTGCCTCTACCGTCCCCTCGACCGGCGTGTGGGAGCATCGTGCCACCCCAAGTGGCCGCAATGTGACCGAGTGCCCCCGAACGGCCTCAGATAGGGCCGTAAGGAGACCTAAGGATCAAAAAGCGACCCCCCGGCCGACGGCCGGCGGGGGCACGGCATGATGGGGCGCATGCGTGCGGTGGTGCAGAGGGTGGACGGCGCGAGCGTCGTCGTGGACGGCGAGACGGTCGGCGCGATCGACGGCGAGGGGCTGTGCGTGCTCGTCGGGGTCACGCACGAGGACACCAAGGAGAAGGCCGCCCAGCTCGCCCGCAAGCTGTGGTCGGTCCGGATGCTGACCGACGAGCGCTCGTGCAGCGACATCGACGCGCCGCTGCTGGTGATCAGCCAGTTCACGCTCTACGGCGACGCCCGCAAGGGCCGCCGCCCCACCTGGAACGCGGCCGCCCCCGGCGACGTGGCCGAGCCGCTCGTCGACGAGGTGGTGGCTCAACTGCGCGCGCTGGGCGCGACGGTGGCGACGGGCCGGTTCGGCGCGCAGATGCGGGTCTCCCTGACGAACGACGGCCCGTTCACCGTGCTGATCGAGATCTGAGCGGGGCTGCCGGCCGTTTCCGACCGGCCTACGGCTCGACGACGACTTCCTGGGCCGCGGCGGTCTCGCCGGCGATGAGGCGGGCGTCCACCGGGACGTTCCGCTTGACCAGGGCCAGCGCCACCGGGCCCAGCTCGTGGTGGCGCGCGGACGTCGTCACGAAGCCGATCTTGCGGCCGTCGGGGCCCTCGTCGGCGGTACGGATCTCGGTGCCGGCGGGCGGGAGGTGGACCTCGCTGCCGTCGAGGTGGAGGAAGACCAGGCGGCGCGGGGGCTTGCCCAGGTTCTGGACCCGGGCGACCGTCTCCTGGCCCCGGTAGCAGCCCTTCTGGAGATGGACCGCCGTACCGATCCAGCCCAGCTCGTGCGGGATGGTGCGGTGGTCGGTCTCGAAGCCGAGGCGCGGGCGGTGCTGTTCGACGCGCAGCGCCTCGTAGGCGAGGATCCCGGCGGCGGGGCCGGACTTCGCGGCGTACGACTCCAGGTCGGCGCGGGGCAGGAAGAGGTCCCGGCCGTGGGCGGTCTCGCGGACCACGACGTTCTCGGGGACCTCGGCGATCGAGCCGGCCGGCAGGTGGACGACCGCGAAGTCGGCGGTGCGGTCGGCGACTTCGACCCGGTAGAAGAACTTCATCGACTCCAGGTACGCGATCAGCGCGTCCTGCGTGCCGGGTTCGACGTGGGCCCAGACCGTGGCGCCGTCGTCGACGAGGTAGAGGGCGTGTTCGATGTGGCCGTTCGCGGAGAGGATCAGCGCCTCGGTGGCCTCGCCGGCGGGCAGGTCGCTGACGTGCTGGGTGAGCAGCAGGTGCAGCCAGCTCAGCCGGTCCTCGCCGGTCACGGCGACGACCGCGCGATGCGAGAGGTCGACGAAGCCGGCGCCGTCGGCGAGGGCGCGCTGTTCGCGGAACAGGTCCCCGTAGTGGGCCGCGACGCCTTCGTCCACGCCCTCGGCGGGGACGGCGCCGGGCAGGGACAGCAGGGGGCTCTTCATGAACGCAAGCCTACGACCCGGCGGTCGGGCTCTCGGCGGCCCCGGCCTTCCGCGTGCACGCCTCGCAGCGGCCGAAGATCGCGAAGTGCTTCATGTCGGTGTCGAAGCCGAAGGTCTCGCGGAGCTTGGCCGTGAACTCGGCCGCCACCTGCACGTCCGCCTCGATGACGTTCGAGCAGTCCCGGCACACCAGATGGATGTGATGGTGCCGGTCGGCGAGATGGTAGGTCGGCGCGCCGTGCCCCAGATGGGCATGGCTGACCAGCCCGAGCTCCTCCAGGAGCTCCAGGGTCCGGTACACGGTGGAAATGTTGACCCCCGACGCCGTCTTCCTCACTTCCACGAGGATGTCGTCGGGGGTCGCGTGCTCCAGGGTGTCCACGGCTTCGAGGACAAGCTGTCGCTGCGGCGTCAGCCGATAGCCGCGCTGCCTGAGATCGCTCTTCCAGTCGGTGCTCACCACACCGACGAGTCTAGGACTACTTGAAGAAGGCGATGCCGTCGTCCGGCATGTCGTCGGGCAGGGCCTTGGCCCAGCGCTCGACCTCCTCCGGGGTGACGACCTTCTTCAGGTGCGCCGACATGTAGGGGCGCAGCTCGACCTCGGGGGTCTGCTTCTCGCCGACCCACATGAGGTCGCTCTTCACATAGCCGTACAGGCGCTTGCCGCCGGTGTAGGGGCGGGAGGCGGCCGTGCGGGCCACGGCGTCGGTGACCAGGTCGATCTGCGGCTTCTTGTCGGCCAGCTCGCCGTACCAGATCTCGATGACGCCGTCGTCGCGGGTCATCGTCACCTCGACCTTGCGCAGGCCGTCGATCCGCCAGAAGCCGGACTCCGACTCCAGGGGGCGGACCTTGTTGCCGTCGCCGTCCAGGACCCAGGTGTGCGAGCGGTACTCCAGGAAGTCCCGGCCGTCGTGGCTGAAGGTGACCTCCTGCCCGAAGTTGCACTTCTCGGAGCCGGGGAAGTCGTGCACGCCCGCGCCCGCCCAGGTGCCCAGCAGGAAGGCGAGGGGGACGAGGTCCTTGTGGAGGTCGGACGGGATCTCGATCATGGGTGACAGTTCCTAGACGGGGGTCAGCGCTGGCCCTGGTACAGCTTCTTCACGGTCAGGGCGGCGAAGGCGAGGACGCCGACGCAGACCAGGACCAGCAGGGCTTCGAAGAAGATCTCCACGGGGTGCTCCTCGCATGAGCGCGGTTCGGTACGACACAGGGCCGCCCCCCAGCTTACGCGGCCACCCCGACGCCCTCCGCGCGAGGTGCGCCCAGGGGGGCGGCCGAGGAGCGGCTCTGACTACGATTCGGGAATGGCGAAGAAGCTTGTGCTGAAGGTGACGGCGGGGGCCGACGCTCCTGAGCGGTGTTCCCAGGCGTTCACCGTCGCGGCGGTGGCCGTGGCCAGTGGGGTCGAGGTGTCGCTGTGGCTGACCGGGGAGTCCGCGTGGTTCGCGCTGCCCGGGAAGGCCGCCGAGTTCGAGCTGCCGCACGCCGCGCCGCTGCCCGACCTGATCGAGTCGATCCTGGCCGGCGGGCGGATCACGCTGTGCACGCAGTGCGCGGCCCGGCGGGACATCTCGGAGGGGGACGTCCTGGAGGGCGTACGGATCGCGGGCGCGCAGGTGTTCGTGCAGGAGGCGCTCGGGGACGAGACGCAGGCGCTCGTCTACTGAGACGCGCCGCTAGGGCGTGTTTCGAAAGTCCCTCCCCCACTGCCTTAAGGGCGTGGGAGGTACCCCCAGGCTCGCGGCGCCTGGCACGCGCGCTCGCCGCGTTGTCGGGATCGCCCTCGTACGCCCAGTACGAGGGCGACCCTCCGCCTTGCGATCGCACGCACCAGGCGCCGCGAGCCCCGCCCTGCGGGCGGAAGACGCTACTTTCGAAACACGCCCTAGGGGTGGCGCTTCCTGCCGTCCAGCTCGTCCCACCACTCGTCGGACTTCGTGTCCCCGGACGGGGCGTCCCACCAGCGGTCCTCGGGTCCGCGCCGGTTGGCGACGATCGCCGCGAGCGGCGGGATGACCATCGCCACCACGCACATCCCGACGGCCACCGGCGTCGACCAGAGGCGCACGACTCCCCAGGCCAGGACGAACAGGGCGACACAGGTGCCCATCATGGCGAAGTAGAGACGCCTCCGGCGTGCGTACATACGTCCAGCGTAGGTGCACGCCCAAGGGCCGCACCCCAGGCGTCCAACCCGCGGGGTGCGGCCCTTGCGACCGTCACGTCGTGCCTCGGAAGGCGACCTCTCAGACGGCGATCGCGACCTCGGCGAGGCCGCCCTGCTGGGCGACGACCGTGCGGTCGGCGCTGCCGCCGGGAACGAGGGCGCGGACGGTCCAGGTGCCCTCCGCCGCGTAGAAGCGGAACTGGCCCGTCGCGGAGGTCGGGACCTCCGCGGTGAACTCGCCCGTCGAGTCCAGCAGACGGACGTAGCCCGTCACGGGCTCGCCGTCGCGGGTCACCTGACCCTGGATCGTGGTCTCACCGGGCTTGATCGTCGAGGCGTCCGGGCCGCCGGCCTTCGCTCCACACATGCTGCTACTCCAGAGTTCGTTGAAAGGTCGGTCGGGGGTGGTTACTTGCTGGCGCCGAGCTCGATCGGCACGCCGACGAGGGAGCCGTACTCGGTCCAGGAGCCGTCGTAGTTCTTGACGTTCTCCACGCCGAGCAGCTCGTGCAGGACGAACCAGGTCAGCGCGGAGCGCTCGCCGATGCGGCAGTAGGCGATGGTGTCCTTGGCGAGGTCCACCTGCTCCTCGGCGTAGAGCTCCTTGAGCTCGTCGTCCGACTTGAAGGTGCCGTCGTCGTTGGCGTTCTTCGACCACGGGATGTTGCGGGCGCTCGGGACGTGACCCGGACGCTGCGACTGCTCCTGCGGCAGGTGCGCGGGGGCGAGCAGCTTGCCGGAGAACTCGTCGGGCGAGCGGACGTCGACCAGGTTCTGCGAGCCGATCGCGGCGACGACCTCGTCGCGGAAGGCGCGGATCGAGGTGTCCTGCGGCTTGGCCTTGTAGTCGGTGGCCGGGCGCTCCGGCACGTCGGTGCCGTCGACCAGCTCGCGGGCGTCGAGCTCCCACTTCTTGCGGCCGCCGTCGAGGAGCTTCACGTTCTCGTGACCGTAGAGCTTGAAGTACCAGTAGGCGTAGGACGCGAACCAGTTGTTGTTGCCGCCGTAGAGGATCACCAGGGTGTCGTTGGCGATGCCCTTGGCCGACAGGAGCTTCTCGAAGCCCTCCTGGTCGACGAAGTCACGGCGGACCGGGTCCTGGAGGTCCTTGGTCCAGTCGATCCGGATCGCGTTCTTGATGTGGTTCTTCTCGTACGCCGAGGTGTCCTCGTCCACCTCTACGACGGCGATGTTCTCGTCGTCCAGGTGGTCTTGCAGCCAGTCGGCGTCGACCAGGACGTCGCTGCGGCTCATGCTCGTTCTCCTCCGGGGCAGTTGCGGCGGGGGTGGGATGAAGAAGGGTGCGCGGCCGGGACTCGCCTGCGGCCGGGCGCACGGATGCCCTCGAGATCTAGGGCGCCGGGAGGGCGCGGAAGGCGGGCGGCGCCTTGCGCTCAGAAGGGGCGACAGAGCATGGCGGCGACGCGGCACAGGTCTACTGCCCGCCGCTTCGTGAGATCCGCCTGTCGCTGCATCATGCTGTCGATCGTAGGGACGGAAAGGGCGGCATGTCATCAGCGTGCCGAATGGTGAGATGCGATCGTCCGCATTTCGGGACGGGTGAAGAAACGACGACGCGCCCGGGCCGTCGCGGGACGGCTTCCGGGCGCGTGCGGGGGCGCTCGTATCTACGGTACGGACGGCGGCGTCTCGCCTGTCGGACACTCGCCGCCCGGAAGGCTCCTCGGGTGGCCGGAACCTCGCGGGTACCGTCCGAGAACGGCCCTACCCGGCCAGGCGGACGTTCGAACCCTTCACCGAGATCTCCACACCGTCGGCCGCCGCCTCGACCTTGTCCAGCTTGATGCCGCCGGGCAGGTCGTCGATCTTCTGCTGGAAGTCGGTGATCGAGCGCACCTCGTTCTCCGCGGCCCGCACCCCGCCGAAGCTGGGCAGCGTGTCCGCGTGCACCCGGACCGTGTCCCCCTCGACGGCGACCGAGCTGAGCACGGTGAGGGGCTGCGGCAGCTTGTTGCCGAGGACGGACGCCTCGACCGTCACCTTGATCTTGCCGTTGCCGCCGTCGGACAGGCCCACGACCCGGGCGGTGACGCCCGGCCCGACCCGGTTGGGCTCGGACTTGGCGGCCTTGAGCAGCTCGGCGTACGAGATCGACGCGCTGCCGGTGGCGTCGGCGGCGGTGGCGGAGCTGAAGTCGCTGGAGAACGCGACGCCCTTCATGTTCGCCTGGAGGTCCTGGATGCGGATCTTCTCGCCGCCCGTGCCCGCCGTCGCCTCGTAGTCCTTGATCCCCACCTCGACGTCGTCCAGCTCACCGCCGGCGACCTGGGTGAGGAAGGGGAAGCCCTTGATGGACACGTCCGGCGTGGTGGCGAGGCCCTCGTTGGCCTTCAGCTTCTCCGCGGTCTCGTTCTCGGCGAAGTTCACGGCGAGACGGTCGGCGATGACGAAGAGACCGCCGAGGATCACCACGACGACCAGCAGTATTCGAAGCGCGCGCATTGCGGTTGGTCCCCCACCCGGGTGTGTCCGACGGACAGTTCAGTGCCCACACACGGTAACCCCCTGGTGAGGGGTGACCGGGATCTGTCGACCACCTGTGACAGTGAGGGACCCGCCGCGATGCGGTCGGGTGGCTCAGGCCAGGGTCCGGCCCAGGATGTACACCGCCGGGGCGGCGGCAGCCAGCGGCAGGGCCACGCCCGCCGTGAAGTGGACGAAACGGGACGGGTAGTCGTAGCTCGCGACGCGGTGGCCGATCAGCGCGCAGACCGCCGCGCCGGCGCCGAGCAGCGCGCCCTTCGCGCCGAGGCCGGTCATCCCGCCCACCGCGATGCCGGCGCCCGCCGCGGCGAGCAGGGCGACCACCACCGACACCGGTGTCGGCAGCGGGAGGGCCCTGGCCAGGGCGGCCACGGCGACGGCCGCCGCGCCGACGGTCACCGCGTCGGGGTCGGCCCCGAGGTGACCGGTGGCGACGATCGCGAGGGCCGCGGAGGCGACCGTCGCCATCAGGCCGTACATCCGCTCGTCGGGGTCGGCGTGCGAGCGCAGCTGGAGGACCAGGCAGAGCAGGACCCAGACGCCGAGCGTGCCGAGGATGGCCGCCGGGGCGTTCTCCCGGCCGGCGACGAGCAGCGCCGCGTCCGCGGCCAGCGCGCCCAGGAAGGCCAGCGCGATGCCCTGCCGGGCCGGCCACATGCCGTTCAGCCGGAACCAGCCCGCCGCGGTGACGGCCTGGAGGACGACGACCGGCACGAGCAGCGCGTACGTGCCGACGGCCGCCGTCGTGGACAGGAGCAGTCCGAGCAGCGCCGTGAGCGCCGCGGGCTGCATCCCGGGCTCGATGATCGGCGACCGCCCCTCCAGCCGGGCCCGCTGGGCGTCGGTGACACGGGCGTTGCCGGCGAGGGTGGCGGGACCGTAACCGCGGCTGTCGCCGCCGGAGGCGGCGGGGGCCGGCTCGGCGGGCGCGCCGACGGGGGGCTGCCCGGGGGTGCCGCCGTGGGCCGGCTCGGCCGTGGGGCCGTAGGCGGACGGCCCGTGGCCGTGAGCCGCGCCGTGGGCGGGGTCGTGCCCCGCGCCGGACTCGGGTGCGTAGGGGTTGCCCGGCACAGGCGTGTGGGACGGCTGCTGCGTGCCGTAGGGCGACTGGTGCTGCCAGACCGTCGGGGCGCCGGTCTCCGGGGGGAGCGCGCCGGACTGGGGGGCGGCGCCGTACGCGGGCGCCTCGCCCGTCTGCTGCGGCAGGTACGCCGTCCGCGCCGCGTCCGTCGCGTCGAGCTGCGGCTGCACGCTGGTCTCCCAGGTCTGGCCCTGCCACTCCTGCGTGTACTGGAGGTGGGCCTGCTGGTCGTCGTACCCGTACTGCTGCTGCCCGGGCCACGCCTGCTGCGGCTGCTGTTGCTGCTGGGCATAGGGGTTCTCCCCCTCGTGGCCCTGCCCCTGTCGATACGGCTGGTCGCTCATCCTCACCCTCCTGCGAACGGCGGGAGCACCTCGACCGTGCCGCCGTCGGCCAGCCGTACCGTCTCATGTGCGCGGGTGCCCACCGGGTCGCCGTCGACGAGGAACGAGCACCGCTGCAGGACGCGCGCGAGGTCGCCGGGGTGTCGCTCGCGCGCGGCACGGAGCGCCTCGGCGAGGTCGGCCGCTTCGTGCGGCTCCTCGGCGACCCCGGCCGCGGCCTTGGCGGCCGCCCAGTAGCGCACCGTGACCTTTGCCATGCCGTTCCTCTGGTTCCTGACTCGAATACTCGATCTGTCGACGCTCGACAGGCTCAGGCTAGCCCGCCCGGGAGACGGCCCAGTCCCCGATCCGGGCGAGCAGCGCGTCGGCGGCGGCGTTCTCGGCGTGGCCCATGCCGTGCTCCAGCCAGAGTTCGCCGTGCCCACCGGCGGCCTCGGCCAGCATCAGGGGGTGGTCGAGGGGGAAGTAGCCGTCGCTGTCGCCGTGGACCAGGAGCAGCGGCGTCGGCGCGATCCGCGGGACCGCCTCGGCCGGGGAGAGCGGCACCGGGTTCCACTCCCGGCGGTGGATCCGGGTGCGGAAGCCGTAGCGGCCGACCAGGCGGCCCGCGGGGCGGGTGACCAGCCAGTGCAGCCTGCGCATGGGGGCGGTGCCCCGGTAGTACCAGCGGGCGGGCGCGCTCACCGAGACCACCGCGTCCACCGTCCCCGGGTGCAGCGCGGCGTGCCGCAGCACCACCGAGCCCCCCATGGAGAAGCCGACGGTGATCACGCGCGCGTGGCCGAGTCCGCGGGCCCACTCCACGGCCGCCGCCAGGTCGAGGACCTCGCGGTCGCCGACGGTGGAGTGCCCGCCGGAGCGGCCGTGGCCGCGGAAGGAGAAGGTGACGACCGCCCCGTACGCGGAGAACGCCGACGCCACCCGCCGAACATGCGGCCGATCCACGTCTCCGGTGAATCCGTGCGCGATGACGAACACCGGGTGAAGGGAACGCGTGCGTCCGGTGCCGGAAAGAGGACGTGAGGTGTGGTGCGCGACCTTTCCCGGGTCGTACACGGCGTCGATGGAAACACCGTCGGCCGTGCGCAGAAACGTCCGGGAAGGCGGGTGTCCGTCCGTCTCGGAGTGCGGACTACCGGCCCGATGACCTGCCCGGCTGCTGCTCATGTGGGCTATTGTGCTGGACAGAGGACTCGGGCAGCGTTGCCCCCGGGTCCTTTTGTGCTTTCGGAAGCGTTGTATACGAAGCGGGAAACTCCAGGTGACCGCCGGTGTACGGGCCCCCGGGAACGCAAAGCCGAAGTGACGCAGTACCCGCGTACCGCCGTACCGAAGCAGCGCGGTGCCGAAGTGCCGCAGTACCCGAAGCGTCCTCGCAGGGACCGAGGAGGAACCAGACGTATGAGTTCTCTGCTGCTCCTGACCAACGCCCTCCAGCCGTCGACGGAGGTGCTCCCCGCGCTCGGGCTGCTGCTGCACAACGTGCGCGTGGCTCCGGCGGAGGGCCCCGCCCTCGTCGACACCCCGGGCGCCGACGTCATCCTGATCGACGGGCGCCGTGATCTGCCGCAGGTCCGCAGCCTCTGCCAGCTGCTGCGCTCGACCGGCCCCGGCTGTCCGCTGGTCCTCGTGGTGACCGAGGGCGGCCTCGCCGCCGTCACCGCCGACTGGGGCATCGACGACGTGCTCCTCGACACCGCAGGCCCCGCCGAGGTGGAGGCGCGCCTGCGACTGGCCATGGGCCGCCAGCAGATCGTCAACGACGACTCCCCGATGGAGATCCGCAACGGCGACCTGTCGGTCGACGAGGCGACGTACTCCGCGAAGCTCAAGGGCCGCGTCCTCGACCTCACCTTCAAGGAGTTCGAGCTGCTGAAGTACCTGGCCCAGCACCCGGGCCGGGTGTTCACGCGTGCGCAGCTGCTCCAGGAGGTCTGGGGCTACGACTACTTCGGCGGCACCCGGACCGTCGACGTCCACGTACGGCGGCTGCGCGCCAAGCTGGGCCCCGAGCACGAGTCGCTGATCGGAACCGTCCGCAACGTCGGTTACCGATTCGTTACGCCCGAGAAGATCGACCGCGCCGCGGACGAGAGCAAGGGCAAGGCGGACCACTCAAAGGCGGAGGATGCGGACAACACGCCTTCGTTGAACGCCGAAGAGGTCTCGGCAGAGGCCTAGTACCGGCCGGTACCCGCGACGGCCGCCCGGGGAGCGCGCGGCGGCCGCGCGGGAAGGCGCTTTCACGCCCTGCCCGCAGCGGGTCCATCCGCGTAGACTCCGCGCGTGGCCAAGGTGACTAGGGACGATGTAGCGCGGCTGGCAGGGACGTCCACTGCCGTGGTCAGCTATGTCATCAACAACGGACCCCGGCCGGTCGCCCCGGCCACGCGCGAGCGCGTACTCGCCGCGATCAAGGAACTGGGGTACCGGCCCGACCGCGTCGCCCAGGCCATGGCGTCCCGGCGCACGGACCTCATAGGCCTGATCGTGCCGGACGCGCGCCAGCCCTTCTTCGGGGAGATGGCGCACGCGGTCGAACAGGCCGCCTCCGAGCGCGGCAAGATGGTGCTCGTCGGGAACTCCGACTACATCGGCGAGCGCGAGGTCCACTACCTGCGCGCCTTCCTCGGCATGCGGGTCTCCGGCCTGATCCTCGTGAGCCACGCGCTCAACGACAACGCGGCCGCCGAGATCGACGCCTGGGACGCCCGGGTGGTCCTGCTCCACGAGCGGCCCGAGGCCATCGACGACGTCGCCGTCGTCACCGACGACCAGGGCGGCGCACAGCTCGCCGTACGCCACCTGCTGGAGCACGGCCACGAGTACGTCGCCTGCGTCGGCGGCACCGCCGAGACCCCCGCCGTCGGCGACCCCGTCTCCGACCACGTCGAGGGCTGGCGGCGCGCCATGGCCGAGGCCGGGGTCAGCACGGAGGGGCGGCTCTTCGAGGCCCCCTACAACCGGTACGACGCCTACCAGGTGGGCCTGGAACTGCTGTCGGGCCCGAACCGCCCGCCCGCCGTCTTCTGCTCCACCGACGACCAGGCGATCGGCCTGCTGCGGGCGGCGCGCGAACTGCGCATCGACGTCCCCGGCGAGCTGGCCGTCGCCGGCTTCGACGACATCAAGGAGGCCGCGCTCGCCGACCCGCCCCTGACCACGGTCGCCTCCGACCGCCCGGCGATGGCCCGCGCGGCGGTGGACCTGGTCCTGGACGACGGGCTGCGGGTCGCGGGCTCACGCCGCGAACGGCTGAAGGTGTTTCCGTCGCGGCTGGTCGTCCGCGGCTCCTGCGGCTGCTCGTAGGCGCGCGGCCCCGGCTTCACGAGGGTGGCCCCGGCTTCATGAGGGTGGCTCCGGCTTCATGAGGGTGGCTTTGGCTTCATGAGGGTTCCCTGAGAGGGCTCTCAGGGTGCCGAGAGGCGTCTTTACGCCGGGCGGACGAGGTTCTGCCGTGGTTCTCAGGGAGCACTCAGGGACCTCTCATGGTCGGGCGCGAAGCTCGCTTCCATGACCGAGAGCTTCCGCCGCAGCGGCGAACACGACGCGTACGAGAACCACGCGAACCCTCAGCAGGGCGCCCCGCAGCACGCCTCCACCCCCGTGAACCCGGAGTGGCCGCCTCCGCCGGCGTACCGGCCGGCGGCGCGGGCGGCTGAGCCGGCGGGGGTGTGGCAGCGGGAGCCGCAGGGGCAGGCGCACGTGCCGAGCGGAGTCGGCGGGGACTTCGCCGGCTCCCAGGTCGGCGGGGGCTTCGGTGGCTCCGGGGTCGGTGAGGGGTTCGGTGGCCCGGGGGCGGCTGGCGGCTTCGGTGGCTCCGGGGCGGCTGGCGGCTTCGGTGGCTCCGGGGCGGCTGGCGGCTTCGGTGGCTCCGGGGCGGCTGGCGGCTTCGGTGAAGGCGGGGCGGGCGGCGGTTTCGGTGAAGGCGGGGCGGCTGGCGGCTTCGGTGAGGGCGGGGGAACCGCGATGCTCAGCCCGGTGCCCGCCGGCCCCGCCGCGCCGGAGAAGAAGCGCACCCGCGGCCCGCTCGCGCTGCTCGCCGCCGTGGCGATCGTCGCGGCCGCGATCGGCGGCGGCACGGCCTTCGGCATCCAGGAGCTGACCGGCAAGGACCAGGTCGTCTCCTCCTCGACCAGCACCAGCGTCGTCCCCGCCGGCAAGACGGGCAACGTCGCCGCCATCGCCGCCGCGGTCAGCCCGAGCGTCGTGGAGATCAACGCCACTCTCGCGGGCGGCTCGTCCACCGGCTCCGGTGTGATCATCACCGGCGACGGCGAGATCCTCACCAACAACCACGTGATCTCCGGCGCCTCCTCGATCAAGGTGAGGACGAGCGACGGCAAGCAGTACACCGCGCGGGTCGTCGGCACCGACGCCGCCAAGGACCTCGCGCTGATCAAGCTGCAGAACGCCTCCGGTCTGCGGGCCGCCACCCTCGGCGACTCCGCCGGCGTCCAGGTCGGTGACACCGTCGTGGCGATCGGCTCCCCCGAGGGCCTCACCGGCACCGTCACCAGCGGCATCGTCTCCGCCCTGAACCGCGACGTGACCGTATCGACGGACGAGAGCCAGGGTCAGCAGCAGCAACAGCAGGGCGGCGGCTGGCCGTTCGAGTTCGGCGGCCGTCAGTTCAACGGCGACACCGGCTCGTCCACGACGACGTACAAGGCGATCCAGACGGACGCCTCGCTCAACCCGGGCAACTCCGGCGGCGCGCTGATCGACGCCGGCGGCGACATCATCGGCATCAACTCCGCGATGTACTCCGCGGCCAACGCGTCGTCCTCCTCCGACGCCGGCAGCGTCGGCCTGGGCTTCGCCATCCCGATCAACACCGTCAAGGCCGACCTGCCCTCGCTGCGGGCGGGCGGCTCGGACAACTGACCCCGTTCGACCAGCGGGGAGCGCGTCATGGTCAAGCAGGTGACGACGGCGGTGCCGGCGCCGCCGGACCGTGCGGGTCCGCTGAGTCCGGACACGATCCCCGCACCCGCAGGGAAGCATGCGAGGCTGAAACCGTTCAGATCGTCCGGCCTCCCGTCCTCCCACCGCACCCGAGGAATCCACGCCCATGAGCCCCGCCGAAGGCGACCGTGACCCGCAGCGCATCCTGATCGTCGACGACGAGCCGGCGGTGCGCGAAGCACTCCAGCGCAGCCTCGCCTTCGAGGGTTACGCCACGGAGGTCGCCGTCGACGGCGCCGACGCCCTGGAGAAGGCGACGGCCTACCGGCCCGACCTGGTCGTCCTCGACATCCAGATGCCCCGCATGGACGGCCTCACCGCCGCCCGCCGCATCCGCGGGGCCGGCGACACCACGCCCATCCTCATGCTGACCGCCCGCGACACGGTCGGCGACCGGGTCACCGGCCTCGACGCGGGCGCCGACGACTACCTGGTCAAGCCGTTCGAACTCGACGAGCTGTTCGCCCGCGTCCGCGCGCTGCTGCGCCGCAGCTCCTACGCGGCGGCCGCCGCGGAACACGTCCAGGAGGACGACGCCCTCACCTTCGCCGACCTGCGCATGAACCTGGCCACCCGGGAGGTGACCCGGGCCGGGCGGCCGGTGGAGCTGACCCGGACCGAGTTCACCCTGCTGGAGATGTTCATGGCGCACCCGCGCCAGGTCCTCACGCGCGAGCAGATCCTCAAGGCGGTCTGGGGCTTCGACTTCGAGCCGTCGTCGAACTCCCTCGACGTGTACGTGATGTACCTGCGCCGCAAGACCGAGGCGGGCGGCGAGCCCCGGCTCGTGCACACCGTGCGGGGCGTGGGTTACGTGTTGCGGCAGGGCGGCGCGGAGTGAACAAGCTCGTACGGCGGCTGCGGACCCTCCCCATCAGGGCCCGTCTGTCGATGCTGGTCGCCGCGGCTGTGGCGTTCGCGGTGGCGGCGGTGTCGGTGACGTGCTGGTTCATCGTGCAGGGGAAGCTGTACGACCAGGTCAACGACGACCTCCAGCAGGCGGTGCGGTCGAAGCCCGGCAGCTGGGCGCAGTTGCAGTACGCCTCGCTCAACTGCACGAAGTCCCCGCAGAGCACGAGGCCCTTCCGCAACCTGTACACCCAGGTGGTCATGGCCGACGGCACCCCGTGTGTCACCGACGACTCCCTCGGCGCGATCAAGGTCACCCAGTCCGACAAGGACGTGATCGAGAACGGGGCCTCCGGTCAGGGCGTCATCCGCGACGGCACGGCCGACGACGGCACCCCGGTCCGTGTGATGACCGTGCCGCAGCCCGCCCAGGACCCCAGCGGGCAGCCATCCTATGTCGCCATCAGCGTCGGAGTGTCACTCAAGAGCACCCACTCCACCCTCAACGAACTCGCCCTCATCCTCCTCCTCGTCTCCGGCATCGGGGTGGTCGGCGCGGGCGCCGCCGGTCTCGCCGTCGCCCGGGCCGGGCTGCGCCCCGTGGACAAGTTGACCGAGGCCGTCGAGCACGTGGCACGGACGGAGGACCTCGGCATCCGCATCCCGGTGGAGGACGAGAGCGGCGACGAGGTCGCCCGGCTCTCCCGTTCCTTCAACTCGATGACGGCCTCCCTCGCCGACTCCCGTGAGCTGCAACAGCAGTTGATCGCCGACGCGGGCCATGAACTGCGCACGCCCCTGACGTCGTTGCGCACGAACATCGAACTGCTCACCCGCAGCGAGGAGACGGGCCGCCCCCTCCCCGCCGCCGACCGCAAGGCGCTCCTCGATTCGGTGAAGGCGCAGATGAGCGAACTGGCCTCGCTCATCGGCGACTTGCAGGTCCTTTCGCGCTCGGAGGGGCAGCGGGGCGAGCGCGTGCAGGTGGTGTCCCTGGAGGAAACCGTGGAGTCGGCCCTGCGCCGGGCCCGGTTGCGCGGGCCGGAGTTGACCATCACGGCGGCCCTGGAACCCTGGTTCACGCGGGCGGAACCGGCGGCTCTGGAGCGGGCGGTGGTCAACATCCTCGACAACGCGGTGAAGTTCAGCCCCGAGGACGGCACGATCGAGGTGCGGCTGACCGACGGCGTGCTGACCGTCCGCGACCACGGTCCCGGCATTCCCGAGGACGAACTCCCGTACGTCTTCGATCGGTTCTGGCGCTCCCCCGGCGCCCGCGCCCTCCCGGGTTCGGGCCTCGGCCTGTCGATCGTCGTCCGGACGGTGCGGGAGGCGGGCGGACAGGTCACGCTGGCCCGCGCGGAGGGCGGCGGCACGGTGGCGACCGTACGGCTGCCGGGCGCGCCCGTGCCGCCGCCGGAGGTTCCCGAAGCTCCATAGGGCGGCAACCTTTCCGCAGCGAGCGGCGACCCCCGCATGACCCGCACGTCGTCAGGGTGGTCCCTCCCCCTCGCACGGAACGGAAACCCCACACATGAGCGACTTCCGCCGCACGACCTCTCACCACCGGCGCGGCGCCGCCGCGGTGAGCCTCCCGCTGGCGCTGGCCACGACCGGTGCCTTCGGGCTCGCCTTCGGCGCGGATCTCGGACTGTTCGGCGCGGACGCGCAGCGCACGGCGTCCGCGGCCGCCGCCACGACCCTCACGGTCGCGCAGGACGGCTCCGGCCAGTTCAAAACCGTGCAGGCCGCGGTGAACGCCGTACCGGCGAACAACCCCTCCCGCGTCGTCATCTCGGTCAAGCCGGGGACGTACCGGGAGCTCGTCAAGGTCCCCTCCAACAAGCCGCACGTCACCATCCAGGGCACGGGCGGCAACCGCAAGGACACGGTGATCGTCTACAACAACGCGTCGGGGACGCCGAAGCCCGACGGCTCGGGCACCTACGGCACGGGCGGCAGCGCCACCGTGGCCGTCGAGGCGGACGACTTCCAGGCCCGCAACCTGACCTTCTCCAACGACTTCGACGAGGCCGCCCACCAGACCATCGCCCAGCAGGCGGTCGCCCTGCGCACCGCCGCGGACAAGGTGGTCCTGGACGGCGTCACCGTCAGCGGCGACCAGGACACCCTGCTCCTGGACACCGCGTCCAAGGACCGGCTGGGCCGCGTCTACATGGCGAACTCCTCGATCGTCGGCAACGTCGACTTCATCTTCGGCCGGGCCACCGCGGTGATCGACCGGTCGGTCATCACGCTGAAGAAGCGCTGGAACGGCACCTCGGCCGGCTATGTCACCGCCCCCAGCACGGCCGCGAACCGCAAGGGCATCCTGATCGCCAACTGCACAGTGAGCGGCGACGTCTCCAGCCGCAGCTTCTACCTCGGCCGCCCCTGGCACGCCGGCGGCGACGCCACCCTCGACCCCCAGGCCACGGTCCGCAACACCAACCTCAGCGCCGCGATCAGGACCGCCCCGTGGACGGACATGAGCGGCTTCTCCTGGAAGGACGACCGCTTCGCGGAGTACCGCAACACCGGCGCCGGCGCGGGCCCGGCAAGCAGCGACCGCCCCCAACTGACCGACACCCAGGCAGCGAACCAGGAGATCGCGGACTGGCTGGCGGGCTGGACGCCGTCGGCGTCATAACGGCCCCCCGCCCCGAGCGGGCGTCAGGCGTCAGGCGTCAGGCGTCAGGCGTCAGGCGTCCAGCAGGGTCCCTGGCAATGGAAACCCCCGCACCCGCCCGGTCGCCGGCTCCACCCGGGTGACCGCGTTGTCCGTGTAGACCAGCCAGCCCGCAGGGCTCCTGGTCAGCGCGTGGGACGCGGTCATGCCGGCGATCCGCACCCGGTGCCGCTCCCCGCCGGTGACGGCGTCGATCTCGATCACCTGGGTGCTGTCGCCCTCTGCCACCGCGAGCACGACGGACGAGCCGTGGGCTGCCACGCCGTCGACCCGGCCGCCGGCCACGGTCACCGTGGTCGCGTCCTCGGTCCGCGCGAGGGTGGCCCGCACGCCGCCGGGCGAGCGGCCGACGGCCGACCGCACGATCACCGGACGGCCCCCCGGGCAGGCGAGCCCCACGATGTCCGCTCCGGCCGGGACCGCCACCGGCCTGACCCGCCCCCCGGTCAGTTCGGCGACCGTCACCCGGGCGCCGCCGAGGCAGACCGTGTCCGAGTCCGGGTCGGAGGCCGCCAGCACGACGGAGCCGGGGACCTTCAGCTCCCGCAGGGTGGACCAGTCGGCGGGGTCGCGGACCAGGACGGTGGACGCCGGGGCACGGCCGGCGGTCTCGGCGTCGGGCAGCGACGCGACCTCGGCGACCAGCGTCCGGCCGGGCAGGACCTGGCGCAGCCGCTCGTCGCCGGGCAGGCTGTCGAGGACGCGCTCCCGGCGGTTCACCAGATAGCGCCGGTCGGGGCCGTGCCCCTCGCGGGGCACGCTCACCAGCCAGCGCCCGTCGGCGAGCCGGACGAGACGGGGGCTGAGCGTCTCGGTGTCGTCGGACCGCTGGGGCACGACCGCGAGACTCCGGGCACGAGCCCGGCGGGGATCGACCCCGACCACCGTCACCAGTCCGTCCACCCTGGTCAGCGCGAACGTCGTGGTACCCGACCAGTCGTGCTCCAGCTCCGGGCCGCCGGGCCCGGCGCAGGCGGCGGCCAGCAAGGCCGCCGGGACGGCCAGTGCGACGCCGAGGCGCACCCGCGTGCCGTTCGAACGGGCCATGCCCGGGCTCACCAGTCCCTCATCGCGTCGGTCGGCGACATCCGCGCCGCCCTGCGGGCCGGGCCGAGCGCGCCCGTCACCACCACCAGCACGGTCACGGCCACGAGGGTGAGCACGGTCCCGGGCGCCGGCAACGGAACCCAGCTCTCCGCATAGGGCGCGAGATCGGCGCTGCCCCGCATCAGGGCCGCGCCCACGCCGCCGAGCAGGACGCCGAGCACCGTGCCGGCCACCGCCGCGACCGTCCCGGCCAGGGCCATCTCGGCGACCAGCATGGTCAGCACCGTCCCGGTGCGGAAACCCACCGCCTTGAGGACGCCGATCTCCTGGACCCGCTGCCGCGCGAGCGCGCCCGTCACGGTGACCGCGCCGGCGAAGGCCAGCACGGCGAGCACCGCGAGCAGCACCCGCCCGGCCGTCCTGACCAGCTCCAGCACGGCCGGCAGCGCGTCGAGCTGCTGACGGAGGGTGAGAGCCGGGTAGCCCAGCTTCTGCACCGACCGCATCACACCGGGCACGTCGGCGGCCGTCTCGGCGACGACGGTCAGCTGGTCGTAGCCGACGGTGCTCAGGTAGCGGTCGGCCGGTTCCCCGGCGCGCTCCGCCGCCCAGGCGACCACGTCGGCGTCGGCGGCGTAGGCCGCGTCGGGGCCGTCCAGTTGCCAGGCCTGGTCGTAGACGCCGACCAAGCGGGCGTGGCGGGTGACGCCGGCGCCCTCGCCCGGCCGTACGTAGCGGATCGTCTCCACCTCGATCTCACGGCCCACCAGCCGGCTCAGGTCCACCCCCTGGGAGACGGCCGGGGCGACGATCTCGCCGGGCCGGAGGGGGAAGAGACGGGCGCGGACCGACTTGGTGACCGGCGGGGCGAGCGCAGCGCGGTACGTCGTCGCGTACAGCAGGGCGGTGACCCCGGTCGGCGTGGACACGCCGAACGACGCCTGCGCCCGATGCTGCACGGAGGCGACGTGCGGAAGTCCAGCCAGCCGGGCCGCCGTACGCGTCGTCAGCGGCGGTGTGCCGGGGCGGCCGTCGGGCCGGTCCACGGTGACGCTGCGGTTGGCGGCGCTCTCCTCCACCCCGGTGTCGGTGGCCCGCCGCGCCGTGTCGGCGATGCCCAGCGCCCCGAGGCAGACGGCGCCCCCGACGGCGACCAGCGCGACGAGACCGTACATACGGCGGCGCAGCACGCGGGCGTTGGCCCACGCGAGCAGGAAGACGTTCACGCGGCACTCCCCTCGGGTGCGGGCGCGCCGGAGTCCAGCCGGTGCACCGTGTCGGCGGCGCCGGACACGACCGGGTTGTGCGTCACCAGCACGACGGCCCGCCCTTCGTCGGCGAGTTCGCGGAACAGGTCCAGGAGCAGCCGCTCGGCGGCCTCGTCGAGGTTGCCGGTGGGTTCGTCCGCCAGGACCAGGGGCGGATCGTTGATCAGGGCGCGGGCGAGCGCGACCCGCTGCTGCTCCCCGCCGGACAGCTCGCCGGGGAGGTGCCGGGCCCGCCCGTCCAGCCCGACGCGCTCCAGGAGCCGCCGAGCCCGTTCCTCGCCCCGGGCGCGGGGGCCGGCGTGGGGCAGCAGGACGTTGCGGAGCGCCGAGTGCTGCGGCAGCAGGTTGTACGCCTGGAAGACGAACCCGATCCGGCGACGGCGCACATCCGCGAGCGCGCGGTCGCCGAGCCCCGTCATGTCGGTCCCCTCGACGAACACCCGGCCGCTGTCCGGCACGGTCAGCAGGCCGAGGATGTGGAGCAGCGTCGTCTTCCCCGCTCCGGAGGGGCCGACGAGGGCGCTGATCTCACCGGCCCGCACGGTGAGATCGACGTCTTTGAGAACGTCGACCCGCTGCCCGCCCGGCGGGTGGGACCTGTTCCGTACGTATGACTTGCGGACGGCCTCGGCCCTCAGCAACGCGTTCACCACACTTCCGCCCGCCTTCCGGTCCCATCGGCCGCGCTCGTCAGCCGGCCCACGCGGCCGTGCAACTGCCGGTCGAGGGCCCGCACGCCCCACGTGGTCTTGAGGTCGCAGGCGGTGTCCCCGCCGCCGACCTGGAACAGCCCGGGCAGCCCGGGGCAGCCCTTGTACGCCGAGACGCCCCGTGCCAGGGCGGCCCACAACGCCCCGTCGGATGTGGGCCGGGCCCCCTTTCCTACAGTCGCCGAGGCGGACACACACAGTGCCGGTCACTACGAAGAGTGACGAGGGCCCGAATATGCCTCCTGAAGGGTCAGAATCAAAACGAGGGCTGACGTTCGGGTGGGGCGTGAGGGGAACCCGGGAGGCCTGATCTGCCGTCATCTCTCTTGGGGGCCCTCATCTCTGACGGCCCGAGGGCCTCGGGATTCGCCGGGGCCCGGCTTTTCACGTTCGCGGCGGCTGATGTCCCCTGCCCGGCCGCTCATCATGGAGACAGAGTTGAAGACATCCCCGTCCGTGGAGACGGCCGTGCCGTCCCAGGTCGATGAGGCTCCCGGGGCCGAACGGGACGCGGCAGCGTCGGCCGGTCGCCGTGCGGTCAAGGAGCGTTCGCGGGCGCTCGCCCGTCGTTGGTGGCCGGCTGTCGCCGAGTGCGTGGTCGCCGTGGCGACGGCGTTGGGGTTCACGTACTGGGGTGTGACGGTCGCCAACAGCCCGGTCACGCGGGTGGGGCAGGTCAGCGGGCTGTCGAACCTTCAGTTCCGGCTCGCGCTCCTCGTGTTGGTGGTTCTCGCCGTGGTGGGCTGGTCGACCGTGCGCGGGAGCGAGCGGGTGCGGGCGGTCACGGTCCGGCTGGCCGCCGCGGCCGTCGCCGGGCTGAGCACCGGGTTCATCGGCGCCGGCCAGGTGTTCGCCCTGCGCGGCACCCCATGGCCGCTCAACGGACCCTACGGCGACAACAACCGCATCCTCGGCTGGGCGGAAGAGATCCTGCACACCGGCTCGATGGACGCGTTCTATCCGCCTGCCGTGCCCTACATACTCGGGTACGCGGCCAAGGCCGGATTCCTGGGCGGGCAGCCCGCCTTCGGGCTGAAGTGGCTGTTCATCGCGTTCGTCGCGCTGACCGGGCCGGTCGCCTACCTCGCCTGGCGGTCGTGCCTGCGGCCGCTGCCGGCGCTCGCCGTCGGTCTGCTGCCCGCGCTCCAGCAGACGCTGCCGCACAAGCCGTACAGCCCGTTCGTCCTCGTCGCCCTCGTGCCGCTCATCGCGAAGCTGCTGCTGTGGCTGCGCGCCTCGCCCCGCTTCACCACCCGCGGGACGGCGGGACGCGGCGCGTTCCTCGGCGTCGTCTTCGGACTGCTCTTCCTCGTGTACTCCGGCTGGCACGTGTGGTCCCTGCCCGGCGTGCTCGTCGCCGTCCTCTTCTTCTACCCCTGGCAGACCGGACGGCTGCGCGGACTGCTCTTCCTCGGCAGCTCGCTGGCCGGGTTCCTGCTGGTCGCGGGCGCGTATCTGCGGGTGCTGCTCGGCGCGACCGGCACCCGCGACCAGTGGTGCTCCGGCTACACCCTCACCGAGCCCGCCTACATCGGCACCACCCCGCTCAGCAGCCGGGCCTGGGACGAACCCGGTGAGTACCCGGGCTTCGGCGAGTTCGCCGGACTGCACACCTACGCCGTGATCGTCCTGATCGGGCTCGGCGTCGCCGTCGCACTCGGGCTGCGCAAGGCCGTCGTCGTCGCCCCGCTCGCCTGCTTCGCGAGCGCCTGGCTCATCCGGTTCTGGCTGGCCGGGCACATGGAGGCGGATCAGCAGGTCCAGCTCTTCCCCCGCACCATGATCGTGATCCAGGTGACGCTCACCGCGCTGACGGTGCTGGCCTGCGTGTTCGCGGTGCGGAAGCTCACTCCGCTCGTGCGTGCCCTGCCGGGCGCGACGACGCGCGGGCCGCGGCAGTTCACCGCGGTGGGCGCGCTGCTCGCGCTGGCGCTCGCCGGCGGCATGATCGGCTCGTTCTTCAGCAACCAGTACCTGCCGACCGCGCCGGGCGAGAAGCTCGCGGGCACGCTCGCCTGGCAGGCCCACCAGTTCCGCAAGCCCGACGGGGCCTGCCCCAAGTACGCCGACCGGCACAAGTGCCAGGCCTACCCCGAGCGCACGTACGTCGAGGCGCCCGAGCCGGTCGAGAAGATGGTCTGCGAGTACCCCTGGCGCAAGGAGAACGCCGACGGCTCGATCCGCCTGCTGCTGACCCAGGGCTGAGCGGGGCCGAAGAGACGGACGGGGCCTGTTCCGTACGTGTGTCGCGTACGGAACAGGCCCCGTGTGCTTGCCGGTCGACCGGCCTCGGGCTACTTCACGATGGTGATCCGGGTCGCGGCCGGGGGCGCGATCGGATTCGTGGCCGAGGAGTTGGCGGTCATGTACTGCTCGAGAGCCGTCAGGTCGTCGGCGCCGACGACGTCACCGGTGCCGAGGCCCAGCGTGGGGAAGCCGTCGCCGCCGCCCGCGAGGAAGCTGTTGGTGGCGACGCGGTAGCCGGCGGCCGGGTCGATGGGCGCGCCGTTCAGCCTGATGGAGTCCGTGACGACCCGGTCGGCGCCGGTCTTCGTCAGGTCCAGCGTGTACGTCAGGTTGGCGGACGGCTGGAGGATCTTCGGCGCGCTCGTGTTCGAGCCGCTCACCTGCTCCTTGAGCACCTGGATCAGCTGGGCGCCGGTGAAGTTCTGCAGGTTCACGGTGTTGGAGAACGGCTGCACGGTGAAGCCCTCGGCGTACGTCACCACGCCGTCGCCCTCCGCGCCCTTGGCCGCGTAGGTGATGCCGGCCCGGACGCCGCCGGGGTTCATCAGCGCCAGGTCGGTGTCGGCGTCGAGCTTCCTGCCGTACCAGAGCTGCGCGTCCGCGATCAGGTCGCCCATCGGGGACTCGGTGCCCGTGTTGGGGACGTCAGCGGAGACGTAGCCGATCGGGCGGTTGCCGATGGGGGCCGCCAGGGTGTTCCACTTGGAGATCAGCTCGGTCATGTCGGGGGCCTTGGGGACCGTCCGGGTGACCACGTGGTTCGCGGACTTGACCGCGGTCCGGGCGATGTCACCCGTGACACGGTCGTAGGTCAGCGTGGTGTCCGTGTAGAGGCGGCCGAAGGACGCGGCCGAGGTGACGGTGCGCGGCCGGCCCGCCGGGTCGTTGATCGTGCACGCGTACGCGGCGTGGGTGTGACCCGTCACCAGCGCGTCCACCTCGGGCGTGACGTTCTTCGCGATGTCGACTATGGGGCCGGAGACCCCGTCGCCCGCGCCCGGCGAGTCGCAGTTGTAGTTGTACGAGGTGGAGGCCGGCAGGCCGCCCTCGTGGATGAGCGCCACGATCGACTTCACGCCCTGGCTCTGCAGCTCCTTGGCGTACTTGTTGATCGTCTCGACCTCGTCCTTGAACTTCAGGCCCTTGACGCCCTCGGCGGAGACCACGCCCGGCGTGTCCTCCAGGGTCACACCGATGAAGCCGATCTTGACGCCGTGCTCCTTCCACACCCAGTACGGCTTCAGGATCGGGGTGCCGGTCTTCTCGTCCTGCACGTTCGCCGCGAGGTAGGGGAAGTCGGCGCCCTGGAACCGCTCGTCCGTGTAGCAGCCGTCGGTCGGGTGACAGCCGCCCTTCTGCAGTCGGCGGAGTTCCTTCGCGCCCTCGTCGAACTCGTGGTTGCCGACGGAGGTGACGTCCAGCTGGAGCTTGTTCAGCGCCTCGATGGTGGGCTCGTCGTGGAACAGGCCCGAGATCAGCGGGGAGGCGCCGACCATGTCGCCGCCGGCCGCGGTGATGGAGTAGCGGTTGCCCTTGCGCGCCTCGCGCAGGTGCGTGGCGAGGTACTCGACGCCGCCCGCGTCGATCGTCTTCGTGGTGCCGTCCGCCTGGACCTCCGTGACCCGGCCGGAGGAGCCGGACGGCGGTTCCAGGTTGCCGTGCAGGTCGTTGAAGGACAGCAGCTGGACGTCCTGGTAGCGGTCGTCCTGCTTGCCGGAGTCCTTGGCGTCGTGGGCGTCGGCCGGCATCGCCGCGGCCAGGGCGCCGGCGGTGGCGAGAGCGGCGGCCGCGGCGACCAGACGGGACGTACGGCGTCTGCGGCTGGGATACGACTGGGAAGTGGCTGGCATGCGCCCCCCTGTGTGTCGGCGATGGTGTCGGGGTCCTCCGGGCCGGGCGGCCCTGAGAGGCGTATGAGGGGTCCTCGGACCCCGGAGACAAGCGGCCCCGTCGGGCCGCAGCCTAAGGTCAACGCGCGTAGCGCGACAGGGGGTTCAGGTCACATCCTGATTTCCCTTTGCCCGCGCCCCTGGCCATGCCCCTGCCTTCGACCTGCTCTCGCCCTGTCCTCGGCTTGGCTGGTTCCCGTCCTCGGTCCGCCTTCCGCAGCACGTTCGCCCACGCTCTCCCGTCGCCGTCGCTTCTCCCCGGCCCGCCGATCAGGACCCCTTACCCTCGTACGCATGACCAGCGACGACGCCGCACGGACCTACGGCTCCCGATCCATCGAGACCCACTCCGCGCTCTCCCCCGAGCAGACCGAGGCCGTCCTCGACCTGCTCGCGGAGGCCGCCCGGAACGACGGCCAGCAGGCTGTGTCCGAGCAGGGCCGGCTGCAGTTGCGCGGCGGCCCCCGGGACGGCGTCTCTCATCTGCTGCTCACCGTCGGCGACGAACTCGTCGGCTACGCCCAGCTGGAGGACACCGACCCCGTCGAGGCGCCGGCCGCCGAACTCGTGGTCCACCCCTCCCACCGCGGCCACGGGCACGGCCGCGCGCTCGGCTCCGCACTCCTCGCCGCCTCCGGCAAGCGGCTGCGCGTCTGGGCCCACGGCGGCCACCCCGCCGCCCGGCACCTCGCCCAGGTCCTCGGGCTGACCCTCTTCCGCGAACTGCGGCAGATGCGACGGCCCTTGACCGGCCTGGACCTGTCCGACCCGGTGCTGCCCGAGGGCGTGCACGTCCGGACCTTCGTCCCCGGGCAGGACGACGGCGCGTGGCTGGCCGTCAACTCCGCCGCGTTCGCCCACCATCCCGAGCAGGGCTCGCTCACCCAGCGCGACCTCGACGACCGCGAGGCCGAGCCGTGGTTCGACCCGGCGGGCTTCTTCCTCGCCTTCCAGGGCGAGCAGCTCGTCGGCTTCCACTGGACGAAGGTCCACGCCGAGGAGCAACTCGGCGAGGTGTACGTCCTCGGTGTGGCGCCCGGCGCGCAGGGCGGCGGGCTCGGCAAGTCCCTCACCACGATCGGCCTCCGCCATCTCGCGGGGCAGGGCCTGCCCACGGCGATGCTGTACGTCGACGCCGACAACAAGGCGGCGGTCTCGGTCTACGAGCGGCTGGGATTCGTCACCCATGAGACGGACCTCATGTACCGCACGGAGACGTGAGAGCGCGGCAGGTCTCCCGGAGCGCCGGGCGCCCCTGAACGCGCCCCGCACGGTGAGCCGTTCACCGGCGTCTCAACGGCTCCGGCGTGCACAGGGCCGCCGACGCCAGCATCACTGCCAGCACCGCCGCCCACCGCGTCTGCGTCTCCTCCCACCACGGCTGACCGGGCAGCGCCAACAGGCCCCAGCGCGCCGGGACGAGCGCCGTGAGCACGGCGGCCGCGCCGAGGCACAGTGCCGTGCCCTTGCCCACTTCGGCCCGGTCGGAGAAGCGGATCGCGGCCGAGGCGAGGGCGACGGCGGCGACGGCCGTGGCCGCTGCCTCCAGGGTGACCGGCCCGAGCGGTGGGCGGGCGGACGCGGGGACGGCGAGCAGGACCGCCGTCCACCACAGCGCCGCGAGCGGCACGGCCATGGCCAGGCGCAGGCCGGCTCTCAGGGGGCGGCCCAGCGGGGTCGTCGCGGTGGTGTGACGGGCGGGGTCGTCCAGGAGGAACGCCAGGCCCAGCGCACCGGTCAGGGCGATGATCCGCAGCAGCATCAGCCCGCCCTCCTCACCCGGCGCCTCGGCCGGCCAGCGTGTGCTCGCCGCGAGCAGCAGTCCCGTGCCGCCCGCCGCTGCCGGCGCCCGCCGGGGAAGGGACCGCCACACGGGTGGCAGGAGAGCCCGGAGCTGGTCCCGGACGACGGTCGTGCGCCTCTCGGGCCGGCCCGCCCTCTCCGGCGGACCGGTCACACCGGCCGCCCCTCGCCTCGCTCCTCCTACTCCTCGCACTGCTCGGCTCCCTTCGGCGCGGCGACGCCCAGCAGCTCCGCCGCCTCGGCCGTGGTGGTCTGAGCGGACGTCAGCTTCCGCCAGTTCGCCTTCACCCGGGGTGAGATCTCCGCCCGGGGGCGGGCCAAGAGTTCCTGGATGACCGTCGTCTGCTGCGCCGTCAGGGACAGGCCCTCCGTGGGGGCCAGCACCTGTCCCGGGCCGCTGTCGCTGTCGTCCAGGCGCACGTTTCTGAAGGTCGCCCGGGGAGTGGGGTCGGTGGCCAGGACCAGCCACATGACGGTGATCCCGCGCGCGCCGCACAGGCCGCGCATCGTCGCGTCCTCCGTGCCCGCGACGAGCACCGTGGCAACCCCCACCGCGAACTCGGGGACGCGGTTGCCGCCCCAGCGGGTGCCGACCGTCACCTCGCCCGGCGTGCCGGAGGGGGTCAGTGCGGTGTCCGCCTCGATGTCCCCGGTGGCGTCGATGCGCTGCCGTACGGCCAGCGAGGTGTTCGCGGCTGTCCCGCCGGCAGAGGACCGGACCCTCTCGACCACCTCGGCCCAGTCGTCACGCACGCTCTCCCAGTCGGGGAAGGAGCAGTACGTCGAGCCGCCGGCCGTCGTGCACGTCTGGACCTTCTGCGGTGACGTGGACGCCGTCCGCCGGGCCGCCTCCAGCGCCGCCGTGTCGCGCAGGCCCTGGCCGAGCGCTCCTGCCACCGTGGCGGCCAGGGCGAGGGCGGTGACCGCCTTGAGGGCGCCGGTGCGGCCACCGGACCGCAGCAGCGCCGCGCAGGCCAGCACGGCGCACAGGCCCAGGACGTAGAGGGCGTGCCAGCCGGCGGGCCGGCCCAGCAGATCGGCGGGGACCGGGTCGCCGCCGGCGTTGCCGGAGAACAGGACCGGCGACAGCCAGCCCAGCCCTTCGCCGTCGGCCCCGGCCGCGGCGGAGGCGATGACGACGAGCAGGTACGCGGCGACCACGAACAGTATGGGCGCGAACGGCGTGGGCACGACCCGGGCCAGCACGACACCGAGGACACCGGCCAGCAGGACGGTCAGGGGGCCCACGGCCAGCTCACCGAGCGAGCCGTGCCCGATCGCGCCGGGCTTGAGCGCCTCCCGGGCGAAGCGGACGCCGACGGCGACCGCCGTGAGCGCCGTGAACGGCAGCACCGACAGCAGCTGGGCGAGGTCGCGCCGCCAGGGCTCCATCGCCAGCGTGGCGAACTGCTGGACCGTGCCGTGCTTGCGCGAGCGCAGGGCGGCCGCGTTGGTGCAGACCAGCAGCGCGAGGGCCAGCAGCAGGGGCGCCGACTGCGTGTCGCGGTCGACGGTGTGGAGGACGGGGTAGTCGTCCATGCCGTCGTAGTGCATCAGCTGCACGGCGACGACACCGGCGTAGAGCGCGAGGAAGACCAGCACCGGTATCTGCAGCAGCAGTTCGCGGGTCTCGAAGCGGGCCAGGGCGAGGACCGCGCCGGCCCGGCGGCGGCCGGAGTGCGCCGGCCGGGCGTGCGGCGGCCCGGGGTGGGTGGCGGTGCCGCCCCCGGCCGGGTCGACCGTGACGCTCATGCCCGCACCTCCCGGTCCGTGCCGTCGAGGACGAGCAGATAGCCGTCC
Source organism: Streptomyces sp. NPDC002566 (assembly GCF_042889585.1). Lineage (NCBI taxonomy): Bacteria > Bacillati > Actinomycetota > Actinomycetes > Kitasatosporales > Streptomycetaceae > Streptomyces > Streptomyces sp. NPDC002566. The sequence continues at coordinate 29,056 of NZ_JBIARD010000005.1, read as the reverse complement.
TCCAGGGTGGGTTCGAGGAGATCGGCGCCCTCGGGCGGATCGCCGACGTTGCGGAAGGAGCCGGCGCCCGTGCGCCAGCCGGCCAGGGCGCCCGGGTCGCGCCCGGGGCTGCTCCAGACCCGGCCCGCCGCACGGGCGGTGAGCTCGGCCGGGGTGCCCTCGAAGCGGATCCGGCCGTGGGCGAGGACCAGGACCCGGTGGCACAGCATCGCCACGTCCTCCGTCTGATGCGTGGACAGCAGCACCGTGCGCCCCTCGCCTGCCGCGGCGATCAGTTCCCGGAATCTCATGCGCTGTTCCGGGTCCAGTCCGACGGTCGGCTCGTCCAGGACGAGGAAGCCGGGGTCGCCGACGAGCGCGGCGGCCAGCGCCACACGCTGCCGCATGCCTCCGGAGAGCCGCTTGATGCGCTTGCTGCGCACATGGGAGAGGTCGACGGCCTCCAGGACGCGCCGCACCTCGCGGTGCCGGGCGGCGCGGTCGGTCAGCTCCTTGAGGATCGCCACGTAGTCGACGAAGTCGAAGGCCGTGAAGTCCGGGTGGAACCCGGGGTTCTGCGGCAGATAGCCGAGCGCGCGGCGCAGGTCCACGCGGCCGGCCGCGGTGCGGGGATCGTGGCCCAGGGCCGTGAACTCGCCTCGGTCGGGCGGCAGCGCCGTCGCCAGCACCCGCAACAGCGTGGTCTTGCCCGCGCCGTTCGGGCCGAGCAGCCCGGTGACACCCCGGGTGAGCCGCAGGGATACGCCGTCGAGGGCGTGCGTGCCGCCATAGCGCAGGGAGAGACCGGTGGCCGTCACGGTGGCGGAGGGCACTGCGGGTGTGGCGGCCGGCGTGGCCGGGACGGTGGTCATGCGGAGCTCCTGGAAATCCGGTCACGGAACGGGGAGGGAATCTGAGTGCGTGGGTGGCGCTGAGGGGCGTGCGCCGGGGCCTGCGCGCGGGGCAACGCCTGGGCGGGGACCCGCACGGGCACGTGGGCTCCGGCCGGGCGCGGTGTCATTCGGCGCCTCCGCCGGGGAAGCCGCCGAGAGGACGGGCGTCGAAGCGGTCACGGCTCTGGTGGAGCAGCAGGCCGGCGAGAACGGCGACCGCCGCCGCGGCCGACTGCCCGTACACCGTGAAGGGCGCGAGCGTCCCCCGGCTGTACTGCTCCGCCACCACCAGCAGGGTCACCCAGGAGCCGGCGACCAGGGCGGGCGCCAGGACCGGCCCCAGTCTCGGGGTCAGCGCCAGCCCCGTGGCGGTCAGCGCGAGCGCCGGCAGCAGCCAGGTCAGGGCCAGCAGTCCGTACCCCGGCAGGGCGAGCGTCGCCAGGCCGTTGAAGGCCAGGCCCGTGGTCAGCACCGCGACCGTCCGGATCATCAGCAGCCGGAAGCCGTGCATCGGGGCGACGACGGCCATCTCGAACGTCGGGTCCAGGCCCGGCCCGTAGGACAGGGCGACCCCGGCGAGCGGGAGCAGCGGCGCCAGCGCGAGGAACAGGGCGGGACGGTCCACCGTGTGCACGGCGAGGACCGTTATGACCAGCAAGGACGTCACGGCCAGCAGCCAGGAGCGGCGCAGCACCGGCGTCGCGCTGAGCAGCCGGGCGGTGTGGTCGGCCACGCCGAGCCGCATGAGCAGCCGCTCGAACAGCCCCGGCCGCGGCGCGTCCAGCTCGGCGTCCAGCCGCTCCCAGCCCGCGTCCAGCGCGACGGGGTCGACGGCCGCTCTCAGCCGGGACCGGCACTCCCCGCACCCCGCGAGGTGCGTGTCGGCGGACCAGAGCAGGGGCGGCGCCAGCTCACCGGTCGCGTACGCGCGAATATCGTCTTCCGCCACATGCCATGTCATGCCAGCGCCTCCCGCAGTTGCTTGCGGGCCCGCTGGGCCCGCGTCTTGACCGTGCCTGCGGGGATGCCGAGCAGCACGGCCGCCTCCCGCGTGGTGAGTCCGTCGATGACGGTGGCCTGGAGGACCGCCCGCAGCTCCGGGGAGAGGCGGGTGAGGGCCCCGGCGAGGTCCCCGTGCTCCACCCCCGCGAGCACGCGCTCCTCCGCCGACGCCTCGTCGCGGTGGCGCAGCTTGGACAGCGCCTGCCGGAGCCGCCCGCGCGCGCCGTCGCCCCGCATGGCGTCCACCAGCCGGCGGGCGCCGATGCGCCACAGCCAGCCGGCCGCGTCCCCGGAAGGACCCTCCTCCCGGTAGCGGGCGGCGCCCCGCCACACCGCGAGGAACGTCTCCTGGACGACGTCGTCGACTATCCCGGCGTCGGCGCAGCGGCCGCGCATGCGCGCGGTCAGCCACGGCGCGTACCGCCGGTACAGCTCCTCGAAGGCGTGACGGTCCCCGTCTGCCGCGATGGCCCGCAGCAGCTCCCCGTCGCTTCTCGTTTCGCTCACATCCCCTCATCGGTCGAGCCCCGCCGATCGGTTCACGCCCCGGCCCACGAATTTTTTCCGCCACCGGCCCGCGCCGACCGGCACCGCGAATCCGCACCGGCCCGACGGGCTCCGACAGCCCGGCCCGACCGTCAGACACCGGACCCACCCGGGAACCGTCAGACACCGGCCCACCCGAACCGCCCGACGCCGACCCACCCGACCCGCCCGACACCGGTCCACCCAACCCCTCCGACACCAGCCCCCCGCCCCACCCCGCAAACACACCCACCCCACCCCCGCGAGCCGCCCCCAGATATCCCGTACGCCATGTCTCCGTAACCGTCGGTTCAGACGGGCTTGCGAGGCTCGGGCAATGGAACCCGTCGTGCCCGCGCCGGCGCCGCGCTCCGAGTCGTCGCGGCCCCCCGAGGTGCTCCCCCTCCGCGGAAGCCACCGCACAAGCGCCAGCGGAAGTGACATCGCGCCCCCCGCCGTCCGTTCCGACGCGCCTGTCCCGGCTCTGACGCGGAACAATGGGTTCATGAGCCAGAACACCCAGGCACAGCACGCGCAGCCCTCCGTCGGTTCCATAGCCGCGCACCGCCCGCACACGGTGGCCGCCGCGGTCTCCGACCTGGAACCCGACATCGACGCCGATCTCGACGCCTACGAAGAGGCACAGGCCGACGGGGCCCTGTTGCCGCAGGGGCGCTTCCTCGACCGGGAGCGCAGCTGGCTCGCGTTCAACGAGCGCGTTCTGGAACTCGCCGAGGACCCGAACACGCCGCTGCTGGAGCGGGCGAACTTCCTCGCCATCTTCGCGAGCAACCTCGACGAGTTCTTCATGGTCCGGGTGGCCGGTCTCAAGCGACGGATCGCCACGGGCGTGGCCACCCGCTCCGCCTCCGGCCTCCAGCCGCGCGAGGTGCTGGAGATGATCTGGGCCCGCTCGCGCGAACTGATGGCCCGGCACGCGGCGACGTACCACGAGGACATCGCGCCCGCCCTCGCGGAGGAGGGCATCCACCTGGTCCGCTGGAGCGAGCTGACGGAGAAGGAGGGCGCCCGCCTCTTCACGCTGTTCCGGCACCAGATCTTCCCGGTCCTGACCCCCCTCGCGGTCGACCCGGCGCACCCCTTCCCGTACATCTCGGGTCTCTCGCTCAACCTCGCGGTCGTCGTCCGCAACCCCGTCAGCGGCCACAAGCACTTCGCGCGCGTCAAGGTGCCGCCGCTGCTGTCCCGCTTCCTGGAGAGCTCCCCCGGCCGCTACGTCCCCATCGAGGACGTCATCGGCGCGCACCTGGAGGAGCTGTTCCCGGGCATGGAGGTGCTGGAGCACCACGCCTTCCGCCTCACCCGCAACGAGGACCTCGAGGTCGAGGAGGACGACGCCGAGAACCTGCTCCAGGCGCTGGAGAAGGAGCTCATGCGGCGCCGTTTCGGGCCGCCGGTGCGCCTGGAGGTGGAGGAGTCCATCGACCGCGAGGTCCTGGACCTCCTCGTCCGCGAGCTGAAGATCAGCGAGGCGGAGGTCTACCCGCTGCCCGGCCCGCTGGACCTCACCGGCCTCTTCCGCATCCACGGCCTCGACCGGCCCGAACTGAAGTACAAGAAGTTCATCGCCGGCACCCACCGCGACCTCGCCGAGGTGGAGTCCGCGAGCCCGCCGGACATCTTCGGCGCGCTGCGCAACCGGGACGTGCTGCTGCACCACCCCTACGACAGCTTCTCCACCTCCGTGCAGGCCTTCCTGGAGCAGGCCGCCGCCGACCCGGACGTCCTCGCGATCAAGCAGACCCTGTACCGGACCTCCGGCGACTCCCCGATAGTCGACGCCCTCATCGACGCCGCCGAGTCCGGCAAGCAGGTCCTCGTGCTGGTCGAGATCAAGGCCCGCTTCGACGAGCACGCCAACATCAAGTGGGCGCGCAAACTGGAGGAGGCCGGCTGTCACGTCGTCTACGGCCTGGTCGGCCTGAAGACGCACTGCAAGCTGTCCCTGGTGGTCCGCCAGGAGGGCGAGACCCTGCGGCGCTACAGCCACGTCGGCACCGGCAACTACCACCCGAAGACGGCCCGGCTGTACGAGGACCTCGGCCTGCTCACCGCCGACCAGCAGGTCGGCGCGGACCTCTCCGACCTGTTCAACCGGCTCTCCGGCTACTCCCGCCGCGAGACCTACCGCCGGCTGCTCGTCGCCCCCAAGTCGCTGCGCGACGGGCTGGTCTCCCGGATCACCAAGGAGATCCAGCACCACCGCGCGGGACGGCCCGCGTACGTCCGCATCAAGGTCAACTCCATGGTGGACGAGGCGATCGTCGACGCCCTCTACCGGGCGTCCCAGGCGGGCGTGCCGGTCGACGTCTGGGTGCGCGGCATCTGCGCGGTACGGCCCGGGGTGCCCGGCCTGTCGGACAACATCCGCGTCCGCTCGATCCTCGGCCGCTTCCTCGAGCACTCCCGGGTGTTCGCCTTCGGCAACGGCGGCGAGCCCGAGGTGTGGTTCGGCAGCGCCGACATGATGCACCGCAACCTCGACCGCCGTATCGAGGCGCTGGTCAGGGTCACCGACCCGGCTCACCGGGCCGCGCTCAACCGGATGCTGGAGACCGGCATGTCGGACGGGACCGCGTCCTGGCACCTGGGCCCGGACGGCGAGTGGACCCGGCACTCGACCGACGCGGACGGCCAGCCCCTGCGCAACGTCCAGGAGATGCTCATAGACGCCCGGAGGCGCCGGCGTGGCACAGCGACACCATGAACTGACGGACTCCACGGCCGCGCCCGTCGCGGAGGACGCCCTGACGGGCTACCTCCGGGCGCAGGCCGTGGAGTTCCTCCGCGCCCTGCGCCTGCACCAGGAGAGCGGCGGCGCACCGTACGGCGGCGGGGGCGCCGCCGGCCGGGCGCAGCCACGCGCGGGAGGAGCCGGGCACTCGCCCGACGCGGCGCGCGCCCTGCGCCGCGCCGCCCGCCGCATCAGCGGCACCCTGCACACCTTCCGTCCGCTCCTCGATCCCGGCTGGTCGGAGCAGATCCGCCCCGAACTCTCCTGGCTGTCGGGCACGCTGGCCCAGGAACACGCCTGCGAAGCCCGCCTGGAGCGCCTCCTCCTGGCCCTCCACCGCCTCTCGGGCACGTCCCCGACGCCCCCCACACCCCCTGTGCCGTCGTCGGCCCCGGCACGGCAGCCCGCAGACCTGACCGAGGCGGCGCCCGTCGGCGCCCCCACCCCCACGAGCCCGGCGAGCCCCACGGCCACGGTCACCGCCGTCACGGCAGCCGCCACGCTCACCTCCCCCCACCCCCCGCTCCCCGACCGCGCCCATCTCACCGTCGGGGCCGTGAAGGCCGGCGCCCTGCTCGACCGGCAGCTGAACCTCGCCCGCACCCGCGCGCACTCCGCCGCACTCCAGGCCCTGGGCAGCTCCCGTTTCCACGCCGTCGCGGACCAGGTGGCCGTGCTCGCCAGCGAGGTCCCGCTCGCGCCCGCCGCCGTGGGCGCCGACCTGCGGTCCTTCGCAGCCGCCGCCGAGGAGCGCCTCACGGACGCCGTCGTCGCGCTCCCCCTCGTCACCGCGGGCCACCCCTACAACGCGGAAGCCCTGGTCCACGGCCTCTCCCCGGACCCCGCCCCGCATCCGCAGGACACCCCCTGGCACCAGGTCCGGCTGCTGCTGCGCCTGCACCGGTACGCCCTGGAGGTCCTGCACAACGGCGACCGCGTGCCCGTCGACGCACGGGTGCTCGCCGCCGGCGAGGCCCTCGACCGGCACCGCGACGCGGCGGAGGCCGCTGCCGCCGCCGCTCAGGCGGCCCGCACACCGAGGATCGCCCCGGCGACCGCGTACGCCCTCGGCGTGCTCCACGCCGACCAGCGGCACGAGGTGGAGGCGGCCCGGTATGCCTTCCAGCGTTCGTGGCAGAAGCAGACCGTCGGCACCAGCACCTAGCCGAGCGCCTCGGAGAGGAGCCCCCACCGTGCGGGAGACCTCACCCCACGACCTCCCACCCCATGCCCTCCCACCCCACGACCTGCCGCCCCGCGGACCGCACGACACCCCGGCCCACGACCGCCCGGCCCACGACCGCCCCGCTCACGACCTCCCACCCCGTCAGGAGGCGGCGACCGTGCCCGTTCCCCGACCCCCCGTCCAGGCCGCGGGCTGTGTCCTGTGGCGCCGTTCGCCGATCGGCGGTGAGCTGGAGATATGTCTGGTTCACCGCCCGAAGTACGACGACTGGTCGCACCCGAAGGGCAAGCTGAAACGCGACGAGGGCCCCCTGTCGGGCGCCGTGCGCGAGGTGGGTGAGGAGACCGGCTACACGGCGCTGCCGGGAGCCCGGCTGCCCACCGTGCGCTACCTCGCGCAGGGCCGCCCCAAGGAGGTCCACTACTGGGCGGCCGAGGCGACGGGCGGCCGTTTCACCAGCAACGACGAGGTCGACCGCATCCTGTGGCTGTCCCCGGCTGCGGCCCGCGACCGCCTCACCCAGCCGAGGGACCGCACCCTCGTGGACGCCCTGCTGACCGCCCTGCACCTCGCATAGCGCCGCCCGGAACGCCGCACCGGGACGCCCCGCGTGCCCCAGCCGTATCCCGCCCGCCCCGTGTCCGCCCCGTGTCCTGGACGTGAGCGTTCCGTCACCTCGGCCGCGGCTAACCAGGCCGACCACAGGGGTTCACCCCCCGTTCATTCACGCCCATCGACGCCTTCACCTGTTCTGCCTAATTTCGGCCTTACCCGGTGCGGCGCGCGCCCTCATGGACGCCGACGGACCACCGAACTTTCGCACGCCGCCGGATTCAGGACGGCGGCTCCTGGAAGGATCTCCCTCAAGTGAAGCTTCAGCGCATGAACCGGCGGGCCCTCTCCCTCGGTGCTCTCGCCGTCTCCGGCGCCCTGGCCCTCACGGCGTGCGGCTCCGACGACACCGGCTCCGGCACGAACGGTGGCAGCTCTCCCGCGGCGGCGGCGAGCGACGTCAAGTGCGACGACGCCAAGGGTCAGCTGCTCGCCGACGGCTCGTCCGCGCAGAAGAACGCGATCGACGCCTGGGTCAAGAACTTCACGCAGGCCTGCAAGGGGGTCCAGGTCAACTACAAGGGCTCCGGCTCCGGCGCCGGCGTCACCGCGTTCACGCAGGGCCAGGTCGCCTTCGCCGGCTCCGACTCCGCGCTGAAGCCCGAGAACGTCACCGCCTCCAAGCAGGTCTGCTCCGGCGGCCAGGGCATCGACCTGCCGATGGTCGGCGGCCCGATCGCCGTCGCCTACAACCTCTCCGGCGTCGACGGCCTCGTCCTGGACGCCCCGACGATCGCCAAGATCTTCAACGGCAAGATCACCAACTGGAACGACCCGGCGATCAAGAAGCTCAACCCCAGCGCCAGCCTGCCCGACCTGAAGATCCAGCCGTACCACCGCTCGGACGAGTCCGGCACCACGGACAACTTCACCAAGTACCTGATCGCCACCGCCAAGAGCGACTGGCCGTACGAGGGCGGCAAGGCCTGGCAGGCCAAGGGCGGCCAGTCCGCGTCCGGCTCCTCCGGCGTCGCCCAGGGCGTGAAGCAGACCAACGGCGCGATCGGCTACATGGAGCTGTCGTACGCCAAGGACGGCCTCGGTACGGTCGCCATCAACACCGGCGCCGCGGCCCCGGTCAAGGCCTCCTCCGACGGCGCCACCAAGGCCATCGCCGACGCCAAGGTCGTCGGCACCGGCAGCGACCTCGCGCTGAAGATCAACTACGCGACCAAGTCCGAGGGCGCCTACCCGATCACGCTGGTCACGTACGAGATCGTCTGCGACAAGGGCAACAAGGCCGCGACTCTGCCCGCCACCAAGGCGTTCCTGCGCTACATCGCCAGCGAGCAGGGTCAGAGCATCCTCTCGGGCATCGACTACGCGCCCATCCCCGACGCCATCATCACCAAGGTCCGCTCCACCGTCGAGGGCCTGAGCTGATCCGTGGTGCGGTCCGGCGCCGGGGCGACCCGGTCCGGACCGCACCGTCCGGTGCACCGCCGCCAGGGGCCGTCCGCACTCCCGGCCCCGCCCGAGCCGCCCACCCCGAGCGGCTCCGCAGACCGGAGAACCCCATGGACATATCGACGAAGAAGTCACAGAACCCGGCCGAGCCGCCGCCCCCGACGTCCGCACGGGGCGGACCGGGCGACCCGGTCGCGCCGCACACGCCGGGCGCCCCCGGCACGGCAGAGCTGAAGCGCGCCGCCCGCGGCGCCACCCGGCCCGGCGACCGGATCTTCCTCACCCTCACCCGCGGGTCGGGCATCCTGCTGCTGGCGATCATGGCGGCGATCGCGGTCTTCCTGACCTACCGCGCCTCCCTCGCCATCAGCAAGGACGAGGCGAACTTCCTCACCGCGTTCGAGTGGAACACCAACCTGATCCCGCCGAAGTTCGGCATCGCCGTGCTCGCCTTCGGCACCGTGGTCTCGTCGGTCGTCGCGATGGTCCTCGCGGTGCCCGTCGCCGTCGCCATCGCGCTGTTCATCACCCACTACGCCCCGCGCCGGCTGAGCGGCCCGATCGCCTACGTGGTCGACCTGCTCGCCGCCGTGCCGTCCATCGTCTACGGCCTGTGGGGCGCGCTGATCCTCGTACCGCACTTGGACGGCCTGTTCGGCTGGCTCGACGACTACCTGGGCTGGACCGGGATCTTCTCCTGGGACCAGGGCGCCCCGCGCTCCATGCTCACCGTCGGCATCCTGCTCGCCATCATGATCCTGCCGATCATCACCAACGTCAGCCGCGAGGTCTTCCGCCAGGTGCCGCAGATGCACCAGGAAGCCGCCCTGGCCCTCGGCGCCACCCGCTGGGAGGTGGTCCGCATGGCGGTGCTGCCCTTCGGCCGCTCCGGAGTGATCTCCGCCTCCATGCTCGGCCTCGGCCGCGCCCTCGGCGAGACGATGGCCGTCGCCACCGTGCTCTCCCCGGACTTCGACATCCACGCCAGCCTGCTCAACCCCGGCGGCGGCACCTTCGCCCAGAACATCGCCAGCAAGTTCAACGAGGCGACCGAGTTCGGCCGTGACGCGCTCATCGCGTCCGGCCTGGTCCTGTTCGTCATCACCCTGCTGGTCAACGGCGCGGCCCGCGCGATCATCGCCCGCCGCAAGGAGTACTCGGGGGCCAACGCATGAGCAACGCCGTTCTCGACAAGCGTCCCGGCAGCCTGCGCGGCGCGACCCTGCCCAAGTGGACCTCACCGGCCGTCGCCGCCGGTTCCGCCGCCCTGGCCGTGGGCATCGGCCTCGCCGCCGGACTGCACAGCCGCATCCAGTGGGGCCTCATCGCCGGTCTGCTCTTCCTGCTCGGCACCTACGGCGTCGCCGCGCGCGTGGAGGGCCGCCGCCAGGCCAAGGACCGCATCGCGACCGCGCTCGTCTGGGTCGCCTTCCTCCTCGCCGTGGTCCCGCTCGCGTCCCTGATCTGGGCGACCGTGCAGCGCGGCCTGAAGGTCCTGGACGTCTACTTCCTGACCCACTCCATGGGCGTCGTCGCCGACTCCGAGCCCGGCGGCGGCATCTACCACGCCATCCTGGGCAGCCTGGAGCAGGTCGGCCTCGCCACCCTGATCGGCGCCCCGATCGGCGTGCTCACCGCGATCTACCTGGTGGAGTACGGGCGCGGCAACCTCGCCCGGGCCGTCACCTTCTTCGTCGACGTCATGACGGGCATCCCGTCGATCGTCGCCGGCCTGTTCATCCTCAGCCTGATGCTGATGTTCGACATGCAGCCGTTCGGCTTCGCCGGCTCGCTCGCCCTGGCCATCCTGATGATGCCGGTGGTGGTCCGCTCCACCGAGGAGATGCTCAAGCTCGTCCCGAACGAGCTGCGCGAGGCCTCCCTCGCCCTCGGCGTCCCGAAGTGGCGCACCATCCTGAAGGTGGTCGTCCCGACCTCCATCGGCGGCATCATCACCGGCGTCATGCTGTCGGTGGCCCGTATCGCGGGCGAGACGGCGCCTGTGCTGCTCCTGGTCTTCGGCAACCCGTTCATCAACGCCAACCCCTTCGAGGGCGCGCAGGCGTCGCTGCCGCTGTACATCTACCAGCAGTACTCGCAGAGCGCGGGCTCCCAGGCGGCGTACGACCGTGCCTGGGCGGCGTCGCTCACGCTGATCGCCTTCGTGATGATCCTGAACCTGGTGGCCCGCGGCCTCGCCCGTTGGAAGGCCCCCCGATGACCCTGTGCGGCATCAGCCGAGTAACCGGTCGCCGACGCGGCCGCAGCGACCGAGACTGGAAGTGAAGCAGTAGCCATGGCCAAGCGAATCGACGTCAGCGGACTGACCGCGTACTACGGCTCCCACAAAGCGATCGAGGACATCTCGATGACGGTCGAGCCGCGCTCGGTGACGGCCTTCATCGGCCCCTCCGGCTGCGGCAAGTCGACGTTCCTGCGCACGCTCAACCGCATGCACGAGGTGACGTCCGGCGGACGCGTCGAGGGCAAGGTCCTCCTGGACGACGAGGACCTGTACGGCGCGGGCGTGGACCCGGTGTCGGTGCGCCGGGAGGTCGGCATGGTCTTCCAGCGCCCGAACCCCTTCCCCACGATGTCCATCTTCGACAACGTGGCGGCGGGCCTGCGCCTGAACGGCGAGCACAAGAAGTCCGAGCTGCCGGACATCGTGGAGAAGTCCCTCAAGGGCGCGAACCTGTGGAACGAGGTGAAGGACCGCCTGAACAAGCCCGGCTCGGGCCTGTCCGGCGGTCAGCAGCAGCGGCTGTGCATCGCCCGCGCGATCGCGGTCGAGCCGAACGTCCTGCTGATGGACGAGCCCTGCTCCGCCCTCGACCCCATCTCGACGCTCGCCATCGAGGACCTGATCAGCGAGCTGAAGGAGCGGTTCACGATCGTCATCGTGACGCACAACATGCAGCAGGCGGCCCGCGTCTCCGACCGCACGGCCTTCTTCAACCTGGCCGCGGTCGGCCAGCCCGGCCGGCTGATCGAGCTCGACGAGACGGAACGCATCTTCTCCAACCCGTCGGTCCAGGCCACCGAGGACTACATCTCCGGCCGCTTCGGCTGAGCCGGCCGGAGCCGAGCCCCTCGCGGTGCTGCATGGCGGTGCCACCGTGAGGCCGAAGGCCCGCCCCCCTGGCTTCCGGGGGGCGGGCCTTGTCCGTGTCCGCGTGTCCGCGCGTGTGTTCCGGGTTCCTAGAGGAACGCCAGGTTCACGAGCCAGAAGGCCACCGCCGCGACGGCCGCCGCAGCGGGCATCGTGATGAACCAGCCGAGGACGATGTTCTTGGCGACGCCCCAGCGCACGGCGTTGACCCGCTTGGTCGCGCCCACGCCCATGATCGCCGAGGTGATGACATGGGTCGTCGAGATCGGCGCCTTGAACAGGAACGCCGTGGTGAACATGATCGACGCGCCGGTGGTCTCGGCGGCGAAGCCCTGCGGCGGGTCCAGCTCGATGATCTTCCGGCCGAGGGTGCGCATGATGCGCCAGCCGCCCGCGTAGGTGCCCAGCGACAGCATCACCGCGCACACGATCTTGACCCAGACCGGGATCGGGTCGCCGTAGCTCTCCACATCGGCGATGACCAGCGCCATCACCACGATGCCCATCGTCTTCTGGGCGTCCTGGAGACCATGTCCGAGCGCCATGCCGGCCGCGGACACGGTCTGCGCTATGCGGAAGCCCCGCTTGGCCTTGTGGGGGTTGGCCTTCCGGAAGATCCACAGGATCGCCGTCATCACCAGGTAGCCGACGATCAGACCCACGAACGGCGACACGAACATGGGGATGACGATCTTCTCCAGCACCCCGTCCCAGTACACCGTCGTCCCGCCCGCGAGCGCGGCGCCCACCATGCCGCCGAACAGCGCGTGCGACGACGACGACGGCAGGCCGAAGTACCAGGTGACGAGGTTCCACGTGATCGCGCCGACCAGCGCCGCGAAGAGGATGCCCATCCCCGTCGAGCCGTGAGGTGTCTCGATGAGCCCCTCACTGACGGTCTTGGCGACGCCGGAGCCGAGGAAGGCGCCTGCGAGGTTCATCACGGCGGCCATGGCGAGCGCCGCACGCGGGGTCAGCGCCCGGGTGGAGACCGACGTGGCGATGGCGTTCGCCGAGTCGTGGAAGCCGTTGGTGTACGTGAAGAAGAGCGCGACGCCGATGGTCGCGACCAGCGCGAAGGTGTCCATGAAGGGTTCAGGACTCCTTGACGGCGATGGTCTCCACCGTGTTCGCCACGTGCTCGAACGCGTCCGCCGCCTCTTCCAGCACGTCCACGATCTGCTTGAGCTTCAGCACCTCGATGGCGTCGTACTTGCCGTTGAAGAGGTGGGCGAGCAGCTTGCGGTGGATCTGGTCGGCCTGGTTCTCCAGCCGGTTGACCTCGATCCAGTACTCGGTGAGGTTCTCCATGGTCCGCAGATGCGGCATGGCCTCGGCGGTCAGCTCCGCCGCCCGCGCCAGCACCTCGATCTGCTGCTCGACGCCCTTGGGCAGTTCCTCGACGTTGTAGAGGACGACCAGGTCGACGGCCTCCTCCATGAAGTCCATGATGTCGTCGAGCGACGAGGCGAGGGAGTAGATGTCCTCGCGGTCGAACGGCGTGATGAACGAGGAGTTGAGCTGGTGGAAGATCGCGTGGGTGGCGTCGTCACCGGCGTGTTCCGCGGCCCGCATCCGCTCTGCGATCTCGGCCCGGCCGGCGGTGTCCGCCCCGAGCAGTTCCATCAGGAGCTTCGAGCCGGTGACGATGTTGTCCGCGGACGCGGCGAACATGTCGTAGAAGCTCGTCTCCCTGGGGGTCAGACGAAAGCGCACGTGGGGTCCTCAGGATGCATCGGTTTCGGTCAGGCTGATGCTAGGCGCATCATCCGGCCACGGCTAATGGGCCGTCCCCCAGTGTCACCCATCATGCGGGGCGACCGGCAGCGGGGCTGCCGAGCGGTCCGGTCCACCGGCCGTCCTGTGCGACGGCCACAGGCGCTCCTACCCGCCGAAGTTCGGTACCATATACCCAGGAGGGGTATCTGTATGGAGGAAGCGATGGACGCCACGCACGCGACGGACGCGACAACCGCCGTCCGGACCGGCGCCGAGGCGCCGACCGCCGCGCCCGGGGCGGCCCCGGCCGTGCACGGGTACCACAAGCAGAAGGACGAGCACCTCAAGCGCCTGCGCCGCATCGAAGGCCAGATCAGGGGCCTGCAGCGGATGGTCGACGAGGACACCTACTGCATCGACATACTCACGCAGGTCTCCGCCTCCACCAAGGCCCTGCAGTCCTTCGCCCTCCAGCTCCTGGAGGAGCACCTGAGGCACTGCGTCGCGGACGCGGCCCTCAGGGGCGGCGACGAGATCGACGCGAAGGTCGAGGAGGCCACGAAGGCCATCGCCCGCCTGCTGCGGACCTGAGCTGTGGTGAACGCCTCCCCGTGAGCGGGCTCACCCCGTGGCGTTCCGCTCCTCGCCGACGCGCAGCACCTCGTCGATGCTCTCCATGCTGAGCCGCTCCCCGGCCTCCGAGGCCGCGATGATCAGCTCGCCGCACAGTTCGATCTCGGCGAGGGCCTCGTGGTCCTGAACCGCCGTACCGCCGACCGGAGCCACGCGCATCACCTCGTCTCTGCCGTCACCGGCTCCCTAGGGTGTGTCACGAAAACGGCGTCGTCCGCCCGGAGCGCGCGGCAGGCGAGTATTTCGCGACACGCCCTAGCGTAGGGAGGGGCGCACGCCCCGCGCATGGCACGGACGGGCTAGTTCTTGTCGCCGCTCTCCCCGGCTTCCCGTGCCTCACTCCTCGGCGATCCGCCCCGCGTAGATGTCCCCGGCCGCCGGGAGCCGTACGTCGACGGGCACCCCGAAGTCGTACAGCCACGTCGTCGAGGCGACCGCCACGACCGCGCCGGAGGCCCCCCGCGCCCCTGCCTGACGGCCGTTGACGAACCCGAAGCGGTGCCTGACCTTGCGGATCCGCCCCTGTTCGTCGAGATAGACGTCGAACGGCACCCGGGCCGTCGCGAACCCCTTCGCCGCCGCGCCCAGCGCGCTCCGCCCGTCCCCGGAGGCGACCGTGGCGGCCGCCGCGAGGTCGGCCGTCCCCCGGTAGTGCCGCACCTCGACCCCCGCGAGCCGGGTCCTGCCGACGTACGTCGCGTCGCGCGCCCCCCGCAGCACCTCGGCGGCGGCGTACGGGTCGGTGGCGCCGCCGGTCACCAGGTTGCCGTCGTGCAGCGTGGCCGTGTCCACCCGCACCCACTTGTCGGCGGGCACGCCCGCGCCCCGGTTCTTCATGAACAGCGCGCCCGGCGTGAGGAGTTCGGTGATGGGCCGGCGTCCGCTGGAGCCGGCGGGGTCCTGCGGCAGCACGACCTCCAACCGACCGAGCCGCCGGCGGTAGTCGTAGACGCCCTCGCCCCGGATGGTCACCCGGGTGCCGCCGGTGGCCATCTCCATCGACGTGCGGGCCTTCGAACTGCCCGCCGCCACCAGCGCGTCGGCGGCCTGCCGCAGCGCGCGCACCGGATCGGCGCTCATCGGGGCCGCACGGTCCGCCGCGCGGTCGTCCTCGCCGTCGCCCCCGTCGGCGGAGCACCCGGCCGCGCCGGCGCAGAGCCCGGCCGCGCAGACCCCGGCCATGAGCCCCGCGACGACCGCCGATCCCCACCGCCGCTGCTGCCGCTGCGCCATCGCCTGTCTACCCCCAGCCGGTACGTCCGTCACGGGCCCATGTCGTCCGGTTCAACGACCGAAGGTGGGTAGCGTTCTTTTCGTGACCCAGCAGAACGGCTCAACCCCGCATCCCGGCCCGGAAGAAGCGCCCGGCGGGGAACACCGCACCACCACCGTCGAGGAAGGCCGCTTCTGTCTGGCCCGCTGCACCTGCGGCTGGCGCGGCCCGGCCCGCAGGGCCCGCAGCACGGCCCGCTCCGACGCGGACCGCCACGCCCACGGCTGACCGCGCAGGGCGCCCGAAGCTCCCCCGGTGGAACCCCTGACTCCGCGCCGCCGTCTCGCTCCTTGACGGCGCGCGCCGCGCGCCGAAGGCACGGTACGCGCGCGGGTGGACGCGCAGGGGGGACGACGACATGCAACGACGTATGTTCATCGCGGGCGGCGCGGCCGCGTTCGCGGCGGCCGCGGCGGACGCCCGCCGGCCGGGCGGCGGCATCGGCACAGCCGGGAGCCCGGCCGACGGCAGCCGGACCGCCGGCGCCTCGATGCGGACGGCGAGCGCGGCGGCCGCCGCGAACTGGGCGGCCCTCGCCCGCGACCTCGACGGGACCCTGATCCGCCCCGGCGACGCCTCCTGGACCGCGGCCCGCCAGCTGTACAACACCCGCTTCGACACGCTCAAGCCGGCCGCGGTCGCCTACGTAGCCCACGCCGCCGACATCCGTACCGCCCTCGGCTACGCCCGCGCGCACGGCGTCAGGATCGCCATCCGCAACGGCGGCCACTCCTACGGCGGTTGGTCCTCCGGTGAAGGCCGGCTGATCCTCGACGTCTCCCGGCTGAACCGGGTCCGGGCGAGCGGCGGCTCGGCCGTCGTCGGCGCCGGCGCGAAGCTGATCGACGTCTACCGGGCGCTGGCCGCCAAGGGCGTGACGATCCCGGCGGGCTCCTGCCCCACGGTCGGCGTCTCCGGCCTGGTCCTCGGCGGCGGCCACGGCGTGGTCTCCCGCGCCTACGGCCTGACCTGCGACAGTCTCACCCGGGCGACACTCGTCACGGCGGACGGCAAGGAGCTCACCGCCGACGCCACGACCAACAAGGACCTGTTCTGGGCCCTGCGCGGCGCGGGCAACAGCAACTTCGGCGTGGTCACCGAACTGCACTTCAAGACCCACCCCGCGCCACAGGCCGTCACCTGCCACCTCACCTGGCCCTGGTCGAAGGCGGCGGCGGTGCTGAAGGCCTGGCAGGAGTGGGGCCCGTCCCAGCCCGACGAGATCTGGTCCTCCCTCCACCTCGCCAACACCCCCGGCGGCAGCCCGAAGATCTCCGTCTCCGCCTTCTCCATCGGCACCTACGGCGAGCTCAAGAACGCCGTGGACCGCCTGGCCTCGCGCGTGGGCGCCCCCGCCACCGGCGTGTCCCTGCGCCGCCGCGGCTACGAGGAGGCCATGGAGATCTACGCCGGCTGCTCCTCGTTCACCGCCGACGCCCAGTGCCACCTGCCCGGCGCGACCCCCGGCCGCTCCCCGCAGGGCAAGCTGGCCCGGGAGACGTACGCGGCCCGCTCGGCCTTCTTCGACCGCTCGCTGTCGGCGGCGGGCATCCAGACGCTGCTCAGGCAGCTGACCGCCGTCCGCGGCGGCTCCGGCAGCATCGCGCTGACCGCGCTGGGCGGCGCGGTCAACCGCGTCTCCCCCACGGCCACCGCCTTCGTCCACCGCCGCTCCCGCATGCTGGCCCAGTACCTCGCGTCCTGGCGGGCCGGCACCAGCGGCGCCGCCGCCCAGGCCTGGCTGACCTCGGCGCACCGCGCGATGACCCCGTACGACTCGGGCGCCGCCTACCAGAACTACGCCGACCCCGCCCTCGCCGACTGGCGCAAGGCCTACTACGGCGCCGCGCTGCCCCGGCTGACGCAGCTGAAGAAGCAATACGACCCCAAGGGCGTCTTCTCCTACCCACAGGGCCTGTGACCGCGGACAGAGCAAAGGGGCGGGGCCAGTCGCACGACCGGCCCCGCCCCTTCGGCAGTTGGCTTCGCTACCCCTAGGCGGCCAGGTCCCGTTCCCGGCTGGCGGCCTCCATCCGGGCCCCCGGCACCACGGCGTCCCGCCCGTCCGAGGCCTCCCGCGCCGAGCGGCTCCGCACGACCCAGCCGAGCCGGGGCGAGCGGTCCACCGCGCGCAGCAGGGGCGTCAGCAGCATCGAGGCGAGCGGCGACAGCAGCAGCGCCACGGCGGTGCCGAGCGCGAACCCGCCGATCACGTCGGTCGGGTAGTGCACACCCATGTACACCCGGCAGAAGCCCTCGACGAGGCCCAGCACGAGTCCGGCGATCCCGAACCGGCGGTTGGCGACGAACAGCGCGACGCCCATCGCCATGGTGATCGTCGCGTGGTCGCTGACGAACGAGTAGTCGGTCTTGCCGGAGACCAGCACCTCCAGCCCCTCGTGGTCGAGGAACGGCCGGGGCCGCTCGACGAACCCGCGTATGGGCACGTTCACCAGCACCGCGACCGCGGCGGCGAGCGGCGCCCACACCAGCGCGGCCACGGACGCCGAGGCCTCCTCCACGCCGACCGGTCTGCGGCGCACGGTCCACCAGCAGCCCACGATCAGCAGCATCATCGCGAGCAGCAGTCCGTACTCGCCGACGAACTCCACGATCCGGTCCAGCCAGTGGGGCGCGTCCTTGGCGAGGCCGTTGATGTCGTAGAGCAGGTCGACGTCGGGGTTCGACCCGGATGCGGCGAGTCCAGCCATGGTGCTGCGGCCCTTCGTCGTGATGTTGCCCGGCGCGCCTCACGCACGCCGCTCGTGCCCACCCCCGTGGTTCGTAGATCCGCTTCCGCCAGTACGGGACAGGTACGCCGGTCACAAGCATCGCTGGGCTACGTCAACAGGAACGCACGTCTCCCGTCGATACGTTCCACTCTCCACCGAATGATCACTCAGACGTTATCGAAGGGAGATGGTCCTCGCAGCTCAGACGGTGCGTTACCGGACCCTTCAGACGGTCGCGGGGAGCGCTTTCGCGCCATCTTCGGTCACCCGGGTGGCGCCGAAGTACTTGCGGGTGTCGATGGGGTCGAACCGGATCACCGCGCCCGTGAACGGCGCGTCGATCATGTAGCCGCCGCCGACGTAGATCCCCACGTGGTCGATGGCCCGGGAGTTGGTCTTGTCCGTCGAGAAGAACACCAGGTCCCCCGGCAGCAGTTCGTCCCGCGCGGGGTGCGGGCCGGCGTTGTACTGGTCGTTGGCCACCCGGGGGAGCGTGATCCCCACGCTCTCGTAGGCCGCCTTGGTCAGCCCCGAGCAGTCGAACCGTCCGCCCTGATCAGGCGTGCCGTTCCCGCCCCACAGATACGGCGTGCCGAGCTTCTTCTGGGCGAAGTAGATCGCCCCGGCGGCCTGCTTGGAGGGATCGACGCGGGTGACGGGAGCGGCGAAGCTCTTCGCCAGCGTCGTGATCGTCTTCACGTAGTTCCGGGTCTCCTGGTACGGCGGCACACCCCCGTACTTGATGACCGCGTACGCACCCGCGTTGTAGGACGCGAGCATGTTGTGCGTGGGGTCGCCGGGCACCTTCTTCACGTACGCGGCGAGGGTGCAGTCGTACTTCGCGGCCGATGGAATCGCGTCATTCGGGTCCCAGACGTCGCGGTCGCCGTCGCCGTCGCCGTCCACGCCGTGCGTGGCCCAGGTGCCTGGGATGAATTGCGCTATCCCCTGCGCCTTCGCCGGACTCTTGGCGTTCGGGTTGAATCCGCTCTCCTGGTACAACTGCGCCGCCAGCAGGGCCGGGTTGATCGCGGGACAGAGGTTTCCGTACTTCTGAACGAGCGCCGCATAGGCGGCCGGCACCGCGCCCTTGGCCAGCCCGACGCTCCCGCCGCCCACGCCGTTGACGATGTTCCCGGCGACCATGTACACGCCGACGACGAGCAGCATCACGAAGCTGAGCCCCACCGCAGCGGCGGCACTTGCCACGATCCATGCCTTACGCACCGTCAACCGCCCCTCGCCCAGCCGGATTACGCCCGCGCCAGTCTATGAGTTTCCCCCCGGGAAACCGGCGCAACCGGGGCCCCCGCAGCCCGCGGGCCCGCCATTGACGCGATACCGCCGCCGCCCCGCCCCCGCCGTCCCCGCCGTCCCCGCCCCACCCCAGCCGTCCCCGCCGCACCCGCCGTCCGTCAGGGATCGGCCGCCGCCTCCCGGTACAACGCGCCCGCCCCGCCGCCCAGCACCACGCTGTACGAGACGTCGGCCGTGGCGCCCCCCTGCTCGTGTCCGCCGAGGACGCCGACGACGTCACCCGAACCGTTCACCCAGGGGCTCCCGCTCGTCCCGCCGGTGAAGTCGGGGCAGTCGATGCGCTGCTGGGTCGCGCTGCGGGCCACAGGGCGGTTGGAGCACGTCAACGGGGCCTCGGCGGCGTCGGGATAGCCGGTCACGGTCACGACACCGGCGCCGGTCACCGAACCGGTGACGAACCGGTTGCCGCCGACGACGTCCTCGACCTCCTGACCGTCCCCCTGCCCGGCGAGCACCGCGAACGCCACGTCGCTGTCCTCGTCATCGGCCCGCCCCTCCCTCCACCCGGCGGGCAGGAACACCCGCTCCACCTCCCACATCCCGTAAGGGGCCTTCCCGTCGCGGTACCCGGGAGCGAAGTACAGAGCGCCCCGCCCCGCCAGACAGTGCGCCGCCGTCACCACCAGGTCGCGGTGCGGGCTGCGGACGACGGACGCGGTGCAGAAGTGCCCGCCGGCGAGGTCGCCGCCCGGCCGGTCGAACAGCGCACCCACCCGCACGGTGCGCGCCGTCGCCCGCGCGGCGGCGGTCACACCGAGGGGCCCCGGTCCGTCCCCGGCGACCGCCTCGGAGGCCGAGGTGGCGGCGAGCAGCACGAGGACGCAGAGCAGGGCGTACGGGCGACGACCGGTACGAGTGCGCTTCATCGGGGTCACTGTTACCCCGGAAAGTGAGAGCCAGGTCAGAGGAGGCTGTCCCCGGCCTGTCGTCCCGTACGAGGGGGAGACCCCGGAGCCCCACAGGGGTACCGGGGACCGCCCCGAGCCGGCTCTCAAGACGTACGGGGTCGGCCCTCAGGGGCGACGTGGGCGGCGGGGCGCGACCGTCAGCATGTACGGCGTCCGCAGTCCGGCCCAGTCCACCAGGAGCCCCCGTGACGCACGCCGTCCCCGCGCCCGCCCTGCCCCTCCGCCCCCGCCCCGACGTCCCCGCCTGGACCCGGCGGGCGGCCGCAGCGGTCCTGTGGGTCAACCTCCCGTCCTCCTTATGGCGCATCGCCGTCGTCCTCGGAGTACCGCTGGGGCTGCGCCAGTCCGAGTACGACGCCATGCTCATCCCCGGCTGGGGCCTGCTGCTCCTCCCCCTGCTGTCCCTGGCCCAGGAGGGCCTCGCCTGGCTGACGTACGGGCTGATCCGGCCGTGGGGCGAGGTGTGGCCCCGCTGGATCCCGTACCTCGGCGGCCGGCCGGTCCCCGTCCTCGCCGCCGTCGTCCCCGCGGCACTCGGTGCCCTCGCGTGCACGGTGTACGGCGTCCTCCTCGTGTGGACCACCCTCCACGCGCACATGGACGTCACCCCGTGGGGCCAGTGGATCCTGAACGCCTGCTACCTCCCCCTCGTCGCCTGGGGACCCCTGTTGGCCGCGGTCACCGTCCACTACCACCGCCGCCGCACCCGGATCTGACCGGCCGTCGCCCGCCCCCGCGGTCCCTCCCGCGCATGAGAACATCGACGCGGAAGCTCACCCGACCAGCCGTCAGACCCGGTGCCAGGGCTGAGAAGTGGGTCAACGACGGAACCACACCTCAGGTTCCGCGACGACCTCATTGCCCGGCGTGACCTGCCGTGATACACAGAGTAACCGTACGAGCTATTCGTACGAATCCCGCTCACGATTGACGCCAAGTCGACATGCGACGGCGGCTTTGTCGGCGAGAATGATGGCTGACCTCTGCACACCCGCAGAGGCCCGTGGAACTACCCACCAGGGGCGGTGACTTACATGCTCTTTGCGGCCGACAAGGGAGACATCAACACCATCATCGGCGGAATCGCGCCGGACTGGGGGCCCTTCGGCAGCCTGGGCAACGAGGCGAAGGTGATGATCGAGGTCGTGATGGCGGTCGCCATCCTCATCTGCCTCGGCATCGCCATCTGGGGCGCGGCCAAGCAACGCATCGGCGCGACCGCCCTGCGGGACACCTTCAGCGCCGAGCAGGGCAAGGGCCTCATCATCGCCGGGCTGACGGGCGTCTTCATCATCGGATCACTCGGCACACTGTTCACGATCGTGTACGGGATGGCCGTGTAGCCCGCCCCGCCCGTCCCCGTCCCGTCCGGGCACGCCCGGCCCCCGGACCCCACCCACCCGTCGTGCCCACCGGCTGAGGTTGCGTTTCCCTGATGTCGAGTCACCACACCGCGCCCGCGCGGGAACCAGCACGGCTACCGTCGTACTTCGAGGCGTTCCGGTACGGCAGGTACGGCAACGAGGGGGCGTACACGGCATGAGTCCCGGCGACGAACACGACTACGGCGAGCCCACGCGCACGCGGATGCGCCTGCCCGAGTCCGACCCCTACGGCGGCGCCCAACGCCCCGCCCGCTCCAGCTCGCGCAGCCTGGTGACGGTCGTCGGCGTCGTCGTCCTCCTCATCGCCGCGATCGCCTTCGCGAACCGCGGAGGCGAGGACTCCCCTTCCTCCACCGCAGCCGGCGACACCGACAAGCCGAAGTCGTCGACGACGGCGGCGACAGGCACGAAGCCGGTGGGAACGAAGGCCTCCGGCATTCCCTCGGGATTCGCCCGCAACGAGCAGGGCGCCCAGTCGGCGGCCGCCAACTACGCCGTGACGCTCGGCTCGACCGACATGTTCCGGAAGGACAGCCGGCACACCATCCTCACCACCGTCTACACCGCCGACGCCGCCACCAAGCTCAAGGCGCCCATGGACCAGGCCTACTCGGCCGACTTCCTCGCCAAGCTGGGCCTCGACGCAGACGGCAACGCACCGCAGGGCAACACGTTCGTCTCCCGCGTCGTCCCCGTGGGCGCCACCGTCCGGACCTACACCGACACCACGGCCAAGGTCTCGGTCTGGTACCTGGGCCTGATCGGCATGTCAGGGGAGAAGTCCACCGACCCCGTCACCTCGTCGTGGAAGACCTGGACCTTCGACCTCCGGTGGTCCGGCGGAGACTGGAAGATCGTCACCGACGATCAGACGGACGGCCCCGCCCCGGTCCCCGGCGACGACAAGGCCGCCGCCTCCGACGAGATCAGCAAGGCCATCGAGGAGTACGGAGGGTTCACGTATGCCCGGTAAGCCGCACCGCGTGCTCCGGCTCGCCGGAGTGGTCACGGCCGTCCAGACCTCGGCCGTGCTGCTGGCCGGCCGCGCCTTCGCCGCGCCGAGCCCCAGCCCCTCGCCGTCCCCCTCGACCAGCTTCGACTGCAGCATCATCTCGGGCGAAGCCCAGAAGTACTGCGAGCGCGGCAACCGAAGGACCGGAACCACCACCAACCCCGGCGTCTCCGACACCCTCGACCCCCTCTCCTCCCTGGCAAGGGGCTGCGCCGACGCCGCCGCGTGGACCGTCGACAAGCTCAGCGAGGCCGTCAAGGACACCGCGAACGTCGACTTCACCAACCCCAAGTTCCTCCAGCAGTACGCCGTCGTCTTCGCCGCCTCCACCGTCCTGACGCTCCTGCTGTGGCTGCTCGCCGTCTCCAAGCGCGCGGTGCGCGGCGTGCCGCTGACCACCGCCATCGGCGAAGCCGTCGGCTTCCTCTGGCTCACCGTCCTGGCCTCCGCCTTCACCCCCCTGATCCTCTACACCGTCGTCTCCGCGACGGACGGCCTCACCGACGTCCTCGCCAAGACCACCGGCAACCAGACCGACACGTTCTTCGGCACGTTCTCCGCCGCCCTGGAGAAGGGCGAGGACATCGGCGGCGGCCCGATCATGCTGATCGTCGTCTCCCTGGTCTCCGTCCTCGCCGCCGGAGTGCTCTGGCTGGAGCTCGTCATCAGGGCCGCCCTGCTCTACGTCGGCGCCCTCCTCGGCACCGTCGTCTACGCGGGCCTCGTCGACAAGAACCTGTGGGGCCACGTCCGCCGCTGGGCCGGCATCATGATCGCCGTCATCCTGGTCAAACCGGTGATCGTGATCGTGCTCGGCCTCGCCGGCGCCCTCTCCGCGGACGACGGCCCGGACGCCTTCGGCGCCGTCGTGTCCGGACTGTCGATCATCCTGCTGGCCATCTTCGCCAGCGCCATGATCTACCGCTTCGTCCCCGGCTTCGGCGACGAGATCGCCGGCTCCCGCAACAACCGCATCATGCAGGGCGCCGAAGGCAAGGCCGCCGCCGTCATCAGCTCCCCGGCGACCCTCGTCGCCCAGGGCATCAAGACGCACAGCACCCGCGCCGACAGCAACGGCGGCGGCTCGGCGGCCTCCGGCTCCAGCAGCCCCCGCCAGGCCAACCAGGCCGCCGGCGGCGTCGCCGCACACAGCACACGCCCCTCGAGCGGAGGCGGCGGATCCGCCCCCTCCGCCGCACCCGCACCCCGCTCCAGCAGCCCGGTCAACACCCCGCACGCCGGCAACACCCGCAACAACCGCACGGGAGGTGAAGGGCGTTGACGGCTGATTCCCACGTGGGCCATGTGTCCCACGCGATCGCGCCCCGCCGTACATATCTGATCGGCCGCGCCCGGCCGAACGCGATCGTCGGACGCAACCGCGAGAGCGGCGAGATCGCGCTCATCGTCGTCGGCGCGTTCCTCGGCATGATGTGCGGACTTCTCGTCCCCCTCCTCGCCCTGCGGATCGTGCTGCTCGCCGGCTTCCCGATGCTCGCCCTCGCCGTGGTCTACGTGCCGTACAAGCACCGCACGTTCTACAAGTGGTTCGAGATCAACCGCAGCTACAAGCGCACCCTGCGCCAGGGCACCGTCTACCGCTCGGCCGCCATGGAGGCCGGCACCCGCCTCGACGGCCAGGAGATCGAGATCGGCCCGCCCCCCGGCATCGGCCGCATCACCTGGCTCGCCGCCCCCTTCGGCCCCGACGAGATCGCCGTCCTCCTGCACGCCGACCGCCGTACCGTCACCGCCGCCATCGAGATCGAGGGCCCCGGCGTCGGCCTGCGCGACAGCGAGGACCAGGAAGCCCTCGTCGACCGCTTCGGCACCCTGCTCAAGCACGTGGCCAACGGCGACGGCTTCGTCACCCGCATCCAGATGCTCGCCCGCACCCTGCCCGCCGACCCCGACGCCCACGCCAAGGACGTCGCCCAGCGCGGCGACGACAAGTCCCTGCCGTGGCTGCAGACCTCGTACGACCAGCTCCAGTCCATGGTGTCCACGAGCAGCGAGCAGCACCGCGCCTACCTCGTCGCCTGCATGCACTACACGCGCGAACTGGCCGCCGAGGCCCACGCCATGGCCCGCGCCGCCCGCCCGCAGAACGGCCGCAAACTGGACCGTGACGCCGGCCTCGCCGTCGTCATGGCCCGCGAGCTGACCGACATCTGCTCCCGCCTCCAGGAGGCGGACATCCGCGTACGCCAGCCCCTCGGCCAGGGCCGCCTCGCCTCGCTCGTCCACTCCATGTACGACCCGGACCACCCCATCGACCACATCCAGGCGATGACCCGGCGCAACGCCTGGCCGGCCGAGCTCGACGCCATGGAGCCCACCTACCTCCAGGCCAAGACCCGCGAGTCCAGCACCCGCGCCCCCTGGTGCCACGCCACCGCCTGGATCAAGGAGTGGCCGATGACGCCCGTCGGCGTCAACTTCCTCGCCCCGCTCCTCGTCCACACCCCGGACGTCATCCGCACCGTCGCCGTGACGATGGACCTCGAACCCACCGAGGTCGCCATCGAACGCATGCTGACCGAGAAGACCAACGACGAGGCCGAGGCGAGCCGCGCCGCCAAGATGAACCGCACCGTCGACCCCCGCGACGTGGCCGCCCACTCCCGCCTCGACCAGCGCGGCGAGGACCTCGCCTCCGGCGCCGCCGGCGTCAACCTCGTCGGCTACATCACCGTCTCCTCACGCAACCCCGAGGCCCTCGCCCGCGACAAGCGCACCATCAGGGCGTCGGCGGGCAAGTCGTACCTGAAGCTGGAGTGGTGCGACCGCGAACACCACCGCGCGTTCGTGAACACGCTCCCGTTCGCCACCGGCATCCGAAGGTAGGGGCTTCACATGCGGGACCCGCTGTCCGTCCTCACCGACGCCTTCACGTCCTTCCTCTTCGGCAAGGTCGAGACGACCCGCCTGCCGGTCCGCACCTCCACCGGCCAGGCCCAGGCGGTCTACCTCCCGACCGCCGCCCCCGGCCTCGGCGACTCGGGCGTGATCATCGGCCGCGAGGTCTACTCCGGCAAGGGCTACATCTACGACCCCTTCCAGCTGTACGGCCAGCAGCTCCCGGCACCGCACTGGCTGGTCCTCGGCGAGTCCGGCAACGGCAAGTCGGCGCTGGAGAAGACGTACGTCCTGCGCCAGCTGCGCTTCCGCGACCGCCAGGTCGTCGTCCTGGACGCCCAGGGCGAGGACGGCGTCGGCGAATGGAACCTCATCGCGCAGGCGCTGGGAATAACCCCCATCCGCCTGGACCCGATGGCCGCCCTGGACCACGGCATCCGCCTCAACCCGCTGGACCCCTCGATCACCACGACGGGCCAGCTCGCGCTGCTGCGCACCATCATCGAGGTGGCGATGGGCCACGGCCTGGACGAACGCTCCGGCTTCGCCCTCAAAGTCGCCCACGCCTACGTCAACCAGACGATCGTCGACCGCCAGCCGGTCCTGACCGACATCGTCGAACAGCTCCGCCACCCCGAACCGGAGTCCGCGGAGGCGATGAACGTCGCCATAGACGACGTACGGGCCTGGGGCCTGGACGTGGCGCTCGTCCTGGACCGCCTGGTCGACGGCGACCTGCGCGGCATGTTCGACGGACCGACCACCGTCGGCATCGACCTCGACGCCCCCCTCATCGTCTTCGACCTCTCCCACATCGACCGCAACTCCATCGCCATGCCGATCCTGATGGCGATCGTCGGCGTGTGGCTGGAGCACACCTGGATCCGCCCCGACCGGAAGAAGCGCATCTTCCTGGTCGAGGAGGCCTGGCACATCATCAACAGCCCCTTCGTGGCCCAGCTGTTCCAGCGCCTGCTGAAGTTCGGCCGCCGGCTCGGTCTGTCCTTCGTCGCCGTCGTCCACCACCTGTCCGACGTGGTCGACGGAGCCGCGGCGAAGGAGGCCGCCGCGATCCTCAAGATGGCGTCCACACGGACGATCTACGCCCAGAAAGCCGACGAGGCCCGCGCGACCGGCCGCGTCCTGGGCCTGCCGCGCTGGGCCGTGGAGATCATCCCGACCCTGACGCCCGGCATCGCCGTCTGGGACGTCAACGGCAACGTCCAGGTCGTCAAACACCTGGTCACCGAGACCGAACGGCCCGTGGTCTTCACCGACCGCGCGATGACGGAGTCCTCCGTCGACCTGTCCGCCGACGACGCGCTGCGCGCCGCCGAGCGGGAGGCCGAGGAACGGGCGGCGGCCTTCATGGAACAGCACATGGCCGACCTGGACGGTTCGTCCTCGTCCGAGTCGACGGTCGCGTAAGGCGGTCCCCGGGCCATGAGACCGACCGACGACCACCGTCACCAGCGGCACCACCGGGACGCGGGCCCGGGAGGCGGCCGGCCGGCGCAGACAGGGGGCGTCCCCGACGGCCTCCTGGTCGGCATACTCGGCTTCCTGCTCGGCATGACCCTGCTCGTCTGGACGGCCACCGGCCTTGCCGCACTCTTCGCGCACGGCTCCTGGCCCGCCG
Source organism: Streptomyces sp. NPDC002566 (assembly GCF_042889585.1). Classification (NCBI taxonomy): domain Bacteria; kingdom Bacillati; phylum Actinomycetota; class Actinomycetes; order Kitasatosporales; family Streptomycetaceae; genus Streptomyces; species Streptomyces sp. NPDC002566. Next base: position 2,108 of record NZ_JBIARD010000005.1, on the reverse strand, counting down.
GCGTCACCTTCACCCGCACGCCCCTGGCCATGCGCCACCTCGTCGGCCGGCCCCACGACATCGCCGGCGCCTGGCCGCAGGCCCACCCCGCCGAACTCTCCGGGTACGGCCTCTTCTGGGGGCTGTTCATCGGCCAGCTGATGCTGGTGTTCGTCCTCACGGTGTTCGTGCTGGGGACGGTGGCCAGGTGGCGGGCGGTCCGGGCACGCAGGAAGGCGGAGAGGGCGGCGGCCCTGGACCGGATGGTGACGGCGACGGCACCCCCACCGGAGCGACACGAGCCACCGGCCACGGGAACTGCTGCGACCAGTGCGGCTACTGCATGGGAGCAGGCCGAAGCACCGTCAGCCGACCCGACTCCGCCCTCCGCGACGAAGGTCGCCGTGACCGCGGCCGTCCCGCAGCAGCTCCCCGAGCCCACGGCGGTGCTGCCCACGACGCCGCCTCGCCCCGAAGGCCCTGTCCTCTACGGCTCCCGAGAGATCCGCCAGGCCACGGCCGCCCGCGCCGTCCGCGACGCGGAAGGCCCCCTCCTCGTCGTCACCTCCGCACCGGCCCTCTGGCACGACACGAAGGACGCCCGCGCCAAACTCGGCCCCGTCCTCCTCTACGACCCCGCCCACCTCTGCGACACCCCGGCCCGCCTCCACTGGTCCCCGACGGCCGGCTGCGCGGACAAGGCGACGGCGGCAGGGCGAGCCGCCGCCCTCCTCACCCCCGTACGCCCCACGGCCCGTCTGGACCAAGCAGTCGCCGACACCGCGGAAACGCTCCTCCGCAGCTACCTGCACGCCGCCGCCGTCGACGGCCGCACCATCCGGCACGTCCACCGCTGGTCGCAGGGCTCAGGCGTCCAGGAAGCCGTCCGTGCCCTGCGCACCAACCCGAAGGCGGCCCCTGGTTCGGCCGGCGAGCTCGAAGCCGCTCTCACGTCACATCCCGAACGCCGGGACATCGCCCACGAGCTGACGACCCGTGCCCTCGCCGCGCTCTCCACGGTGAACATCCGCGAGGCATGCACTCCCGACCGAAGTGATGCCCTCGCCTTGGATTCCTTCGTGAACGAAGGGGGAACGCTTTATGTGCTCGGCAATTCCATCGAGGACCCGAGGAGCGATCCCGGCGCCATGCCGCTCCTGACGGCCCTCGTCTCCAGCGTGGTCGAGCGCGGCCGGCGCATGGCCGAACGGTCATCCTCCGGTCGCCTCGACCCACCACTGACGCTGGTCCTGGACGACGTGGCGGCCGTGGCGCCGATCCCGCAGCTCCCGGACCTCCTGGCGGCCGGCGCCGACGCGGGCCTGCCCACCCTGGCCCTGCTCCGCTCCCGCGAACAGGCCCGCTCCCGCTGGCCCCACACGGAACTGCCCGTCTGACCGCCGGCGTCCGGGCAGACCGTCAACTCACCTCGGACGGGCCCCGCTCGCTTGCCGGCTCCAGTACGAACTCCAGTTCGCGGGCGTCGGGATGGGCCGGCACGGAAACGACCACCCCGGTGGGCCGGAACCCCACCCGGCGGTAGAAGGCCTGCGCCCGTCCGTTCTCCTCGTGCACGAGGAGCCGCACCCGCTCCACCTCACGTCCCCAGGCCCAGTCGAGCACAGCGTCGAACAGCACCTCGGTCAGTCCGATCCCCCGCACGTCGGGCCGTACGAACACCCCGACCACATGCCCTTGACGCCGCTCGACCGGGAATCCCGCCCAGTCCTCGACCCCGGCCTCTTCGACCAGCACGGTCGCCGTGCCCACCCATTCCCCGCTCGGGGCTATCGCGACCAGCTGCTGAGCGGTGTCCGAACCTTCGGCGACCCCCGCCGTGCGCTCCTTCCAGAGCGAGTCCGGCTTCGCCAGCGCCTCCTCGTACGTCTCCAGGAAAGCGAGGTGCGCGACCGGATCCTGCAACGCCAGCAGTCGCAGCTCCCTGGCGAGAGCCCATTCGTCGGGACGCACGGACCGGATCACATAGTTCATGCCGGTCACCGTATTACGGGCCCGACAGGGCCGTAAAACGAAAAAACCCCCGCACCGTGAGGTGCGGGGGTTTTCCCAATGATTGTTCGGCGGCGTCCTACTCTCCCACAGGGTCCCCCCTGCAGTACCATCGGCGC